>JABFSG010000025.1 GCA_013140715.1 Nitrospiraceae bacterium
GCGTCATCGCGCAACCGGCACACATGGGATGCTCTTCGAGAATTTCCTTGAAGCTTCCCATTTGGGAAACCGTAATTTTCTTTCCGAACGGGCCATGTTCAACCATGTCCCGATATTCTTTGGGCATAAACTTCTCGAATCCGCCGGAGAATTTTACATAGTCGAGACTCATTGGAACACCTCCCTATACCGTTTTAACGGAATTCTATTGCCTATCAAAAAATACAGTTATGTAACAAAACCGCGTGAACTCGAGGATGATTGAGTGGCACTGACTCGCACATAACTCATCGACACGACGGTGCATGGTAGCAAAGCCTAAAAAAGACTGTCAATGAGAAACGTCGATACACCTTCGAATCGCACACAGCTCGTAAGATATTATAACTTCCTGATAATCAACGCAACTTCTCATAGGGCCCACCATGCCAGAAAGAAGACCCAGCACTGTCCAAGCCAGTAGGCCATTTGCCCTAACGACTTGCGTTTCACGATGGTCTCGCACTTAACGGATAGGCTGTCGTATCCCGGCATTGGAAAGAGAGATTGATGATTTCAGAAAACCTGTCTAGACTAGGACCCCATGTCGACACACGTTATCATACTGGGGGAAGACGAAGCCGCTCAGCATACCGGTGGAGTCCACAAGCGCCCCCCGATTCCTGACAATACACTCAAAGCCGAGTGCCCGAAGTTCATGAGCCATGGCCCCTGCGGAGGCGTGCGTAAAGGAGGCCTCTGTGAGGTATATCCCGAAATGGCTTGCCCCTGGGTGACCCTCTACATTCAATTGGAAAAAATCGGCCAAGTGGAGTGGATGAAACAAATCTAGAAAGACGTGAGGGGTCAGAGGTGAGGGGTAAGGGGCCAACAAAGAAACAGCGGACCACGAAGCTGGGGTATAACGAACGGCATGCCAAGAGCGGCATTACGTCTCCACTGCCGGCTATCGAAACATTCCCGAACCAATACAAGGGCTACGAAATCACCATCGAGATTCCCGAATATACCGCGATCTGCCCAAAGACCGGCCTTCCAGACTTCGGCGTCATCACCTTGCACTACATGCCGGACAAAGAATGTTTGGAACTCAAGTCGTTGAAAATGTATCTCCATGCCTACAGAAATCTCGGGATCTTTTATGAGAATGCGGTCAACCGCATTCTGGAAGATATCGTGAAAGGCTGCCGACCTGTCTGGGCCAGAGTGACCGGCACCTTCGCCGCCCGCGGCGGGTTGTCCAGCAGGATTGAGGCGAAGTATCCGGCCTAGATTTGTCCTCCATCTCCCTCCGAGCACAATTCTCCACCTTGTCCCAGTCCTGACAGCATCGCCTTACACAATCAACGGCATCATTCAACCCGCTGTTGGCCTCTTCAATTCATAGGCCTTTCCCTGTCCGTTCAGCCGGAACGACGCTTTAGTACCAACCGAAAACATCCGATGTGAAAGTATGGGACTCTCTCTGGTCTCGTCGATCGAGATCGGCCTGCATTCGTATATTCGTTGCTTAAGACACTTAAGGAGTGCTCGGTGTTCTCCACCTCAGGATCCTATCGACAGCCCACGCGGCTGCGGAAGCCTGGAATCATGGTCGGTTGCCTCCGTGGGTGGTTCAAAATCATCGCGAGAACTGCTGGTGTGCAACATGACCATTCTCTGCCGTCGTCCAGAGGTCACGGAACTGAAGAACGTGCCGTCGTTGACGACTTGATCCGGCTGAGCCTCGATGATCTGATGAACATCAAGACGCCCCCCGCCTTCAAGAATGCGCAACCGCTCGTGCAAACAGCGTCCACTAACTTCGTTCTGACACAAGAAGCTATCCGACGAATGGGTATGGCCAGCATCCCGGAAGCACTCCGAATGGTCCCCGGCTATCAGGTCGCCCAACCCGGCTTCGACAAGTGGGCAGTTTCTTCTCACGGTTTTAACGAACGTGGTGCCAACAAACTACTCGTCTTGATCGACCGCCACAATCTCTACACCGTTCTCTTCTCAAACGTATACCGGGATATCCGAGGCACATTCTCACCCAAGGAGGCCGCATGAAACTCTCAACCTTTACCTATTCGGACAGCAATCGGACCTCCGTCCCGAGCATCGGGGTCAAGAACCCAGACCGAACCCTGGTTGTCATGTTTGGCCCCTCTCGCTTGCTCGATGCGCCGACCCCAATTCAATCGGTCCTGGCTGCATATCCAGGAGCCGCGGCCATTGGGTGCTCAAGCTCCGGAGAAATCTTCGGCACGCATATCCAGGACGACACATTGGTCGTCGCGCTCCTTCAATTCGACCACACAATAGTCCGAGCAGCCTCGGCTCCGGTCACAGATCCTGGAAAATCGTTCGAAGCCGCGCAATCCCTCGCGCACCAACTCATCGCCCCAGGGCTACGAGGGGTGCTCGTCCTCTCGGATGGACTGGGAGTGAACGGGAGCGAGCTCATCCGCGGACTCAACACTATACTTACAACAGACGTGGTAGTGAGCGGAGGTCTCGCCGGAGACGGCGACCGATTCAAACGGACGTGGGTCGTCAAAGACGGTCTTCCCGTTGGGGGGCATGTGACGGCGGTCGGACTGTATGGAGCTGCCGTCCGGCTCACTCACGGGTCCAAGGGTGGATGGGATCTCTTTGGACCAGAGCGGCTCATCACACGTTCACAGGGGAACGTCTTGTATGAGCTTAACCACAAGCCGGCGCTCCAGCTCTACAAAGATTACCTCGGTGAGCTCGCGAGTGGACTTCCCGGCACAGCACTGCATTTCCCCCTCTCTATCCGACAGAAACAGGAAGATGCCAAACGCCTTGTTCGTACCATTCTCGGCATCGACCACGCGGCGCAATCCCTCACTTTCGCCGGCGATATGCCGGAGGGCGCCTATGCCCAATTCATGCGGGCAAATTTCGATCGCTTGATACAAGGCGCATCGGATGCGGCGACCTTAGCCACACCGATCAACACAGACTCTGCCCCCACACTCTCCATCGCCATCAGTTGCGTCGGACGCCGAATAGTCCTCGGCCAACGCACCGAAGAGGAAGTCGAAGCCACATTCGATGTCTTGCCGAAGGGCGTTCAACAGATCGGATTTTACTCATATGGAGAAATCTCCCCTTACTCCACCGGACAATGCGACCTGCATAATCAGACGATGACATTGACCACCATCTCTGAGGCCGCCTGAAACTGACGATGCACCCGCTCTTGCAACGACAACTCAAACGCCTGACACTCGATTCCGAGTGCTGCCCGACAGACGTGGATGTTTGGCGGGCAATGCTTGAGCGGATCAGTCAGAGCTACGCAGAAGGGGACCAAGGCCGCACGCTGCTGGAACAATCCCTCGATGTGACGTCGCGGGAGATGCAGGGGTTGTACGAAGAACTCCGCTGCTCCAGCGAGACAGAGCTCGCGAAGGAACGAAACAAACTCGAGGCGGTCCTACACTCACTCGGAGACGGCCTGTGCGTCGTCGACGGGCAGTGGAAAATCCTCATCATGAACCCACAGGCCGAAATCCTTCTCAATGCTCCACTCGCTCAACTAAAGGGCCAGCCCATATACCAACCCCTCTCCTCCGAGCCCGAAATATTCCGCAGCGGATGCCTGATCGCTGGCGTATCGATTCCATCACTTGCCTTGGGCATGTCCTATCGAACCGAGGGCGGCGTCATCTTGAGCCAAGACGGCCGATCGATTCCCATTTCCTTGACTGTCACACCGGTCTCACACGAAGGTATGATCGACGGCGCCGTGTTGATGTTTCGAGACATTTCGGACAAGAAACGGATGGAAGCACAGCAAGCTGAGAATGCCGCCTTGCTCTGCCGCGTGCAAGCGGGGCTTCTCGAACTGGCGACCAATGCGGATATCTACCGGGGACACCGCACCGAAGCCTTTCAAACGATTTCGCGGGTTGCGTCACAACGCCTCATGACAGATCGAGCCAGCATCTGGTTTTTTACCGAAGATCAAGCCGCCATTCGCTGCGCCAACCTCTACGAACAGCAGACCGATCGTCATTCAAGCGGAATCGAGCTTCCCGCAACCAGCTTTCCACTATATTTCTCAGAACTTGCACGAGAGAGCGTCATCGCGGCGAATGAGGCCCAGACTGATGCCAGGACCTCTGAATTTACGGACAGCTACTTAGCCCCATTGGGCATCACCTCTATGCTGGATGTCCCCATCCGGTCGGAAGGCAAGATGGTCGGCGTCATTTGCCATGAGCACATCGGCCCACCCCGACAGTGGAAGCTGGAAGAAGTGCAATTTGCAACGTCGGTCGCCAATACCATCTCTCTCGTCCTTGAAGCTGCCGATCGACGTAAAGCCGAACTTGAGACTGAACGCTCGAAGAATTTTCTCAATTCCGTGATCGAAAATCTTCCCATCATGGTATTCGTCAAAGACACCGAACACCTCCGGTTCGTACGATGGAACAAGGCTGCGGAAGACCTGACCGGGCTTACGCGAGAGTCCGTCCTCGGAAAATCGGATCACGACTTCTTTCCTCAGAACGAAGCAGCCTTCTTCACACAGAAAGATCGTGACGTCATCGAGTCACGATGTCTACAAGACATCCCGGAAGAACCCATTGCCACAGTTCACCGTGGCACCCGGATCCTCCATACACGCAAGATTCCCATCTTCAATGCAGCGGGCCAACCTGAATACCTCTTGGGGATTTCCGAAGACATTACCGAACGGAAGCACGGTGAAGAGGCCCTCCACAAAGCCAAGGAGGCCGCCGAAGCAGCGAGCGTCGCCAAATCGCAGTTCCTCGCCAACATGAGCCACGAAATCCGCACGCCCATGAATGGGGTCCTCGGCATGGCTGAACTGTTGCTCCATACCTCGTTGACCGACAAGCAACGGCACCTGGCCGACAGTGTGCACCGGTCCGGCACCACCCTCCTCAGCATCATCAACGACATTTTGGATTTCTCAAAGATCGAAGCCGGCAAGCTGGAGCTCGAACAGGTGGAGTTCGAGCTCCGGGAGACGATTGAAGAGGCCGTCAATCTGTTTGCCGAACCAGCCGGACGGAAAGGGTTGGACTTGATCTGTTTTCTCCCGGATGAGATCCCTGACCGTGCCATCGGTGATCCGGTCCGGCTCCGCCAGGTGCTCTTGAACTTGGTGGGTAATGCCGTGAAGTTCACGCGACGCGGCGAGGTCACGGTGTGGCTCCACCTCTTGGCGCAGAACGCGCGGACCCTGACGTTGAAATGCGCCGTCACCGATACCGGCATCGGCATTACCCAAGAAGCCCAAGCTGGGCTGTTCACCGCCTTTTCCCAGGCCGACGGGTCCACCACCCGGCGATTCGGCGGCACAGGGCTCGGCTTGTCGATCGTGAAACAGCTCGTGCAGCTCATGGGGGGAGAGGTCGGGATCACCAGTATGCCAGGGCAGGGCTCGACCTTCTGGTTCACCGTCCAGCTTGGCTGTGCCGCGCCACGGGATGACAGCCACTCCACGCCCGAGCAGTTTCTGCGCGGCCTACGGGTGCTCATTGTCGACGACCATCCCACGAATCTCTTTGTGCTGCACGCACATCTCACCGCCTGGGGGGCCGAGGTACTCAGCACCGACAGCGGCGCCACGGCGTTGGAACGCTTGACACAGGCGGCCCACACCGCCACTCCCATCGACCTAGCCCTGCTCGACCTGTGCATACCCGATATGGACGGCCTCAGGCTCGCCCGCGCCATTAAGGCGGATCCCCTCCTCCGCCGCGTCGATCTCCTGGCCCTCAGCTCGGGGGAACGCGATGCCCCTAGTGAGACAACCGCCGATCTCAGCTTCGTGGCGTGGCTCCAGAAACCGGTGCGCCAATCGACGTTGCTCACCTGTCTGCGCCGTTATCGCCAAGGCTCTATCCCGGAGCCGACCGTAGGCGCGTCGCCTCCCCTCACGCCTCCCACACTCACCACCCAGGTGCTCCTGGTCGAAGACAATCCGGTCAACCGCGAGGTGGCGACGGGGCTGCTCGAACTGCTTGGCTGCCACGTGGACAGCGCGGAAGATGGTCGGCAGGCCCTTGAGCTCTCCGCCACCGGCGCCTATGACGTCATCCTCATGGACTGCCAGATGCCGATCATGGATGGGTTCACGGCGACCTCCCGCATACGCGAGCGGGAACGACAAACACAGGCGGCGCGCATTCCAATCATTGCGCTGACGGCCAATGCCATGGAGGGAGACCGGGAAAAATGCTTGAACGCCGGGATGGACGACTATCTCACCAAACCGTTCACTCAAGCCCAGCTGAAGGAGTTATTGAATCGTTGGCTCAGTCAGCGTGGCCCTGCCTCGTCACAAAGAACCCCGGAAACAGCGTCGGTCGAGGCCGCGCCTGAGTCCTCAGCACCAACCGTTCAAGCGGAACAGGTCGAACCGACAGACGTGGTCGATTACACGGCCTGGGAACCCATCCGGCTGCTGAAGCGACCGGGACATCCCGACCCTCTCGTAAAGTTGCTGGCCATATACCTGGAGGATTCCCGGCTACTGGTTGGTCAATTGCGCCAGGCCATCGAATCGAACGATCCGTCAACGCTCCACGCTGTGGCGCACCGCCTCAAATCCAGCAGCGCTGCTCTGGGCGCCTTGACCGTCGCGGCCAGATGTAAAGAACTCGAAGCCTTGGGCCGCGATCATCGAATCGATGATGCCCCGGACCGCTTTCGGCATTTGGAACGGGATTTCGACGCCGTCTGCTCCGTCTTTCAAACTGCCATCAACAAGGAGACGTCCCCTGAACGCTGATTCTCAGAAAACTCCCCTCGCCTTGGTTGTAGACGACGACCCGGTGATGAGAATGCTGGCATGCGCAGCGCTTCGAACACTTCCAGAGGGAGGGCACACTCCTGTTCTGATTATGACCGGTCTGGATGATTACGGCTCCATCACACAGGCCTAAGATGCCGGTGCCACCGACTTCCTGACCAAACCGCTGAATGGACTGCTGATCACACACCGCGTCCGATAGATCGTGCGGTCGAGCCGAGTCTTGCAAGAATTGCGAGCCTGCCAAGTGAGCCTGGCCCAGGCTCGCGATGCAGCGCTCGAAGGGACACGCCTCAAGTTGGAATTTCTTGCCACCGTGAACCACGAAATCCTGACGCCCATGAACGGTGTCCTGGGCAAGACCGAACTACTTCTCGACACGTCCCTGATGCTGAACAACGTGACTATACCGACACGACTCGCACCTCGGACGAAAGGCTCCTCTTGATCATCAACGACATGCTCGATTTTTTCGAAGTTCGACTCCGGCAACTTGCAGCTGGAGATCACTGATTTCGACGTGAATCGGCTGCTCAAAGATAATGCCGGCCTGTTTCAACCACGTGCGCATGTCAGAAACGTGACATTGTCCTGCCTGATCCAAACAGAGGGACCGACATGGCTGCGCGGAGACTCCGTCCGATTGCGCCAGATTCTGAGCCATCTGCTGAATAACGCCCTCACATTTACCGCCCAAGCAAAATAGACGTCTCTCTCCACGATCGAACTGGCCGAACCCATCATGCTGAGCCGCCTTGAGCAGGGCATAGAACATATTGCCGCGCATCGTCCTTCGACCCTCGTCTTGTTTTTTGGGATCGTGCAGGATAGGCTCCCCTTGTCCTGGAAAACCATACCTTCATGGCTACATACGCAATCGGCGATGTGCAGGGATGCCATGAAGCCCTGCAACGCTTGGTCCAACAGATTCAATTCGACCCGACATCCGATCGCCTCTGGTTCGTCGGCGATCTGGTCAACCGCGGACCGGATTCGCTCAAGGTCCTCCGTTATATTAAAAATCTTGGAAACTCGGCTGTCGTCGTGTTGGGCAACCACGACTTGTTTTTACTGGCCGTTGCCGAAGGCATTGCAACATTGCGCCCGGAAGACACGTTGCACGCAATTCTTGCGGCGCCAGATCGTGAGGCATTGCTTGGCTGGTTACGCCGACAACGGCTTCTCTACCGCGAAAACCGATTCGTCCTCGTTCATGCAGGTCTGCTCCCACAGTGGTCGATCGATGAGGCTGAGGGGCTGGCTCGCGAAGTTGAAACGAAGCTGCACGGTCCCGCTTACAAGGACGTGCTCCGCGCCCTGTATCCCAGCAAGCACTTACAGTGGTCTTCGACGCTGACCGGGCCGACCAGACTGGCCACTATCATGAAAGTACTTACAAGAATCCGGGCCTGTTCAGCTGAAGGCTTGATGGAGTCGTCATACTCCGGGCCGCCGGACCATATCCCTGCAGGCTTTCTTCCATGGTTTCGAATTGAGAATCCCGAGCGAGGGGACACGACCATCGTCTGCGGACACTGGGCCTCACTGGGACTCTATTGCGACGAACATCTCCTGGCCATCGATAGCGGTTGCGTGTGGGGGAAACAGCTCACAGCCATGCGATTGGAGGACCGAAAGGTCTTTCAAGTCGGCTGTAACAATTTGGAGCGTTGTGGTGACTGAACCGGAACCACCCAATCCCAACTGGCCCCGTTACTCTCGGCACCCATTCCCACCCTATCGTTTTCTGCCGGGCCTGACACCGCATCCACGACGAAATCCCCTTGGCCATTCCTATGGCCAACTAGAACCGAAACCAACGCCGTTCCCCGCCGATCAATGGCAAAGCTCTGAAGACTATCGGTATGGAATCGACCTCTACAACTTCTCCTATTGGTGGGAATGTCACGAGGTCTTCGAGGGACTATGGCACGCGGTAGGACACAGCAGCGAGCAGGGAAACTTTTTCCAGGCCCTCATTCAACTCGCCGCTGCAAATCTCAAAGACTTTCTTGGTAACCGAACAGCGGCACAGAACCTCTATCGCAGCGGCATCATGCGATTGCAAGATGTTCCTCCTTCCTATCTTGGTATCGATGTGCTCCGCCTAACCAAAGAGCTGCAAGCGCGCCTGATCAGTCCCGGCGCACATGCTCCACTTATCGCTTTAGGTTAATGTAAAAAGGACCAAGTTTCCGAACAAGGCCACAGCGTTTGAAGAAGGCTGAGGTTAAGCGTTGAAGATTTTCTTCAATAGTCTGCAAGAATATCGATGATCCATACCTCTGGGGAACTTAGGAGAATGCTCACGCAGGCTGCTCAAAAAGGTCATCCAACGAGGCCGCAGGTGAGAAAGAACCGGAGGCGTACCCTCTGGGGTACGTTGAGGATTCTTTCGACCCGAGAACGAAGTTGGAGGCCTTTTTCAGCAGCCCGCTAGTGGTAGGATTCGGAGTCGCTGGGAAACTTACCCTGCTCAACCTCTTCCTTATAACGACGTAGCGCTTGTAATGCATCCGCCTTGAGGTGAGCGTAGGGCTTCACAAACTTCGGCACGAAATCATCGAATAGTCCGAGCAGATCATAGAGGACAAGAACCTGGCCATCGCAGTGCGGGCCGGCGCCGATTCCGATAGTGGGAATGGACACTTGTTCCGTAACAGTTTTGGCCAACTCGGCAGGAATCGCTTCGAGCACGATCCCGAAGGCGCCGGCTGCTTCAAGCACCTTGGCATCATTGAGCAACGCCAGCGCACGATCCGATTCTTTCCCTTGCACTTTGTAACCACCGTACCGATGAACGGACTGCGGCGTCATGCCGAGGTGCCCCATGACCGGAATGCCGATACCGGTCATCGCGGCCACCTGATCGGCCACAGCCGCGCCCCCCTCCAACTTGACTGCCTGAGCACCGGCCTGCAGAAATCGTCCTGCATTGCGAAGCGCATCTTCCCGGCTGATCTGATAAGACATGAACGGCATATCGCCGATGACAAGCGCTCGTTGGGCGGCTCCTGCCACAAGTTTGGTGTGATAGAGCATGTCTTCCATCGTCACCGAGAGCGTATTGGCCTTCCCCTGCACGACGACTCCCAGTGAATCCCCGACCAGAATCGTTTCGATACCGGCCTGCTCGAGAATGCGTGTGAACAGCGCATCGTAGGCTGTGACGACGATGAGTTTCTTCTTCTCACGCTTGTGTCGTTGAAATTCAGTAATCGTCATTAACCCACTTCCGCCTTGGTAATAATGTCGGCCAACCGGTGCGTAGCCTTGATCGCCATGATATGAACCCCGTCGCAATAGGGCTTCACCGCCTTGATGGTCCGCACCGCGATGTCCACCCCCGCATCCTCCGCGCGCTCGGGACCGGCAGCCCTGAGTTCGTCGATCATCTCTTGGGGAACCGATACGCCGGGAATGTTCGCGTTCATGAACTCCGCCATCTTGGCGTTCCGGAGGACAAGAATACCAGCCAACACCTTGGCCTTGAAGGGACGCACGGCCTGCATAAAGGAGGCAAACTGTTCCGGATGGTAGATTGCCTGGGTCTGGAAAAACTGGGCGCCGGCCTTCACCTTCACTTCAAACTTGGCGAGCATCGGGCCCAGCGGATCTGCCTCCGGAGTCACCGCAGCGCCAATCGTAAACTGCGTCGCACCATCCAATTTGTTCCCGACAAGGTCCCGTCCATTGTTAAGTTCTTGTACGAGCTGCATGACTTGAACAGAGTCCAAATCGTAAACGGGCTTCGCTTCTTTGTGATCTCCAACCGTCGGATAGTCTCCCGTGAGGCAGAGAATGTTGCGGATACCGAGCATGGAGGCGCCCATAAGGTCCGACTGCATCGCGATACGATTGCGATCGCGACAGGTCATTTGCATGACAGGATCATGGCCGAGTTCATAGAGGAGTCGGCAGACGGACAGGGACCCGGCCCGCACAATGGCGGCTGTGTTGTCCGTCACGTTGACCCCATGCACCCGCCCCACCAACTGCTTGGCATTCTCCAACACACCGGAGATGTTGGTGCCCTTGGGAGGATTGTACTCAATCGTGACAGCGAACTGTCCCTGATCGAGCACATCTCGCAATCGCCTCGGCTCCCGACTCATCTTCTTTCCATACCCCCTTACACTTCACCTGCTGTTGTAGGAGGATTGGGGGTTCCCTACTGCACGCATTGACCGAGCACATTCTGATCGTGCGCGGGCAGCGAGCAAGGGAGCCCTCATCCTTCTACAACATCTTCGCCATTCTCTTCGCAGACTCCACCGTGTTGTCCAGCAACATCGCGATCGTCATCGGCCCGACACCGCCCGGCACAGGACTGATCCAGCCTGCCTTTTGACTGACCAGTTCAAAGTCCACGTCGCCGACGACTTTCCCATCGGGGAGCCGGTTCGTCCCGACATCGATCACAATTGCCCCCTCGCGCACCATGTCGGCCGTGACAAACTTGGCTTTCCCAATTGCGACCAGCAGCAACTCGGCTTCGCGACAGACCGCCGGCAAATCCTTCGTCTTGGAATGACAAATCGTCACCGTAGCGTTGCGTTGGAGCAACATCAGCGCCAGCGGCTTGCCGACGATGTTACTCCGACCCAATACGACAGCACGCTTGCCTTCGATACTCACACCGGTGGATTCGATCATCTTGATGACGCCCTTCGGCGTGCAGGCTTCAAATACGGGATGCCCCTCAACAAGTCGGCCGAAATTATACGGATGAAACCCGTCTGCGTCCTTGTCGGGAGACACAGCTTCGAGTACGACTTTGCTGTCGATATGCTTCGGGAGCGGCAATTGAACCAATATCCCGTGGATCCTGGGATCGGCGTTTTCTTTTTGGATCAACGCCAGCAGCTCTGCCTGCGTCGTACTCGCCGGCAATTTGTGATCATCGATATAGATGCCCGCCGCATCACAGGCTTTCTGCTTGCTCTTCACATAGAGATGCGAGGCGGGATCGTCGCCCACCAGGATGGTCGCCAGACCGGGCTTCATCCCGGTCTTAGCCAAGACCGCCGCAGATTCGGCCACCAACCCTTCACGTACCTTCAATGCCAATGCTTTACCGTCGATCAATCGTGCTGCCACAATTCCCTCCACTCATGACAAGGTTAAGGCTAAGGTTGAGGCTGAGCGAGAGCAACCAGAACAACCATTCACTCAGCCTTGACCTCAACCTTGACCTGTATTCGGAGTCGGCACCATAGCAGGGGATTTTTGATCAAGTCAACGACCCTCCAAGAGGTGAGGCGTCAGGGGTGAAAGCGTGAAGCGAGGGACTTGGGAATCTGATGTTGATCGCTGCCCTGCCTACTCTTTTATCCCTTACCCCTCACGTCCGTTCACGCCTCACGTCCTTTTCTTGACAGGCTCTTCGCTCGACAGCTACGATGGATTCGTCAACCACCATCGATAGCCATCGAGCCTGTGAGCAGAACCTCCTCCGTGATGTCCCTTCTGACACGCATCATCCGCCATCCAGCAACCTGGCTTATCTGGATCATCTCTCTCGTGATCGTCAGCCCGCTCGGCGCTCAGATCACTGTGACCGAGCTCCAATCTCCCTATAGCTTTGTAAACGATCCCCTTGATAAGGGCTATTTCATCTCAAGCGTCAACGGAGAACCGGAGACGGCCGATAACAACGGATTCATCACCAAACTCGATCCCAATGGCAAGCTCCTGAATCTCAAATTCATCCAGGGAGGGAAGGGAGACGTCATCCTCCATGCCCCCAAAGGCATGGCCGTGGTGGAACACGTGCTCTATGTGGCCGATCTCAACACACTGCGGGGCTTTGACACCACCACCGGTGCACCGGTCCTGACACTCACCATCCGATCACCCGCGACCTCACCATCTGAGCCGCAGCAGGCATCCCTGAGCGACGTGACCTTCGATGGCAAGGGCCACCTCTATTGCTCCGATCAGAAAGCCAATACAATTTACCGCATCGATCTGGCCACCCAGACCCTTTCCATACTCGTCACAAACCTCGCCCTCGCTGGCCCGACCGGCCTTGTCGTCCATCCCAAGTCCGGCCAGCTCATTGCGGTGAGCTGGGACAAAGGCAAGATCTCCGAGGTCTCGCCGGAAGGCGTAGTGACGGAACTCTTCTCCAACAGTTTTTTTTCCAGCCGCTTTCAGAATCTCCGGGGAGTGGATTTCGACCGCTGGGGCAATATGTACGTGTCGGATTTTACGACGGGGAAAGTCTGGCGCATGAGCTGGGACAAGCGATTTCAGGTCATTGCCGAATTTTTGCCCTCACCGGGAGACCTCAGCATCGACCGTGCCAACAACCTTATCCTTGTTCCGTTTGAGTTGGCCCATGCGGCTGAAATGAACGGGCTTGAAACGCCCAGCAGCGGAAAGTCCAAACAAGAAAAACGGACCTTGGCGGACTACGGATTTATCCCCCCACCGCCGAAGCCGGCGCCGGAAGGATCAACAAAAAAATGAGCCACTGCGCCTACTGCACACAACGGAAAGGCAAGCGGCCCTGTCCCGCCTTGGCAGGGTTGATCTGCAGCCAATGTTGCGGCGAACATCGAATCGTGCGGGTCTCATGCCCGGCCGATTGCGTCTATCTCGAATCAGGAAGCGACTATCAACAAAAACGGCTGGCGGTTCAATTCATGCCCCTACGCCGCGAGTTCTATCGCGAACTGACGGAGCTGGGCGGTGAAAAATCCGTGGCCCTGTTCAACCTGGTTGAAGTGGTGACCTTCGGTTACTTCCAGAGACGCCACGACGGGCAGGATGCAGAAGTCGTGGCAGCGCTGCAGGCCTTGCGACGAACGCTCAGCCCTCTCCATGTGCCTGCCGCACCGATGCCGGTCTTTGCCGAATATCTGGGGAAAGAATACGACACGTTCAAGAAACAGAATCCAGAGCAGATTGCCGATATCTCAGCCGCGCCTGAAATACTGGACCGTGCGATCTCGTTCGTCTCACGATTCTCAGGCACGGGCTTCCAATCGCAGCGGTTCCTCGGCGGACTCATTGGCTATGTGCGGGCTTACCATCCGGACATCGCTGAATACCTGACCAAACAACGTGAACCGGGCCACATCATCTTGCCGGGACAGCAATTCATGCCGCCCCCGGAGCCTGAAACCCACACCCATGGCCCGGGGTGTCATCACCATTGACGGGTCACCGCTCCCGAAAACTGCGGGCGGCACATTATGAGCGCAGAGAAAGAGCACAAAATCAGAAAAGCGCGCCGAGTGGAGTTACGCTGTGTCCTGGGATTTGCTTCCGGAGAGATCGAAGGCGACGCCACTATCACAAATATCTCGACCTCAGGCTGTCGAGCCGAATCGGACGTCAATATGGCGGAAGGGCTCGATGTTCAGCTCTCGATTCATCTCCCCGACCAGTCACCCCCGGTGAAAGTCGAACGAGCCTCCGTCCGTTGGGTCTCAGGCCGTGCCTTTGGCCTGAATTTCATTCTGATCTTCCCCTCTGAACGGGCGCGCTTGCGCACGTTCATCGAAAAACTCAGATAGAGTGCCCCCCTGCGACCCCGCTCTTATTCAACAATCGTGACCGTCATTTCAATTCGCTCGTTCGGCAAGTCCTGACTGTTTTTTGCCAGGCCCACGATCTTATCGGCAATTCCAAGACCTCTGATCACTTCGCCGAACGCCGTGTATTTTCCATCGAGAAAAGGGGACTGTTCGACGACAATGAAAAACTGCGACCCAGCTGTGTCGGGCTCGTTCGCCCGCGCCATCGACACAATGCCGCGCTTGTGTGGCACGTCGCTGAACTCTGCCTTCAAGAAGATTGGATTGCCCTTTTCATCTTTCGGCCCACCCTGTCCATAGGTGTCCTTGCGCAGCGAGTTCTTGGTATTGGGGTCACCGCCCTGAATCATAAAACCTGGAATCACCCGGTGAAAGATCGTTCCGTCGTAGAAGCCTGACTTGGCCAGCTTGATAAAGTTTCCGACATGATTCGGCGCTATGTCCGGATACAGCTTGATCTGCATGTCTCCGAACTTCGTCTTAATAATAGCTTTGGGGCCGAGGCTTGGCGGAAGAATCGCCGGTTTTACGTCGGCCTTTCCTCCGCAACCAGTGAGTAGACCGATCCCCAACAGCACTCCGCACAGTATGAAACTTCTTATGGCAGCCGAATCACAGGCCATCACCCTCCAAACCGGCATCATTTACTCGACCACCACGACCGTCATATCTGCCCGTTCCGTCGGAAGATCGCGGCTGTTCCTTGGCAAACTGACAATCTTATCCACCACCTCCATTCCCTTCACCACCTCGCCAAAAACCGTATATTGCCCATCGAGAAAGTTCGAGTCCTTGACGACAATGAAGAACTGCGAGCCGGCGCTGTTCGGATCGTTTGTACGTGCCATGGAGAGAATCCCTCGCTTGTGAGGAATGTCGTTGAACTCGGCTTTGAGGCGCTGGCTAGGCCCCCCCTGGCCATAGGTCTCGGGCTTATTCAGATCTTTGGTGTTGGGATCGCCGCCCTGAATCATGAAGCCTGGAATCACCCGATGAAAGATCGTGCCGTTATAGAAGCCGGATTTCGCCAATGCGATGAAATTCTCAACGTGCTTGGGAGCCTTCTCGGGAAAGAAGACGATCTCGATGTCGCCAAATTTTGTTTTGAGAGTGGCCTTGGGTCCTTTCACCCCTTCTGCTTTTCCCGCCGGAGCCTTGTCGGCTGCCCAGAGGGCGCCTGCCCCCAGCAACAGACTTGCACCAAGCACGACGGTCGCGGCCACCATTTGTACGAAGATTCGTCTCTGCATCATCACCCTCCCTGGAATAATAACTGGTCTCTTTGCGAAGTCATCCTACCATAGCGATCGAATCAAGCCCCTAGCTGTTGGAGAGCCTGCTTCGCCGCCTGTTGCTCTGCTTCCTTCTTGCTTCGTCCAGACCCAGCGCCGACAACTTCTCCCCGAATCGACAGTTCTACCTCGAACAGCTTCTGATGATCCGGTCCTGCTTCCCGGACAGTCGTATAACGCGGCAATGTATCATGCCGCTTTTGGCACCACTCCTGAAACTGAGTCTTGTAGTCGCCTGCTCCAGGCAGCTCCTGTTGCGCGGCAATATGCCCAAGCTTCTCTGAGAAAATGTGGCGCGTCACCCTGCGGCTTGCCTCGAATCCTCCGTCAAGATGAACCGCTGCAAGCACCGCCTCCAACGCATCGGCCAACAATGAATCTTTCTCGCGCCCCTTCGACCGGTCTTCTCCGCGCCCAAGCTTGAGATGCTCCCCGAGCCCGAGCTTGCGGGCCACCTGCGCCAATGATGCCTCACTCACCAACTGGGCTTTCAGCTTCGAGAGGGCCCCCTCCGAAGATTGCGGCAACACGGAAGCCAGATACTCGCTGATCACAAGCGACAACACCGCATCGCCCAAAAATTCGAGCCGTTCGTTATGTTGGGACGAAGCTGATTTTTGTTCGTTGACGAGAGAGGAGTGGGTCAAGGCCTCTTCAAGTAAGGCGAGAACCTTGAATCGATAATCTAACGAAGATTGGAGCGAGTCGGCGGAGGAAACCGAAGTCATAGTGGCGAGTATATCCCTCGCACAAACTTGTTACGCCTCGGGCTTTTTAAAGAGGAGACAGGCATTAACCCCACCGAATCCAAAAGAATTCGACAACGCCACTGTCACTGCAGCCGGTCTGGCCTTATGCGGGATATAGTCCAGGTCGCAAGCAGGATCAGGATGATCCAGGTTGATCGTCGGAGGGAGTATCCCGTGGTGCAACGCCAAAACGCTGAACACCGCTTCAATCCCACCGGCCGCCCCAAGTAAATGGCCGGTCATCGACTTAGTTGAACTGACCGGAATGCGATAGGCCTGCTCACCGAACACCTGCTTGATGGCCTTGGTTTCAATCGCGTCCGCCATCGTCGAGGTGCCATGCGCGTTGATATACCCGACCTGCTCCTTGCCGATGCCGGCATCCTTAAGCGCCAGTTCCATGCACCGGACCGCACCTTCGCCCTCCTCGGACGGAGCGGTAATATGATAGGCATCGCTGTTCATGCCATAGCCGATGAGCTCGGCATAGATCCGAACGCCACGCCGACGCGCGTGCTCCAGTTCTTCCAAGACTACGACTCCCGCGCCTTCGCCCAGCACAAACCCGTCGCGATCCTTATCGAACGGCCGGCTCGCTTTCGTTGGGTCATTGTTACGAAACGACAAGGCCTTCGACGCAGCAAACCCTGCAACCCCCAACGGGGTAATGGCAGCTTCCGCTCCGCCCGCAACCATGACGTCGGCATCGCCTGCTTGAATCAAGCGGTACGCATCGCCGATACAGTGATTGCCCGTCGCACAGGCGGTGACCGCGCAGGAGTTCGGCCCCTTGGCACCCAGTCTGATCGCCACCTGCCCGGAAGCCAGGTTGATGATGGTCATCGGAATGAAAAACGGCGAGACACGCCCGGGGCCTTTCTCCTGCAGAATCTTATGGTAGTGCTCGATCGAGCCAAGCCCCCCGATACCGGACCCGATATAGACACCGACCCTTGTCGCCTCTTCCGGCGCCACGGTAAACCCTGCATCATCCACAGCCAGATGGGCCGCGCCCACGGCATAATGGATGAACGTATCCATCTTTTTGATTTCCTTTTTTTCGATGAACTGAGCCGGATCGAAATCTTTGACTTCACCGGCAATCTGAGCATCGTACGCAGCAGGGTCGAATTTTGTGATGCGACCGATGCCGGACTCGCCGGCACAAATAGCCTTCCAGGTCTTGTCGACACCGATTCCCAGAGGCGTAATCAGCCCCAGACCCGTCACCACAATCCGCCTGGTCGAGCGAGGACTCATCGCATCCTGCGACCGCTAGGCCTTTTCCTTAATGTAGTCCAGCGCTTTCCCGACCGTCAGAATCTTTTCTGCATCTTCGTCTGGGATCTCGATGCCGAACTCTTCTTCGAGGGCCATCACCAACTCAACCGTATCGAGCGAGTCGGCGCCAAGGTCTTCCACGAAACTGGCTTCCGGCGTCACCTCATCCTCTTCAACTCCAAGCTGTTCACCGATAATTTTCTTTACCCGCTCATCCACAGTGCCCATCGCTTTTCCTGCCTCCTTTCCCATCCTGCCTCCTCCTTATAGCTGCGAACCTGCCGCAGCATCATACAATATTCCGTTCACAGAGTCGTCAAGTCATCAACATCCCACCGTTCACGTGCAAGACATGCCCTGTGATGTAGGCTGCCTCGTCCGACACGAGAAAACGCACCGCCGACGCAATATCGGCCGCGGTGCCCAATCGTCCCAATGGGATTTGCTTCTGCAGTGTCTCTTTTACCTCCGCCGATAATCCCTTCGTCATGGCCGTATCGATGAATCCTGGCGCAACGGCGTTCACCGTGACAGCGCGGCTGGCATATTCACGCGCAACCGTCTTGGTCAATCCGATCACCGCCGCTTTGGATGCCGCGTAATTCGCCTGACCCACATTACCCATCACTCCGACAATCGATGCGATGTTGACGATGCGACCATACCGCTGCTTCGTCATCGAGAGCAAGACGGCTTTGATACAATTGAACGTCCCGTTCAAATTGACTTGCAACACGAGATTCCAGTCTTCCTCCTTCATCCGCAACAAGAGCCCGTCGCGCGTAATCCCGGCATTATTCACTAAAATGTCGACCTTCCCCCATTCCTTCAGCACCTGATCGACCATCGCTTTGGTATCGGTTGCATCCGCCACGTTGACCTTGACATTCAGCGCCTTGCGCCCCAACTGCTCCACTGCCGCAACCGTGTCCTTCGACCGGCTCGGATCGAGATCGGCCACCACAATATCAGCCCCGGACTGAGCCAGCGCTTCCGCAATCGCCCGACCGATCCCTTGCGCCGCTCCGGTCACTATCGCAACTTTACCTTGAAGAGACATCACAACTCCGTTAATCGCTAAACGTTATTCGTTAAACATTCCGACAACACCGTTTCATGTTTCACATTATACCGTCCTCAGGGTCGCCTCGAGCGACTTAGGATCGTTGACGTTCAGCGTCACTGCTTCCGGCAGGATCCGTCGGATCAGGCCGCTCAAAACCGTTCCAGGACCGACTTCGACGAAGGTCTTCACCCCCATCATGGACATGGTTCTCACCGTATCTTCCCAGAGCACGGAAGAAGGAAGTTGCCGTATCAAGGACGCCTGGATATCGCCGGCCTTCGTAATCGCTTTCGCTTCCGCATTATTGACCAATGGCACCTTGAGATCAGACCAGGCGATGGCGGCCAATTCGCCCGCGAGTCGATCCGCCGCCTTCTGCATCAGAGGTGTATGCACCGGTACACTGACAGGGAGAGGAATCGCCTTCTTACACCCTTTAGTCTTTGCCAATTCAATAGCCCGTTCCACGGCGGCCTTTTCTCCGGCAATCACAATCTGCCCAGGAGAATTGAAGTTTGCCGCAGCCACGACTCCGACAGATGAGGCCTCCCGGCAGACATCTTTCACCACGTCTACTGTGAGACCGAGTAGCGCAGCGACAAGCCCCGTCCCTGGCGGGACCGCTTCGGCCATATACCGGCCCCGCTTCTGCACGATCCCGACCGCATCACGATACGTCATTCCCTCAGCGGCGACAAGAGCCGAATATTCACCGAGGCTGTGACCGGCCACTGCAATCGGAGTAATACCCCGTGGCTTCAATGCCTGGAGCGCGGCCATGCTGCTCACCAGCAAGGCAGGCTGAGTATATTCCGTCAGATTCAACTGTTCTGCCGGCCCTTCAAAACACAGAGCGGCAATGTCATATCCCAGCACCGACGAGGCTTCTTCATAGAGACTCCGAATAGTGGGCTGGGCCTCCAGCAGCGCTCTTCCCATCCCAACCGACTGAGACCCCTGGCCTGGGAAGACCAGCCCGATGCCGGATGAGTTGGTTGATTGGAGAATCGCCATGCTACCGAAGTGATTGCACGAGGCTACCGGTTGCTTGCATCATCGAAATATTCACAGCTGGAGAGGGCGCGCGCGCCGTTCCTGCGTGGTTAGATATCGTCGAATTTCCTTTGAATGTCAACGGGAAAAAGTTCCAGGGACGTTGTCAGCCATAAGCCATCAGCACGCAACTCCAACTTCCAAGTCTGAACTGGCAACTGACTGTCGATCGCTTCCTCCGCTACCACCTGATGAGCGCGGACGCCCAGGTCAATCCGGCGCCGAAGGCCCCTAACATCACCAAACTTCCCTCTTTGATTCTTCCCTGCAGCACTGCCTCATCCAACGCAATGGGAATCGACGCGGCCGACGTATTCCCGTACCGATCGAGATTCAACATCACCTTTTCCGGCGGAAGTCCGAGACGTTCGGACACTGCCTTGAGGATACGCACATTCGCCTGGTGGGGCACATAGAGGTCGAGATCCTCAACGCGGAGATGATTTGCCGCCAAGGTCTCGCGCGCGACCTCTTCCAAGGTCCGAACCGCCACCTTAAAGGTCTCGTTTCCCCTCATCTTGATATACTGCATCCGCTCCGCCACGCCCTTTTCGGAAGGCGGCAAACGCGACCCTCCCCCCGGCACTGCGATCAATTCACAGAGGGCGCCATCGGAACGAAGATGGGTCGAGAGGATGCCCCGGTCGTTCTCGCTCGCGCTGACGACTGCCGCCCCAGCCCCATCGCCGAACAAAATACAGGTATTGCGATCGGTCCAGTCGGTAATCGCCGACATCACTTCCGATCCGACGATCAATACATGGCGCATGCCGGTTTTCACATAGGCATCCGCCACCGACAGCGCGTAGACGAATCCGCAACAGGCAGCCGACAGATCGCAGGCAGCCGCGCGCGTCGCCCCCAGCTGATGTTGAATCAAACAGGCGGTGGCAGGAAGCGGATAATCGCCGGTGCAGGTGGCCAACAGAATCAGATCGAGATCGGCCGCACTCACCCCTGCGGCAATCAAGGCCCGCTCTGCCGCCTTCACCGCCAGATCCGAACAGGCCTCGCCCGGACCTGCCACATGTCGCTCACGGATCCCGGTTCGCTCGACAATCCATTCGTCCGATGTGGCTACCATCCGTTCGAGGTCGGCATTGGTCAGTACCTTCGCCGGAACATAGGCCCCGGTTCCTGCAATACGGGCTCTCATACCGGCGCATCCTCGGTGGGTTTGGCTTGCGAGAGACTCTCTTCAATATCGCGTCGAATCAGTTCGTCGACGCGATGCTCCGCCAATCCCTTGGCTCGACGGATGGCATTCTTAATCGCCTTGGCGGACGAACGACCGTGGCAGATCATGGTAATACCATTGACTCCCAGAAGCGGCGCTCCGCCGAATTCCGCGTAATCGATTTTCTTCTTCAAGTTGAGAAGCGGTTTGGCAATGAGCGGGTAGGCTAAGCGGCCGAAGAAGGAGCCGGAGATCTCCTTTAGTAGTAACTTCTTAATCGTATCGGCCACCCCTTCGGAGATCTTCAGCGCGACATTTCCAATAAAGCCGTCGCACACCACCACATCGGTGGCCCCACTATATACGTCGCGGCCCTCGACATTGCCGATAAAATTGAGCGAACTCGCCTTGAGGAGCTTGAACGCCTCCTTCGTGACCTCATTTCCTTTACTGTCCTCTTCCCCGATACTCAACAACCCGACACGGGGATTGGGCTTCCCAAAGAGATATTTTCCATACTCATTCCCCATGATGGCGAATTGGGCCAGGTGCTGTGCGGTACAGTCCACATTCGCCCCCACATCCAACATGATCGCCGTACCGGTCAGAGTCGGCAGACTCGTTGCGATCGCCGGACGTTCAACACCCTTCGTCAGGCCGAGCACAAAGAATGACGCCACCATGCTGGCGCCGGTATTCCCGGGACTGACCACGGCGCTTGCCTCGCCGCTCTTGACCAATTCCGTAGCAATCCAGATAGAGGAGTCGCGTTTCTTGCGGGCCACAGCAGCAGGCGATTCGTGCATTTCGACAACTTGCGAGGCATGTCGAATGGATATGCGGGAGTCCGTACAACCGAGACGGCGACATTCGGCAGTGAGAATGGTCTCGTCACCGACCAGCAGCACTTCGACATCGCATTCCTGGGCAGCCTGGAGAGCCCCTTCAATGACTGGAGCCGGTCCATGGTCAGAGCCCATGGCATCAAGCGCAATCTTCATAGCAACTGAGTGTTTCGTAAAAGATGACGTCTCGGTGGTGACACAAGACGAGTAGCGCGTCACCACGCGACATGCGGCAGGAGTTTAGAGTAGTAAGGTGCTCGACGCAACAGGCAAAGGGGCCCATCACGACACTATTTAGCAGGCTGCTCAAAAAGGCCGTCCAGCAAGGCCGCAGCGCGCGAAGAGGCGAGGCGTACGTTTCGGTACGTTGAGCCTCTGAGCGATGCGAGAACGAAGCTGGCGGACTTTTTCAGCAGCCTGCCGGCTAGGACTCTTCGACCTGGATGACGGCCTTACCCTTGTAGGTCCCGCAATTCAAACAGGTGTAATGCGGCAGCTTCAGTTCGTGGCACTGAGGACAAACGGACATGCCTGGCGGCGCGATACGCAGTTTTTGTGTGCGTCGTTTATCGCGTCGTTCTCGTGAATGTTTATGTTTCGGATTTGGCATGGCAACTGTTTCTCACTTTCAATAGCAGGCGGTCACGCTAGGACGCTGACGATCCACCGGGCTTGCGGTTTATGGCTTGGATGACTCGAACTCTCGGGATCGGTAATTCCTCGGCACACTGACAGGGTCCCTCATTCAAATTTTTGCCGCATCGCGCACAAAGCCCCAAACAGTCGTCGCTGCAGAGGGGCTGCATCGGCACGGACAGAATGATGTGTTCACGCAACATGGGAGCCAGTTCCAGCTGATTGCCTTGATACTGGTACTGATCGTCCGGCTCCTCTTCCGGTTCAGCCTCTACAACCTTTGCGCTCGTCTTTCGTGAATCGACCCGCTTCGGATGACGCGGCGCCGACTTGGGCTCCGGAACGAAGGCCGCCCGCACAGAAAAAGCCAGTGGATCCTCATACTTTTTCAGGCATCGTACGCATTCTCGGACGATCGTGCCTTCCAACACTCCCGTCACGGCGACCAGCCCTTCGACGTTGGTCAGGTCCAGACTCACAGCCAGCGGTCCCAAAATGACGGCATCATCCTCGGAGAGGCCGAGATCTTCAGCCGTCGCCTCGCCGACCAGCGAAAGCCCATCGACAGTTATGTCGGCCAGCAGCGGCCTAAGCAATTCCATCGCGGCACCTACCTGCATTCCCATCCCCAACGCGATCGTTATCGCTCTTCAGCAAAACTGATGAGAGCGATGTGCCGAGCCCGCTTGACGGCGGCCGTCAATTCGCGCTGGTGCCTCATACAATTGCCGGAAATACGCCGCGGGACGATCCGACCCCGCTCAGTCAAAAAACTCCTCAACAACCCGACATCCTTAAAATCGATCGCTCCCTGGTCGATACAAAATCGGCAGGGCCGACGGCGTTGGAAAAACCGACCCCCGCCTCCGCCGTCTCGGTCGCCACTCTGTTCACGCTCCATAAACCCTCTCCCTATGTGTTAGCAGGCTGTGGGAAAAATCTGCCAGCTTGTCTTGTTCGTCTGGCCTGTCTGGTCTATTCGGTCTGTCGCGTTTTTTGGTTTGTCTTGTTTGTTTGGTTAGACGAAACTAACCAGCTGAACAAAATTCACCAGATAAACAAAACAAACCAGATGAACCAGACAGACCGGGCTTCGCTCAGACGTGCTCTTCCGGTTCATATCCGGCGTCATCATGCGCCGGCGCTTCAAACCCGCCGCCACCTCCGCCATCCTGGCGTTTCGGCATAAACGTAACTGTCTGAGCGACCACCTCGTGTTTGCTGCGCTTCTGGCCGTCTTCTGTTTCCCACCGGCGCTGCTGCAGCCGCCCATCGACGATGATTCCGTTTCCTTTGCTCAGATACTGTCCGCAATGTTCCGCCTGCTTGCCGAATACAACGATATCGACAAAGCAGACCTCTTCTTTCAATTCCTCGCCCTGCTTGTATCGCCGGCTGACCGCAAGACCTAAACTGGCCACCGGTGTCCCGTTCGGCGTATACCGCAGCTCCGGATTCCTCGTGAGGTTCCCGAGGAGGATGACTTTATTAAAGCCTGCCACCGGCAAACTCCTCCGAAATCGCCTCACGCGGCCGTGGCGGCACCAGTTCTTTTTTGAGATGGACGGTCAAGAACTTGATGATCGAATCTTCCAGCCGGTAGGACCGCTCCAATTCACCGACCGTGATATTGGGCGCCCTGAAATAGAAGTACCCGTAGGTGCCTTTGCGCTCTCGCTTCACCTCGTAGGCAAGCTTCTTCTTACCCCAGTTTTCCGACTTGATGAACTGTGCGCCGGTCTTTTCTGCCACAGCCTTCATCTTCTCGATCAAGGCAGTCGTCTCCTGGTCGGAGATAGACGCACGAATAATGAACAGAGACTCGTAGAGCTCCATGCAGCAATCCTCCTGGACAAAGGCCCCCAATCAAGATTGGGAGCGAGGTGTAGGCGCCTCTATATGAGGCTCAAAGAACGGTGGACGGTATCACAGCCCTTCAGAGCCTGTCAACGAACAAGCCTTCAGGCTACCGGCATTTGAAAAATGGCGCAGGGTGAAATGCCGGGCGGGACCCCGTCGCTCCGGTGAAGCCCGCTAAGAACCACAGGCCACTAGTTGTAGAGATACCAATGCGGTTATTTATTGTAGGAGAGAGCGATTCAAAGGGAAACGGGATCAGGCCTCCGTTTCGTAATTCTGATTGTCTCAATAGGAGCATCTGCTAACATTCAAGAATGTCCACTTATGGTTTCTCTCTATCGACTAGAACAGCAGTGGCTTTGCTAATGGTCATGACGGCGCTCCCCCTTGTTGGCCTCTTACTGTATCTCTTCCTTGGTTCGCCCGACACAAAGGTCTACCTTGTATCTCTCTTGTATGGCGTACTTTTCGTCATTTCATTGGTCTTGCTGCTTCGCTTCTATGCGAGAACTCGCGATCATATAGTTGCCTCAGAAGAAGGGCTTACCTACCATCCACACGCCGGCGACCCCCTTTCGATTTCATGGAGCCAGGTCGCAGATCTGAGGCCTCATACTCTAAGAAATCGTTATGATGTAGTAGATCATCAAGGTCAGCGGTTACTCACGATAAGTTATGATCTTGAGAAGATTGACGATCTGGCCGAAATCATATGCAAAAAACTTCAGGATGCTACGCCGGACAAGCACCTTACCTACCATGCAAAACGGTCTGGGGGGATAATTGTACTGTGGTTGATTCCTCTAGTTTTGTTCCCGATACCATTTATAGGCCTTACCCCTCGAACCCTGGTCCTATTGCTTCTTCTACTAATACTCGTAATATGGGTGCTCTTCTTTGAAATTCGTCGCATAAAGATCGACTCTCAAGGCCTCACAATCGAATATCTGCTGCGAAGGGATCGACTTGGCTTTCATGAAGTACAAGAAGTAAAACTTCAAGATGAAGGTTATACCATCAAAATCGAACGCAAAGGTCAGAAGTCTTTGAAGATTAGCTGGCGGCGAGACGGCGATGTCTCGAGGCTCCATAAAACAATCGACGAGAATTGGCAGGCATTCATTCAGGAAAGACAGACGAATGCATAACGGATAGCGACGGAACTCCCGCAGGCTGCTCAAAAAGGCGGATAACAAGGCCGCAGGGAGCGCGGCGACTGAGGCGTACCCTTGCGGTACGTCGCAAGGAGACGGGCGACTGAGAACGCAGTGAGCCGCCTTTTTCAGCAGCCTGCTAGACGTTGAAGCGGAAATAGACAATATCCGCTTCTTTAATGACGTAATCCTTGCCTTCGAGCCGAAACAGCCCCTTCTCCTTCACCTTCGCTTCCGATCCGCAGGCCATCAGATCGTCGTAGTGATAGATCTCGGCACGGATGAAGCCTCTCTCCATGTCGGAGTGAATCTTGCCGGCTGCTTGTGGCGCCTTCATGCCTTTGGGAATCGGCCAGGCCCGCGACTCGATTTCTCCTGCAGTGAAGAAGGTGATGATGTTCAGCAACGTGTAGGCTTCACGGGTCAGCCGGACAAGGCCCGATTCCGTGAGCCCCATTTCCTTGAGAAAGTCCATCCGCTCACTCTCAGGGAGAGTGGACAGCTCCGCTTCGAGTTGGCCACAAATCGTCACCACCCGCGCGCCTCGTTTGTCGGCAAACTCACGAACCGCCTTGACCATCGCCTCGTCGGCGCTTGCCTGCTCCGACACATTGGCCACAAAGAGCACCGGCTTCGCCGCCAGCAATTGACATTCATCGAGTACCACGCGCTCTTCAGGAGTGTATGTCAGATTGCCCAGCCATTCGCCCTTGTCCAGTAATCCAACCAGTTTATCGATGAAGGCCAGCTCAAACGCGGCTTTTTTGTCGCCTGCCCGAACTTTCTTTTCCGTCTTTTGCTTTCGCCGATCGAGTGTGTCCAGATCGGCCAACAGCAATTCTGTTTCAATGATACCGATATCACGGAGAGGATTTACCGCTCCGCTGACATGCACGACATCCGTTCCTTGGAAACAGCGAACGACATGGAGCAGCGCATCGACTTCCCGGATGTGGCCGAGAAACTGATTGCCGAGCCCCTCGCCCTTGCTCGCCCCTTCCACCAAACCGGCAATGTCGCGAACCTCCAGCGTGCTGAACGTCGTCTTCTTCGATTTGAAGAGATCGGTCAGGACCCCGAGCCGCGGATCAGGCACCAGGGCGATGCCGGTATTGGGATCGACCGTCGCGAAGGGATAATTTGCCGCCAACGCACCACTGCCAGTGAGCGCGTTGAAGACGGTGGTCTTTCCCACATTCGGCAACCCGATCATTCCACAACAGAGTCCCATTGCTCCCCTCCTCGCTCCTCTACCGTGCAGAAAGCTTTATTCACAGGGGCGGAGCCAGATTGACTCTGACTGCGCGCGTCCACCGAGCACATTCCGATTGTGCGCGGTGCGCGAGCAAGGAGTCAGCCTGGCTGCGCCCCTTCATCTTCTCCAAGCTTCTCCCGCACATTAAACTGATTCATCGCCACGTCTGTTCCCCGGTAGACCAGACATTCCAACGATTCGACGGCTCGGTCGAGACAAGGGTTCAACACCTCAAGCTCTTCCTTCGTGAATGGCTGCAACACATAGTCCGCCGAGTCCTGACGAGGCGCCGGTCGGCCGATTCCGATCTTCACCCGCACAAACTGAGCGGTTCCGATCGCCTCGATCACCGACTTGATCCCATTGTGGCCCCCATGCCCGCCAGCTTGTTTGATCCGGAGACGCCCCAGATCGAGGTCAAGGTCGTCATGGACAAGAATCAAGTCGTCGGTGGTCAGCGAATACTCGCGCAGAAGGCCTTTGAGTGGAGGACCAGTGACGTTCATCCAGTCGAGGGTGCCGGCAAGTTCGAGGAGTTCCGACCCAAGCCGTCCCGATCCACGTTGAGCGACGCCGCGCTTGGCGAGACGGATGGACCACCGAGCCGCAGCCCGCTCGATGACCCACATACCGGCGTTGTGGCGGGTTGGGGCATAGGCAGCGCCAGGGTTGCCCAGCCCAACGATGAGGCGCAAGGTTACTTCTTCTTTTCTGCTTCTTTCTTCTCAGCTTTTGGCGCTGCAGCGCCTTTCTTATCGCCGCCCTTCGCATCGGCAGCCCCAGCGGCCGCTCCGGCTTTGGCTGCATCGCCGCCCTCAGGAGCCTCACCGGCCACTTTACCCTTCGCGGCCACTTCCGGCTCTTTCCCTGCATCAGGCGCGGCTGCCCCGCTTGCGAGGAGCGACTCAAGCTTGGCTTCTGTCATCGGAGCTGCCACACTCACGACCATCTGTTCAGGATCGTCGAGATAGCGGATTCCCTCGCGCGCAGCCAGGTCTTTCAGGTGAAGACCCTGCGCAATGGCAAGGCCCGAGGCATCGACTTCGATGAAGTCCGGCAGCACACCGGGTAGGCACTCGATATGCAACTCACGCATATTGTGGTGAAGAACGCCACCTTCTTTGACACCGGCCGGCACTCCACCGGTCAAATGCAGCGGCACCTTCACGCGAATCGGCTTGTCCATCGAGATTTCGAACAGATCCGCATGCAACACATTCCCTTCGACCGGATCGACCTGAAAATCACGCAATAGCGCCGTTCGATTCGGTTTGGACTTCGCGCCAGCCAGAGTGAGCGATACGAGCGCGGCTCCTCCCGCCTGTGCCTTCAAAATCTTGACCAGACTATCCGGCTCAATCGTTAAAAGCAGACACTCGCCCTGCCCATACAACACGCCGGGAACCTTACCCTCTCGCCGCAGCTGGCGCGCCGCACCTTTCCCCGTCTTCTCTCTCACTGTGACTGCTAGTTCGAACTTCATGGTGCTCCTCCGCCCCCTTCTTCCCTTGTCTTCAGATGCCTCAGTGCAAATTAGGCAAATAATGAACTGACCGACTCATCTTCATGGATACGCCTGATTGCCTCTCCCAACAATGGAGCGATCGATAATTGATGTAACTTCGGGCAGATCAGCTCTTTACCCCGTAAGGGGATCGAATTGGTCACAATGACTTGCTTGAGACAGGATTGCTGGATCCGCTCCAATGCCGGTCCAGTGAGCACCGCATGGGTACAGGCGGTCCACACTTCCCGAGCCCCGCGATCCATGCAGGCCTGCGCCCCCTTCACAATGGTGCCGGCCGTGTCGATCATGTCATCCAGCAAGAGCGCGCTCTTCCCTGCGACGTCGCCGATGATGTTCATAATTGCCGTCTGATTGGGTCCTTCACGCCGCTTGTCGATAATCGCCAAGCTCGCATCAAGCCGCTTTGCAAAGGCGCGAGCCCGCTCGACTCCGCCTGCGTCCGGCGAGACCACGACCAGGTCGCTTACTTGTTTTTTTGTAATGTAGTCCAACAACACAGGCAATGCGTAGAGGTGGTCTACCGGCACATTGAAAAATCCCTGGATCTGTCCCGCATGGAGGTCCATCGTCAGCACCCGATCGGTGCCGGCTGTGCTGATGAGATCGGCCACGAGTTTTGCCGAAATCGGCACACGAGGCTGATCCTTACGATCCTGGCGAGCGTAGCCGAAATAGGGGATGACTGCGGTGATCCGCTGTGCGGAGGATCGCTTGAGCGCGTCGATAATAATCAGCAACTCCATCAGGGAGTCGTTAACCGGCTGGCAACTCGACTGCACCACGAATATGTCGCCGCCGCGTACATTCTCCTCGATCTTGACTCGAATTTCACCGTCGCTGAAAGACCCGACCGTCGCCTCACCGAGCTTGGTCCCGAGATAGGCACAAATCTCATGGGCCAGGGCCGGATTCGCGTTGCCAGAGAATATCTTGAGATCTCCGCTCATCGATTCCTCAGAGGGTGCTTGGATGCAACAGTCTAGCGTTCGGTTTCGTCTATGGTTCGTCTCGACGGCGGGCGTCGGTGGGCGTAATTCAAACCCGCCTACCTACATTCACTGCGCGCTGTTGAGGAAGCCAACTAAGGGGGCAAACTCTAACGGAATGCACGGGGACTTGTCAACCGAGTCGCGGCCTATCGGTGGCCGTTGCTATCGCCAGACAAGTGGACCTGAACAGGTGGGAACCACAAATGTTTTCATCCCATTTTCGTTCACAAACTGAGCCTGGGCCAGGCGAGCGCGCGCCTCATCTGCGAACAGTCCGAACACCGTCGCCCCACTTCCGGACAATAAGGCGATCTCGGCTCCGTGATCCAGCAAACTCCGTTTGATCTCCCGAAGCTTCTCATGTGTTGCGAACACCGGCGCTTCGAAATCGTTTTCTGCCGTGGCAACCAGTTGCGCCCAGCTCACCCGTGATTGCCGACCGAGTTCTTGCTGAACCGTCGATAACGGTGTCACGGCCGTTCTGGTAACAGCCAATTCTTGATAGGCCCACTTGGTATTGACCCCAAACCCAGGATTGACAAGGACGACCCATCGGACTCCTTCGACAACGATCGGCTGCACTGTTTCTCCCCGGCCTGCCACATACGCCGAAGGAGCAAAGAGAAAAAATGGCACATCGCTCCCTAACGATTGTCCGATATCAGCCATCTGCGCCGGAGACCACTCCAGCTGTAACAGCCGGTTCAGCCCAATGATAGTGGCTGCCGCATCGCTACTCCCACCGCCAAGGCCTGCTCCCATCGGAATACGCTTGCGCAACTCGATATCCAGTCCGATCGATTGCCGGGCGTGCGCCAACACCACCGTTGCCGCACGATAGACGAGGTTACTCTGGTCCGCAGCCAGCTGCGCCGCATCGCATCTCAACTGAATATCCTGCCGGTCGGCGCATAGCCTGATCTGCACCTCATCCTCGAGGGCGACGGTCTGCATGATCGACCAAAGATTGTGGAATCCGTCGGGGCGGCGGTCGAGGATACGCAGGATCACGTTGATTTTTGCGGGAGCAAAGACGGTGATCTCGGATGCACTTGGCTGGGAACTAATCACGGCCTCCCTTGATGGCGTACTTTTCTAATCGATAGCGGAAGGATCGCGTATTCAGTCTCAGCAACCGTGCGGCTTTTTTCTTCACCCACATGGCCCGTTCGAGCGCCTTCAGCAGCAGGTCTTTTTCTATGCCGTTGATAAGCTCTTCCAAATCCAGCCCGTCTTCAGGCAGATCGGTGGGCAGGCCCTGCTGCTGTGGAGTCACAGCACGGTGAAGCCAGCCCCGGATGTCCTGATCCGTCACAGGAGCGCCGGCGGAAAACGTAACCACTCGCTCGATCAGATTTTCAAGCTCACGAACGTTGCCGCGCCACTCATGGCCCAGCAACACATGCATCGCTTCCGATGTCAATACAGGAGCCGGCTTGCCGCTCTCCTGCGAAAACTTTCCGAGAAAATGGTTCACGAGGAGCGGGATATCTCCCGTTCGAAGCCGCAACGGTGGAAGCCGAATCGGGATCACATCCAGGCGATAGTACAGGTCTTCACGAAACGAGCCGTCCGCCACAGCCTTTTCAAGATCCCTATTGGTCGCAGCCACGATGCGCACATCGACCTTGACATCCTGGTTGCCGCCTACGCGCCGGAACTCTCGTTCCTGAATCACCCGCAGCAGCTTCACTTGAATCGTCGGCGTCGTATCGCCGATTTCATCCAGGAAAATCGTGCCGCCGTTGGCGACTTCGAACAGGCCCGCCTTATTGGCCATCGCGCCGGTAAAGGACCCCTTCATATGCCCGAAGAGTTCGCTTTCGAGTAACGTCTCCGGTACGGCGCTGCAATTCACCGCCACAAAAGGCATCGAGCTTCGGGCGCTGTTATAGTGGATCGCACGGGCCACCAGCTCTTTTCCCGTTCCACTTTCCCCGCAAATCAGCACATTGCTCTTGGCGTCCGAAACTTGGCGCACTACGTTGAACACCTTCTGCATACTCTCGCTTTGGCCGACGAGTTGCGCAAACGACGATTGGCTCGCCATTTCACGCTTGAGGAGAATGTTCTCCGTCGAAAGACGCCGCTTCTCCAGAGCATTTCGAATGATCAACTGCACTTCATCGACCTGGAACGGCTTGGTCAGGTAGTCGTACGCACCCTGCTTCATGGCATCCACCGCCGAGTCCGCAGTGGCAAACGCCGTAATGACGAGGACCACGGTTTCAGGAGCCGAAGACTTCACCGCCTTCAAGACTGCCATGCCGTCGGCCTTCGGCATACGGAGGTCTGTAATGACAAGGTCGAAAATTTCTTTGTTTATCTGGCCGATGGCCTCTTCGCCGTCCGACGCTTCGGTCACGACATAGCCCGCGCGTTTGAGCATGATGCTCAACACTTCACGCAGGCCTCTCTCATCATCGACAACTAAGATCTTTTCCACGGTGTCCGCCCCTCATGCCATAATCGCACGCCGGCTTCCCCTGAACGCGGCATACAGACGACAAATCTCGATCCTTGGCGCTCCTGACTTTCGACTTTAATCCACCCCCCGTGCAGATCGACGATGCGATGCACGGCGGCAAGACCCAGTCCAGAGCCTTCCTTCTTCGTCGTAAAAAATGGAAGAAAGATCTTGTCCAGGTTCTGCCTCGGGATACCTTCCCCTGTGTCCTGGAAGGCGATTTCAATGACGTCGCCCTTGCGTTCACCGGCATCGACATGGCGGCAGCTCGTCGAGATCGTCAACTGCCCACCCTCAGGCATCGCTTCAAACGCGTTCGTCGCCATATTCCACAAGACTTGCCGGAACTGATCCTGATCGACCAGTGCCGTCAGCGCCCCGCTTGCCAAAGAAGTGACGATTTTAATCTTGGAACGAGTTCGCGCTTCATGTTGAACGAGATCGAGCGTCTCGGCAAGTACTTTATTAAGATCACGTTCCACAAGATTGAGCGCCGGGGGACGAGCATACTGAAGAAATTCGGTGATAATGTTGTCGAGCCTGGTGGCCTCCCGAATCGCAATATCCATCAACCGGCGATTGGTCTCGTCTTCTATGGCGTCTTTCCGAAGCATTTGCATGGCACCGGCCAGTGCGCCAAGCGGATTCCGGATCTCATGGGCCATCCCGGCGGACATTTCACCCAAGCTTGCCAGCCAATCCTTGCGGCGCATCTCCTCTTCGAGGTCCCGAATTTGCGTGAGATCTTTGAACACGCCAACCAAGCCCGCCTGCTTCCCCTGCTCGTGCAATGGCGAAAGAGTCATACCGAGAATCAGGCGATTCCCATCCGCGCGCTTACACTCCACCTCGAATCGCGTCGTCGTAGACACCGCGCCCTTGAGTTGTTCCTCTGATTGTTCGCTGGGATGCCAGTTGAAGACTTCGCGCCAGGGACGCCCGGCCACATGTGCGATCGTATATCCCGTCGCTTCCTGCGCCGCCGGATTGAACGACGTGATACAGCCCATGGCATCTGCCGTAAACACGCCGCTGCTGATGCTGTGAACGATATTCTCATGAAAGACTTGGAGTCGAGTCAATCCCTGTTCCTTCTCGCGAAGCGATCGATCCGCCTGCTGAAGCTGTTCGGCTAAGGTTCCGCCTAGTATTCCAACGACAAGAAGGGCGAGGGCGTAGACCCCGAATGTCTGAAATGTTTCAGGCAAATTCAGCCGACTCGGCGGCATCCACCCCCACCCATCGAAAAGGCCATAGAGTTGAATGTTCGTTAAGAGCCCGAACAAAATAATGCAGAAACAGGCAGTAAGCAGCCCCACTCGCCGACGGGGAACGAGACTGGCGACGGCCACCGTCATCACATACAACACCGCGAAGGGACTCTCGATCCCCCCTGTCCTCGTAATCAGCACAGTTTCAAGAAAAAAGTCGATCGCCACCTGGGCCCAAAACAGCACCGTGAGGGCCGATAGCGAGGTGAGCGCACGGAGCAGAATGGCAGAAGGGATCGTCAGAACGTAGGTGACAATAATCAGGGTATAAAACGTTTCGACCCGCCCGCCATTCCCAACTTGAAAAACAAGAGACAGGCCGAGCATCAGGGTCACAAGGGCCATCCGAAGCCCCATGATCCAATAGAGTCTTGTGCGCAGATTATTCATGGATGGAAGACCGCCGAGAGAGAAGGATACCCGCAGAATACGAGGAGAGATCTGGCTTGTTCATTCTCCTCTGACTTTGGCGCCGGACACCCTGGCCTCGCACATGCTTGAGGCGCTGAATGGCTCGAGCGGAAAGATTTCAGGCCCAATTCCGTGAGAAAGCTGGATGAACCAACAGCCTTATCCGATTGCAGACGCCATTTTAAATATCGGGAGATACATCGCGATCACGATAAAACCAATCACAACCCCTAAGAACACCATCATCGCCGGCTCAAGCAACGCCGTCAGCGAGGCAACCGCCTGATCGACTTCGTCTTCGTAAAAGTCTGCAATCTTCCCCAACATCGAATCCAGTGCGCCAGTCGATTCACCGACGGCGATCATATGCGTCACCATCTTCGGGAATACTCCGCTTGCCGCCAGGGGGTCGGCAATGGTCTTCCCGCCGCTGATACTCTGGCGAGCGCTGATCAACGTCTCTTCAATAACTTTATTGCCCGACGTTTTTGCACAGATGGTCATCCCATCGAGTAATGGGACCCCGCTGGAGAGCAACGTCCCAAGCGTACGGGTAAACTTGGCCACAGAGGCTTTTCTGATCAAATCTCCCACCACTGGCAACTTGAGAAGCAGCGTATCAATGACCTTCCTCCCTTGAACGGTCCCATAGTATTTCTTAATCCCGAAGATAGCCCCCACAATAGCCCCAAGAATGACATACCAGTACGCGATAAAGAAGTTACTGATGTCGATAACGATTTGCGTAGGGCCAGGCAACGCCACTTTCCCGCCTGACAACTCAAGAAACATCTTCGCAAAGATAGGAATGACAAAAAGCATGAGAATGGTGATAACGGCAACGGCGACCCCCATGATCGTCATTGGATAGACCATGGCAGACTTGATCTGCCCTTTGAGCTTCATCGCTTTTTCGATGTATTGTGCGAGACGCGTCAAGATCGTATCCAGCAGACCGCCCACCTCACCCGCATGCACCAAGTTGACGTACAGATCGTCGAAGACTTTGGGAAAACGCCTCAAGGCATCCGAAAAAGTCGAACCTGCCTCCACTTGAGTCTTTACTTCCCCGATCGTCTCTCGGAGCACTTTATTCTCCGACTGGGTCGAGAGGATTTCGAGGCACTGCACCAAGGGCAACCCCGCATTGATCATCGTGCCGAATTGTCGTGTAAATACAACCAGATCTTTATCCGTGAGTCCGGATCCAAAACTTAACTTGAATCCGGCCGCGCCACCTTTCTTCTCTTCGAGGCTGGTGACGACAACGCTCTGCTTACGGAGTTGATCCACCGCCTCATCGCGGGTTTTCGCGTTCAGTTCCCCCTTCTTGACGGCGCCAGATCTGGTTCGTCCGACATACGCAAAGGTGCCCATACGCGACATTCCGCCCTTCGATGTGGCCATCGGCCTGGCCGGTTGTAAGCTGAGAGGAATCCCTACCAGGCGAGTCTACTGACCACCCCCAAACCTGTCAAACAAAAGCACGATCTTCGCGCAGGTGACGAGGCACAGAGGCTCAAGCACACAGCGCCTCAGCTGTTGATCGCACTCGGAGGCCGAACGCCTCGGTAGAGATAATGGAAACCGGATAATAGCGTGAAGGAAACCATGCCCAGTAAGAGAGGCAGCAGAAGGGTGAGATCGATTTGACGGGAACTCAGGAATATCACCAACACGACATAGGACAGTTGGAGAAACGTGGTGCCCTTGCCCAAGAAGGTAGGGGTAAGATCCAGGCGATACTCGGCGAAATGCGCCACCGCCGTTCCCATCAACAGTATCACGTCTCGGCTGACCACAAGGATGGTGACCCATGACGGAATCAAATGAATCATCGAGAGCGTGATGAACCCGGAAGTGAGAAGCAGCTTATCGGCCAGCGGGTCCAACACGGCTCCGAGGCGAGTATGTTGATTCTTGACACGGGCGATCGCCCCGTCGAGGGCATCGGTAAGTCCGGCTACAATTAGAACGATAAGGGCTTCGGTAAATCTGCTGTAAATGAGTAACCCAATGTAGCAGGGGATGAGGAGAATACGGAGAATGGTCAAACTGTTGGGGATATTCATATATTCAGAAACACAGAGCCCACCACGGCGGGGGGAAATGATAGGAGGGCATTACCCAGTTGTCAACGGCTTGCAGTCATTTGGATGCCACCCTATAATGAGGATGCTGAACCTTTCCAGTCGATTCTCAGGGAGGAATTCATGAGTTCACTTCCATTGCTCTTCAAAAAAGAAGGGCTCGTTGAAAAGCACCAGGTTGAAGGGGTCGACCCAAGCGACCGGTATTTCAATCGAACCGTCCTCGTCAATCGAACACCATCGGGCTACTCTGCCAAGGTCATGTATGAAGCCCTGACCGTTGAGGGGCACTCGCACCCGACCATACCAGCTTCGGTACAAGAACTCATCGAGTCAATGCAGGGATTCGGTTTCAGTAAACTGAGAACCAGAGCCAACTTTAAAGGCACAAAGTATCTCGCTGAAAAAGAAACCTGGATCGATTACCAAGATCCGTCCTAGTCCCCCGCTATCCTGCCGACAGATACTCCTGGTAGACCAGATTGTGAATCAGCGGGCGGAAGGTCTTTATCTTCTCATTCCTTCGGCTCGGATGTACTCTGTTAGATAACAGCACCACCTCCAATTCGCGCAACGGATCGATCCACAACGACGTCCCGGTATAACCGAGATGTCCGAACGACCGCTCCGAAAAACAAGACCCTGACGACGATAGCGCCGACGGAGTGTCCCACCCCAAGGCCCAACTCGATTGAGCGGCAGAGTCTTGACGGATCGTAAACTGCCGGACAAGCTTTTCGTCCAAAATCGATTCTTTTCCATGATAGCCACGGAGCCACGCTCCGGAGACAGCCAACACCGACTCGGCGGTCCCGAATAGCCCCGCATGACCCGCGACGCCACCCAACATTGCGGCATTTTCGTCGTGGACCTCCCCATGTAAATATCGATGTCGCCACTCGTCCCACTCAGTCGGGGCTACTTGTGATGGGTCAACCTTCTGATGTGTAACAGCCTGTTGCGTACTCTCTGATATGGGGCAAAACGTCAGTGGGTCGGCCCCTAGTGGACGGAGAATGGTTTCTGTGCACCACAGATCTAGCGCCATTCCGCTCAGATGTTCTACCAGAAATCCTAATAGGATGAATCCGAGGTCGCTATAGACGCTGCGCTCTCCGCACGTATAGATCAGCGGTTCGTCGCGAATCAATTGCAACACACGTTGTTTAACCAGGCGATTTTCGCCGGAGAGCCCGGGAACGATACCTTGCGCATCAAACCGCTCGTAGAACGGCCGCCACCCCGGCAGGCCTGAACGATGGGTCACGAGATCTCGCACTGTTACCAATCCGATCGGCGCTCCTTCAAGTTCGACCAATACCCGTTGCACGGGATCCTCAAGACCTATCTTGCCTCGCTGAATCAAAAGCAATACAGACGTGACCGTCGCCAACGGTTTTGTGAGAGAAGCGAGGTCATACAGAGTGGTGGGTTGCACCGGAAGGCCAGGCGGCTCCGACGACAGTCGTCCAGCCACAGCCACACATTGCAGATCGCCACCCAAACGCACCGCCAACTGGGCGCCAGGAAACACACCGTCGTCAACGGCCGATTGCAGTGCCTCCTGAATAATGTGAGGGGTATCCATCGGCAACACACCTGTCATGAGAGTGAAATCTGCCGGAGGCGGGCGGTGCAAACCAAAACCCTATCGCACAACAAAGACCGATCAGGTCGATAGGTCACAAAGCCGGGCTCGATTCTCCTTCAAGTTTCTCTTCCGATGCGGCAGCTGCGTCATTCAGCGCTTCCCGTTCTTCCACCTCGAACAGACGCTCGAACATCCGCAATGACGCGCGCAACCGTTCAATCATCAGCAATCGCTGCTTCTGAAGCGACGAAATGTCGCGCTGCGTATCCGTGAGCTCGACCCTGGCCTGATGGATCAACTCGCCGGCCTTCAACTCAGCCTCCTTAATGACAAGATCCGCTTCCCGATGAGCGTTCCGCTTCACATCTTCTGCCAGCGATTGAGCAGACATGAGAGTATTCGACAATGTCGCTTCCGCCCGCTTCAACTCAGCGAGTTGCTGTTCCAGAAATATGATCTTTTCCCGCTGAACTGCATTGTCTCGATTCAATGTTTCGACAGTCTGTGCCAATTCTTCAAGAAAGCGATTGACCTCTTCTTTGTCGTACCCACGCATGGTGACCTTGAACACCATTTGCTGGATATCGAGCGGTGTAATTCTCATGGCATCCCCCATGGTCATCTCAGTTCATCCTCATGGCAAATTCTTTGAGTGACTGCACAACGGCAATTTGCAGAAAGGTAATGATCAATATCGCAATGATCGGTGACACATCCATCCCGATCCGCAGCCCAATCATCCGACGAATCGGCGCCAAGACCGGCTCGGTCGCCCTATTCAGAAATTGCACAATCGGATTCCATGGATCAGGGTTAACCCACGAAATCAAGGCACGAGCGATGATCACCCACATATAGAGCCATAACACATAGTCGAGGATGGTCGCCACCGCTGAAAGAGCATTGCCTGCAACGAACATCAGAGCCCCAATTCCTTCGAACGCGAGGTGGCTGCTTCGACCGCAGCCATCAACGCAGCACGAAACCCCTTCTGCTCGAGCTGATGCAGTCCGGCAATGGTCGTGCCTCCGGGCGACGCCACCCGATCTTTCAATTGAGCGGGGTGCACTCCCGACTCGAGCACCAATCGAGCCGACCCGAACACAGTCTGAGCGGCAAGGAGTTCGGCCGTCTGCCTCGGCAAGCCCATCATGACCCCTCCATCTGCCAGCGCCTCGATAGCCTGAAATACATAGGCAGGACCGCTGCCGCTCAATCCTGTCACCGCATCCATGAGCCGCTCCTCTACCACCACTACCTTGCCGACCGTTTCAAATATCGTTCGAGCCAGCCGAGCATCATCGTCCGAAACCCCGGCGCCTGTCGCAAGCGCGGTCATACCCTCTCGAACCAATGCCGGAGTATTCGGCATCGCCCGGACCACGCGTGCAGCCCCCTGCGTCAGTTCGCCAATCGTCCGAATTGTCACTCCCGCCACAATAGATATCACAAGCGCATGGGCCAGGCTTGAACCGATCTCACGGAGCACGGCAGGGAGCGTCTGAGGCTTTACCGCCAAGACGATCACGTCCGGCCAGGCAACAGCCTCACGATTGGCAGAACCAACCCGAACGCCAAACTGACTTTTTAAGCGATCGCGGCGCTCGGCAACGGGATCTGTGGCCCATATCGACTCAGCAGAACAGACCCGTCCCGCGAGAAGACCGCCGATCATGGCCTCAGCCATCTGGCCTCCTCCAATGAATGTGATCTTGCTCGCAATCGTTGAACTAGCCACCCCACACTCCTTGATTAGCTATGCCGAATCGCGCCATCGCGACCTTCTTTTCAACTTCAACCGGATTCTCGCTCGACAGGCCCACCGCGAATCCCTTCAGGGAAATGGCATTGAACGGTTGCATGAGCAGCCGATGCAACTCACCTAGGCAAAGCGAATATGACGAATCTGTTCCAGAGCGCTACGTATGAGGTTGAATCAACCCGCTTTCTGCACCCAGCCGCCTATCTTCAGAATCATCACACCTGAGCAGTCACAGCCGAAGCACTGCTCACCGGAAATTCAAAACTATTGTACCCAAACTGTCGGATAAATGTCAGCGCGCACACCGGGACCAATTCCTATCAGTGAGAGAGCAGAGTAATCCCGCTGACCATCGTTCCATTCACGCGGCCTTCCCGTCGATAGGAATAAAAGAGCTGGTCATGGCAAATCGTACAGAGGTTCACGGCTGAAATAGAGGGCCTAGGGACACCTTCTCCCTCCACTTGCCGACGGATCAAGGCCTTGAGGTCCAGCCGAGCCTTGTTCCCTCGATAGTCCTGCACAACCGACTCCCAGCCAGGCAATCCCTTCCGAAGCTGATCAAGCACCGGCTCGTCCACTTCATAACAGCAGGGACCGGCCGAGGGTCCGATACTGACTCGCAGATCCGACTGCCTCGATCCAAATTTGGCCGCCATCAGAGTCATCGTCTTCGGCACAATCTCTGCCACTGCCCCCCGCCAGCCTGCATGAATCGCCGCCACGATACCCCGGCGTACGTCATGCATGAGAATAGGAACACAATCCGCCGTTCGCACTGCTACCGTCACACCCGGCTGATCGGTTACCAAGGCATCCCACCCGCCTAGGAACTGATCCGATTCGGCGAGCGGACGGTCCAGCACTAACGCATCGGTCCCATGCACTTGCTTGACAGACAGCAGCCAACCGCGCCCCTGCACCCCGGACTGACGGACCGGGACGCCTACGTCAAGTGCCAGAGAGTCCGCATGGCTGCGCGTACCAAAGAAGTGTCGGACGCCGTCGCGCGCAGAGGCAAAGGCAGGAACCGTGATGACCTCTATGCCCATGTCCATACTCCGTTGCGATTAGTCTCCACTACAGACCTATCGGCTCAGTCGGCCTGCTTACGCAGGAATGTCGGTACGTCCCATTCATCGTCGACCACCGCCGCAGTCCTCTCCATCGACTCTCTCGCCTCTCCCATTCGCCGCAAGAAGGTCGGACGATCGAGATCTTTCATGGGCCGTTCCGCATATGACCGCTCGCCCATCGTCTGTTGTCCAGCGCGGGACGTCCGAGCCGCAGCCACGGGAACCTGTGAAGACTGCTCCGTCGATTCAAATCCGGTGGCAATCACCGTCACGACCAGGTCATCGCCCATATCGGGGTTGATCACCTGTCCGACAATGATATTGGCTTCAGGATCGGCCGTTTGCTGGACGATCGTAGCCGCTTCCTCGATCTCATGCAGCGACATGTTGGGGCCGCCGGTAATGTTCAGCAGTACGCCACGTGCGCCCTCCACGCTCCCTTCCTCCAACAACGGACTACAGATCGCCTTTTGCGCCGCTTCAATCGCCCGATTCGTCCCACGCGCCACCCCCATGCCCATCACGGCACGCCCCGTATGCGACATCACGGTGCGCACGTCGGCAAAGTCCACATTCACATGGCCGGTGGTCGTGATCACATCCGCGATCCCTTGGATGGCCTGCCGCAGGACGTCATCGGCGACCTTGAAGGCTTCGAGCAGAGGCGTCGCCTTGTCGACGATGCCGAGCAACCGCTGATTCGGAATCACGAGCAACGTATCTACATGACGACGAAGATCGCGAATCCCCTCGTCCGCATGAATCATCCGGCGATGACCTTCGTATGAGAACGGCTTCGTCACGACTCCGACCGTCAAGATCCCGAGTTCGCGCGCGATACTTGCCACGATCGGCGCGGCGCCTGTCCCAGTTCCACCGCCCATCCCCGCAGTCACAAAGACCATGTCGGCGCCCTCAAGACACTCCCGAATCTGATCTTTGCTTTCCAGCGCAGAGTCTTTTCCCACTTCCGGCTTCGCCCCGGCGCCGAGCCCTCTGGTCCTCTCAGGACCCAGTTGAACCTTGTACGATGCACGCGACCGATCCAACGCCTGCAGATCAGTATTCGCCGCGATGAAATCGACCCGCGCCAATCCGGACATGATCATGGTGTTCAGGGCGTTGCACCCGGCGCCACCGACACCGATCACTTTGATCCGAACAGGGGATACGACATCCTCTTCAAATGAAAACATCAAGACACCTCCCTTGATAGAATCCGCGTCGCGGTCATCCGCGTCGCAGAATGGTTAAAAAAACTCGAACATCCAGGACTTCATACGATCGAATACCTTGTGCAACGGCCTCCCGCTCCGCAGACCGGCCGTGGCCATTTCCTCGGCATGGTGCCGGGCATGGAGCAACAAGCCGACACCCGTGGCGTGCATGGGATTACTGACAATGTCGCGAAGCCCTCCGATCCCGCTGGGCGCGCCGCGACGGGCCGGAAGATTCAAGACCTGCTCGGCCGCATCAGGCATCCCTTCCAACAACGACGTTCCACCCGTAATCACCACCCCCGCCCCCAACATGCCTTCGTAGCCGGCGCGCGTGATTTCCCGACGCACCAACTCAAAGATCTCTTCGACACGAGGCTCAAGAATCTCCGCAAGGTCACGACGGGAAAATGTGCGCGCAGGACGATCTCCCACCGACGGAACCTCCACCGTTTCGTGGCCCTGCACCAATCCTGTTCGGGCGATCCCACGATGCAACTTGATCTTTTCGGCTTCGGTCTGAGATGTCAGCAACCCGATTGCCAGATCCTTCGTCAGATTCTGCCCGCCGATCGGCAAGACCGCCGAGTGCCTGATGCTTCCATCGAGAAAAATCGCAAGGTCGGTCGTTCCACCACCCAGATCGACCATGACAACCCCCAGATCACGCTCTTCCTGGCTGAGGACTGCCTCACTCGAAGCCAACGGCTGCAGCACCATATCCACGACGTCAAGCCCCGCGCGATTCACACATTTGATGATGTTCTGCGCCGATGTCACAGCGCCTGTAATCACATGCACATTGACTTCTAGACGGTTACCGGAGAGACCCAACGGCTCCCGAACCCCCTCCTGTCCATCCACCATGAACTCCCGAGGCAGCACGTGAAGAATCCGTCGTTCATGGGGGATAACCGCCAGAGTCCTCGCACTCTCGATCGCACGATGGATATCTTCCCGTGTAACTTCCGCTTTCTTGAGCGCTACGACTCCTTTGCAATTCTCGGCTGAGATATGGCTGCCGGCGATGCCGGTATAGACGGAATTGATCTGCACCGCCGCCATGAGCTCGGCCTCTTCGACCGCCTTCTTGATGGATTCCACGGTGCTCTCGATATCGACCACCACGCCTTTTCGGAGCCCGCGAGACGGGCTCGACCCGACCCCGATGATGTTGAGCATGCCCTCATCGGTGATTTCCGAAACGATGGCGCAGATCTTCGTCGTCCCGATATCCAACCCGACAAGAATATGATCACGCTTCGGCACAGTCCTCACACCCCTTCTCGCACAATGACACGATTGTCATAACGCAGATCGATCTCGCTGATCTCGCGCTTCCGACCATCGATTGAAGCAGTCTTGAACGACGATCTGACTTTCTGGAACCGTTCCCACTGGTCGACCAGAGAGTCGTCGCCGAATTGAAAACGCACCCCATTCGCAGACGCCACCACATTCGAAGAATTCGTGAGATCGATTTCAACCCGCCCATCGAAGGTGTTGGCAATGAGCTTGGCCAAAACGACCCCGGACTGAATGGCATTGCGGACCCGTGGCTCGCCGAGTTGAAGGGACTGAGGATCCAGCCCGGTCAACAAGGCCAGTGTCCGGTCATCCTGTCTGCCCAGCTTGGCAAGAAGATAGCCGTTCTCATCGCTCAACCAATGGTCCACGCCGGCCCGAACAATAACCGACGGCGTGCGCTCTACGACTGTGACAGACAGCAGATGCGGCGGCCTGCGTTCGACGGTTGCCTCTTTGATCCAGGCATGTCTCCGTACCCGCTCTGCAAGAAATGCCGTACTGACTTGATGGAGTCCCATGCCGGGTTTTAAGACCAGCCGCTCCAATATTTCTTGCTTCGTCACATGGTGGACACCCTCAACCTCTACCGCGCGGATTTCCAGCCAGCTTTGAAGAACCGGCCCCATCTCTCGCACGACGACAGTCAAACCCCACGCTACCACCGCAAGACCAACGATCCATTTCCCCAGACGCAACACACGCCGCCCCCGGGAAACGAGTCTTTCTCGGCGCGCCTGTTGGCGCTGATCCGATACCTGACCGGCACGCGCACCCTTCCATTGGTTCAGCCGAGGGCCGACTGCCTTCACCGCTCGCTTCCGCCAAAACACCTTCATGCCATGCCGCCTTCCCCTGACGGACGATCGAAGCGGGCTGCACGGACGAGCGCGGACTCGAGAATTCGTTCGGTCAATTCGTCATAGTCAATCCCGGCCTGCGCTGCCGCCATCGGCAACAAACTTGTTTCGGTCATACCAGGCACCGTATTGATCTCCAACACAACAGGACGGCCGCGCGGTGTGATACGGAAATCGACTCGAACCGCGCCTTCACAACCCAGCACCTCATAGGTGCGTAGCGCCAAACTCCGAATCTTCCGGGTCACCGATGCCGTCAACGGCGCAGGACAGAGATACTGCGTTTTCCCCGACTCATATTTCGCTGAAAAGTCGTAAAAGCCTCCCGGCGCTACAATTTCTACGGCCGGGAGCACCAGTGGAGAAGCGTTGCGCCTCCCAATAATCGGCACCGTGACTTCATGTCCCGGGATATAGGCCTCGACCAGGGCGTCCACATCGTAGCGATGTGCCAGGGCCAGGGCCTCACGCCATTGCGACGGCTTCCGCACGATAGAGACCCCGATTGTGGACCCTTGCGACGCCGGCTTCACCACGACAGGCCAGCGTAATTTCGCCGCCTTCATCACAGTGGCGCTTAAGACCTTCTCTCCACGCTTTACAACCATGCCGGCAGGCACAGGAATGTGCGCTGACGTCAAGAGAGTTTTTGTGGTTGCTTTATGCATGCCGATCGCACTGGCCTGGATGCCGGACCCGGAATAGGGAATTCCCAGGGTGTCCAGGAATCCTTGAATCGCGCCATCTTCACCGCCCGGTCCGTGCAACGCGAGGAATACCAACTCGACCTTCTGCTCGTGCAAGTCCTGAAAGAGCGTCGATCCGACATCGATGGCTACCGCGTTGTAGCCACAACGGACCAACGATCGGTGCACTGCTGCACCAGTCCGTAGAGACACCTCGCGCTCGGCTGATCGCCCGCCCATCAACACCCCGATACGGGCATGGGTCAGGAGGGGCCGCTCTGTCGGACGGGGCTCGCTCATACCGTTACGTCTTTCCTACGATTTTGAGTTCAAGGTCCAACCGCACACCGGCCCGGCGACGGATCGCGCTGCGGACCTTTCCAATCAACGCCGTCACGTCCGCTGCGCGCGCCTGCCCACGATTCACCATGAAGTTGGCATGCTTCATCGACACTTCCGCATCCCCGACACGTGCCCCCTTCAGCCCGGCCGCTTCGATCAATCGGCCGGCGGAATCGCTCGGAGGATTCTTGAACACACAGCCGGCACTCGGCAGCGCAAGCGGCTGCGTGTCCCGACGATAGTGGAGGTAGTCCTTGACGACACGCTCTATCTCCGATCGAATCCCCTGTCGCAACTGAACCCATACCCCCACGACAACACCAGGTGGCAGCAAGGCCCGGCGATACTCGAACTTCACTTGGGCTGCCGGGACGTCTACAACCTGCCCTTTCATATTCACCATGCGAACGGCCTTAACCGAGTCCTTCATTTCTCCGAGCTTCGTACCGGCGTTCATCACTACACAGCCGGCCACAGTCCCTGGAATTCCCGCAGCCCATTCCAATCCCGCAAGGGAGTGGCGAATGGCATACCCTATCAATGTCGGCATGCCGACTCCTCCTTCGGCATAGAGAACGGAATCAGGTTCTTCCCTAATTTTTCGCAACCCAGCCAGATTCATCACGATGCCGCGAATTCCCCCATCTCGAATAAGCAGATTCGTCCCGCCCAAAACGAAGAACGGGACCTTGCGTGCGCGCGCCTGCCGGACCAGCAGACAGACATCTTCAGTATCAGCCGGCTCAACCAACACATCTGCCGGCCCGCCGATCCTGAACGAGGTGTAGACCCGTAACGGAGCCTGGAACGACACGCCTCCCCGGAAACCGGCCACCGCAGCGAGTAAATCGGTCTTCGTGAATTGCCCATGAACCTTCGCAACTGTCGCAACACGTCGGCTACCTCGCTTCATGACATCATGTGGCGGAGTTCAATCGGGCCAACAAACCAATCCCTGCCTTCCAAATATCCCCCGCCCCTAACGTAATGACGAGATCACCCGATTTCAGGTGGGGCAGCACCTGATCCACCAACATGTCTTTTTGTTCCACAAAGGTCACAGAAGGATGGCCCGTCCCACGAACAATGTCGGCCAGCCTGGCTCCCGATACCCCGGGAATCGGTTGCTCTCCCGCCGCATAGATGTCCGCCAAGAACAGCAGATCCGATTGGTCGAACGCCTTCGCAAAGTCCTCCAGTAAGTCTCGCGTTCTGGTATAGCGATGCGGCTGAAACAGCACCACCAACCGCCGGTCTCCCCACCCTTGCTTCGCTGCAGCCAAGGTGGCCTTGATCTCAGTCGGATGGTGCCCGTAGTCGTCCACGACCATGATCCCACCGGCCTCCCCTCGCAGATGAAAGCGGCGTTCAACCCCGCTATAGGCCGCTAGCGCTTTCCTGATGAGGTCAACCGGCACATCCAATTCGATACCGATCGCAATCGCCACGAGTGCGTTAGAGACATTGTGTCGGCCTGGCACCGCCAGGCGGAACGGGCCCAAATTGCGCCCACGGTACTGGGCCCGGAACTCGGCGCCCCATTGGTTCAAATTAATTTCTGTCGCAAAAAAATCAGGCACAATGCCCTCACGCTCACTCAGTCCATAGGTCTGATAGCGTTTTACAATGTTCGGGAAAAGTGCCCTGAGCCGGTCGTCGTCGGCACACAACACCGCCAACCCATAGAACGGCACCTTATTGATAAACTCGAGAAAGCACTCGTTGATGCGTTCCATACTGCCGTAATGATCGAGATGTTCCCGGTCGAGGTTTGTCACCGCGACAATCGTCGGAGACAGACGGAGAAACGACCCGTCGCTCTCATCGGCTTCCGCCACCAAAAGCTCGCCTCGCCCAAGGCGAGCATGACTCCCCAGCGCATTTACCTTCCCCCCGATCACCATCGTCGGATCCAACCCGCCCTGGGCCAACACATTGGCCACCATCGAGGTCGTCGTAGTTTTTCCGTGGGCTCCGGCAATGGCAACCCCGAATTTTAACCGCATCAGCTCCGCAAGCATCTCGGCTCGAGGAATCACGGGAATCTGCTTTGCCTTAGCCGCCACGACCTCGGGGTTCTGCGCCGACACGGCGGAAGAGATGACCACCACTTGCGCTTCCCCAACGTTCGATTCCTGATGGCCGACAAAGATGCGCCCACCAAGCTCTTGTAATCTCCTCGTCGTATCGGAAGACTGCAGGTCTGATCCCGTCACTTTGTAGCCCATCGTCAACAGCACCTCGGCGATGCCGCTCATCCCCGATCCCCCGATTCCGACTAAGTGAATCTGTTGCGTCTTGCGAAACATCGTCGCGCGCCTTACTCCACCGACCGGTGAATACGACTGTGGTCTCTGTCCACGCTGCTCAATACCATTAGACTCCTGCCGCTCCAACAGAGCGATTGGCATCATGATGGCCCCCCATGAGTAGATAACACTCGCGAACGATCGCCTCGGCTGCGTCGATTCGCCTCATTGATAGACTGGCTGTCCCCATGGCCCGCAATCGTTCTGGGCTCCCGAGAATACCTGCGATTGTGAGACCCAAAGCTGATCCCGTGAGTCTGGATTGCGGGAGCAGCACAGCAGCCCCGGCTGCTTCCATCACCTTGGCGTTCTGCGTTTGATGATCATAAATCGCCGACGGCAGCGGAATCAGGATAGCTGGCTTCCCGCAAGCCGTAAGCTCAGCCACTGTCATGGCGCCGGCTCTGGCGACGACCAGGTCCGCCCCCCGCAGTACTGCCGGCATATCGTAGAGAAACGGCACGGCTCGAACCTGTGCCTCGATGCCGGCACGACGATAGGCCTCAACCACTCGCGCATGATCAGACTCGCCGGTCTGATGGGTGACCGTGAGCTGTGACAATTGCCTCATCAATTCAGGCAACGCTTCCATCACCACCGTATTGACTGCCTTCGCCCCCTGGCTCCCGCCAAAAATCAAGAGATGAAACGGCTTCGACTTCTCCTGACCCTGGGGGCGGCCCTCTAAAAATGCCTTGCGGATCGGAGTCCCCACCACACGGACCCTGGAATGATCGAACGAATCAGCCGACGACTCGAATGCGAGAAAAACTCGTTGCGCGAACGGCCCCACCGCTTTGTTGGCCATGCCAGGATTCGCATTCGGCTCAAGTATCACGCGCATCACTCCGGTCAATGCGGCAGCGAGTACCATCATCGGGCTCGTATACCCACCGACTCCGATAACCAAATCCACCCGTCTCATTTTCAATATCCGCAAGCACTGCCATAAACTGACCGGCATCGCACACAAGCCTGCCACTGCCCCCCACAGCCCCTTGCCCATCACCGGCTTGGCATTGATCAAGGCCAGATCGAGTCCCTCATGGGCAAGCACGTTAGACTCAAGCCCTCGCGCGGTCCCCACGAACAGTACCCGGTTTGCGGGATCGCGCAGAAGAAACTCTCGCGCCAAAGCCACGGCCGGATAGAGATGGCCTCCGGTCCCTCCCGCTGCAATGACAATCATCATTCGTAATCCAACCCACCACGTCCACCTCGAGGCCCACCGGCATGCCGGTCGCGAGAAATACTGAGCAAGATTCCCACCCCAATCAGGCTGACAACCAGCGAGGACCCTCCGTAGCTGACGAACGGCAGGGTCAGACCCTTCGTCGGCAAGAGCCCCGTCACCACCGCTGCGTTGACTAATGCCTGGCCGCCGATCAACAGGGTGATGCCCATGCCCAGATACCGGCCGAACGGCACGCGAGCCCGTGCGGCAATTTGAAACCCCCGCCACACAAAAAATACAAACAGCAGAATCACAATGGCAGTCCCGATGAACCCCAGCTCTTCCCCGACCAGCGCCAGCACAAAATCTGTATGCGCCTCCGGGAGAAAGTAGAGTTTCTGTTTGCCTTCTCCCAATCCCACTCCGAACGGCCCGCCGCTTCCGAAGGCCAGGAAGGACTGCGTGATCTGAAACCCGGCGTCCGACGCGTCCTTCCATGGAGCGAGAAACGTCATGAGCCGTTGACGCCGATAACTCGAACCAAGGACCAGCGCCAGCACGACCGGAATAGCGCAGAGGCCCAGAGCCAGAAGATGGGATACCCGCGCCCCTGCGAGGAAACACATCCCGACCGTCACCAATCCCAGAACCACAACCGTTCCCAAGTCCGGTTCGAGCAACACCAACCCGCTCAGCAAGCCCATCACAATCAGGGCCGGCAGAAGACCATCGCGAAACAGCGTGATCTTGTCTCCTTTTCTGGTCAGATAGGCCGCCATATAAATGACAGCCACAAGCTTGACCATTTCTGCCGGTTGAACCGAGAAGAGCCCCATCGGCAGCCATCGCCGCGCTCCCTTCGCCGCCACCCCAAGTGACGGCACCAACACCATGACGAGCAAAAGCAACATGCATGCCAGCATCGGAATAGAGAGTTTCTTCCATAACGTGTAGTCGATTCGCGACGTGAGCTGCATCAACAGAAAACCGACTCCCAACCAAGCCACCTGCCGCTTCAGAAAAAATCCAGGATCCTGGAACCGGTTGCCCGCCACAATGGCGCTGGCACTGAACACCATGACAAGCCCCACCAGAGCCAGGATCATGGTGACTGCCAGCAACGTATGGTCCGCTGCCACCCGTTGCTTGCCCGATCGCTGACTGGCCTGGGACCATGGAAGCGAAAGAGTCCCTGCTGATCGATGTGCCATTGCTCAGAACCGCCCCTCCCATTCCTTGCACGTCACGCAGGTAAGGCATGGACCAATGCCTTGAATTGACGACCCCGGTCTTGATAGTCGGTAAACATGTCGAAGCTGGCACAGGCCGGGGACAACAACACCACATCCCCCGGGGATGCGCCCTGCGCCGCATCACCCACCGCATCCTGCAACGTCGCCACCTCGGTCATTGTGGCGACACCAGCCCATGCCTGTCGCAACAGCGGCGCTGCTTCTCCGATCAGAATCACCTGCGTGACCCGTCGACTGATCGCCTGGGCAAGTCGAGAAAAATCTCCACCCTTATCCCGTCCACCGGCAATAAGCCAAATTGGCTGATCGATACTCTCCAGCGCTTTGAGTGTGGCATCGACATTTGTTCCCTTCGAATCGTTCACAAACCGAACGCCGCGACGCTCACGGACGATCTCAAGAGCATGTTCGAGCCCGGGAAACGTCGCGAGGACTCGACGAATCGAATCGAGAGGACATCCACACAACAGGGCATAGGTCGCGGCCGCCATGACGTTACCCACATTGTGATTACCGATGATGCGAATCTCGCTTCGACGACAAATCTCTTGCCGTATACCGGTAACCGTCGTCACGATCCGGTCGCCTTCGAGATAGGTTCCTCCGGACAAATCAGCGCCGATCTTCGACGTGGTCGTAAAGCCCAGGTGCTTCGCGCGGACTCGATGTCGCAACGTGGCCACGCGATCATCGTCGAGGTTGAACAGGGCGAAGTCTGACTCGGTAAGGTTCTCGAAAATCCGCTGTTTCGCCGCGATGTAGTCATCCAATGACTGATATCGGTCTTGGTGATCGACCGTCACATTGAGTAAGGACGCGACCCAGGGGTGGAACCGGTCGATCGTTTCAAGCTGAAAACTGGAAACCTCCACAACGAGATAGTCGTACGGACTCGGCTTCCCTGATTGACAGGCGCGAAGGTCTTCCACCGCCGCTTCGCTCAAGGCAATGCCCAAATTGCCGCCGACAAACGCCCGTTGACCGTGCTCAGCGAGAAATTTTCCGATCAAGGTCACAGTGGTGCTCTTGCCGTTGGTCCCGGTCACAGCAAGGAGCGGACTTCGGAGAAACTGCGAGGCCAGCTCCAGTTCACTGATCACCTTCACGCCACGCCGACGCACCGCTTCGAGCGAGGCTAGCCGATAGGGCACTCCGGGGCTGATCACGACCAGGTCTGCCTCACCGAGCGACGTTTCGTAATGCGCGCCGACAGTCACACCGACGTGGTCTCGGTCGATGGAGCCGAGGACCGACGTCAGCTCCTCTGATTCTTTCCGATCGGCTACCGTGACTCGTGCGCCCGCCGTCTGAAGCAACCGGCAAGCCGCCACGCCGCTTCTGGCAAGCCCCATGACCGTGACTCGTGCGCCGGCAAGTTCCACCGATGCTGCTCCCCTCATGCCATCACCGAAGCTTTAAGGTGCTCAGACTCAACAAGGCCAATAGGATGGCGATAATCCACAAACGCACGACGACCTTCGGCTCCTCCCACCCCTTCATCTCAAAGTGATGATGGATGGGCGCCATGAGAAAAATGCGTTTCCCGCGCGACTTGAATGAGAGCACCTGAAAAATGACCGAGACCGCTTCAATCACGAACACTCCACCGACCATCAGAAGCAGCAATTCGTGCTTGCTGATCACCGCAACCGTGCCCAGCGCCGCTCCCAGAGGAAGCGAACCGACGTCTCCCATAAACACGGAAGCCGGATAGGTGTTGAACCACAGAAATCCCAGACTCGCCCCCAGGATGGCTGCGGTGAATACCGCAAGTTCACCGGCTCCTTCGATATGTTGAATGAGCAGATAGTCCGACATGAGTCGATGGCCGGCGACATAGGCGACGATCGTATAGGCCAAGGCCGTGATCATGACCGGTCCGATGGCTAACCCATCCAGACCATCGGTCAGATTGACAGCGTTGGAACTCCCGACAATCACCACGACGGCAAAGACGACGTAGAACCAGCCGAGATCAGGCACGACATTCTTAAAAAATGGGATGCTGAGCTTGGTTGAATAGCCGGGCAGGAAGTAGAGGACCAACGCAATCGCCAAAGCAAGAGCCACTTGCGCCGCAAACTTCTGCCCCGCCGACAAGCCCTTCGACTGAGCCTTGGTGATTTTGAGATAGTCATCGGCAAATCCGATCGCTCCGAACCCCGCCATCGCGGCAATTACAAGCCAGACATAGGGCTTCGCGATGTCTGCCCAAAGGAGCGTCGAGAGAACCACGGCAAAGAGAATGAGAATCCCGCCCATGGTGGGAGTCCCACTCTTCGCCAAATGGCGTTTGGGACCGTCGTCGCGGATCTGCTGCCCCAGCTTCAGGAGTTGCAACTTTTTGATCACCTTCGGAGCCAGTACGAAGGCGATCAAAAACGCCGTCACAGCCGCATAGATGATCCGAAAGCTCAGATACCGAAAGACGTTCAAAAACGAATAATCCGTATGAAAGGGATATAGCCAGTTATAGAGCATGCCGTCTTTACCTTAAAAATAAGCCGGTCCGTTGGACCGACTCTTGCGCGGGCTTGGCACCGACTCCTTACGAGGCTCGTTTAACGACCGCTCTCATCCCCGTCAGAACTTGTACAATCTGCTCCATTTTCATTCCGCGGGAGGCCTTCACCAACACCACATCACCTTGCCGTACAGTCCTCTTGAGGTGATCGGCTGCGGCAGCCGCATCAGCCACTTCCTCAATCTGCGAACCTGCCATCCCGCCCCTCCTGGCTCCCTCCGCAATGTCCCGACCCAACGTCCCGCAGACGATCAACCGCGACAACCCCTGTGCGGCAAGAAACTGTCCGACATCCCGGTGCATCCGCCCGGTCTCCGGACCGAGTTCCAACATATCTCCCAGCACGGCAACCCGTTCGCGCGCAGGACTCCACTCTGCCAGCAATTGAAGCGCCGCTTTCATCGAAGCGGGATTGGCGTTGTAGCAATCGTTGATGATGTGGATGCCCTGGTGAGTCACGACCTGCGACCGCATCGCAGCAGGACGGAATCGGCCCAGCCCTTGGGCAATCATCGCACCGGACAGGCTCAACGCAGCGCCCGCCGCCGCCGCAGCAAGCGCATTGGTAACGTTGTGATTGCCATGCACCTTGATTCGAACAATCGTCGGGCGACTCTTTCCGGGCAGGTGCAAACGAAAGGTCGTTCCCAGGCGGGCATCAGACGTGACTCCGCTCGCACGAACATCGGCCATTTCTGAAAATCCGAAGGACATGACACGACATTGTGCACGCGCAGCAAGGTAACCAAAGTAAGGATCGTCGGCATTTAAAATTGCCGCACCATCGGCCGGAAGCATGTCCAACAATTCCGCCTTGGCCTGTGCCGACCCCTCCATGCCTCCGAAGAACTCGAGATGATCGGGGCCAATATTCGTAATCACTCCTATCGTGGGCCTCACAATCTCACAGAGCCTGGTCGTCTGCCCTTCCTGATCCACTCCCAACTCAATGACGGCGGCGCGATGGCGAGCCGTAATCCGAAAGAGGGTAGCTGGCACACCGATCCGATTATTGAAATTCCCTTCGGTCTTCAAGACCGGCCACCGCTGGGCCAGCACCGCCGCCACCATATCTTTCGTCGTCGTCTTGCCGTTGCTTCCGGTCACCGCCACGACAGGGATATGAAAGCGGCTGCGATGGTGGGTCGCCAATTGTTGGTAGGCAAACAGCGGGTCACGCACTCCAAAGAGAAACGACACAGGTCGGTTGTCGACCCGGCGTACAGGTGCGTCGCTCGGAGGCAGGCGGTATTCATCGTGAACGATAGCCCCAACTGCGCCCCGATCGAGTACCTCCGGCACAAACTCATGTCCGTCATGCCGATCACCCCGGAGTGCCACAAATAAATCACCACGGCGAATCGACCGGGAATCCGTGCTGATCTGTCTGATCCGGCGCTTTCCTGACAGAGAGTCCTGTCCCGAAAGAACTTTCACGCTGATAACTTCTCGTAACTCTTCGACCGTAAAGAGTCCCATCGATTCCCCATCCTGCGCGGTTCCAACAGTGGCCTGGACTTTCACGCGCAATCCCGCAGTTGCTGAATCGCCTCGCGAGCCACCTCGCGATCGTCAAAATGAAATTTCTTGGTGCCGATGATTTGATAATCTTCATGGCCCTTGCCAGCAATAAGCACCATATCGCCGCGATGTGCCTCGCGGATGGCGGCGCCGATTGCCTCACGACGGTCCGATACCAAGTGATACTGCACATGCCTGCGGCGCGCGAGCGCATCGCGCACACCGACCTCGACCTCGCGCAGAATAGCCATTGGGTCCTCAGTTCGAGGGTTATCGGACGTCAACACCACCACGTCGCTGTACTCCACGGCAGCGCGACCCATCTTCGGCCGCTTTCCTCGATCCCGATCGCCTCCACAACCGAACACGGTGATGATCCGCCCAGTCTTCAACTCTTGGGCTGCCGTCAGCAACCTGAGCAGGGCATCTTCTGTGTGGGCATAGTCGACAACAACGGTGAAATCTTGTCCGGAAGAGACCCGCTCGAAGCGGCCTGGGACGTTGGCGATATGGGCGGTGGCGCGGCAGATTTGATCGGACGTCGCCCCTTCGTGCAGCGCCACTCCGATCGCCCCCAGTAAGTTGTAGACGTTATGCTCTCCGACCAATCGGCTCTCGACGAGAAACGTGCCAGCGGGAGTCGCCGCGGTAAAGGTGGTCCCGGTAAGCGAAAGCTGTACTCGCTCCGCTCTAAGATCTGCCTGGTTCTGAATAGCATACCCCCAGACCGGCACAGAACAGGCTGCGCGAATCGCATTCCCGCGTGGATCGTCCATATTGACAATGGCTCGCTTCGCAATCTTCTGGCCCCCGCTCAACCCGGTAAATAGACGCAACTTCGCCTCAAAGTACTCATCCATCGTGCGATGAAAATCGAGATGATCCTGCGTGAGGTTCGTGAAGACCGCCACATCATATTCGCAGCCCGATGTCCGGTCTAAGGCCAAGGCATGAGATGACACTTCCATCACTGCATCGGTCAGCCTGCTTTCAACCATCTTTGCCAAGAGCTCTTGAAGATCGAGCGCGCCAGGCGTCGTATGAGAAGCAGGAAGAGTCTCCTGCCCAATCTGGTATCCCACCGTGCCGATCAACCCCACCTGTCGGCCAACCCCTTCCAGTAGGGCCTTGCAGAGATACGTCGTTGTCGTTTTCCCATTTGTGCCCGTCACACCGATCATCTTGAGATGGCTGGATGGATCTCCGTGAAACCGGCTCCCGAGAAGACCGAGCGCCTTACGCGAATCGGCCACCCGTATGAACGATGGCAGCCCGGTCGCGAGAGACTCCTGCGCAACCACCGCAACCGCTCCGGCCTTGACCGCCTGCTCGATAAATTCATGACCATCGACCCGTTCGCCCTTGACGGCGACAAACAGGCTCCCGTCGGTCACGGCTCGCGAATCGTCGGTAATCCTCTGCACGAGACGATTTCCATCGCCTCGCTCTTCCAGCACCTCGACTTGCCCACGAAGCGCGTTGAGCAACTGCTTAACGGTGAGAAGTTCGCCTGCCATGGCTTCCTAGGAGTCCTTCATCGCTAGTGCGATTTTCACAGTGTCTTCCCTGGACACACCGAGATAGTTCAACACCTGCTCTCCGACCCGCTGAAAAACCGGCGCAGCCACCGCCCCGCCCCAGGCTTCGCCTTGCGGCTCATCAAGAATCACAATCATCGCTAAACGCGGAGATTCTGCCGGCACATAACCGACAAATGACCCGATAAACTGCGTAGAGGAATAGGCGCCGGTTCGTGGATCGATCTTTTGTGCGGTCCCGGTCTTGCCCGCTACGCGGAACCCAGAAATAGCCCCCTTCGCGCCAGTTCCATTCGTAACGACACCTTCCAACATCGTTGTCATCAATCTGGCGGTGTCCGGCGACACGACTCGTCGCCTCACTTGTGGAAGCACCTCCTTAAGCAAGCGACCCTTCTCATCCCGAATCTCGGATACGATGTAGGGCTTCATCATTACGCCCCCATTGGCAAGAGTCGCCATCGCCGACACCATCTGGAGAGGCGTCACCCCGACCTCTTGTCCCATCGAGATCGATGCCAGAGAACGGCGGCCCCAGTCTTTGGGAGCTTTCAATAATCCATTCACCTCACCCGGCAAATCGATCTCCGTACGTTGGCCGAATCCGAACGCCTGGAGATAGCGATAGAGCCGCTGCTCTCCAAGAGCCATTCCGGCTTTTGCAGCGCCGATGTTGCTGGATTTTTGGATCACCTCGGAAAACGTCATCCATCCCTGCTTCTCATGGTCGTGTATGGTTGTGTTTGCAATCACCATACGACCATTTTCACCGAAAACCATGGAATCCGGCGTCATGACATTTTCTTCAAGTGCCGCTGCTGCAACGACAATTTTCATGGTCGATCCTGGCTCGTACGTGTCCGTCAGAGCGCGATTGCGCCATCGGTCCGGCGTCAATGCGGCAACGACATTCGGATCGAACCTGGGACTGACGGCCAGGGCAAGAACCGCACCAGAGCGTGGCTCCATGACGATAATCGTTCCGGACTTGGCGCGGGAATGGGCGACTGCCTCTTCCAGCTCTTTTTCTGCAATGTATTGGACGACTTCATCTACTGTCAGCGTCAAAGCATGTCCCGGTGTCGCCGCTTGCTCGGCCAAACCCTTAGGAAACACCGTTCGCCCTAAGGCATCGCGCTGCAACACGGTGACACGCTTTTCTCCATGCAAATGCGAATCGTACCGGCGCTCAAGCCCCTCTAGCCCCTGGCCGTCCATCCCGGAAAACCCGATGACATGGGCCAGCAACGGACCCTTGGGATAAAACCGCCTTCCCTCCATCACCACTCCGATGCCATCCAGCGACAACTGCTCCAGCCGGCGACCCTGCTCAGGCTCGACTTTTCTCGCCAGCCATACGAAATTCTTGTCTTGCCGAAGCTTTCTCTCAAGCTCAGCGCTTCGAATGTTGAGCACCGGCGAAAGAGTGCGGGCAGCCGTCGACGGGCTCTCCAGCGACGCCGGCACACCGAACACAGAGGGCACCTCCACATTCATCGCCAGCACTTTGCCGTGCCGATCCGAGACTACGCCTCTAGCTCCTTCGAACGACACGGTCTTTTGATGCTGCCGATCGGCCCTCGCTGTGAGTTCTGCCGCTTGAAGCACTTGTAGCGTGACCAAGCGGAACAGAATGATGCTGAACCCGCAGAGCAGCAGGAGGAGCAGCACATAGCGGCGACCGCGAGAAGGGCCGGCAGTCACTCGCTTGCCCTCCCAGGTGAAACATGTTTTGCCAGACGAACTTGCTCAACGGGCAGGAGTGGAGGCCCCGGGACCTCTTCACGCTCATGCACCATCAGTACTTGGCCTTGCAGCGGCGGAACCAGCCCAAACCTTTCGGTCGCCACCTTCGCGATCCGCTCCGGAGACGTCAACGCAGAGAACTTTACTTGCAGCTGATCCCGTTCTCGTTCCAGCAATACTTTCTGCGTCTTCAATCGTTCGACGTGATAACCCAACCGAACGACATCGACACGTTCCCACACAAATACGAAGATCAACATCACACCAGCCACAATCGTCAACATCTTCATGGCCGACCTCCCGTGAATGCCCGTTGAGCAGCCCGCAACTTGGCGCTACGGGATCGAGGATTCCTGTCCGACTCCTCGCTGGTGGGGACCTGCGGCCTCTTGGTCAGCACCATCAGTGCAGGATTGTCCTTGCCGGAAAGCGCCCGAAACGTGTGTTTGACAATCCGATCTTCAAGCGAATGGAATGAAATCACGCAGAGACGGCCGCCGGGAGACAAGACATCCACCGCATCGCGCAATGCCGGCTCCAGACAGTCGAGCTCTTGATTCACTGCAATGCGAAAGGCCTGAAACGTACGAGTGGCACAGTGAATACGACCATGCCGATAATTCGCAGGAACGGCTCCTTCGATTGCAGAGACCAACTCTTTTGTCGTTGCCAATGGCTGACGTTCACGCGCACGAACAATGGCACGCGCGATTCGCCGAGAAAACCGCTCTTCGCCGAACTGAAAAATCGTGTCGGCCAACTGTGTTTCCGTCCATCGATTGATCAGACCAGCTGCTGTTCCACTCATGGATTGATCCATACGCATGTCCAACGGGCCATCCCCCCGAAAGCTAAAGCCGCGGGCTGGGTCTTCCAACTGCACGGACGAGACGCCGAGATCAAACAAAATTCCATCGACCTTCTCAATACCAATGGCAGCGAGATGCTGCTTCAGATCCACAAAATGACCGTGGCGAAGGATCGCACGGTCACCGAATCGCGCGAGCCTTTTCTGACTAGCTGCAATGGCCACCTCATCGCGGTCGAGCCCAATAAGTCTGCTTCCGGACCCACTTGCCTGGATGAGTTTTTCAGCATGCCCACTGTATCCCACCGTACAGTCAAGATAGGTTTGGTCTTCAGCTTGAATAAGCCAGAATAAAGCCTCTTCTGCCATTACTTCGGTATGTCCAGAAACCTCCATACATTTACTGTATCCAGATACACCCACTTTCTCCCACCAATGCGGCAGTATACACCGCAAATAAGACTTGTCAACAGGAAATTCATGGACTTATGAAGTTCTGGTTGTCGCTGATTTTTCTCTGATATCAAAAGGAATTCGGAACTGAGAGGGGTTATCGGTAGCCCTGTGGGGAGAAAATATTCCTGTTTTTGCTTGAACTCTACGGAGAGGCGTAGGAAGCCTCTAGCTGGCTACGGACAGAGAAACCCTAGAGGGTAAGCTGAAAACTTACTTCATTCATAGCGAAACGACTTCGCCTCTTGGCCACATAGTGAGCTGTGGCATGGATCTTGGTTACTGCATACACATAGTTCAGATAAAAATGACAGGGCATAACAGCAACCTCAAGGTTGGTGAGTTTCATTGACAAGAATTCAGCCTGGGCTGAGAATGGATTCATGCGATCGTTCATAGCTGCCAAAATACTCTGTTTGATTGTGTTGATAGGAGGGATAGCCTTCACATTCAGCACCATGACAGCCACCATGGCCCACGCGGCATCATCGCTCTACTGGTGCCCCGATCAAAAGGCCGATCGGCAATATTCAGCGAAGCAAGGACCAGGGTGCGTACCGCTTGTTGAGAAGGAAGAGACCAAGACATCGGACCAAGAAGGGGATGTACCCGCAGGCAACAAACCATTACACGACTTCAAGGTTGAAAACCTACAGAGTGACGTATCGACATTTCTAAGCAAATATCGCAATTTCCTCGATTGCTGCAAAACCGACCTCACTGAACTTCAGCAGGTCGAAGAGATGGGAAAGGAAGTCGGAGATCTACTCACATCCACGCAATCCAACATGTCGAATCATTCGATGGCCTCGCGCGGCATCATGCTCCGAGAAATGATTCCGACTGTCGCCAGAGCCCGCGCTGATCTCAAGAAGCTGCGCGCGACGCTCGAACGCATCGGCACTTCGACCAACATCCGCGACTCAGGAGACTTTGAAAGCTCAGGTCGGGAAACGCGCGCAATCCGAGAAATGGAAGGATCGATTGAGACAGACATCCGTGCACCGAAGCTCTCGACCGGGCCAAAGACCGGGGCCAGCATCGGCAACACGCCGGCAGCAGGGCCGAGTATCGGAAAAACTCCGAAAACAGGCAACACGATCGGCGCAGAAGGCGTGACCGGGCAACACATCGGGGCCTCATCGAAAAACAGCCACGACATCGGTAACTCGGGCCCGGCAGGATTTGGAATCGGCGCCACGGGCCGCGCGGGCCCTTCAATCGGCGAGTCTAGCCTCAATAGCGAATCGTCTTCGGCAGTCGGCTCGTCGCTGCAACGTTCCACTGTGGGATCGAGCCTCTCGGACTCAACGGTAGGATCGAGTTTCGGCGGCTCAAGTGTCGGCTCAAGCCTCGGAGAGTCTGCTGTCGGCTCGTCGTTCGGGTCGTCTTCGGTCGGTTCGACTATCCAGGAACGGAGCACCGGCCCGCAACCGTAATCCTCTCACTGGCTAGGGAGTACAGTCGGTACTGACTCCCATGTCGTCCCTCGATTGTGACTCCTATATAAACCACTTCCGTTCGTCCCTGCATAGAACATGTTCGGATCGGTCGGACTCTGCACGAGCGATCGGATGTTGAGCGTCGCAAGACCCGTATTCAGCGTACTCCAGGTCGCCCCGCCATCTTCGCTCCGATGGACACCCTCCCGACCAGCCAGATAAATGACGCCATTTTTCGTACGGTCTAGGATCATTGAAAACAACATTTGGTCTTGCAGAGACTGTCCGATCCGCACCCAAGCCTTCCCGCCATCCATCGTCTTATAGAGTCCAGCCAACGTGGAAGCATAAACCGTATCAGGCTCAAACGGATCGACCAACACCGCTGTCACGCTGAGCGCACGCGACGATTTAATGATGTCGGGAGACACGAGACCATTGTTCACCTTTTCCCAGTGACCGGCCTCGTCGATCGTTTTGTACACGCCGCCGCTCGTACCCGCATATAAGATCGCCGGTCTCGTCGGATCCATACCCAATGTGACCACCATCAACACTTCCTTCATCCCTTCCATTTTCTTCACCCAATGCTCGCCGCCGTCTTTCGTTTCGGACACACCCATCGTCGTGGCGAGATAGATATGATTGTTGTCCGCCGGATCGAAGACAAACTGATTGACAACCGACGAGATCGTGGCATCGTCCAACCCCGAACGCATTGAAGCCCAGCGCTGCCCGCCATCGTGACTTTTAAAGACCGCATCGCCCTTCGTACCCGCGTAGACCGTGGCCGGATAGACTGGATCAACGGCCATCGAAATCACGCGCGAATGGCTCATCCCTTTCGAGAGGTTTGCCCAAGTCTGCCCCCCATCGCGCGTCTTATAGATGTAGTCGTTCGTCGCGACATAGATGATGTCGGGATTCTTCGGATTGAGCTGGATGACGACAATGGGATCGCTGCGATTGCAGCCGGCGAGAGAGAGCGCCAAAAAAAGAGTGAGAATAAGAATTCTAGCCATGCACAAGACAAGGCCTTGCGGGATGGTCAAAAATGTCGTCCAGCGAGGCCGCAGCGAGTGAAGGCCCGAAGCGTACCCTTGCAGTACGTTGAGGGTCTGAACGATGCGAGAACAAAGCTGACGGCATTTTTCACCATCCCGTTACCGGTTAACGGTAGTTGGTGAACTGCAGATCAATCCCGAAATCCTTGCCCCTGAGAAATGACATAGCCGCCTGGAGGTCATCCTTGCTCTTACTCAGCATGCGCACCTGCTCGCCTTGAATCTGCGCCTGCACTTTTAGCTTGGACTCCTTGATGGCCTTCGCCACTTCTTTGGCCTTATCCGCCGCAATCCCGCTTTGAATCTTTGCCACCTGGCGCACCGTCCCGCTCAGCGCCGGCTCCACGGTCCCATAGGTGAACGCCTTCAGCGAGACTCCGCGCTTCACACACTTGGTCTTGATGATGTCGTTCACCGCATTGAGCTTATATTCGTCGTCGGACAGCAGAACCAGTTCTTTTTCCTTTTCCTTCAACGTAATCTCCGTCTTCGAATCCTTGAAGTCGAAGCGCTGCTTAATCTCTTTCGTCGCCTGATCGACGACATTCTTCATCTCTTGCATATCCACTTCCGAAACGACATCGAACGAAAATTGCTCAGCCACGATCCCCTCCTCTCATCACTTCACCCATTATGCTTTTACGACAGACCAACCCGGTCAATCCTCAAATGTCCGTCTTGAACCTGAGTCTTCCAATTCTCCATACATCTCTAAAAGGGCGTGGCCGAGGTTGCCCTTTACTGCGCGCGTCCAACGAGGGCCTTCTGAGGCCGCGCGTTGCGCGAGCACAGAAGATCATCAGGCTCCATCCCTTCCTCGTGCGCGTCCTGCGAGCAAAAAGGGCACCTGGCCACTCCCGCACGCCCTAACAACACCCTCCCCCCGGCAACTGTAACCGCTCCTCTTCATCCTGACGAATCGTCGTCCGCAACCTTCCCGGCGAACTCCCACCAGCCATCACCACCACCTCGCTGCTGGTGAAGGGCCGTTTCAAGACAAGATAGCCATACCACTGCCTGATACTATCGCCCAAGACGATCACGGCGAGCAAGGCCACCATCGCCACCAGTCCTGCATCCAAATACAAGGCAAAGGCTTGCCCGCTGTCGGCAAGAGACGAGGCCTTGCTCACAAACATGCCGAACATCTCATAGGAGCCCATCAGGGTAACAGTCCCGACAAACAACATCGGCAACACCGTAATCCAGAGATATTGTGCCTTCTGCATCTTGATGAGCACCGTCGTCCCGATACAAAGGGCCAAGGTGCCGAGTAACTGATTCGCCGCCCCAAACATCGGCCAGAGAGTCGAGATACTGCCAGTGCCAATCAGATAGCCCCAGGCCCCCACGATCAGCCCACTGCTCAACGCGACGCCAGGCCACCAATTCATCTTTCGCAACGGAGCGTAGAAACGCCCGCCCATTTCCTGAATGAGATAGCGTCCTACACGTGTACCAGTGTCGATCGTCGTCAAGATGAACAGGGCCTCGAAGACCAATGCAAATTGATACCAATAGGCCATCAAGTCTGCCATACCAGGAAGCGCAGAAAAAATCGACGCCATGCCGACCGCCAACGATACGGCTCCTCCAGGCCGACCTGCCACATTTGTCTCGACGAGTTGCGAGAGCTCCTGAATCCGCGAAACAGGAAAACCCATCGCAGCCAGAGCCTCAGGCGAAAGCATGGTATTGATCGCCAGATAATCGCCGGGAATCAGCACAGAGGCTGCAATAAGCGCCATCACACCGACAAAACTCTCCAGCAGCATCGCTCCATAGCCGACCGTGGCCTGGGATTCCTGTTCGATCATCTTCGGCGTCGTCCCGGAAGAGACCAGCGAGTGAAACCCTGAAATGGCTCCGCAGGCAATGGTGATAAAGAGAAAAGGAAAGAGCGTGCCGGGAATGATCGGTCCCCCTCCATTTGTAAAAATCGTCATGCGAGGCATCTCGATCGTCGGTGCCATAAGAATCACTCCCACCCCCAGCAACGCCACAACGCCGAGCTTCATAAAGGTGGAGAGATAGCCCCGAGGTACCAGGAGCATCCAGCCCGGCAAGACAGAGGCCAGAAACCCATAGCCTGCCAGCCCCCACACCAACGTCGTTCGCTCAAGCTCGAACCAGCCTGCGATTGAAGATTGAGCGACCACTCGCCCAAAGATCACAACCGCGACCAAGAGCACCACGCCAAGCAGAGAGACTTCCGCCACCTGACCTGGCCGAAACCGTTGAAGATAGAAACCCATAAAGAGGCCGATCGGAATCGTCATTGCGATGGTGAAGGTACCCCAGGCATTGAGGTAGAGGGCGTTCACGACAGCAAAACCCAGCCCTGCCAGCGCCACGATCACGATGAAAAGCACTGCCACCGCCGTTGCCGTGCCTGTGACAAGGCCCAGTTCATCGCGCGCAATTTCAGGAAGTGAGCGACCATTCCGCCGCATCGACGCCACCAGGATGATGAAGTCCTGCACCGCCCCCGCCAATACCGCACCAATCACCAGCCAGAGAAAGCCAGGGAGAAAACCGAACTGCGCCGCCAACACCGGCCCAAGCAACGGCCCTGCCCCGGCAATCGCCGCGAAGTGATGGCCGAACAACACGTACTTATTGGTGGGATGAAAATTGACACCGTCATTCAACCGGACCGCCGGAGTCACACGCTGGTCGTTCAGTTCAACAACGCGCTGCGAAATCCACCGGCCATAAAAGCGAAAGGCCAACACATAAATGCAGGCCGCTGCCACGACCAGCCAAAGACCGTTTACTTTTTCGTTGGGATTGACGACACCGACAACATGGGCAAGAGCGAGAGCACCAAGGATGGCAAGAAAGGCCCACAGGACCAGCTTTAACGCCGACATGTGGGGCATCCTAGCATAAAAGGGCGGAAGGACACCCCTGTCGGTCCGTTGCTCCTGGGCGCGTACGATCAGAAGGATGAGCAGGAAGCGGCCAGGTGCCCTTCTTGCTCGCAGAACGCGCACGGTGAAACGGTGCTCGTTCGATGCGCGCAGTAAAGAGCAGCCTTGGCCACTTCCTGCAAGAAAGGTTTAGGAAGGCAGAAAAGTCTCGCTTGATGGCCGCAGTCGGACCGATGGAGGTGCCCTGCCTAAAGGGACAACAATCAAGCTTGCAAGGGGCATTTATATGCTGATTCGACCTGTCATCCTTTAACAACCAGCTAATGCGAATATTAGGCTCTGATATACAGAAATGTGCCAGGGGCACGAGGGACTGGAAATCCCTTGTGCCCCACTCCGGCATGCAGTAAGTTCCACCTGATTCGGGCTGATATATTGGGGTAGAGTTTTATGAATTTGCAGAAAAGCTTTGCTGAACGCGAAACAGGACTTTCATCCAAGCTTCGCGAGAAGCAAGCAGCTATCGACGACCCCACGGGTAAGGGTAACGCCACAGAGAATGTTGTCGAAGAGCAGTTATTGCGACCCTTTCTTCCTCCGGGGTTCGATTGTGGAAAGGGAGCTATTATCAGTGCTGAGGACCCAACGATACAATCTCCGGCAATCTGACCTCGGTCGTCAATAGTGGACACCATGAATGACCGCCTCATGCCGCCGACTGCTGACGGCACCACTGTTGGACAAACGCCGCCGGGGAGAGATTGCCGAGCCTCGAATGCCGCCGCTGGCGGTT
>JABFSG010000102.1 GCA_013140715.1 Nitrospiraceae bacterium
AAGGCGATGCTCTACCACTGAGCTATTCCCGCTCGATCCAGTCGGTCAGAGGGGTGGGATTCTACTGATGAGAGAACAAGACTGTCAAGCTCTCTAATAACACTTGATTCGTATCGGCAGTTGCTATCTTCGTTACATCATTCAAGAAACGCTACCAAAATGTAACAGGCAGGCAGTTTGAATAAAGTGTTGATTTATTCGCTAGTTGTATTATAAAATGCGCTCGCCCATAGGTTGTGCGATACAGTAAATACCCAGTCGTAAAAATTGAGTTTGTGTTGAGCGGTCAATCATGAATTACTTTTTGCGTTACTGTTCAATTACTTAGAGCGATAAATCCAACAAGGAAGATCTATTCATATTGGCGCACATATTGCGAGGGATGGCTGCCACGATGCCGAATTTTACTAGGCAATCATCGTGAGCAATGTCTCGTCGACAAGTGAACAAGAATTCATTTAGGTATTGTATCCCCATTGTTCGTCAGTAAAACCTCGTGGGCTTGATTGAAGCTCTCAATTAGAGGAGGAGGCACCAATGTTTTTGTCACGTAGGCAGTTCTTGAAGGTCTCTGTAGGGACTGTTGCCGCGGTGGCGGTGGCAGACAAGGTTCTGGCGCTGACTGCGCTCCAGCCGGTCATTGAGGTCGGGAACCCGTTGGGGGATTATCCGGATCGATCGTGGGAGCGTGTCTATCACGACCAGTATCGTTACGATTCGTCCTTTACCTGGGTCTGCTCTCCAAATGACACGCATGCCTGTCGCGTCAGGGCCTTTGTCAGGAATGGCGTCGTCATGCGGGTCGAACAGAATTATGACCACCAGACATACGAAGATCTCTATGGAAATCGCGGAACCTTTGCCCATAACCCGCGCATGTGTTTGAAGGGTTTTACCTTCCATCGCCGAGTGTATGGCCCCTATCGCTTGAAGGGACCGTTGATGCGGAAGGGCTGGAAGGAGTGGATGGATGCCGGTTCACCGGAGCTATCGTCCGAAATCAAGCGCAAGTATAAGTTCGACAGCCGCTTTCTGGACGACATGTTACGGGTATCGTGGGATACGGCTTTCACCTATGCAGCCAAGTCAATGATCATTATTGCTACTCGGTACAGCGGAGAAGCTGGGGCTCGTCGTCTCCGTGAACAGGGATATGCGCCGGAAATGATCGAGATGATGAAGGGCGCTGGTACACGCACGTTCAAGCATCGCGCCGGTATGCCGGTCCTCGGCATCATTGGCAAAATGGGGAACACGCGGATCAACGGAGGTGTCAACGCCTTGCTGGATACCTGGATCAGAAAGGTCAGCCCGGATCAGGCGCAGGGGGGCCGCTATTGGTCGAACTATACGTGGCATGGCGATCAGAACCCCGCGCACCCCTTTTGGTGCGGAGCACAGGGATCGGATATCGACCTCTCCGACATGCGTTTCTCCAAGCTCAATACCAGCTGGGGCAAGAACTTTGTCGAAAACAAGATGCCGGAAGCCCATTGGAAGCTGGAATGTATTGAGCGGGGCGCGCGCGTCGTGGTCATCACGCCCGAGTATAACCCTACTGCGTATCGGGCAGATTACTGGATGCCGCTAAGGCCGGCATCAGATGGGGCGATTTTCCTCGGGGCGATGAAGATCATCGTCGATGAGAACATGCACGACACGGACTTTATGAAGGGCTATACCGATTCGCCGGTGCTCGTTCGCACAGATACGTTGCAGTTTCTGGATCCCCGGGACGTGGTGGCCGACTACCAGTTTCCGGACTTCTCGAAAAGTTATTCGGGTCGCGTACAGTCCTTAAAGCCAGAGCAGATCCAGCGGCTTGGTGGAATGATGGTCTGGGATCTGAACAAGAAGCAGGCGGTCCCGCTCCATCGGGAGCAGGTCGGCTGGCATTATCAGAACAGCGGTATTGATGCAGCCCTGACCGGGACTTACCGCGTCAAGCTATTGAATGGCCGAGAGGTCGATGCGATGCCGGTCTGGCAGATGTACTTGGTGCATTTCCAGGACTACGACCTAGACACCTGCCATCAGATCTGTCGAACGCCCAAAGATTTGCTGGTGCGCTGGGCTCGAGATTCCGGTTCGATCAAGCCAGCCGCGATCCATAACGGCGAAGGAACAAACCACTACTTCCATCAGACCATCAACTCTCGTGGTGCCGCGATGGTGCTCATCGTCACCGGCAACGTCGGGAAGTTCGGAACGGGACAGCATACCTGGGCAGGCAACTACAAAGCTGGCACCTGGACAGCGACGCCATGGTCAGGCGCCGGTCTCGCAGTGCACACCGGAGAGGATCCGTTCAACATTACGCTCGACCCGAACGCGCATGGCAAGGAAATCAAGACCAAGTCCTACTACTATGGCGAGGAGGTCGGCTACTGGAACCATGGCGACACCGCCTTGATCGTCAATACGCCCAAGTATGGCCGCAAAGTGTTTACGGGCAAGACGCACATGCCGACGCCGAGCAAGTTCCGGTGGGTGGTCAATGTGAACGTGCTCAATAACGCCAAGCACCATTACGACATGGTGCGGAACGTGGATCCCAACATCGAGACCCTGATCTGTCAGGACATCGAGATGACCTCCGACGTGAACCACAACGACATCGCTTTCGCCGCAAACTCCTGGATGGAGTTCACCTATCCGGAAATGACGGTCACGGTGTCCAATCCGTGGGTTCAGATCTGGAAGGGCGGGATTCGGCCCTTGTACGATACGAGAAACGATTTGGATTCGTTCGCGGGGGTGGCGGCCAAGTTGTCGGACATGACCGGGGATAAGCGGATGCGAGACTACTTCAAGTTCGTCTACGAGAACCGCGTCGATGTCTATGCGCAGCGGATGCTCGATGCTTCCAGTACCTTCTACGGCTACAGCGCCGATGTGATGCTGAAGTCGGAAAAAGGTTGGATGGTCATGGTACGGACCTATCCGCGGACCCCATTCTGGGAAGAGACCAACGAATCGAAGCCCATGTGGACCAGGACCGGCCGGTATGAAAATTACCGTACTGAACCAGAAGCGATCGAATACGGCGAAAACTTCATTTCGCACCGGGAAGGTACGGAAGCAACGCCCTATTTGCCGAATGCGATCATGACCAGTAACCCCTACGTCCGTCCGGACGACTACGGAATTCCGATCACGGCGCAGCACCATGACGACAAGACGGTGCGGAATATCAAGCTGCCGTGGCAGGAGATCAAGCGGCATGCGAACCCCTTGTGGGAGAAGGGGTACCAGTTCTATTGCGTCACGCCGAAGACACGGCACCGGGTTCACAGTCAATGGTCGGTGAACGACTGGGTGCAAATTTATGAGTCAAACTTCGGCGATCCGTACCGCATGGATAAACGGACACCGGGAGTCGGTGAACACCAGCTACATATCAACCCGCAGGCGGCAAAAGATCGAGGCATCAACGACGGCGACTATGTCTATGTAGACGGGAACCCGGTGGATCGGCCCTATCGAGGCTGGAAGCCGTCGGATCCCTACTACAAGGTCGCGCGCCTGATGATCCGAGCGAAATACAACCCTGCTTATCCATACCATGTTACGATGTGTAAGCATGCTCCGTACGTCGCGACGCCAAAATCGGTCAAGGGCCATGAGACGCGACCGGACGGTCGGGCCATTGCGGTGGACACCGGTTATCAGTCCAACTTCCGATATGGGGCGCAACAGTCCTTTACCAGGAACTGGCTAATGCCGATGCACCAGACCGACTCCTTGCCGGGAAAGCATGCCATAGCCTGGAAGTTTAAGTGGGGCTACCAAGTCGACCACCATGCGATCAACACGGTTCCAAAAGAATGCCTCATCCGTATCACCAAGGCGGAAGACGGCGGTATCGGGGCGAGAGGGCCCTGGGAGCCTGTACGGACCGGGTTCACGCCGGGCCAAGAAAATGAGTTCATGATCAAGTGGCTCAAAGGCGAACACATCAAGATCAAGGTGTAAGGGAATAATAGCTTGCAGTTTGAAAACGATGAAACAGCTATTGAGACTAACTAAACTGATCATGGCTAGAAGGAGGATTTACAATGCCTGAAGTGTATAACTGGCAACTGGGACGAAAGATGCTCTATCCCTATGAGGAACGGCATCCAAAGTGGCAGTTCGCCTTTGTCTTCAACATCAACCGGTGTTTAGCCTGCCAGACCTGTTCGATGGCGGATAAGTCGACCTGGCTCTTTTCCAAGGGGCAGGAATATATGTGGTGGAACAACGTGGAGACCAAGCCCTACGGTGGATACCCACAGTTCTACGATGTGAAAATTACCCAGCTCATTGAGCAGGTCAACCCGGGTGGTCAGGTCTGGAATGTCCGTGTGGGACGGAAGCACCATGCTCCCTACGGCGTGTTCGAGGGGATGACCATATTCGATGCGGGGGCCAAGGTTGGTCAAGCGGCAATCGGCTATATCCCGACCGATCAAGAATGGCGGTTTGTGAATATTTATGAGGATACAGCGACGTCGATGCGCGCTCTTGTGGAAGGCATCGACAAGACCGGGTTCTCACGGGACGAACCGTGGAAGATGACAGGCAGCAGTTTACCGGAGCACGAGACATTCTTTTTCTATCTCCAGCGGATTTGTAACCACTGCACCTATCCAGGTTGTTTGGCGGCCTGCCCTCGAAAGGCGATTTACAAGAGACCGGAAGACGGAATCGTGTTGATCGACCAAAATCGCTGTCGGGGCTACAAGAAATGCGTCGAGCAATGTCCCTTCAAAAAACCGATGTACCGTGGGACGACCCGTGTATCTGAGAAGTGCATCGCCTGCTATCCACGCATCGAAGGGAAGGATCCCTTGACGGGCGGAGAACCTATGGAAACCCGCTGTATGGCAGCCTGTGTCGGAAAGATCCGGATGCAGAGCCTGGTGCGTATTGGCGAAGACGGCCTTTGGGCAGAAGATCGATGGCATCCACTCTATTATGCGATTCGCGTGGAACAAGTTGCGCTGCCGCTCTATCCACAGTGGGGCACGGAGCCAAACGGCTTCTATATTCCGCCACGGCACAGTCCGAGGGGCTATGCCCGTCAGATGTTTGGCCCCGGTGTGGACAACGCGATCGAGAAGTATTTGGTACCGAGCCGAGAGTTGTTGGCGGTCCTCCAGCTCTGGAGAGCCAGCCAGCAGATCGTCTTCCGGTACGACGTCATTCCTGGCCCCAAAGTGTTTGAAACCCAAATTCATGGAAAGCGGTTTGAGATGTATAACGACACGGTGCTGGGCTTCAACAAGTCCGGTAAGGAAGTGGCGCGTATTCAGGTTGAAGAGCCGATCTACATCCGGCCGGCTGAGCGTGTGACTTGGCTGTAGGGTTTCTGTAGAGCATTTCTCAAAGGGGCGGAGTTCCTTCGGGGGCTCCGCCTCTTCTGTGTTGACCACCGAGTATTTCTCAACAGTCTTTTGGCTCAGTCCCGTCTATCCCTTCTGTACACTTGACGTGCGTCAGGTGGTCCAGTAGAGTTGCTCATACATATGGATGTTTCTTCATTACCACTGTGGTAATACCGACGTGAGCGTTCAACAACAACCATCGATCCCATTTGCTGCACAAGCAATACCCTTTGACGAGTTCCTGGCCGCGGGAAAACTTCCAGAAGGCTATCTCGCCAGCGAATATCTCGCCCAGCAATTTGTCGAACGCCTCGTACACTATGTCCTCAGCGTTCCAGCCAGTAGTTACACCATGGCTCAGCTTGGCCAGCTATTGGAGCAGATCAACCCTCGCGCACAGGTCCTCTTCTTTAAGCGTCTGAAAGAAACGAGCCCTGAGAGTCTCAAAGATTTCGCCCCGCTCTATTACGGCTTCATGAATGAGTTTCACTCTCTCCTATTTACCTAAACCAACATTTTTCCCTTGTCGCCTTGGCGTTCTGGTGTATAATCGGGATGTTAATAATTTGCGCAAAGGAGCGACATGAATCCAACCCTACAACGAGCAGTGACCAGCTTCTACAATCTCATCTACGAAGCCCAAACATTTGCCACCACGATGTCACGGATTGATACCGCGGAGCAGGAACATTACGCCGGACGAATCGAAGGCTTAAATTGGGTGCTTGATCGTTGCCAAGAGCTCGAAGATATGGATGCGAACTTGACTCCCTCGTCGCTCCAACGAGTTCTCACGGAAGTAAAATCCGATCTGGATCACGAATTATCAGTTCAGCGAAGAGAAAAGGGCCGACGGGCTGACGGGCGAGAGGAGGCTCTCAATTTTGTCGCTGATTATTTATCTAGCCTAATAACAGCGACAGACATTGAGTCTGCCAAAACGCCGGCAGCGTAGGGTTCCAATCTCGAATCGGGTTCCTCAAAACAATCCACTTGTCGTCTCTTTCAGATGACCCATGGCTATTGTTCCAATGATCCGAGAAGTCATTGTTTTCATCCTATGCCTGGGAGTCGGCGGGCACATCGCACTCGGGATCGTGTTACATGCTCCGGGCCTGTGGCCATGGAGTACAGCGGGGCTCTATGGATTTTTGAGTGGACTCACGGTCTACGGTCTCGTGCAAGCAGGGCGGACCGCATGGAAAATGGTCCGTCAGGCTCCGAAGTTACCGTCGAAGGATGGACCCAACGTTTCATGGTGAAGCCGACACAGTGTGAGGACGAACTCTAGATCATTGGATCCTGCCGTTCCATTCCCAGAGAACTAGCTTATGTCGGGCCTTCCGTATAAACCCGCTGGTCCGTTTCCAAAAACTGCCAGGCAATCGAGGCCAGACGCGACAGAGCAGCCGGACCAATTTCGATCGTTGAATGCCTCGTTGCTCTATTGCCCTTCCTGTCGAGTTGCGACTCCTACTCGTCAGCGGCTTTTGCTCATACTTCCTACCGGAAATCTATACGAATATCTCTGCCAGCACTGTGGAGCATCGACCGGCTCCAAGACTGAGAACGGATAGGTGGCCGCGTCGCTCGTGCATTTCTATGACGAGTAACGCACAAGGTTTTGCGGCAGGCTCCTCTCCATGGGAGAAGGATCTACATCTATCGGTCTAGGAGAAGTGCGCAGAGGCGTGGGTTGATACGGATGTCAGGAATCGACAAGCTAACCTAGAGCAGCCCTTCCAGGGGGATTCCTTCTTCGATGAGCATGACGGGAATGTCTTCGCGGATAGGATATAAAATTTTCCGATCGCTTCTAATTAACCCTCCATCGAGAGGCTCGGTGATCGGTTTATTCGCCTTATTTTTCAGTTGCCCGCGGCTCAGGGCCTCATTCAACTTGGCAATCAACGATCCATCTGCCAGGGTCACATCCTGCTTTGTGTCGGGGCAACAGAGGATCGCAAGAAGATCTTTATCGATATTAACCGGGCGATTTGCTTCAGTACGTTCTGCCATGACATCCCCCTTACGTGAATCTAGTAGATCCTTAATTCGTACAATAGATCACGGGAGTCAAAGAGATCAAGCCTTACCGACAGCCTCCATTTCGCCTCGCAGGTTCTGCTATAGTGGAGGCCCCGCCTCCTCGTATAGGTAGTGGGAGGAAAGCAAGCGGCGATGCCGAAGACTTTGTGGAAATACTCTTTGGCCGGATTGTTGGTCCTTGTTCCGGCCTGGATCACATTCTTACTTCTTTCCACGCTCTTTCACGCACTCAACGAATTGAGTTACGATCTTCCGTGGAATATCGGAACCCGACAGAATCAAGGACAAAGCCTCGTCTTGTTTCTGGTTCTAGTCGTTATTGTGGGCGCCATCGCCACTCAGGTGGTCGGACAGCGTATGATCAGCGGGGTTGAGCGCTGGATCGAGCATGTTCCACTGGTCCGTAGCGTCTACAGCACTCTGAAAGGGATGACCGATCTTATTCAGTTCCGTTCCCGATTCGGGCGCAGCACAGTGGTGGCTTTTCCCTTTCCTCGAGAGGGTCTCTGGGCGATCGGTTTTGTCATGGGTGCCGCACCGGCGGTGCTGCAAGTCGCAACACCAACCTCTTTATTCATGGTCTTTGTGCCGACTGCCATCCATCCCTTCACAGGTTTTCTCGCACTCGTTCCTCAGTCACAGTTACGTCCGATCAATCTGCCACCGGAGGACGCCATTAAAATGGAGTGTACCGCCGGTTTGTACAAGCCTAAAGCTGGATGGCTACAACCTCCAAAAACAACGGCCTAAGCCCGATGCCAGTTCTCGACCAACTGAATGTCCGATGCGCAAGGGCGGAAGATACAACCACGATTGTGTCGTTTAGTGCCGCCATGGCCCTTGAAACGGAAGGTCGCCACCTCGATCTCGACCGCCTGCATCTCGGAACCATCGCTCTGCTTGAAAATCCCGAAAGGGGATTCTTCATCGTTGCAGAACAGGGGGAGGGCGCTAGACGCCGGCTTCTCGGACAGCTGATGGTGACATACGAATGGAGCGATTGGCGTAACGGTGCATTTTGGTGGATTCAGAGCGTGTACGTTGATCCGGCTTGGCGTCGTCAGGGTGTGTACCGGCTTATGCACGATAGCATCGTTGCTCATGCAAAGGCGGACACGAGTGTCTGTGGAGTCAGACTGTACGTCGAGAAGGACAATGGCGCTGCGCAGGTCGTGTATCGCAAAGTGGGGCTCACCCCTTCATCGTATGCCATATTTGAAACCGATTTCGTTCTGGCACTTCCAAGAGGCCTCAAGGATCACCCAAACGAAGCGTAGAGAAAGGATTCACCGTGATATTTTTCAAGCTGCTGGGTGCCCTCACCGTCGTCATGATGTTGGCATTCGCTCAGGGCTGTGTCGTGGCCAGGGGAACGATCGGCGAGCCACTTCAAGAAGATGCTGTCTCGGCCATTAAAAAAGGCACGACGACCATGACGGAAGTTATCTCATTGGTCGGCGCCCCGGATCGGATTGTGAGAGGCAACGACCGGGAGATCTTTCACTACTATTACTATGACGGAAAATCACCTGGGGTGTTGCTTCTGTTGCTGAATTGGATGCGCATGGATATCAAGAGCGATAATCTCTACGTATTTTTCAACAGGAATGGAATAGCCGAAGAAGTAGTCTACGGAAAACGCACCGGCCGTACACAGTTCCGACTGTGGCCTTTTGGTGATTAGCGTGGCGGTATGCTTCCCTTTGGCAAGGATAGTTGTTGGTGTGCTCTGTCTCCTCCTCTGTACTGGGTGTAGTGTCAGACGGGTGGTCTTCAACGACGTCTTGACGTTGGAACAGGTCAATTTTATTCGTATCGGAGAGACGACGATACACGAGCTGGTGGATCGCATCGGAGCCCCTGATGATATTTCTGAATCCGAGTTCGGCGTCGTGGCGCTTTATAATTGGAGCGATACCAAATCTGCGTCGCTGGACTTTGGCGCCATCACCCGCCTGTTTTTGCCTTATTCCCCATCACTGACCCTGAGAAATACCGGGATCACACCTGAACAACTCCAGGTAGTGTTCGATCCCCAGTGGACCGTGCGCGCCTACGGATTTTCACGACGAAGGACGGATGAGCCGATTATCTGGTTTTGGCCATTCTAGGCTGCCCCGCCTCATTCAGAATTGCCGGATATCTCCAACCCCGTTATAATCGCGCGCATGACTTCTCCATCTGGCCCGAACTCCATCAACCCCGCTGAAGAATCATCTTCCTATATTCCAGCCGACCATGACCTCGAGTTTCTTCAGCGAGAAGAGCTCCGCCCCCTCCGCATCGGCATGGAGCTTCTCAAGCCCGAGCTGATTCAGCGTGAAGAGGGGGTCCAGTCGACCATTGTTGTGTTCGGCAGTGCGAGACTGCACGAACCACAAGTTGCTCAAGTAGCCCTGCGGGAAGCGGAGGAGGAGGCGACGCGAGCGCCGAGTGATCCAACGATCCTGCAAAAGGTGGCGATTGCTAGACGACAACTTGCCCTATCGAAGTACTACGACGTGGCACGTGAGTTCAGCCGCCTGGTCTCCTCGACCTGTCAGATCGACGGACGCTGCGATTACGTGATAGTGACAGGAGGCGGCCCCGGCATCATGGAAGCGGCAAACCGCGGAGCGGCAGATGTTGGAGCGAAATCGATCGGTCTGAATATCACGTTACCGCACGAACAGCATCCGAACCCCTACATCGCACCGAAGCTGAGTTTCCAGTTTCACTATTTTGCCATTCGGAAAATGCACTTCTTAATCCGTGCCAAAGCATTGGTCGCCTTTCCTGGAGGCTTCGGCACTCTCGACGAGCTGTTCGAGACACTGACGCTTCTTCAAACCGGCAAGACCAAACATGTGCTGGTTGTGCTGGTTGGGAAAGATTTTTGGGAGCGTTTGATCGATTGGCAATGGCTCGTTGAGAATGGGCTCATTGCCCAGCAAGACCTTCAACTATTTCATTATGCTGAGACGGCCCAGGAGGCCTGGGATTTGATCGCGCACCACAATGGAGTGGCTTCGTCATGAAACTCTCCTTTCACGGCGCGGCGCGATCGGTGACAGGCAGCCGCCACATGCTCGAAGTGCCAGGCTTTCGACTACTACTCGATTGTGGACTGTTTCAAGGACGTCGAGATGAAGCCCATCGGCAGAATCGAGACTTTGGCTTCGATCCCAAGTCGCTCAATGCAGTCTTGCTATCCCACGCCCATATCGACCATTCCGGCGCCCTACCGGTGCTTCCGAAGCATGGATTTGCAGGAAAGGTGTACCTGACAGGAGCGACCGCCGACCTGACAGGACTCATGCTGGAAGATTCGGCCCGGGTGCAAGAGAGCGACTCCAGCTACGTCAATAAAGTGGAACAGCGGAGGGGGAGGGCTTCTGTCCGGCCACTGTACAATGCCGACGACGTCCGTAAGCTTGTCCGTCGATTTGAGGGCGCAAGGTACAGAGAACTGCTCAAGATCTCTTCACGTGTGACAGCTTCCTTTCACGACGCAGGCCATATCTTGGGATCGGCGGCCATTCGGGTGAAATACACGGCGCGCGGCAATACGACCACCGTATTGTTTAGCGGAGACCTCGGTCGCTTCAACATGCCCATTCTGCGCGATCCTGAACCGCCACCGCCATGCGACGTGTTGATACTTGAATCGACCTACGGCGATCGCCTACACGAAGCCGATGGGGAGAGCATGAAGCAAAAGGCGTTGGACCTCCTCACTCATGCCAAAACCCATAGGAGCAAGATCATTGTGCCCGCCTTCGCGGTGGGACGCACCCAAGAACTTATCATGCGGATCAAATTGCTCGTCGGGGAAGGCCGCGTTGATCCCATTCCCATCTACATTGATTCACCGCTGGCCTCCAGGGCCACGGAGATCTTTAGCCGCCATCCCGAGTGCTACGATGAAGAAACCACCAAAACCTTCACCTCCTCCGGCGACCCCTTTGCCTCGCGCTATATTCATTTTGTCACGTCACCGGAAGACAGCAAGCGCCTGAACCGTATGAAGGGACCCTGCGTCATCATTTCCGCTTCCGGCATGTGCGAAGGCGGTCGCGTCGTGCATCATCTCAAGCACGCAATTCAAGATGAAGCGAACGTCATCGTCTTTGTGGGATTTCAAGCGGAGCATACGCTTGGGCGCAAGCTGATCGAAGGGTGGGATGTCGTCCCGATATTTGGAGTACCCACTCCGCGCCGAGCGCAGATCGTTAAGTTCAACGGGCTCTCGGCCCATGCGGATCGCAACGATCTTCTCGCCTACACTCGATCCATCAATCCATTACCGGGCAAGATCTTCATCGTTCATGGAGAGGAGAAACAGGCCCTCTCACTGGCTGCTGCCCTCCAGACTGAGCATCCCGGCATCGACGTGACGGTCCCTCACCATGGATCTCTTCATGAAGTCTAAGCGGTTCAGGACGAGCGTTCTCGTGCTGACGATGCTATGTGTCGCGGTTGCGCCGGATTTCCGATCCCATGCCGGGGATGGTCAAGAACCGAGACAGCGTGTGCGCGATCTCGGTATTGCGATCGGTTCCTATCCTACCGGTCCGTTGAATGCCATTACCGACGTCGTGGGTGTGAAGGTGGGGCATGCAACTCTCATCTCCGGCGAGGGTGCGTTAAAACCGAGCCAAGGACCGGTGCGAACAGGCGTGACCGTCATCGTCCCGCGCGAGGATGTGTGGCATAAGAAAGTTCCAGCCGGGGCGTTCGTCTTGAATGGCACGGGGGAGATGACCGGCCTTGCCTGGGTAGCCGAATCGGGATTTTTGGAATACCCGATCGCGCTGACCAACACGCTGAACGTTCCGCGCGTCGCCAACGGCGTGATGAGTTGGATGATCAAACAATATCCAGAGATCGGTATTACAGACGATACGCTCACTCCCGTAGTCGCCGAATGCGATGACGGACGATTGAACGATATTCAAGGACGCCATGTGTCCGAGCAGGATGTCATGTCCGCGCTCGACAACGCGTCCAGTGGTCCGGTCAAGGAGGGCACCGTCGGGGCAGGGACGGGGATGGTCTCCTATGGATTCAAGGGTGGGATCGGCACTGCTTCCCGGAAACTTTCAGACAAAGAAGGCAGCTATACCGTGGGCGTGTTGGTCAACGCCAACCATGGTCGGAGACCGGAACTGGTCGTCAGCGGTGTGCCCGTCGGCAAGCTCTACGAACCGCCGCAACAAGTTTCAGGAACGCTTTCGCCGGGCCAGAGCGAGGGCTCTATTATTGTCGTCATCGCGACCGATGCGCCATTGGATGGCCGCCAACTCACGCGATTGGCGAAACGCGCTGCGCTTGGCCTCGCCCGAGCCGGTTCGACCGCACGCCATGGCAGTGGAGACTTCATGCTGGCTTTCTCGACGGCCAATGTCATTCCGCACTATCCCAAAGAACCGACGTATGACCTCACCCACCTTTCCGACACACACCTGAATCCCCTGATTACGGCGACGGTCGAAGCCACAGAAGAAGCCATCCTCAACGCCCTAACCATGGCGACAACAGTCGTGGGCCGAGATGGGTATCGCGCCGAAGCCATCTCTCTCGCCAGGCTCCATACGATTTTCGATCGCTACGGTAGGTAACGCTGGGGAGCCGGCCCCTGTGAGAGAATTCCCTCACTTGCATTTTCCTCCCGTGCCTCGTTATTCTCTCGCGACTCTCTTGTGTCTGGAGGATGAATATGAGCGAGTATCAACTCGGTGGTGGCTTGAGTCTCATAACTGTGCTGGGGAAAACCCATGCGTTTGCCGAGTTCTTAGAGTCCCGCATGGTTCGTGCCTTGGAGGCAGAAGATCCCGCAGAACTGCACTATCTTCTGGCGCAACTCGACGATTACCATTCCTACATGTGGCGCTACTATAAGAAGCTGGCGAAGGACCGACCGGAACGGATGGACCCGGGGGTCTAACGTATCGGCAATCGACCAAGCGAGGCGTTCATACCATGACCACTCAATCTACAGGTGCGACCATTCCGACCACGCTTCAGTTTGCGACCGCTCTCTCTCGAAAGACAGATACGGAAGCCGCTACCCGCGACCTCGCGGATGCCATACGGATGCAAATCGGTGGAGCCCCTATCGATCTGCTCTTTGCCTTCTTCTCCATCCACCATGCGGCCAGTGCCTCCATGATCTCAGCCATGCTTCAGAGAGAGTTGCAGGTGAAGGTCTGTCTGGGCTGTTCAGGTGAAGGTGTCATCGCCGGTTCCGAGGAGATCGAAACTGCTCCAGCCCTCACCGTCTGGGCCGCGCATCTTCCTGATGTCAGACTGACTCCGCTTCAGATCTCCGTATCCCAGCTGCAGGACCAAATTCGCATGCCTGGGTGGCCGGAGCCTGGAATCGAAGATTCGACTTTTCTTCTCCTGGCGGATCCATTTTCGACGCCCATGCAGGAAGTCTTGTCCATCATGACCGACCGGTATCCCCATGGTACCGTGGGGGGAGGTCTTGCCGGTGGAGGTCAGGATTCAGGAGAGAATCGATTGTTCCTCAATGGCCAGGTTTTCGACGGGGGCCTGGTGGGAGTGCAACTCACCGGACCGATCGTTGTCCGAACCGTGACCTCGCAAGGCTGCCGTCCGATCGGTGAACGGTTTGTCGTCACCAGGGCGGAGCAGAACCTTATTTATGAACTCGGCGGTGTTTCAGCCTTGAAACGCCTCCAAGACGTCTTTGAATCGCTGCAAGGGTCTCAGCACCGCGATACGCACCGTGCGCTGCATCTGGGAATCGTGATCGATGAGCAGGGGAGTCATTTCGAACGTGGCGATTTCCTCGTTCGGAATCTGATTGGAGCCGATCAACAGGCTGGAGCTGTCGCGATCGGAGATGTTGTGCAAGAAGGTCAGACCGTACAGTTCCACCTTCGCGACGCGAAGTCCGCAAGCGACGACCTGCACTTTCTCCTGGCTGGAGACCGTATGAGGCATACAAGTCCTCCGCTCGGCGCCCTTCTGTTCAGTTGTTGCGGACGTGGTGAGGGACTCTTTGGCCAATCCCACCATGATAGCGGAGTTGTACAGGAGCGGCTTGGCCCCATCCCCACAGCAGGGTTCTTTGCCCAAGGCGAGATCGGTCCTGTCGGAGGGCGGAGCTTTCTGCACGGCTACACAGCGAGTGTGGTCATCTTTTCCGAGCCTGATTCCCGCAAGGCGCATCGGTGAGGGCGCCAGGTCCATGGAGCTCTCGAAAAGGGACGCCGTCCGGGTGTTGAGGAGTTCTCGTGCGCAATAATTACGTTGCGCCACCGTCGTCGGTCAGCGTGGTCGAGTGACCGGCAATTAGACAAGGAGCCATCATGCCATTTCAAGAAGCAGGTGCAAAGGGGAATGAAGTTACGACTGCGTCGGGGTTGCAGTATATCGATCTCGTGATTGGAACCGGCGTGATTGCAGAGGGGGGAAAGACCGTCATGGTGCATTACACAGGCTGGCTGGAAAATGGCAAGAAGTTCGATAGTTCCGTGGACCGAGGGCAACCTTTTTCTTTTCCTCTTGGGGCTGGGAGGGTCATCAAAGGATGGGATGAGGGTGTCAAGGGTATGAGGGTGGGTGGGAAGCGAAAGCTGACGATTCCTTCAAAGCTTGGTTACGGCGCACAGGGTGCAGGCGGTGTGATTCCCCCAAATGCGACGTTGATTTTCGATGTCGAACTACTGGGCCTCTAAGCCACCAATGTTGCGTACAGCCCTCATCACGCACCATCAAACCTGTGGCGCCAAACTCGTCGATTTCGCCGGATGGGAGATGCCCATCCAATACAGCGGTGTCGTGGACGAATACCATACAGTCCGTTCCCATGTCGGGCTCTTCGATGTGAGCCATATGGGACGGATACGGATCGCCGGACCTGGCGCGATGTCCTTCCTGCAACGAGTCACCACCAACGATGTCGGCAAGGTCGCCGTTTCTCATGCCCAGTACTCTATGGTTTGTAACGAGAAGGGCGGAATCAAAGACGACATCTTCGTCTATCGGCTCTCATCGGACGAGTTTCTCTTATGCGTGAATGCCTCGAACCGCGAGAAGATTCTGTTGTGGCTCCAAGCCCAACTTGCTCAGGACGCGACAGTTCGCCTTGAAGATCGGTCGGTCGAATTGGCCCAGGTGGCTGTTCAAGGTCCCAAATCTCGTGACCTGCTCATGAGTCTTGGTGCGACTGCGCTCGAAGGGTTAAAGCTCCATCACATGTGTGACGGGACGATCGGCGGCCTATCCTGCTTACTGGCTCGGACCGGCTACAGCGGTGAACTGGGCTATGAGATTTACATCGACACAGACAAGGTTGGCCGCCTCTGGGACCTGCTCATCGACAAGGGACAGGCTTGGGGACTCAAACCGGCCGGGCTCGGTGCGAGGGATCTTCTCCGGTTGGAAATGGGCTATCTGCTCTATGGCAACGATATGGGTGAGGATACGACTCCGTTTGAAGCCAATGCGGACTGGACCGTCAGTTTCCAGAAGGGAGAATTCGTCGGGTGCCAAGCGCTTCTGGCGCAGAAACAAGCTGGACCTACCCGCCGATTCGTGGCTTTCGAACTCGTGGAGAAGGCTGTGCCTCGCCACGGATTCAGAATCCTTGATCCTGCAACCTCCCAACCCGTCGGTGAAGTTACCAGCGGCAATCTCTCGCCACTCCTTCAGAAAGGGATCGGGTTGGGTTATGTGCCTACGCGCTATGCAGAGCCAGGCACATCGATCCTAATCGAGATTCGTGGCAAGAGCCTTCCGGCACTCATTGTGAAGCCGCCGTTCTATCGAAAACCCAAGAGCTAATGGCTTATGGCTGATAGCACAAACAAGATGTCAGGGAATTCATCCTTGCTCGTGCCATGCGCTATTAGCCACAAGCCATAAGCCTTTCATGACGAAGAACATTTACACAGGCATCGTCGTGAACTTGAACGTCGATACCGTCACACTGCCCAACGGTTTCACGGTTGACTTGGAAGTTGTGCGCCATTCCGGAGCGGCAGCGGTGGTGCCACTAAAAGACGATGGCAGGGTCATCCTAATCAGGCAGTTCCGCCACGCGGCAGGAGGGTTTATCTATGAGATTCCAGCCGGGAAACTTCATCCTGGCGAAGATCCTACTGTCTGCGCCGCACGCGAACTTGAAGAAGAAGTCGGGTATCAAGCCGGCAAACTCGAGCTCCTCTCCAGCATCTTTACCGCGCCAGGGTTTACCGACGAAATCATTCATATCTACAAGGCAACAGAGTTGACGGTTGGACGGCAACAGCTCGATCGTGATGAGATTCTTGAAGTGATCGAGATGCCTCTATTGGAAGCGGTGAGAATGATTGAGGCTGGAACGATCAGAGACGCGAAGTCGATTGTGGGTTTGCAGTCGGTGTATCTTCAGAAAAGCAGGTAGGCAGGAGAAGCGCCAGAGGGGTCCTCAGCTCTAAGCAGAAGACCCCTCCGGCTAGCCTCGCCAAAGAAAATGGATTACTTGCCGCCCTTTTCATCCTTCTTCTTCTCATCGCCGAACGTATCAACTGACTTGCCCTTCTCATCCTTCTTCTTTTCTTCGCCGAACACCACGACATGGCCGCCCTTCTTCTCTTCCTTCTTCTCTTCGCCAGCGAAGGCTGGGGCGCTGAACGTCACTGCCACTGCGACTGCCATAATTGCCATCAACATGCTCTTCATAATATGTCACTCCTTGTTTAGGG
>JABFSG010000086.1 GCA_013140715.1 Nitrospiraceae bacterium
TCGGCCCCGACGGCCGCCAGCATCGCGAACCAACTGACCTTGAAAATCTTCGAATCGTACCAGAGCGACATGTCGTACCCGCGGTCGCTCCCTCCGAACGTTGTACTCGCCATGATGCGTACCTCCTGTTAATGTCTGAAAAGCACCCCTGAGTCGATACTGAAGTCTCTTTAGTACCCGTAGCCCCAAAAGCCTCTCATCACATTACGCACGGGTTGTTGCAACCAATTGGTTAGCGGTCTTCAATCTTCGCATTCTTGTTTCGAACAACCTCATGAACCACTTTGCCAGATACGAAATATACCCACTGGCCTGATTATAGATCTTTCAAGTATTGAAATCCTAACTCTCTTCAGTATGGGTGTCAACAAGCGTACCGATTTGCACCGACCTAGATGTGAAGCATGCTCCGTGCCAGATCCAAACCGAAAACATAGCAACATGGCACCTGCCGATTTACTCTCCTGAAAAGTCCTAGCAGTGCAAGCACTCAACAAGTAGTCTCTGCAATATCAATAATTTAAGATACTCTACGGACTGTACGATTTTTTGAATCGTGAGCCGATTTTCTTCGGCAACGTCTATAGAAAAGATTCAGATATACACGCTGGGGATTCTGACTCAGCTGATCGCTTCCTGACCTAACTTCATTTCTCAGCCATACAGATCGGTCTCTCGTAATTGCTGCCATCGAAGGTTTGCTCGTAACGCATATGGGACGAGTCGAATCGACTCTGATTCGACCTGCGCCCCGGTTCCAACAGACACCCATTATATATAGAGACACCCGATGGACTGATCCAGTCGGGCTCCATATCACCCCACCGATCAGATCGGAACTTCACCGCCCTCATCGATATGGAGCATGGATCGATACACAGGCAGGATATCAGTGCCACTACAATATTCTTAGGAGAGGGGCGCAATACGCCGAAGTTGCCTGGCAAAACCGTTGCGCGTTAAGGCTCCCCACATCGAGATGGGCAGCCCTGCCTCGCGTAATCCTTTCGCCGTATAGTGATGGCAATGGTGAAACAGATGGTACGATGACCGAGCTACACAAAACCGGCTGTTGCCGACAATGCCGACCGGCTCTTCCGATGCGATGGTCTCTCGGAGGTAGCACCGCAAACTCTGGTACCCGGCCTCACTGATCTGAAACCGGAAAAACTCAACCGGTGGTTTCTGTGTCCGCTCGGCCCAGATCGAGTCATGAGTTCCAACTTCGACAACCCCCTCCGTCGGCCACAAGAGCGCACGGATTACCCCGGTAAAGCCTTGCCGCTTCTCCAAATACCATGCACGTTCTGCAAAGCCCCATTCCTCATAGGGAGGGGACTCTCTCGGTACACCGTCCGTTCTAGTAACCGCGTGGACACCCATGGCATGCAACACCGGTGGCTTGGCAGGCAGCGCAATCATTGAATGTGCGGCGTCGAGTGACACGACAATTGGGACGGCGTCGTTGGTTCGAAGCTCGAGTTCAGGTGTTGTTATCATGCACACATGCCCATCATATGGGCTACAGACTGCGACCTAATAACCATGGGACAAGGATGCCGAAAGAGGCTACAGCCATGCCACAAAAGAGTCAACCCTGAAACAGACTTATGGCGGGAATTACCTTACGAGAGAGAGACGGCTTTCATCCGTGGCGGGATATTCGAGCGATAGATGGTGGCAGGCCCAGATACCCGTCGGCATCCGACCAGGTAGAGGTTTCCAAGCGATTCCACTTGAACAGGTTTGGCCCATCGGGATTCAAAGACCTTCACCGTGCGGCCCATTCCTGACAGGCCCATGTGCACTCTTATCAACTGCTTTAGATCGGGCGGTCGCCCCATAAAGAGAAGCATCCCTTCCATGCTCCGATTCAGCGAGAAAGCCTCTCCTCGTTCAACGATGACCGACTCATTCTCCATGGCCTCAAGCACCTCATACGAACACATGCACCGATACTCCATGCGCGCCTCACAGCGCCGATCAGGAGGGATGGTCACAGCGGACATCATGCCAGAGGCTTGAGTAGTTTCTATGTTTGGCACCTTCTGTTCCCATCGTGTGCCTGTTGTATTGTGGAAACGCTTTGCTTCAAGACTGCGCTTCGCCATAACCAAACCTCCAGCATCATGTTGGGGAAAACGATGACCTACGATTCAATGGCGAGAGAAAGCAAGCACCATACCGTAGCGAAGAGAGAGACGACATACTCGTTATATAGGTGTTTCGACTTACCGCACCGTCTTCCAGTGTTAAGATCGAATCCTTACGAAGGGAAATGAGTGCACCCCTTGAGACCAGAATCGCCGCATCTCATCGATTTCACAAGGCTCTTTCGACTGTAGCTCCTGATATACAGCGACGATGGAATTCCTTCACGTCAGTTTGCCGTAACTCCTATGATTAGGAATGGCACTCTCGTGAATTCGGCGAGATTTGCACCTTGCAGGGACAGCCCAATTAGTCACGCGGTAGACTCTCCCCTGAAATCTCAACTGTGTGGATTTGCAAGTGGGTCATTCAGTTCGCCTCGCGCAAGTTCTGGCTATGGGCAGGAGGGCTCGGTCAGCGAAGAAAGATGAGCCAGAGGTACAGAGCGCTCATGAGCACCGACCCCAACATCACGGGAAACCCAAACTTGAAAAACTGCCAGAATGTAATGGGATAGCCGGCTTTGCGCGCGATATCCACAATCACGACGTTCGCACTCGCGCCGATAATCGTGCCGTTCCCCCCCAAGCAGGCCCCAAGCGCCAGCGCCCACCACAGGGGAAGGATATCCGGCTGATGCACCAAGACCGCATAGTCCGAAATGTCCGGGTGAAGCGACCGGGCGAGATCCACAATCAATGGATTCATAGCCGCGACGTAGGGAATGTTATCCACAGCCGCCGAGAGTAGCGCAGACCCCCACAGAACCGCCATCGTGGATCCGACAAGGTTTCCCTGTGTCACCGATACCAACTGATCGGCCAGGTAACGAATCACGCCGACCTTTACCAAGCCACCGACCAATATAAAGAGTCCTATAAAAAAGAAGATGGTTTTCCATTCGACATCGGTGAGATACGATAATTCCTCGATATCCTTCGGCTTTCGTCTCGCATGACCGAGGAGCATAAATAGACTCGCGCCAAGGAGGGCGATCGTGGCCGGCTCAAGATGAATAAGCGAATGCAGACAGAACCCCACGTTGACGATCCCCAACAGCCAGAGACAGCGATACAAGAAGGGTCGATCTGAAACAGCCTCCCGTGAACTCATGGCCAGAACCGCCGTTCGAAGATGCGGCGCTACGGTCATTTTTCTCCCGAAAATGACCCACAGCGCAGCCACGAATAGGGCCAGAATCAACAGCGCGATAGGAGCCAATACCATCAAAAAATCGAGATAGCTCAACTCGGCCTTACTGGCAATCATGATATTGGGCGGATCACCGACCAGCGTTGCAGTCCCACCGATGTTCGACGCAAGCGCTTCTGCCACAAGAAATGCAATGGGATTGAGCTCCAACCGCTTGGTAATGGCCAACGTAACAGGCGCCATGAGTAGAACGGTCGTGACGTTATCGAGCATGGCCGAAAGCCCAGCCGTCAACAATACCAGCAGCACCAGAAGGCGAAACGGCTTTGCGTCGGCCCGCTGCGCCGCCCAGATAGCCAAAACCTCGAAGAGACCAGTCTCCCGGACAATGTTCACGATCACCATCATCCCGATCAGCAGAAACACGACGTTGTAGTCGACGCCAAACTCATGGGAATAGAATGCCTCGTCTTGCGACACCACGCCGAGGGCGATCATCAGCGCCGCCCCGCACAGTGCCACAATTGTCTTATGGATCCGCTCGGTGATGATGACCAGGTAGCAGACACCAAAAATGAGTAAGGCCAAAGAAATGGAAGACATACAATATCTGGTTTTGTCTGAAGTGTGACGCTGGGATCAGAATCGTTGCCGCATTATCCAGAGACCGCTGCTGCAATGCAATGATAGTCGTCTTCTTCGACCTAACTCCTGCCCCCCGCCCTATTCATAATCGCTTCGACGGTGCATGCGCCGGCATCGAAAGACCACGAGGGAAGCCCAAAAAATCCTCCGAGGCGTATCCCGTCTCTCGCACAGAACGACATAGGCACACCCAATCTTTCTGCTTCACGAACGACAAATCGCGAAAGCTCGTCGTAGCGGCAAGTCGACGATTGGTTCAAAAGCATTCACGAATACCGGTTGATAGTCTACGTAGCATGCGAAGCCACCTTGTACTTTTACAGAGATCAACGGATTCTTTCGCATACGTTCTGTTTTCCATACAGTCATCTTTCGAGAGAAGGTTCCACAGATCTCCCTTCATTTGTTTCGCGTGGATATGGCCTCGATGGAGGATATGCACCCGAAGGTTCGGTTCTTGCTCTGCCCGAGATGGAGCTCATTCATCCCGGGAGACAAAGATTGGATCCCGGCTGTCAGAACACCTGAAGCAACATGAGGAGGACACGATGTTGCATCGTCGCAAGAAGTTCCTGTCTGCCGGTCTGGCTGGGTTAGTATGTTCTACCGCAATCTTCGGGCTCACTGCGGCTCATGCTGATGGAAAAAATAATCTGCACCTTCCCGGCATGAAGGAACGGCCTCACGCTCCGGATAATACCTTTACGCGTATGTTTCCGGAATTGCCACCCTTTGCTCCACCGACCGATGAAGCACGAGAGCAGGCGAAAAAGCTGGGCGAAAAGGGCGGCCCCATCGATGCATCGGATAATCTGACCGATCCCATTCAGTCGATCACGAATCCCGCAGTATTCAGTCCCAACAATCCCGACAATCCCAATATGACGGCCGGTGTGACCTTCTTCGGTCAATTCCTGGACCACGACATCACACTCGACCCCAGATCTCCGCTCCTCGAGCGGAGCAATCCCAGGAAAACGACGAACTTTCGCACCGCAGCATTCGACCTGGACAGCGTATACGGGAGTGGGCCGGAAGGGTCCCCTGAACTGTACGACAAAAGCTCCGGCGATTTTAAACTTCTTGTGGAACCCATTCCAGGATCCGAGTTGGTCTCCCGCAAGGGAGCGGTCCGTTTCGATCTACCGCGCGACCCTAACAAAAACGCCATCCTGGGCGACAGCCGAAACGACGAACACGTGATCCTGGCTCAATTTCACATGGCCATGCTGCGTTTTCATAACGCGGTAATCGACCGGCTCCGTGCGGACCCTGAGAATGCCGGGCTATCGGCTGATCGCATTTTCAAGCTGGCCCAGCGCCAGGTCCGCTGGCACTACCAGTGGATCATCCTGCACGAATTTCTGCCGCTCACGATCGGGCAAGAGCGCGTCGATGACATCCTTAAAAAGGGACTCCGCTTCTACGACGTAGATAAAAAGAACCCCTCGATTCCCATCGAATTTTCAGTGGCCGCCTACCGCTTTGGCCATTCGCAAATACGTCCGAGTTACCGCCTCAACTTTGGCCCCACCGCAACGCCGACAACGCCGTTCTTCGCATTTATCTTCGACGACACCCAGGACCCCAACGACCTGGATCCGAACGATCTGCGCGGCGGGAAACGCGCGCCCCGTCGGTTTGTCGATTGGCAAACGTTCTTCGATTTCGGCGACGGTAATTTCCGGCCCAATAAACGGATCGACGGCAAACTTTCCAGCGTCGTAATGTTACTTCCAGGATCGCGTGGACCCGCTCCCGGTCTGCCAGCCGACGGAGTCCAGTCATTGGCCTCGCGCAACCTGATGCGCCATGTCAATTTCGGACTTCCATCAGGCCAGGCGATTGCGCGAAAGATGGGTGTGCCGGCGTTGAGCCCGGTGCAACTGGATATGCTCAAGCCCTTTGACATGGAGAAGAGCACGCCCCTCTGGTTTTACATTCTGAAGGAGGCCGAACTCATGGAGAATGGTCTCCGCTTGGGACCGGTTGGCGGACGTATCGTCGGTGAAGTGTTTATCGGGCTGCTGAAGGCCGATGAGACATCCTATCTGGCTGCTCGGCCAAACTGGACGCCGGTGTTACCGTCTGCGACAGCCGGCGACTTCCGCATCACCGATCTACTGACATTTGCCGGGGTCGTTCCACCATTGAACTAACCACGGAAGTACAAGAGGGTCGGAAGTCTTCATTGCCCTGTGCAGGCGAGAAAAGACTTCCGACCACTTTGCAGTCGTGCCCTAGCGATCCGTCACTCCATGGCGAAACGAAGAAAATCGGCCGCACATTCTTTTCTGAGCAATCAACCCAAAAGAACCCCAAAGGACTCCGTCGGCAATGACGGTTGCTGTTCAGCCTGAAAAAACCAGAATATGCTCGACACCTAACATGACCTTTGGCCTCACCTGCTCCGATGTTGGACATTGGTTCTGGCAAACGTGTCCTGGCCCGCCAGCGTTGGAAGAGCAAGAAGGCACGCTATTACGTACCCTGCAAACATATTTCCCTATTGAACCATACATGCGAACCCGCGAAGCGTCACATACCGAGTTCGTTTTTCCGTAGCATGTCAAACGATTGACGACGATCTCGCGCATCGCAGCAGGCCAAAACACTCCGGCATCTATTTCAACCCTTTGAATGCATGGGTGGTAATCGATCGTTGCACGCGATAGAGGCGTGAACGGAATTGGCTGGGTTACTTCGGCTGATCGCTTGTCGGGCAGGCTCGACGGATCTATGCAGTTTGCTTTCAGACGTAACATGCTCCCGGAGAATCTCGTTCATGTCACGTGTGATCCGTCTCCTCCACATCCAAGGCCTCCATGGCAATATGGCACCGTTTCATGGATCCCCTTTCAATCCCGTGCACGGACGAGGTGACCGGAAAGAGAGAAGGTCTTCATGTTCCCTTCGTCTCAGAAACACACAGGCCGTCCAATTATCGGCTACAACCGTACTGCTATACGACAGCCAGTCGGCGGAGACTATTCCCCCTCACCGTCCAATGCCTCGCTGATGCTGTGACAGTAGAGCGTGCTTGAACACATAGTCGGCCACGCGGTTACCCTGCGCAATCCCCTCAGTCGCATCGAATGCCCAATGGATGCCGAGATAGATGCGGCTTTGGGCATTTTCCCTTTCCGCCTGCGAAAGGGAGGAGAAGCTGCGCTCCACTACCGGCCGCACAAGGCCATTATTGTCCCGTGTCACACCGTTAAATTCGTCCGAGACGAAGGTAAATGCGATGCGATCGGTTCGATAGAAGTTCCGCAGCATCTCGAAGAGCGCGCCTCCAAAACCGGCATGCCCGGACGGATAAGCCGGAAAGGGCGGGGTGAAATTCGGCCCAGTGAGATTGCTGGCTGGCGCCCCAAGCGGTGTATAGGTTACATCTCCTACCGTCGCGGGATTGCCGTCGCCGAGCCCGGTCGGCCCTGTGTCTTTGTCGGCCTCGCGAATGCCGGTGACGGGACGCCAGTACTGATAGTAGTATTTGGATTCCCATACAGCGATGCCGGCATCCGCCATCGCGACATTCACAAGGGCCAGCAGCCGTGCAAGTTCCAGGGCGTCGGTGTCCGTGCCCATTTTGTGGGCGATACGCATAGCGATCTGATTGTAGAGACGTGGCGGTGCACAGAGGCTGGGCGTCCCGTCATAGGCCCAGTAGATCCCGATTTGTGTTTGATCCGAGGTGCGCGTAGTCGGAGTCACCAGTCCGTCGCCTCCCAGTGTCTTGGCCTCGTTATAGGCGGCGGCATACGCGGCACTGTCAAGTCCGGGCGGCGGCGGAACCCGGAACTGATCGGCCCGTTCGAGGACGAAGGGTTTGACCTCGGACCAATGAGCGCCCAGCGCGAGCGGAATCAGACTGATGGGGTCCTGCCGCCATTTCCCCGGATCGTTGCTCGTGAGAAACTCCAGGCCGATGTGCGGTTCAGGATGTTGTGAACCATCATTGGCTCGCGCAGCCAGAATGGCTGCGGCCGCTTGTCTTCCCAACGCCACACCGTTTGTCTTCAACCGTCCATCCGGAATCTCGGTGAGATCGTCCACAAGCTGCGTATCCATGCTCGAAGCCTGCGAGGGAAAGAGCATGACCAGCGTATCGTGGGCGGCCTGGGCGATCGCCGCCTTCATCGACGTGCCGAACGGAGCAGGCCCTACCCCGATGTAACTCTTGTATTTGTGCTCACCCTCGATCGCGTTCACGGCATCGAACATGGCAAGATGGACGATGGCCATCGCCCGACTCGCTCGCCCTGGCCCCAGTTGTTCGGCATATTTGGTCCGATTTTCCCCTGGTGCGACGGGCGTATGATCGAGTCCGGTTGCATCGATCGCAATCTGACTCCAATGCTGGACCCAGCCTGCCGCATCGGCCACGGGCCGTGGCCGATGGCGCAGATCATTCGGGACACGTGGGAGGCGATGCGGATCGGCACCGAAACGAGGCCCAAACGTGTTCCCGATCCCACCGGAAAATCCGTCAGCCCGGACAAGGCCGGCGGGAGACAAAAACAGCATCACCACGAGCACGACGATAAGCCTTCCCGTTCGTATTGCGATCATGACTCCTCTCCCTCCGACACAGGCTCGGACGACCAGAGAGCCCCTCGATCACAGTGAACGCAGGAAGTTCAACAGATGCTGCTTGTCGATCTCACTGAGCCGGTTATACTGCGCGACGACCTGATTGGCCTCTGACGGCACATAACGCCCGCCACCGAACCCTGCATGGGCCTGAATCGCTTCGATAAGATCTTTTGTCCGACCGTCGTGCAGAAAAAATATTCGTTTCCCAAGGCCCCACAAAGGCGCCGTACGGAACTCATCGCCCGCCGCACTGCCCTGACTGACATCATCGGCCAGGCCCGGGCCCATGTTGTGGACCACCAGATCGGAATACAGGTGAACCTCTTTATTCCGCAGTGCTTCTACGGACGATTTACCGGTATGCAATGTCGGGGTATGGCACGCCGCACAGCCGATGTCTCCGAACAACTTCCGTCCCCGGACAATAGTGTCCGTGTCTGGCATAGGTGTCGGAGGTGCGAGAAAGCGCATGAACAAGGCAAATTTCACGACGTCGCTGGGAACTTCAAGCGGGTCGGCTGCCCCGTAATTCGTCGAACTTTCCGGCGTTGGGTTGAAGCGGCAGGCCGGCGCTTCATCTCGTTCATGCGGAAACAGATCGTTTGTGATGCCCTGCTCGACGTTGTAGGCTTCGCCTGAAAAGATTTCGAGCGATTTATTCTGGGCCTTCCAGCCGAATCGAGTGACCGTGCCGTCATTCCCGCTGGTATTGGGATGCCCACTCGTGCGGTTGGCACGACCCCGAATCCCCAACGACTGCTTCGCCACGAAGCTGGCCTGCACATTGGCAAGAATCGCGTCGTCGTCGATCGCTTCGATCAAACCTGCGCCGAATAGGGGCGTGGGAATGCGAAACACCACATTCTGCCGGGCAACCGCAGTGCGAAAATCCGGCTGCTGAAGAAAGCAGCCAGGCGCATCGGTTCGCCCAGCAATCGTGAAGAGCGCATGCACCCCGCCATCGGCTGTACCGTCAGAATTATGTTTAAATCTAGCTTCACGAACCGGACCATCCCGCTTGATAAACGACGGGATATCATTGTTCGCGCCATACTTCTTGGCCAACTCGACTTGTGGATTGACAAACGGGCTGGTTCCACCTACCGCAGGATGAGCATGACAGCCAGCGCAACTGTCCAGGTTGAAACGGGGGCCGAGACCCGCTTCCGTGTCAGAGAGCGTGCCCTGAACGGATGCCACTTCCTCAAAGGCCTCTTTTCCGACGGCAAAAACGCGCTGCTCCAGCGAGCCCACCCCTATTCCTGGCAACATCCCACCCGCGCCGGTGGACTCGGCGCGCACGCCGGGATCCTGCGCGGCGAAGCGTCCGATCTGAGACAGTACATCTTCTGAGAATGAGCCTCCAATGCCGATGAACAGTGCCAGCGCTAGAAGCAGCCGAGCAGATCGTGTCGGTGGAGTGTGCGGAGCCATGGAACCCCCCTTTTGCAAAGCCTATGGCGCTCAAGCGCCGTGCCGAGCAGAGTGAGGAGCATAAGCTGTGCCCTCCGGCGGTTACTCACACCAAAGCCTCATTTATGTTCGAATAATCTTCATTCCCTAATTTCATTGGAACGAATCGTTCGCTGATGAGACGCGAAAGAAGTGTGGGCCTGAACCTACAGAGCGACCATTCCCGGCACACAGCATGGAACGATCGCACCCGCGTGATCGTGAGAGCTTCTGGACGCGAGCTCCAAGTATCACGTTGTCAGAACAATCTGCACTCTGGAATGAGTGGCGAGCAACTTGAAATTTCAACGCGAGACAGGCTTCGCGGACGTCGAGAGTACCGCTGGTGGACTGTTTCAGTAGCCTGTTAGAACAGATGCACGGCGCGGACACATCGATCGGAGGAGTACAGCCACCACGTGATTGACACGCCGGCTACCTCCAAACTCGATCGACGCTTCCTCTAGCCTTCACCCATGCCCACGAACGGACAGAGACGTTTCAATCTCTGGAGTTCAAACCTGTAAAATCATGGGGAAGAGAGACATTGCGATCGCCTTGAGGTGGCATTACATCTGCATAGTGCAGTCCTTGAGGGCGATACAGTCATACCGCGGCAAGACCGCAGAAAAGAGTCAGTGATGGTAACCCGACAATTTCCCCGATTCGCAGCTTCGTTTTCCGGCACGCTCGTCCACCAGAATCGACTCCATGAGATCAGCAAAGCGCTAGACCTCTCGCGCAAAGGCTGTCGGCTTGAAAGTTCCCTGCAAGCCATCGCGGGGATGCATGTAGATCTTCTGCTCTATGTCCATGAAGGAGCGACCCCGATCCTGATCCAAGGCGCCGTCGTCCGCTGGTCCGGCAGGCACGGCATCGGGATCGAGTTCCGGTCCCTTGCCTCACCCCATCAGGAACGGTTGGAGGGTACGATCCAGCAACTCGAAACCACTGTCGGCCACAGTTGACACTGAACCGGCAAGGCAGTTCGCCAATGCCTCCCAACCCTGTCTCGCTGGTCTGTCTGGTTGATCTGGTTGATCTGGTTCCTCCGCTGTTCCTCAGAAGTCCTGTTTCATAGCTGGTGACACACCCTAGGTATGATTGCTCCTACACGAATGGCTCCCCTCTTTGTCCTACCACAGGGACAGGCACCGTCTGCGACGGTGCCTGTCCCGCTGCCCCTTAAGCGCTTCATGTCCCATCCAACACTCACCGCATCCGCAAGCCCTACGTGGCCTTGCCTTGTTCTCAGCACTCAGCCATCGGTCGTCAGCACGGCCACATTCCCTAGGGACTTATGCCCCCCCTCAAATGGCTACCCCCAAATCACTTGGTATAGCCAAATGTGCTAGCACACAAGAGGGGATTGCGTCCGGGTTCAAGATCGTGCAGGGTGCGCCGCACACAGAGGCCATGAAATGTTCAGGAACCATGTGACGGTGCGCGAGATGTTGCGCCCAAGTGGTGGCGAAATGGAAACGACGAACCAATCGTACCTGCTGCAGAGAGGATCGTAATGAAGATATCGTGGTGGTCCACCATCCAGCGCAGTCTCCGTGCCCTTGCCGTGGTCGGCGTCCTCTTGCTGGGGATCAGTAGTCCCAGTCGGGCGGGCGACATCAGCTCTGTGTACGACCATCTCGGGCGGCTGCTGGCCGTCATCGATCCGGCGACGGACACCGCCGCCTATCAGTACGATGCCGTCGGCAACTTGACTGGCATCGCGCGGCAAGCCTCCTCGACCCTCGCGATCTTCCAGTTCACGCCCTCCGGCGGACCGATCGGCACGGCCGTCACGATCTACGGCACTGGCTTCAGCGCCACCCCAGCGTCGAATACCGTGAAGTTCAATGGCACGACCGCAACGGTCGCGACAGCATCCACTACCGTGTTGACCACCACCGTCCCAGCCGGCGCGACGAATGGCCCGATCAGCGTCACGGTCGCCGGGGTTACGGCCACAAGCAGCGCGTCATTCACGGTGGGCACCGGCGGCGCACCGACCCTCTCTAGCTTCAGTCCGGCAGTCGCGAGCTATGGCGCGACGGTCACCCTCACCGGCACCAACTACGACACGACCCTCATCAATAACCGCGTGGCCTTTACCGCAGCGATCGGCGCCGTTGCCACCGCGACCACCACGACCATTACGGTGCCCGTACCAGGCAGCGCCCAAACCGGCCCGATTGCTGTCTCCACTCCTCAAGGCCAGGTGACGAGTGCCCAAGAATTCTTTGTGGCTCCGCCCGGCGTCGTGGCCACGGATATCCAATACACCGGGCGCATCACGGTCAATGGTCCGACCGTGGCCGCATCGATCACGACGGCCAGCAAGAACGGGTTGATGGTGTTCGGCGGGGTTGCGGGGCAGCGCCTCAGTATTGGGCTCAGCAGCGCCACGATCACGCAGTTCGCCCTGTCGGTCTACCGCCCTGACGGCGGGGCGCTCACGACGCCCATCACGTACAACACGACCGGCGGCAGCCTCGACCTGCCGGTCCTGCCCATGGCCGGGACCTATACGATCTTCCTCGATCCGGTCAGCACCTATACCGGGAACGTCACGGTCACCCTGTCCACGGAAGTGCTGGGCAACATTACGCCGGGTGGCGCGGCCGTACCGGTCACTATCAGCCGCATCGGCCAGAATGCGCGCTACTTCTTCACGGGCACCTCCGGCACTACCGTGAGTCTCCAATTAAGCAGCGTGACGATCACCTCAGGCTTTGTGTCTCTCATCAAGCCGGACGGGAGCGTACTGGCAGGACCCACCTCCTTTGGGACTGGTGGCGGGGTGATCGACACCCAGGTGCTCCCGACCTCCGGTACCTACGCGATCCTCGTCGATCCGTCGAGCACCTACACCGGCAATGTCACGCTCACGCTCTACAACCAGGCCGATGTCACGGGCACGATCACGATCGACGGCTCGTCCGTCACCCCGACGCTGACCGTTCCAGGTCAGCGGGCACGCTATACGTTTAGTGGCACAGCCGGTCAGTGGGTGAACCTGGGCCTCTCCAGCGTGTCCATCACGTCCAGCACCGTCTCGATGCTGAAGCCGGACGGCACAACTTTAGTCTCCACTTCGATCAGTACGAGCGGCGGCAGCCTCGATCCCACTACGGCGCTCCCCACCACCGGGACCTATACGATCGTCGTGGACCCGACGAGTACCTACACGGGCAGCCTGACCTTGACCCTGTCGTCTGCCCTCTCGGGGACGATCACCCTCGATGGCGCCTCGGTGCCGATCAGCCTGACGCGGATCGGGCAGACCGCGCGCTATACGTTCAGTGGCACGAGCGGGCAGTGGGTGAGTCTCGGCCTCACGTCCGTGACGCTCACGTCCGCCACCGTGACGTTCCTGAAACCGGACGGCACCACGCTCGCCTCCACATCGGTGGGCACTGCAGGCGGGGGGCTGGAGCCACCAATTCCGTCGGGGACCTTGCCCACGACCGGCACCTATACCCTCGTCGTCGACCCGGCGGGCATCGCGACGGGCACCATCACGCTGAAACTCATGTCCTATGTGAGCGGGACGCTGAATCTGAACGGCACCGCGACCACTGCCACGATCGCGACGGTCGGCCAGAATGCGCTCTACACATTCAGCGGCACCGCGGGGCAATGGGTGAGTGTTGGCTTCACCGCGGTGACCCTCACCTATGCGGACATCATGCTCCTCAAACCGGATGGGACCTATGTGACGGCCACCTCGATCGGCACGGCGGGCGGCAGTCTCGATCTCTCGGCGGCCTTGCCGACCACCGGGACCTATACACTCACCGTGAATCCCTCCGGCGCCAATACTGGCAACATGACGATCACGTTGTCCTCGGAAGTCACCGGCTCGGTGACCATCAATGCGGCGGCGACTCCCGTGACAATTGGCCGGGCTGGTCAGAACGCCCGCTACACCTTCGACGGCACCGCGAGCCAGCAAGTCACGGTCAAAATCACGGGCAATACGCTGGGGGGTGTGACGGTGAATCTCTACACCCCAAGCGGGGCCTATCAAACCGGAACGACGAACTCGGCGGCGAGCTTTAATCTGACCACCGTGACGCTTGCCACGACCGGCACCTATACCATCACGATCAATCCGACCACGACTGCCACCGGCAGTCTCAACCTCCAGGTGACCAACCCATGAGATACACAACCCTGACACGAGTGTTCCTCCCCCTGCTTGGTGCCCTGTGCCTCAGCCTGCTGCCGGAGCAACCAGGGGCCCAAACATTTACCCCGCAGAAGTCATGCACCGTCGGCAGCCTGCCCCAACGGCCTGGCGAGATGCTCACCCCCGGGCAGAGTTCGACTCTGTATTTCATGGGCCATACTGCCGATGCGATACTGGATGCATCACAGTCCTTCTATGATGCCGTGGCCTGGCAACCGAGATATGATCCGGAACCTCCCGGTTGGGTCGGAAGACTGGGAGGGGAAATGGTGCAGTGCCCACCGAACATGGGAGATAGGGGGGCAACAACCATGCGGACCCCCCTCCCGTGGGGAACCATTGTAGGGAACGCCTGGGGCACGTACTGCTATGCGCTGTGGGACCCTGACATCTTCACCATCTTTCATTATGCCGGTCAACCCAACGGACCGGTATGCCAGTCTGATCCGCCGGCAGAGGCCCATACACCGTGCCCCAACGGCAAATGTGGCGACCCGGTGAGCATGATGACAGGAATTTATTATCAGGAGGACACCGATATCGAAGTGCCTGATGTGATGCCCATCAGGTTGACTCGGACCTATCGCACCAAAGATACCGCGTCACGCGTGTTCGGTATCGGCGCCAGCCACCCCTATGATCAATACATGCTGCGCGACGATCTCTGCACGGCGGTACGGGTGATCTTGCCGGATGGCGCCTACATCCACTTCGCTCGCACGAGCGGCACCAATTGTCTCGACTCCACGCTCCAACACAGCACCACTCAGACCAGTTTCTACGCGGCGACCCTCGCCTGGGACCAGGTGGTGCAGCGCTACCGGCTCAAGTTCAAAGACGGGACGGAATGGCGCTTCAGCGACTATGGGTCTCTCGTGGCGATGCTGGATCGCAATGGCAACACGCTCACACTCACACGGGTGGCGGGTGGCGGGTTGGCCGGGAATCTCTCCAAAATCACGACACCGAACGGGCGCTACCTGACCTTCACCTACGACACAAGCAACCGGATCACCCAGGTGACCGATATTCTGGGCCGGACGATCACCTATACCTACGATGCGAGTGGGCGGCTGTGGAAAGTGACCAATCCGCTCACCGGTGTCGCGGAGTACACCTACGATGCTGCTCACCGGCTACTCACGGCCAAGGAGCCCAACGGCAACACGCATGTGACGAACACCTACGATGCCAATGGCCGGGTGGCGACGCAGACCCAGGCGGACGGCACGACCTATCAGTTCGCCTACGTCCTCAATGGGAGTGGCCAAGTCATTCAAACGAACATGACCGATCCCCGGGGCTACGTGAAGCGGCTCACCTTCAACAGCGGGGGCTATACCCTTTCGAGCACAGACGCCAATGGCCAGCCCGAAGCGCAGGCGACCACCTACGTCTGGGAAGCGGGGACCAATCTGCTGCTCAAGGTGGCCGATGCGCTGGCGCGCCGGACGGACTACACCTACGATGCGAAGGGCAATGTGCTGACGGTGACACGCCTGGCCGGCACGCCCAACGCCGTCACGACGACCTTCACCTACGAGCCGACGTATAATCAGGTCGCGACGGTGAAGGATCCACTCAATCACACCACGACGTTTGGCTACGATGCCAAGGGCAATCTGACCACCATCACCAACGCCCTGAACAAGACCACCACGATCACCGTCGATCCCCAAGGCCAGCCGCTCACCATCACCGATCCGCTGAGCAACGTGACAACGTTCACCTATGAAGCGGGTGACTTGGTCAAGGTCAAAGATCCGTTGAACCGGGAAACCCAGCGCATCCTTGATGCCGCAGGCCGCTTGCGCAATCTCACCAATCCCCTTGGGCAGAAGACGCTCTATACGCCCGATGCGTTGGATCGGATTACGCAACTCACCGACGCGATCAACGGCACAACTGGATTCGCCTATGATGCCAATAGCAATCTCCTGACCGTGACCGACGCGAAATCTCAACAGACGGTCTACACGTACAGCAACATGAACCGGACGGGGACGAGAAAAGACCCGTTGCTCAGCACCGAAACCTATACCTACGACAATAACGGCAATGTGGCGACGGTCACGGATCGGAAGAGTCAAGTGACGACCAATACGTACGATCCGTTGAACCGCCGCACAAAAACGACGTTCCACGATGGCACATCAACCAACTACACCTACGATGCGGGCAATCGGGTGACGCAGGTGCAGGAAAAAGATGCGGGGGGCACGGTCACCGCGACGATTACCAGAACCTATGACGGGTTGGATCGCCTCACGCAGGA
>JABFSG010000042.1 GCA_013140715.1 Nitrospiraceae bacterium
CTTCCATGCTGTGCGTATTTGCTCGCGTGACGTCAGTGCAAAAATTTCTCTAGACACATGGATAGAGATCCTGAAAATCTTTATCTGGTACAGGAGAGATTTTGCACTGGATGGTCCAGATATAAGGGGCACCTGTAGTAGGACTTAAATCTGGCCTGCTATTTTCCGCAATCCCTACTCGCTGGACTACCATGGTCCAGCGGGTACTACACACGTCGGTCGAAGAACCCTTTCAAATAATCTTCGATGTTTGCCCGAGTTCCGATGATTATGCTGCGGCAGATGCCCGATCATGCAATGCCTTAGTACTTGAAGAATTTCAGAGAGTAGGGCAAAATGCGCGTCTTTCAAGCTTCGACTGTCGGGGCGTAGCGCAGCCCGGTAGCGCGCCTGCTTTGGGAGCAGGATGTCGGAGGTTCAAATCCTCTCGCCCCGACCAAATGCGTGATCAGTGGTGAGCGATGTGTGAGGAGTGTCAGCTGAGTCACGTGCCTACCTCCGTTATTTTGTGAACTTGCTGTCCAGCAATTGGTGCCGTTCACTGATCACTTCGCGTCAAAGGCGCCCGTAGCTCAGTCGGATAGAGCATCAGCCTTCTAAGCGCTTCAAGACTTCCACTCCAACGCGTTGTCAATACAGCGAATCACCTCTCCTGGAGCGGGATTTCGCTGTTTTTTCGACTTGGTTCTGTTCAGGTTGATTCAGGCGAATTTGGGTGGTTTTTGCTGTAAAAGGAACACGCCGGGAACACGTAGGGCTTCTATCTATAAATAGCATGTTTAGGAGTCTCCACCCTACGGTTTAGAAACTCTACTCAGCCCAATCTGACACGACCCACGACGAACGAACCCTCATGAGTCATGCGGACTAACGGTTGTTCTTGTAACCGAGGCTGAGAGAGGTGTACAAAGAAGTTAAATGTCTCAACTGCGCCACAACCGCTTCGAGGAAAGCCGCCCGGGCAAAGTATGCAGGGCGATGGTAGTGTTGCTCTGCCTTTGTATCGTGGTGCAAATGCTCGGCGTGCCCATGACACTCCTGAGTCCTGTAGGAACAGTCGACACGATCGCCGTATCGACTTCCGAAGGGTTCTCGGTCCCGTCTTCGATCCCCCAATTGACGCCTTCGGTGGAAATGGTTCCTGTGATTGACGCGCAACCATCCGTCCATGTGCCGGTTCTTGACTCTACGCTGTTTCATCCTCCTCCTGTTCTCTAATCCCAGCTTCTTGCCCAGTACCAGGACCGCACTCCATCTACGTGGGAGAGCAGGCCGCTCTTGCTTTCTCTGCAAAATGGCGACCGGCCATGCCAGCTCGGCTGGCAGCCTGATCATATAAAGCTGTGGGATTGGGCCGAACGGGTCAGAGCACATCGCTCCAGGGAGGGCTGACGGCGAAGGCGGCATTGATAAGACCGACATGGGAGTAGGCTTGAGGGAAATTGCCGCACTGGGTATTGGTGGTGGGGATGAAATGTTCGGAGAACAGTCCGACATGATTGGCGGCAACCAGCATACGATCAAGGATGGCTCGGGCCTCGTGGGCACGTCCCAGCTTGGCAAGCGCTTGTGCGATCCAAAAGGAGCAAATGACGAAGGCTCCTTCTGGTTTTCCAAAGTCGTCGTTTCGCACGTAACGGTAAAAAAACCCTGTGTCTTCGTTTCCACGACGAATAGACAGTTTGCGGGTGATGTGCAGCACTGTGGACTCACAGAGCTGCCGGTTCGGGTAGCCCAGGATCGGGAGTTGCGCAAGGGCGGCATCATCGCTGGAATCGGCGGGGCCGTTTCGGAGCGCGCCACCATGCACGCCTCTGAGCAGGGCATCCGCCGCATGGACTCGTGCGTTGGTCAAGTCCAGGGAGATCGATTTGAGGTGTCCGGCTTGTTTGATGCGCTCCAATCGTTCGAGGGCGGCCCACGACATCAAGCTGGTGAAGGAATGTTCCTGCCAGCCGTTGCGGATCTCCCAAAGCCCGGCGTCCGGCTGGCCGATGCTGCGCGCGCACAACGTTGCCAAATGGGCCAGGAGCGTGTCGAGATCTTTGCTGCGCAAATCGCTGTACCGTTCGTCGAAGAAGATCGGCGTAAAGGTCAGAATCATTTCGCCGTAGGCATCGTTCTGCACGTGTTCCGCCGCTTGATTGTGGCTGCGGACCGGGGCGCTGCTTCGATAGCCGGCCCAATTCTGATGCTCGGTTTCAGGAAGAGGAAGGCCCTGACTCAGCGTATAGACTGGACGTAAGCGATCTCGAGAATGCTCATGCGTATGCGCGATGTTCAAGAGGAATTTGAGAAAGGCCTCCATTTCTTCGAAGTGGCCCAAATTATGAAATGCCGTCAGCGCAAAATAGGCGTCGCGCAGCCAGCAGTACCGATAGTCCCAGTTACGACCTCCGCCCGGTTGCTCGGGGAGGCTCGTCGTCAGGGCCGCGAGAATGGCACCTGTGTCTTCAAAGCAGTGGAGCTTCAAGGCCAGTGCGGAGCGGATGACTTCCTGTTGATGCAGCAGCGGCACCGAGCAATTTTTCACCCAGGTTCGCCAGTGGCGTGTCGTCTGTTCCAGAAAGTCGTGCGTGACTTTCACGAGGTCGTCCTCGATGCCGAGGCCCCACGTCAGACCGAAATAGAATTTCTGCGTCAGGGCGACCGGCGTCTCTTCGCAAAGATAGGTCAGAGGCATGTTGGTCAGGAGGCGGAGGGACTCCCCACGGATGTCGTAGCGCACATGGTTGCTGCCTCGAATGGGATGGAGAGGAGTCTTTTCCCAGCCCGAGACTGGTCGGCAGCTCACGCGGATGGCAGGCGCGCCTTGCAGAGGTTCGATCAATCTGAACAGCGCCGCAGGCCGGTAGATGCGTCCGTACTGCTCGAATCTCGGGCAGAAGTCCGTAATCTTGAATGCGTCGCCGTTCGGCAATGTAACGGTGGTGAGCAGAATATTCGTATTCGGAAGATAGCGCTGTTCGCTCTCGATCTCGGCGGCAGTGAGTGTGCTCGCGATCGAAAAGTGTCCCCCGTCAGGATCGAGCAACCGGCCGAAGACGGGTGGGCTGTCCGGCCGTGGCGCGCACATCCAGTCGACGCTGCCGTTCAACCCGATCAGGGCCGAGGTGTGACAATTGCCGACGAGGCCATACGGATACATGCCCTTACCATAGGCGATTTTCCACCCGATGTAAACGAGAGGTGATCTATGCGTTTATCGCTTCGATTTTTGCTGCCGCTGGCCCTGGTGCTCGCCGGCCTGGCCTATGCCGTCATTCCTCTCGTCGATACACTGACGTTGAAATGGTTCATGCGGGACTTGGAGCTTCGTTCGCAGCTCATCGCCGGGATGATGGAGGGTCCGCTCACCGATCTGCTCGCGTCCGAATCCAAAACGAAGTTATCGGTGTACTTCCAGCGGATCACCAAAGACGAACGGCTCTTTGCCATCGGGTTCTGCGACCCGAGCAATCAGCTCACGTATAAAACAGACACCTATCCTGATTCGATTCCTTGTGCGGGCGACACGGCCGTCAATGCTGGCCAGACGACCCTCGTTCGACTCAAGCAAGGGGCCGTCCACGTCTCCGCAGTTGGCATAGAAGCCAACGACCGTCAGCTGGGACGCCTCATGCTCATCCACGACATGAGTTGGGTCGAGCGGCGCAGCAGTGACACGAAGTGGTACCTTTTCTATTTGTTTGCCGTCATCGGCGTCGTGATTTCCCTGGTTACGGTATTGGTCGCGCACCTGAGCTGGCTCGGATGGGTCGCAGGCGTGAGAGCGATGATCCGCGGCGAGGGGCTGGCTGCCTTGATTGGAGACCAAAAGCCTGGCGCGGATCTGCATCCGCTTGCTCAGGATCTTCGGACTCTCATTCATGATCTTGAAGCGGACAAACGCATGAGGGACGAGAACCAGATGAGCTGGACACCGGTCACACTCAAGACGATCCTGCACGACCACCTGGCCGGGGACGAAGTGCTCATCGGGTCGAACCGTGAGCCCTACATCCATAATTGGCGTGAGCAACGCATCGAAGTCCAAGTGCCGGCCAGCGGAGTGGTTACGGCCCTGGAGCCGATTATGCGAGCGTGCTCCGGTGTGTGGATTGCGCATGGCAGCGGCACGGCCGACCGCGAGGTTGTCGACGCGCACGACCATGTCCGCGTCCCGCCGGAGAATCCTGAATACGAGATCAGGCGTATCTGGATGTCACAAGAAGAAGAAGTCGGTTACTACTACGGGTTTGCCAACGAAGGTTTGTGGCCGCTCTGCCATCTGGCTCACGTTCGTCCCGTCTTTCGATCTTCCGACTGGGAACAATACAAGAAGATGAATGAGCGGTTTGCGATGGCCATCATCGAGGAAGCCAAAACGGACAACCCCGTTGTGCTCGTGCAAGACTACCATCTGGCCCTGGTCCCCAAGATCGTGCGCGATCGTCTGCCGCATGCGACGATCATCACGTTTTGGCACATCCCCTGGCCCAATCCGGAACGCTATGCCATCTGTCCCTGGTATCGAGAGATTCTCGAAGGGCTCTTGGGGAGCAGCATCCTCGGATTCCACACGCGATTCCATTGCAGCAACTTCATCAACACCGTCGACCGTTCTCTCGAAACGAGAATCGATTGGGACAGTTCCATGATTTCCTTTCAAGGCAAACTCACTGCCGTAAATCATTATCCGATTTCGATTGCGTGGCCCGACCGAGCGGAGTTACCACTGCCATCCGAATCCGAGTGCAGGGCCCATATCCGTACCATCAACGCGCTTCCCCAGGCGCATCGCGTCGGGGTCGGTGTCGAACGGCTGGATTATACGAAGGGCATTCTCGAGCGGTTCCTCGCCATTGAACGGCTGCTGGAGTTGCAGCCGGAATGGATCGGCAAATTTTCCTTCATCCAAATCGCCGCGCCCAGCCGTTCCAAGATTGAGGAGTACCAGCAGCTCACGCAGCAAGTGATCGCTTCGGCTGATCGCATCAACGAGCGATTCGGTCGAGAAGGGTATCGCCCGATTCACTTACGCATCGAACATCACGAGCCGAAGGACGTGAACATCTATTACCGAGGGGCGGATCTCTGTATCGTCAGCAGCCTCCATGACGGCATGAATCTCGTGGCCAAAGAATTCGTGGCTGCGCGTGAGGACGAGCAAGGTGTGCTGATCCTCAGCCAGTTCACCGGCTCGGCCACTGAGTTGCCCGAGGCACTGATCATCAACCCGTATAATATCGATCAATGTGCAGCGGCACTGCATCTGGCGCTGGCGATGCCGCCGGTCGAGCAGCGGGCCCGGATGCGCAGCATGCGCGGTATCGTGCAGGAGTTTAACGTGTACCGCTGGGCCGGGCGCATGCTCATGGATGCGGCCCGCATGCGGCAGAGAGCCCGCCTCGCTCGACAAATGGGAGTGGGAGACGTGCGAACCACTATGGGAGATCAAGCATGACGCCTGTTTCTTTGAACGAGGGGCTGAATGACCTCAGAGCGCTGGCGACCCAGTCGATTCTCTATGCCTTCGACTTCGACGGCACATTGGCAAGGATTTCATCGGATCGCGGCGGTGTGAAGCTGTCGTCATCCACTCACGGATGGCTACGTGAGCTCGCGACACGCGCTCCCTGTGCCATCGTTTCGGGGCGCGCACTCAGCGATCTGGCACCGAGGGTGAATGGCGCGGTTCCCTATCTGATCGGAAACCACGGCTTAGAAAGCACGCTTACGCCTCCCGCCGCGCTGAATCTGGCGGAAGACATCTGTCAGGCATGGATGAGATATGTGGACACGGACCTCGCCCGGTCGCTCAAGATCGCCGATGTTGAGGTTGAAAACAAACGCTATACGCTCACTTTCCATTATCGAGGGACTCAGGATCCCGCCAGAGTTCAGAAGGAGATTCTCCTCCTGCTCAATCGATTGACGCCGTCGCCGCGCCTGATCTTTGGGAAAGCGTCGGTCAATGTCTTGCCCCCGGGGACAGATGGGAAAGGACCGGCCGCCTTGGCCCTCATGCACCACTTGCAGCAGACCGGGCTGTTCTTCATTGGTGATGACGACACAGATGAGGATGTTTTCAAACTGTCCAAGGGGCTTGTGATGGGGGTGCGAGTGGGCCGACATGAAGAGTCGCGGGCGAAGTATTTCATCAATCATCAAGGAGAGATCGAGGATGTTCTCCGATTCCTCGTCCATCAACTCGACCGGACACCTGCACCTGCCGATCAGGGTGATCGACAGACACCGGGAACCAGAGAAACCACTAATGGTCGCTAGCAGGAGCGCTATTGAAGGACCGAAGAATTCGGTCACCGACGTTTCAACGCCGGGACCGCTCCTTGCCGACAGACGTTAGTCTACGGTCATCCTTGCTCTTGGAGGTTGTGCAGTCCTCAGGTACGATCGCCTCGATGCGAAAGACACCAGGGTTGCTCCTTCCCTAAGCAGCGACCAATTTCAAGGAAAGAGAGATAGTGTCGCTGATCCATACCCTGACGATTCTGATCTGTCTGGCCGCGCTGTTCAGCTACGTGAACCATCGGCTGTTGAAATTGCCGATCACGATCGGCTTGATGGCGGTGGCGCTCGTGTTCTCCCTGGTGCTGCTGGGACTGGGCAAGCTGGGATTTGGGATCGAAGCAGAGGCGCAACGGTTCATCGGCGCCATCGACTTCAACGAAGCGCTGATGCACGGCATGTTGGGCTTTCTGCTCTTTGCGGGCGCGCTGCATGTGAAGCTGGATGAGTTGCTCGATCTCAAGTGGGTGGTTGGAACGCTGGCCGTCGTGGGGACGATCTTGTCGAGCCTGCTGATCGGCGGGCTCGGCTATTTCTTGTTCGATCTGGTCGGCCTGCCGTTACCCTTCCTCTATTGCCTGCTGTTCGGCGCGCTGATTTCGCCGACCGATCCCATTGCCGTCATGGGCATCCTGCGGCAGGCGCGTCTGCCCAAGGCGCTCGAAATGAAGATCGTGGGGGAGTCGCTGTTTAACGACGGGGTCGGCGTCGTGATCTTTTTCGTGGTTCTCAACCTTCTGCCGAAAGCCTCGGTCAGTGCGACCGACGTGCTTATGCTCTTTGCTGAAGAGGCACTCGGTGGCGCGGCCCTGGGTCTGGTCCTTGGCTACCTCGCCTATCGCATGCTCCGGTCGGTGGATAACTATCAGGTCGAGATCTTAATTACGCTGGCGTTGGTGATGGGGAGTTTTGGCCTTGCAGATGTGCTCCATACATCAGGACCGATTGCTGTGGTGGTGGCGGGACTGTTGATCGGGAATCATGGCCGCCGGTTGGCCATGTCTGAGACAACGAGGGAGCATCTCGATAACTTTTGGCAGCTGCTCGACGAATTACTCAACGCCGTGCTTTTCGTCCTCATCGGTCTCGAAGTGCTGGTCCTCAGTTTTCAGTACACATACCTCCTAGCCGGTCTGGTGGCGATCCCGCTGGTGTTGGCGGCGCGGTGGCTCAGCGTGGTTTTGCAAATCAAACTGTTCAGTCTGGTACGGGAGTTTAGCGCTCGCACGATTACGATCTTGACCTGGGGCGGACTCCGCGGCGGCATCTCTGTGGCATTGGCCCTGTCGCTGCCTGCTGGTGAGATGCGCGAGGCGGTGGTCACTATCACTTATGCAGTGGTGATCTTCTCGATTCTTGTGCAGGGGCTCACGATCAACCGAGTTCTGGGGACTGGCGTAAGCGTCAAGAACGGGGTTGACGGCGCTTAGTCAAGACACATGAATGTGAGAGAAACGAACCCGAGTACAACAGCTTGGAGGGATAACCGTCTTTTGACTAACGAGGTGGAGCGCGGGCATTGCGATGGTATGGCTCATCATGCCGGAATGGAGCATTTATGCCGATTCGTTCTGCGCGCTGGTTAACAACACCAGAATGTCGCCGGCCTGTAGCTGCCCGGCCTGTTCCAACTCCAGGAGCGAGATAATCGTGCCGCCTCGGTAGAGTCGAAGCAGGACGTCCGGCTTGAGATCCGCTGGAGTTTTCCCGATTTCATCGGGACGGACCGTGCGTTCGAGCAAGCTGACCTGTCCTCCTGCCGTGAGGAGATCGTCGAGATACTGCACCATGTGACCATGGTCGACGGCGGCAGCGATGATGTAGCCGCCGAATGTGGCGGGAGAGACGATGGCGTCGGCGCCGCCCTGCTTGAAGAGTTTCACTTTCTCTTCCTCTTTAGCGCTCACGATGATGCGCACCGTCGGATTCAAATGGCGGGCGGTCAAGAGCGTCAGCGCGTTCGAGTCGTCGCGGCCGGCCGCAATGATAACGGCCTTGGCTTTGTCGATGACGGCATCGCCCAAGACCGCTTCCTGCGAGGCATCGGCCTGAAAGGCGGCAATCCCTAAAGACCCCGCCAACCGGACCCGCTCCTCCAGCTGGTCGATCACCACGATCTGCTCCGCTTTCACACCCCGAGCCATCAGTTCTTTCGCCGCGGACATCCCGGTATGACCGAAGCCGCAGATAATGATATGCCGGCTTAACGTCGCCTGAAGCTTTGCCATGCGATACCCCTCCATATATTGCCGAATGATCAGTTGGTAGGCCGTGCCCAGGAAAAGAATCCAGATTCCCAAACGAATCGGCGTAATGACCAGCGCATCCAGGAGCCGGGCGCGCGTGGATACGGGCACGATATCTCCGTAGCCGACCGTAGACACGGTGATCATGGTGAAGTACACGATATCGGTGAAAGAAATCTCGCCGTCGCTTTGATCGCGCAACCCCTCTCGATCCGCCCAGAGGAGGCTGAACAGTAAGCAGAAGAGCAAGATGACGAACAGTAGGCGTGTGAGTAAGATCCTGACCGGAGACCAGGCTCTTGGCGTGATAAGCATCTTCGGGCCGCTCGCGCCGTCCGAGCTCCGCATGGCGAACGGGAATCTACCCATCAGCGCTTCTCCTGTTTCCTATGGCAAACTGCACTCTGGTCATCCGACTCCTTGCAAGCTGGGTCCATATGGGGCGATGTTCCCAGGTCTGGCAAATGAAAAAAATGCGCCGTTGTCCCCGTGAACGGAGACAGAAAAGACGAAGGATTCAACGCAGCGTCTATCTAGGGCACTTTCGTCTCAACTGTCAACGGCTTGGAATGGTCTCTGTACGAGGAGACAGAGGATCAATTCTCGATCGACTGACCGGCTGCGCTTTCCAGATCGAGCAGAGCCCGTTGATAGTCGTAGAAGGCGGCCACACATTACGGATATTCACGTTATTTGCCCGTAGGTTTCTTTCGCAGAAAAGTCCGGCGAGTAGCCCGCGGTGCACCGAACGTCTACGTATCGTGATGGTTACGCTGGGAGCGGAGGTCGGTTGGCCGTTCGAAAAGTCATTGAGCGAGTCCGCGATAGGCTGCGCGAAGCAGTGTTATGCAGGAGGAATTGTCGACCCGCGATCAAGATCTTGCGGAGGGAGCGGCAGCCTGCATTCTTACTTGGCAGACTTGATCGCCACGGCATGCTCGATCGGTGATGTGTAGACTTCGATCTGGTCTCCCGGTCTGAATTCTCCGGCCAGTTCGGTGTTCTGATTGACCAAGAGGCGGATCTCTTTCCCATCAGCTCCGACCATGACATAGTACTTGCCTTCGATGCCGATCAGCTTTCCCTTGAGGCTATGGGTGGCCGCTTCTATCCGCTCTGGATCCAGCTCCGAAGAGTCGGCACGAATGGCGATGGCATGTTCGATAGGCGAGGTCCAGACTTCAATGCGGTCCCCGGGCTTGAATGGGCCGGCGAGCTCCGTATCCGGAGTGACCAGGAGATACATTTCCTTGCCGTGAGCGTCTCTTATCACATAGTACCGACCCTCGACTTTGACCAATTCGCCTTCGACCTTCATCGAAGGCATGGCTGAGGACGGCGTGTGACGAGCCGCTGGGTCTTGGGGCGAGGCCGGAGTTGGTTCTGCCATCCGCACCACCGTAAGCGCGAGTAGGAATAGCAGAGTTCTTGAGGTCATCCCAGTTCGCATTAGGGTCGTTCTCCTATGCTCGGCGCCTATGAGTCTTGTCGGCAATGGCTTGCCTTTGTTCATTTGGCGATGGTGATCGATGGCGTCGGCACCTTGGAGACTTCGGTGACCGTCATCTGGTACAACTGGCTGAGAACCCGAAAGGCCACCTGATTCCAGGGTTGGATAGTTCCGGTGGCCCTCGGCGCCTTCCTGATCGAATACCACCGATCTTCATATCCCACGGCGAAGGCTGCATCGGGCGGCCGGGCGTCCGATTCTTCGATTGAGATAGTCCAGGGCGGATTCCGAGCGATCTCGCCTGTTCGCGTGTCCTTCTCCACATGGTATTCAGGAACTGCGGCGATCCCATTGGCTAAAAACTGCAGAATTGAATGAAAGCTCCGAAAGACGAAAGAGCCGTGCATGGGATACTCTCCGCCAGAATAGCCTGGTTGGATGTCGACAAGAATTGTATTGCGGGGGCCCTTCTCAGCCTCCAACGCCATCCGCTGCCGCTCCTGGTTGGTGAGCATCGAGGGGTCGTAATTCGTGATGACGATCCGGCCGATGACACGACGGCTCAGGGTGATCTCTCCTTTCGGGCCCTGGATCCATTGGTAGCCTTTTTCCAACGATCGGAGGATCTTGTCAAAACTCTCCACCATCTCTTCTGTTGAGAGTTCACGTGTGAAGACGAACGGAAAGGTTTCTTCGTACACGATCGGTCCCACAAATAGATTCCGGGACAAGTAGAGGGAGGAGAGATGCATTACCCGCCGTCGGAACTCGGGATACTCCTTTGTCCGGCTCGGATCGTTCTGGAGTATCGCAGATTCACCGTATCCGTTCAGTACCAGCTCTCTGCTCATGAGTCTGAGAATAAGAGCTGGTTCGAGTCGTTGCTGAAATAGAAACGCGACTTTGGCCTCATCGAATGGCGTCAGAATGCGGGAGGTAAACTCTTCTCCTTGAATCGGGATAATCGTCATGGTTGGCTTTTCAGCCGCGTTGGCTCCGAAAATCGGAGAGATGAGGGTCTTCGTGAGACCTGCCTGGGCCGGGACGAGACCGACGCTCGTTGAGAACTCAAAGGTCGCGGCGACACTGGCGAGTGCCGTGAAATGCGTGGGATGGAAATGTCGCGTCCGCGCCACGTTCAATAACAGCATTTCTGCTTCCACGAGGCTCACCGTTCGGTCGTATTCCAGGACTGCCTGGTGCATGGCGAGAGGTGAAAGACAGCCGGAAAGCGTGAGCAGGCCGATGAGCAATCCAGCGAGCAATCCGCGTCTTTCCAATCCTGGTCGTAGCGCGTTCCTCATTATTCTAACTTCCATGCTTCATGGCCCTCGGTCGGTGTGGCTCCGTCTGTCCGGTCGTCGGTGAAAAAGCAGGGGCACAGACCTGTGTGACGCGCAATGTATACCATGTTCAAGCCTTATCTCGGCAGCTTGTCAAGCCTTGTTCTAGCCTGTTCGATCTTGTCGCGATTTTCCGGGGATTTCGGTGTCAAGCGCAGAAACTCCCGGAAAGCTTGCGCCGCTTCCTGATGTTTCCCGGCGACCTGACACGAAACGCCTAAATTGTACTGAGCCATGGCCAGATCCGCTCGAAGCGTGATGGCTTGGCGGTATGCGCCAATGGCCCCGTCGAGGTCCCCCGATTGCTGCAGCGCGGTCCCCAGGTTTGCATGGATGATCGCGTCGTTGGGCTGGAGGCGCAGGGCTTCGTGGTAGGCGGCGATGGCCGCTGGCAGGTTGTCCTTGGCCTGTAGGGCCATCGCGAGGAGCAGATAAGCCTCGGAATTGTCTGGCTGGAGTCGAAGTGCCGTGTGGCTCAGAGCAATGGCGCCGTCCGCGTCTCCTTTAGCCAGGAGCGCGTTGCCGAGATTGAGCCCGTACTGGCCTGCCATTGGGCTTGATTGGAGACGAAACGCAGCCCGATAGGCAATGATCGCGCCTTCCAGATCGCCTTTGACCTGAAGGGCAATGCCGAGATTGTTGTGTGGCACCGGATTGTCCATCTGTAGGCGAATCGCTTCGCGGTAGGCGGCGATCGCTTCGTCGAGGTGGCCCTTGGCCTTGAGGGCGATGCCCAGGTTGTTATGCACCATCCAGAGATCGGGTTTCAGACGAATGGCCTCTCGATACTCTCGAATGGCGCCGTCGAGATCGCCTTTGGCTTCGAGTGCCTGTCCCAGACTGCTGCGGGCCATGGCATGGTCGGGCTGGTGAGCAAGGGTCGTCCGATATTCTACAATCGCTGCATCTACGTCACCTTGTGAGGCTAATGCCAGTCCGAGCCCATAATGAGCTTCTGCAAAGCCAGGGTCGAACCGGAGGGCCTCTCTGTATTCCACCATCGCAGCAGCGTGGTCGCCTGTCGCGTACAGTGCGACAGCAAGGTTGTGGTGCGCGACTGCATTTGATGGCTCCATACTTTCTGCAAAGGCGGAGGGCGCTCCTGCGGGGCCGTGGTTTTTGCTTTCCGAAAGAGGTTCGTGAGTGACCGGAGCCCCAGGTGTTGCGGCATGAACAACGGATAGCCAGCTTAAAAGCGCTATCGGGATAAGAGAGGATCGACGTGCAGGTGCAAGAAGGCTGTGTGGGTTACACATCATCTGAGAGGGGACGCTCGAACTCCTGTCTGATTCGATGACGAAGGTCCGTAGGATTCGTTATTCGCTATGCCGCAAAATAGACATGCACAATGACGCGAGGCATTGATCATCCCTAGGCGAGACACGGTTTTCTTCCCGTTCTCAGGCTCTAACGCCGTGGGGATTCGCGGGATTCTACAGGGAGGATACTGGTTTTCGCAACAGGAGGATAGGCTGATATAGCTGGAGCCGAGTGCAATGCTGAAGCAACGAAACCAAGGCAGACCCAGTAGCGTTTCCAGTTAGGCGAGTGTGCCTGCGAATGGGCATTCTGAGAACTGGGCCCGTGCTTCTCGCGGCTCAGCCTCTGGGAGGTTTGATCGCCATTTTCGGCTCGCCAAACGGTTCTGGTCTCCGGTCACAAACAGGGGGGTGGGCCGTCACAAGTGGCTCCGCTATCCCGATACCGGAGGGGGAGTGCTCCCACGGGAAGTGCGGAGGGCCTCCTCCAGTTCACGAATCCGCGCTCCTTGCGAGTCGACGGTGGACTGAAGGGATCGTATGGTGCTGCCCCGTTTCCATCGGCGTCCGAGGGAAGAAAGAAAAGTCAGCACAATACCCACTCCCACCGAGCCGAGAATGACCAGCACTAACGACGTCTGGTATTCCCACAGGAGCATCCGGACGGTCACCGCATCTGTATTCTGGAGCGCAAAGGCTGCTGTCAGTGAAGCCAAGACCAGCGCGAGAAAAAGAACCCCCATCGCATACCTCCAAATTGTGAATATGTCTTCGTGCTGCGGCGCCACTCACTGCCCTGCGGTACCGAGATCATGAGCTCACTAACTCCCATTCAGGAAGCCGCCTGGGGCGACGATCCCTTCGCAGTCAGCCCTTCCATATCGCTGCTACGGATATGAAGGTCTCGCTGTGGGTATGGAATCTCGATGCCCTGTTCTTTGAACGTCTTGAGGATCATGAAATTGAGTTCGCTCCGGAGCACGCCAGGTGTGGTGGCGTACTGTTTGGTCCAGACGCGGAGGATGAAATTGAGGGCGCTATCCCCAAATTCCTGTAACAGCGCGTCCGGTTTCGGGTCTTTCAATACGCCGGCGTGCTGATCGGAAACTTGAAGAAGAAGCCGGCGGACAAGCTCAGGATCCGATCGATACGAGACCCCGACCGGAAAATTAAATCGCACGTTGCGGTCGGTGTAACTCCAATTGGTCACTCTGGAGGACACGAACTCGGAATTCGGCACGATGATGGCGATGTTGTCGTTGGTGACGACCGTGGTCGCCCGTAACGCGATGTTCACGACATCGCCGGTGACCGGACCGACCTCGATGCGATCGCCGACCTTGATGGGACGTTCGATGAGCAGGAGGAACCCGCTGACGAAATTATTCGTGATGTTTTGCAGACCGAATCCCACTCCGACGCCGAGCGCTCCGGCCAGGATCGTTACCGTGCTCAGGTCGATGCCGGTGGTTTGGAGGATCACGATCAAACCAACAGCGATGACGATATAGCGGACGATCGCGCCGACTGCCAAACGGACCCCCAACTCCACGCTGCTGTTCGCGAGAAGGCGGCTGACGATCCAGACCTTCAGCCAGCGGGTGATGGAGAACAGGAGAAGAACGAGAATGACCACTGAGACAAGCGTCCATAGCGTGATGGAAGACTTGCCGGCAGAGAAAACGGGGATGTCGAGAAAAGTCTTGATCTGATTGAACAGCTGTTGAAGACTCTCCATATTCAGTATCCGGTCATTGCGCAGGTTGGGGGCGGAGTGGTGGCCCTATTAGCATCCCCCAGGATTTGCTTCCGGGATTCGAACGGAATCCGAAAATGTAGCCGCCCCCTGTCACTGGTTGGACCTGAATGCGATTCGGCCCCAGAGGGATTCCGCCTGTGTCTTGGTGTGCTGAGAGTTGATCTGGATCCGGACCCCAACCACACGATCCGGCTCCTTCCCGTACAATTGCTTGTAGTCCTCAAAGACATTCCTGGATTCAGAGATCCAGACTCCCATATCCTTTTCCCCTGACCTTACGACGACCGCTTTCAAGTCTAGGAGAGGAAGGAGCGCCCCTGCCGCCGTATCATCCATCGTGCCGATGGGGAATGTATTACCCCAGACATAGGATATAGATTTTTGCATCTCCCAGAAACTTTTCGAGAAGGCGAGGATGAGTTGAGCGGCCTGATCGTCTTGCTCGGTTCGGGTGAAGTCGCCCTGCTTCGGCAAGGCGGTGACTTTCCATTGCCAGATGAGCCAGGGTGTAAGCCTGAGATCAACATCGATTTCCTTTTGAATGGAAAAGGAAGATTTATCGGCGTGGAGCTTGAGCGCGGGGCCGTGCTCCTCTCGGGTTGTCGTCAATTCAGCTGAGCCGTCGTGCGTCGTCAATTCCCAGCCGCGAGGGGTGGCCTGATCCGGTTGCTCCTCGACCTCCAGCACCGGAATCTCCTCCGCAGCCGCAGGGAGACTCACCAAATGGAGGCAGAGGCTTACGATGATAGTTCCAATGAAAGAGATGAGAAGGCAGGGTCGCTGTAAGGATGTAGTCACGAGGTCGATTGTACACGAATGCTTTTCCTTAAGCATCGGTCTGTTCTCAGCGTGAGCTATTGCGTTCCCTGGTCTGCAGACCAGGCGGATAAACATTCTGCGCAGGTACAAGACTGATCGAGCATGGAGCGGATCAGTCAGGGTACCTGGAGAAACTTATCTGTCAGACCTTGCGACCCTGCGTTGGTTCGGCAAGCCTAACCGTGATCTCGGGGGTTTCAACAAGGTGGAAGGTGGCAGACGCCATCGCGACGCGGCCGTTTGTCTTATCCACTTCTTCAAGTATACGAGTAAACAGAAGATCTTTAGTGATCCGGCGTCTCTTGTAATCCACGATATAGCGCAGGGTGAACTCCATCCAATTGTCGTTGGCTATGAGAAAGACGCGCGGGTCTATCTCTGTCTTGTCTACACGGTAAAGGTGAATCAGCTCTGCCCAGCTTTCCTTCGCCTGAAGGGCGAAGTCGCCGGTAATCTCCGTCAGAACCTTTTGAAAGATATCCCTCGCCAAACGGTAGTCGCCGCCGTACTTGACCGGGACTGTGACCTCATCCCATAAAAATGGAAAGTCGCCGGAATAGTTGAAGACCGGTTCTTTGAAGACGAAGCTGTTGGCGATTTTCACGATGCGACCGTTGTATTGGTCGGCGCTCACCCATTGCCCGATCTCCATCATGGTTGTCCGCAACA
>JABFSG010000012.1 GCA_013140715.1 Nitrospiraceae bacterium
CCCTTACCCCTTACCCCTTACCCCTCACGTCGTCGACTGGAGCCAGATCGACGATGTCCTCCTCGATATGGATGGGACCCTGCTCGACCGCCATTTCGACAATTTCTTTTTCGAAGAAGAATTACCGCGTCGGTATGCCACGCTTCACGGTCTACAGCTCGAAGAGTCTCGTGAAGGGCTGATGGCGATGTATCGCTCGGTCGAAGGCGAACTGGCCTGGACCGATCTGCATTATTGGACCAAGCAGGTAGGAATCGATGTTGTGGCGATGACCAAAGAGCTGGATCATATGATCGGCTTCCTCTTTGGGGCAGAGGAGTTTCTGCAACACCTTCGACAGCTGGGAAAGAAGGTGACGATCGTGACAAATGCCCATGAATCAGGTGTGGCCATCAAAGTTGCTAAGACCGGACTCGATCGATATGTCGATCGAATCGTGAATGCGTTTGAGGTTGGGTATCTGAAAATGCGCCCGGAATATTGGCCCAATTGTCAGCGATTACTTGGATTCGATCCAACCAGGTCCCTTTTCATGGATGACGATGAGAATTGCCTGATTGCGGCAAAACAATTTGGTGTCGCCCACCTCATTCATAGCGCCAAGTCGAGTTCTCAACTGCCCCCCACCCCGCTGGCACAGTTCGCTTCGGTCATCGGTTTTTCTTCACTCCTGAGCAGGCAGCCTGTAATCTAGCAATATGCTATAAAGTCCGGCAGTCTGCTTTCTTCATTTGGTCTATCTCGTTTATTTGGTTTGTCTTGTAACGGACCACCTAACCAGAAAAACCAGGTAGACCAGACAGACCAGGCGAACCCTTCCTCGATTCTTGTTGCTCCCGCAGGTCTATGTTAGAGTCCTTCCTCTTTTTCTAACTCTCTGCACTCTGTCGCGGCATGAGTAAGACCTACGATCATCAGACCATTGAAGTGAAGTGGCAGGCCTACTGGGATCAGCACCGGACCTTCCGGGTATCTGACGACCAGACCCTGCCAAAATTCTACTGCCTCGACATGTTCCCCTACCCCTCCGGATCGGGCCTCCACGTCGGCCATCTGGAAGGCTATACCGCGACGGATATCGTGTCCCGCTTTAAGCGCATGAAGGGTTTCAATGTGCTGCATCCGATGGGATGGGATGCGTTCGGACTGCCGGCTGAACAATATGCCGTGAAGACGGGCGTCCACCCTGCCATTACGACAGCCCAGAATATCGAGACCTTCAAACGCCAGATGAAACGTGTCGGTCTGTCCTACGACTGGGAACGCGAGGTCGGCACGATCGATCCCGATTATTACCGCTGGACACAGTGGATTTTCTTGAAACTGTTCGAGCGAGGGCTGGCTTACGTGGCAGAAGTGCCGGTGAACTGGTGTCCGGCGCTGGGGACAGTGCTGGCGAATGAAGAGATCATCGATGGCAAGAGTGAAGTCGGCGGGTTCGATGTGCTGCGCAAGCCAATGCGCCAGTGGGTATTGAAGATCACAGCCTATGCCGACCGGCTTCTCGAAGATTTGAGGCTGGTCGAATGGCCGCCCAGTACATTGGAGATGCAGAAAAACTGGATCGGACGGTCGATCGGAGCCGAAGTCGAGTTCACTCTGGCCGGCGTCCCCGGCACGTTGCGAATCTTTACGACCAGACCCGACACTCTGTTCGGCGCGACCTATATGGTGCTGGCCCCTGAGCATCCACTGGTGGAGGCAGTCACAACGGCCGATCGCAAGTCCGACGTGATCGCTTATCGCGAGTCGGCATCCAGAAAAAGCGATCTCCAGCGGCAGGAACTCGAAAAGGAAAAGACCGGGGTCTTCACCGGCGGCTATGCAGTGAATCCGGTGAATGACGAGCCACTCCCCATTTGGATTGCCGACTATGTCTTGATGGGCTATGGGACCGGTGCCATCATGGCCGTGCCAGCGCACGACGAGCGGGACTGGGCCTTTGCCAAGACCTATGGATTGCCGATCCGAGAAGTGATTGCAGGCGGTCAGGTTGAGCAAGAGGCGTTCGTCTCGACCGACAAGGGCACTGTCGTCAATTCCTCGGCACCGGATGGAAGTGTGACCATCAATGGGATGACACCGGCCGACGCCATTCCAAAAATTACGACCTGGCTGGAGTCCCGAAGCAAGGGCCGCAAGGCAGTGAACTACAAGTTGCGTGACTGGCTGTTTGCCCGTCAACGTTATTGGGGTGAGCCCTTTCCGATTCTGTGGGTCGATGGTCAGGCCCTTCCAATTCCGGAAGAACAGTTGCCGGTACTCTTGCCCGAAACCAGCAATTTCAAACCGTCCGGGAACGGCGAAAGCCCACTCGCCAATCTAACCGACTGGCTGACGACTACCGACCCGATTAGCGGAATGCCTGCCAGCCGTGAAACCAACACGATGCCCCAATGGGCTGGCTCCTGCTGGTATTACCTGCGATTTATCGATCCGAAGAACCAGAGCCAGCTCGTCGATCCAGCCAAGGAGCGCTATTGGATGCCGGTGGATCTCTACATCGGCGGCAGCGAACATGCCGTGCTGCATTTGCTCTATGCGAGGTTTTGGCACAAGGTTCTGTACGATATCGGAGTGGTCAGTACCCCGGAGCCGTTTAAGAAGCTGGTGCATCAGGGCATTGTGCTGGGGGAAGATAATCAAAAGATGTCGAAGTCCCGCGGCAATGTCGTGAATCCCGACGAGATCATGGATCAGTTCGGCGCCGACGCCGTGCGGCTCTATGAAATGTTCATGGGTCCTCTGGAGGCGGTGAAACCTTGGAGTACGAGGGGTGTAGAAGGAGTTACGCGGTTTCTGGAGCGGACCTGGCGGCTCATGGTGAATGAAGAAGGCCGGCTCTCACATGCCGTAGTGGAGACAGTTCCTACTCTCGAACAACAGCGGTTGCTACACCAGACCATCAAAAAGGTGACGGAAGATATTGAAGCCTTGCGATTCAATACCGCCATCTCCCAGATGATGGTCTTTACCAATGAGATGACAAAGACCGAACAACGGTCACGGGTCTTGCTTGAACCATTCGTCTTGCTCCTGGCCCCCTTCGCACCCCATCTGGCCGAAGAATTATGGGAAGTGCTCGGCCACCAACCGAGCCTGTCTCAGCAAACCTGGCCGATCTTCGATCCGGCACTGATCGTAAGCGATCGGCTGACCATTCCAATCCAGGTGAATGGAAAGTTGCGGGCCAAACTGGACGTAGGGGCCGATGCGACTCGCGAGCAGATCGAGGGACTGGCGCGCGGGCAGGTCGCAGAGTGGCTGCAGGGCAAGGAGCCGAAGAAGATTGTGTATGTCGAAAAAAAACTGATGAACTTTGTGGTGTGAACGAGCGAGAAGGGCGCGACGTGCGAGAAAAGCGAGACGGGCTGAGACAATGTGCTTCGCGGAATTGGACAGTTGCCTGTCGCGCATGTCTCGCTTCTCTCGCATGTCTCGCGCTCTTAGCCGGCTGCGGTTACCAATTCCGTGTGGAGGGAGCGGGACCCACGATCGGGGGTACAACGGCAACATCTTCTTCCACGTCGCCTCCACCCCGATTAGTAGTCCAGACTCTGGAAAATAAAAGTTTTGAACCCAACCTGGAAACCCGCTACACCAACTATCTGCGCCACGAATTTTCATCCGGCAGCGGGGCTCAGATCGTGGCGGATACTGAGGCAGCAGATCTTGTGTTGTCAGGTCAAATTCTCTCGGTCATGGTTCCAACGCTCAGTTTCAGCCAGACCACCACACTCGAAAGCCGTACAGAAGTTGTGGTAACGGTCAAGGTGGAGGAGACGAGGACGAAACGTCTTGTGTGGGCGCAAATGGCGAAGGGTGCCTCAGAGTTCTATGTGACGCCGGATCTGCAATTCAACCGTGTGTTACAAAACCGGGCCTTGGAGCAAGCAGGCCGCTTCATCGCCGAAGACTTAGCCTCCCGCTTTCTGCTCCAGTTGGAATCGGGAAAACTTGCAAAGCCGGATCTGGATCCAACATCGAACAACGTGGACAGCAACACCAAATAAACCCGATCCATCTATGGCCACAGCCATTTCTCATGCTCAGCTCAAGTCTCAGCTTACCCAAGGAACAGTTGCACCGCTGTATCTGGTGGTTGGCGAGGAGGATTTGCTGCGCGATTTGGCTCTGGATACGCTGAGAGGCGCGCTATTAGGAGAAGGCGAAAGCGATTTCAATTGCGATCTGTTCTATGGAGATGACTCGAGTGGAGCAGAGATTGCTACCTGTGCTTCGGAAGTAGCCGTGTTTGCGGCTCGGAGGGTGGTAGTGGTGAAAGCGGCCGATAAACTTCCAGCCCGGGAATGCGAGGCGCTCCTTCCCTATCTGAAGGAGCCGAATGGTTCCACCGCCATGATTTTCATTGCGCCGAAGCTTGATGGACGGCTGAAGTTCACACAGGCCCTTACACGGGTAGCTGTGACCGTCGATTGCTCACCGCTCAGAGAAGCGCAATGGCTTCCTTGGCTCAGGCAGGATGCTGAACGGGTTGGGATCAGGCTCGATGAGGAAGCTGTCGAATTGCTTAGAGAAGCCTGCGGTGGTTCGCTCTATTCGGTTCGGCGGGAATTGGAAAAACTAGCCGCCTATGTCTCTCCAGGCCGATCGGTCAATGCAGTTGACGTAGCAACCCTGCGTGGAACAGAACCAGGCGCTTCGGTATTTGACTTGACATTGGCCATTGGAGAGAGAAATCGTGGACGGGTTTTGGCGATTCTGGCCCGGAATCTTGAAGTAGGTGAGGCTCCGCTTAGAATCCTCGGTTCCCTGGCCTGGCAGTATCGGAGGCTGTGGAAGGTCAAGGAAGTTTTACGGCAGAGTGGCCGTGAGGGAGAAGCCGCTCGGACATTGCGCATGGATCCCTATAAGATGCGAGTATTTCTTGAGCAGTTCCCTGACGCGCACCTACAGGAGGCGCTTCGGTTATTGTTGGAAGCCGACGCGAAGCTGAAGGGTGGAAGCGGGGGACGTCCCGCACGAATCTTAGAGGACCTGTTGTTGCGGCTGTGCAATCACATAGAGCCCAACAGGCCCACACTCTCACCAAGTCGTGGCTTAGAAATGCCGCGACCAGTGAGGGCGAGAACGATATCGAACGTGCGTACGGTTACGCGGGGGAAGTAGACAAGGAGTTGACGTGGAGAGTGAGACGAGCGATCCGGCGCGAGGCCGTATTCGGTTTCATCACACCTTTCGTCACAGCCTTGCCGAGTGCCGACGTGGCCTGGCAAAGAGATGCCTTCGCATCCTCGACTTTTTTCTCAGCCACCGCCGACTGGACTTTCTTGACGAGGCTCTTGAGAGCGCCCAGCGTCGCACGGTTACGAGCCTGTCTCTTCACGGACTGGCGAGCTCGACGGATTGTCGATTTGTGTACAACCGGCATAGTAGACTCCTGTAGAAAAAGAACGCTCTTGTACCATACGGCTTAACAAAGCGTCAAGGTGAACCCTCCTGCAAAAGGACAAGCTCGTGACAACTATCATTGCCCGTGATCGCTTAATCTTGGCCCTCGACGTCCCCTCAAGCGATGAAGCCGACCGTCTTCTCGATCGCTTACAGGACCAGGTTGTATTCGTGAAGGTCGGACTCGAACTCTATACTGCAGCCGGACCCGAGATGGTCCAACGCCTGATCGCACGAGGCAAACGAGTGTTCCTCGACCTGAAGTTTCTGGACATTGAGGAAACAGTTCGTCGGGCCACTGCCCGTGTTGCAGCGATGGGAGTGGAGTTTTTGACGGTTCATGCAAACCGGAAAGCGCTGGTCGCAGCAGTCCAAGGTCGTGGAGACTCCAGGCTTCAACTGTTGGCGGTAACAGTGCTGACCAACTTTGACAGCCAGGATCTTCGCGACATGGGCATTCAACGGACTGTCCAGGACTTGGTTGCCGCGCGTGCTTTATTAGCGTCCGAGGTGGGCTGTGACGGGGTCGTCGCCTCAGGTGAGGAACCGGCCATCCTCCGTCCTAAGGTTGGTCCACGATTTCTGATCGTCACACCGGGCGTGCGCCCGGTCGGCAAGGATGTCGATGACCATGCGCGAGCCACCACACCGACCCAGGCAATTTCAGCGGGGGCTGACTATCTGGTAGTCGGCCGACCTATCAGGGACGCCTCGGATCCTGCCGCCGCTGCCGCTGCAATCTTGTCGGAAATGCAGGCCGCCTTCGATGCCAGAGGATGATCGCATCAAACGGCCAATGGCCTTTGCGTCCCGGCGAGCCATGATTAACGAATAACCGGTGACATCAATTATCTCTCGGTGGTTGCGGCGATTCTCCGCTCTTTGCTAAGATCTCTCTCCTTTGACGTACGGCATATCTCCTCGCCTCAGGATGGTGGGTGTAGCTCAGTTGGTTAGAGCGCCGGATTGTGGATCCGGAGGTCGCGGGTTCGAAACCCGTCATCCACCCCATACCCCTGGCCAACCAATCTTCGCGGTTAGTTCTCCGATTTGTCGACGTCCACGATGACTGACTCTCTCGATCAGGAATTACTCAGGTCGTACAGGTGGCTGAAGCGGGGCGGATGGATCTCCCGTACTCGAAAGAGGAGCTGGAACTCCATTCTGGCGTTCAAGTTTTTCTAAGATATCTTGCTTGAGCTTCGTCGGTTCCTCGATCCGATTTTCCCGTTGAAGTGTCCCCAGTTCTGCTGACTTGCGGGCATTTAACTCCACCACGTCTCCATCATCTCTGACTAGGGTTGGAGTCAAGAATACGAGCAGGTTCAGTTTCTCAATTTGTCTGCTTTGGAATCTGAACAGCCAACCCAAGAACGGGATATCGCCCAAGAGAGGCACCTTTCGCTCGCTGAGAGTGATGTTATCCCGTACGAGCCCACCGACAACGATCGTCTGCCGATCTTTAGCAATGGTGGTTGTCTCCATCGACCGTTTGGTTGTCGTAGGTCCGACCGGGATACTGGCCGTCCCGCTCCCGATCGTTTGTGCCACATTCTCGGCAATCGCGGTAATCTCCTGCTTGATTTTCAAGCGGATCAGGTCATTTTCCAAAACCTGCGGGGTAATTTCCAATGTGACACCGACATCTTTTCGCTCGATCGTGACAAGAGTGCCCCCCGTGATTCCCTGGGCCTGGCCTGTCGGAAAGGGACGATTTTCGCCCACGACGATCTTCGCCTCTTGGTTATCTGCCGCGAGCACTTGGGGAGTCGACAGAACGTTCGTGTCCGTGAGGCTCAACAACAGCTGCAAGAAAGCGCGCACGTTCACCGTATTCAGTACCGACGTTGCTCCTCCTGTTGCAGCGCCAGTAATGGCCTGCGCAATGGTTGCCAAGTTTTCCGGCGCGCTATTGAGTCCAGCAGCGGCCTGCACTGACCCGCTCCTGCCGGCGCCTATGACTTGAATAGGGTCACTCCCGATCTGTCTAAGCCGATCGACTTGTACCTCCAAGATGACGGCTTCGACAAAGACCTGATTCCGACGGGTATCCAAGTCACGAATAACGGACTGCAGTTTGAGGTAAGCGCTCTTTGTCGAACTGATGATGATCGAGTTCGTAGCCTTGTCCGCAAAGACCTGGACTGGGGCTTCGAACTCGCTCAAGGGCCTAAAGAGTGGTCTTGTGCCGGGTGCCGTCTGAGCGACCGTCTGAGATCGGGCGACAAGGTTAGTCAGGATGGCTGCAAGGTCTGTCGCATTGGCATGCTTCAGCTTGTAGACGAAGGCCCCTCGCTCCGGAGGAAGATCACCCATTGCCACGATTTGATGGACGTTTCCCTTCATGACGACAGCCAGCCGGCTGACTTCAAGCGCAGCCACAAACATGTTGTAGGCTTGGTCCTGCGTAACCTTGGTAGGAGAATAGACGCTGATTTTCCCCCCGGCCTTCTTAACTACATCGTCCAAGACAAAATTCTTACCGGTCAACTCACTGATGAAGCGAACAAAAACAGCGAGTTCAACATCGTTGAAATCGAGGGACACCCGTCCGGAAGAATTCCCCCCGGACTCAGCCCACGAGACCAAGGGAAACAGAAATCCACTCAGCACTACCAGCAGACAGACGAGAGCAGTCCGCCTAACCCAACGTAATTGCCCGAAAGGGGGGAAATCCATAATTCTCATATAAGTTTGAGGAAAGACCGATCATCCCTCGACCACATTGAGCATGAAAAGGGGATGAAAGACGGTACCACAAGGCTCGTTATCGGCACAACCAGACTAGGAGCCTGTTGCAACCAGCCGATCGGATTTGCCGCTTGCTTACTCGCCATCCGGCGTAAGAATGTCTTCCTTGCCTGCTTCGACTTCATTGGGGTCCGACAAAGGAACCCAGCCGGACCTGATTAGAAATCTCATCGGTTACTCCCCAAGAAGACTTTCTCAATGGCAATTCTTGAATGGTTTGTTCATTTTTGACAAATCACCAGTAGTAGGAAAGGGGAAGGTTTTTCTAACACACTAATAATTAAGGGCATTCAAAAATTCTTTGACAGCCGGCATGGCACTAGGATTGCACTTGCCCATCCAGTTTGCCTCCCCTCATGATCGTGAAAAACAGAATAGAGCAAGTCTGGTGAAAGTAGCCAGGGGAACCACCTCGCATATTTTGATGATCTGCTAAGGTTGTAACGTGCGGACCGATAAGAAATCCCTTCAAAAAACCGATAAAAAGATCCCATCCCGAACACACAATCGGGGTGTTGTCGGCTATAGCAAGAAAAGCGCCCTTCTTGAGGAAGCCATTACCCATATGAACACCGGCAAATACGGCCGGTCTTCCACTGCATTAAAGCAGCTGCTCGCACTCGATCCTCAGAACACAGAAGCACGACGACTCTTTGCCACATTGCATCTACGATTGGGTAGTCTTGTCACGGCTCGGCAAGCATTTGAATCCCTCGCCAAAGAAGCAATCGAGCGACAAGACTTCTGGTTAGCCGAATCCTTGTTGCGTGAATATTTAGTCGCCGGACCCCGTTGCATCCCGTTCCTCGAACTCTTGGCCCATGTGCATGAGGTCAAAGGAGATGCCGTTGCTGCTGTGACTGAATTGGGCAAGGCAATCGACATTCTCCTCGAGGATCCAGACTCTGAAAACCCCAAGAAACCTTCTCAGCTCTATACCAAAGTGAGAGAACTTGCACCGGCCAGCTCTGTAGCCTGTCAGCTTGCTTCTCTCTTCGATATACAAACAGGCGAGCTTCTCGTATCTCGCCCGTTGGCTCCTGCCGCAGCAGAGTCCCTGGAAGAAGTGCGTATCTCGCAGCCCAAGGGAGAGATCTCCGCTACCGCTGAAGAATCCAACCCCTTTGATGTGATGCCGTGGGAACAGCCGGATGGGGCGCTTTCACGTCACGAAATTCTGCCACCCCCTTTATCGAACTCCGTCATCGAATCGTTCGATACTCCAGAGGCTGTGGTAGACCCAGCACTAGTCGGTCTACTCCCACAGGAACTCGACATCCCTACGTCCGAATCAACTGGGCCAATCCAGGATGCCAATCGCTTCGTCCATGAGACGGCACCATCCAAATTGCCCGAGCCCCCGCTTCCATTGAACGGAGATCGCCATGATCGGACAGGTGATTCGATCGTCGAATTTTCGACCTTTGCGGATGAGCAGCGCGCCCCTAACTCCTCAGAGGAATATCGAGTGGATGACGGAGGCGGTGAATCCGTTCTTGCCCCACCCACTACCTCTCAACCTGAGCCTGTATCGGACCAGTTAGCAAGTCGAGCTCCCACGCCCGATCTGACGGAACCGACGGTGTCGATCTTTGCCGTAGCACCTTCGACAAGCCCGGCGGAGCTTCCAGAGCCTGAAACTACAACTCTGTCTGCTACTCCTGAACCTGTATCGGACCAACTGGCGACTCGAGCCCCGACGCCCGATCTGACGGAACCGACGGTGCCAATCTTTGCCGTAGCACCCTCAACAAGCCCGGCGGAGCTTCCAGAGCCTGAAACTACAACTCTGTCTGCTACTCCTGAACCTGTAACCCAGCTGTCGGAATCTAGCGAATCGATCTTTTCGACAGAACCGCCACCAAGTCTCGCGGAATTTCCTGAACCAGAAGTTCCACCCTCATCCACCGCCGATGCGTCACCCACGGCCCCACTTTCATGGAACAACATATTCGACGGCGCATGGAAGTTTGCCGCAGGAACGTTATCGTCGAGTTCGCCTGCCGCATTATCCAAGCCCTATGCGAGCTTACAGGATGCGAGGGAATTGGAACCGGTTCAACCAGAATCAGACCTCTCCGCCCCATCCAGTACAATAACTTCTGGCCTGCCAGTTTCATTCAGCGATCCCGACTCCAAACCCGACTCTTTACCATCGCCTGATCCTTCGATTGTGAGTGGATCGATTGAAAGAGCAAATGCGATCGAAGAGGTCGATCTCCTATCCCCGACACCAGCCCTTAGTTCGGAAGAGCCCTCGCTGATAGAGGCGCCGTCGGTTTTTGCGAGTGAAGCCCAGAGCTCCATTAATGTGGACCTTCCGGTGCCACCTCTGCCGGAATCGGTCGAACCAGCTCGAAATTCTGAACCGGTTACCACAGGGCAACGTGAAATACCCATCACACTGCTTAAGGACGCGGAGGCGCCTCCTCTCCCCGCAATGCAAAGTGATGCGCCATCGGCTTCGCCTAGCTCGATAGATACATCGGCGCAATGGAGCACTGGCGAGGTCGCGGTTCAGCCACATCGCCAGCTCGAAAAGAAAAGACAATGGGACAAGGAGAAGGGAGACGCTCCAGTCGGTCAGCTGACACCACTACCGGTGATTGAGGAATCTTCTAAATCAGTTGCCGAACTGTCTCGTACCGGCGGGTGGGAGACCGCTCCCGCAGGTGCAGTCACTCCGGTCGTTGAAATGGTAGCCCCGATCACAGAGAAGCCTGTTCTTGAGGAAGATACGAGACCGGAATGGATTCGTGAGAGTGAATCGATCACCTTTATGGATTCCCCCCTACCCTCTTCCTCCACGTGGCAGGACCCCGGTGCCGAAACCACTCATTTGAGGCCAGAACCTGAGTTCTCTGTTGCTGCCTCGGCTGTTGATGTGCTTTTTGACTCAACGGAACATAAACACCAAGTTCACACACAGGATCGTGTCGCGACGCCAAGATCCCGCCCTCGGCTTGCCACACGAATGGCTCGTATCCGCATCGGCATCTCCTCATTTATCGGGACCTGTTTTTCAACGACACGATCGATCGTCCTGCTGTGTGTCGGGTTAGCCCTCTCCTCTGTGGCACTGGTGGCAGTCAGCATCGGGGCAATTGGATTGGCCTGGATCATAATGGAAGCGCCCCCCTCGTCGGTCTATCACGATCTAACAGTCAGCCCTCCCCAGGCGCTGACCGATTCAAGAAAAAACGGATATTTCTTGCTGCTCGGCTTCGACGCCTCTGCAGAGCAGAATCCGCTCCAAGTTGGTTACGAGCGTAAGACTGAAGGAAGCGATCCCCAAGCTGCACATAGCTGCATGCTCGGTGATACGGAAAAAGGAACGACAATCAATGGAGCCTCCCCCAACGTAGTCCGTGAATGGTTCAGCAGCGCCGACCCAGCGGCGCAGATCGCACTGCAGACCACAGCAGTGCGATCATGGGTGACACAAGAATCGCTCGCCCTCAAACGTTACCAACAATGGCTTCCGATGGCGTTTGAAGATGCCGGATATGGACAAATCCTGAGCCCGAACTGCGACCGCATTTTGCTGGCTCATCGGCTGTACTTGGCAGAAGGGTTTGCGCAGGGTATCAACACCGGCCTCGAGCGGCTGGAAACCGATATGGGATCTTGGCGCGTTGTGCTGGAACAGTCCAAGACCTTGATGGTAAAGATGCTGGCAACGACGGCAGTCCGGGACAATATTGCGCTCGCATCCGGGCTCTTGATTCGGCAGAGCCTCGATGGAGATGCAGTCGGTCGTCTCGGCAAGATTGTCCGCCCTCTGGATCCGGTTGAGTTATCTCTCCGTTGGCCGATGCAAAGCCATCTCGCGTGGGGGACGAAGTCCGTGACGATGGCCTTGAAAAATGACAAGAATGGCGAGCGTCCTCTTCACGTTGCCTTGGCGGCCGCAATGCCCCTTCCTGTACAGCGGCGATCCAACGCCTATGCTGACTATTACGAGGCGGCGAGTAAATCTGTGGCGGAAGGACGCTATACCAACTTGCCAAAACTGTCCAGTTTCATTCGGACTCCCGCTACCAGCACATTGGACTATTTGGCAAATCCGATCGAACACATCCTCGGAATTGAACCCCTCCCATCATGGGATCCCTACGTTGGACGTATCGTGGAGACCGATGCACGGCTTCGTCTCGCGAGCCTGCAGATCTGGATCAGACGAGGGGCACAAGAAGAAAATGTGCTCGCGCGCCTCGCAAAAGCAGGGCAGGCCCTCTACGATCCCTTTACTGGCCTTCCCATGCTGCTCGATCAACAGAAGGGTATGATGTATAGCGTCGGGCCAGACGGCAAGGATCAGGATGGCGATTCCCTGCGCGATATCGCCGCAACCATCCCCAAGCTCAATCGGTCGTGAACGAAAACAGCCGCCGCCTCTCCCTACCTCAATTCAAGCAATACACCAGGTTCTTTCGCGGTTAAAGACTTCCGGTTCCTCCGACCTCTCCTCTGTCCGGATAAACCAAATACACAAGCTAGGCTGAACAGCACGATCCTGGCCTCTCTACTTGCTTGACACTGCCTCTGGTATTCCACAGAATCACCCACAGAGCTGCGCAGAGGACGATTGGCTATGGCCCCTCCACAACACCCCGCTTGGAAGAACCTCGCAGTTCACCAAGGAAAGACCTTTTGCTCCGCGGTACCGACTCAGATCGTCTCGAACGAGGAGTTTGTACCCTTCCGCCAGACTGCAGACCAAGCCCGCGTCGAACAGATCGCCGCGGCGATAATTGAACAGTCCGCCGAACGGCGAGGCCTCACCCGCAGAGACTTTCTCAAAACGACTGGTGGAATGGCCGGGGCCTTGCTGGCGATGAACTCGGTCTTCGGACGATTCTTCGACGTTGGAGATATCGAATTGTTCGAATCAACGGCCTTTGCGGAACAGCAGGGGGCGCCCTATTTCATCTTCGACGTGCAAACTCATTATGTCGGGTCTCACTACGACCCTACGGATACGGAAAACCATCGCAAAGGGGGCGTATCCAAACAGGCGCTGTTGTCTCTGCGCCGCCGCATTCGCGAAGCAGGGCTCAACCCAAAGCTGGCAGAAGATACAGGTACGCTCGACGATCTTTCCTGGCGCAATTTCGTGAAAGAAGTCTTTCTCGATAGTGAAACGACGATCGGACTGATCAGTACACCTCCAGGGCCCTATCCGCAAGAAGCCGTCGTGCCGCCACGCGAGATGGCGCATATTCGCGACGAAATAAATCGGGTTGCCGGATCACAGCGCATGTTGGCCCATGGATTGGTCACGCCGCAGCTTGGCAAAACGGATCTCGACTTTATGGCTATGCAGGCGGAAACACTCAAAGTCGAGGCCTGGAAGTGCTACACCGGTTCTTGTCCACCGGGATTCGACCGTGGCTGGTGGATGGACGATGAGCGGATTGCCTACCCCATGTTGGAACAGGCGCGCAAGCTCAACGTGAAGCGGATTTGTGTCCACAAGGGACTGCCGCTCGGCCCCGTACCGGACTACAACCACCCAAAGGACTTGATCAAGGCGGCCAAGGACTTTCCCGACATCGACTTTCTGGTCTACCACTCGGGGCTCAAGAACACGGCCGGCATGAAGGATCTAGCGATCAAAACCGGCGAGATCCCCTGGACGAGCGAGTTCTGCCGCATGAAACAGCAAGAACCGAGGATCGGCAATATTTATATGGAGCTCGGTTCGACCTTCGCTCAGCTTGTGACAACTCAGCCGTCGACCTGTGCCCATCTGTTGGGGCAGATCATCCAGACCTTCGGCGCCGACCATGTGCTTTGGGGAACCGACTCGATTTGGTACGGGACGCCTCAATGGCAGATCGAGGCATTCAGGCGATTTCAGATTCCCGATCAGCTGATCGAGGCTCATCGCTATCAGTCCCTCACACGACAGGTGAAGGAACAGATCTTTGGACTCAACGCCGCCAGAATTTTCGGGGTCGACGTGAAAGCCAAACGGCATGAGGTGTCCAAAGATGCGCTGGGCCAAATCAGAATGAGTTATCTCGAAGAAGGACCGGAGCCGAGTCACCGAGTGTATGGGTGGGTAGCGGGGTGAGAAGGAGGTGCTCGATGGACGTGCGCGGTCAGAACGACCCGAGCACCTTCTTCAGTGGGAATATGATTATAGGAAAAGGAGACGGTAAGGATGAAAAGCGAAATATTATATCCAGGGGCGTTTCCCATGGTTCGAGTGGAATTGGCAGCTGGCGAGAACATCAAGGCTGAGTCGGGCGCGATGGTAGCTTGTTCTCCAACCATCGACATTGAAAGCAAGATGGAAGGTGGCTTTCTCGGAGCTCTCTCCCGAAAGTTTCTGACAGGCGAGAAATTCTTCTTTCAGACATTACGTGCCAGCCGAGGCCCTGGCGAAGCCCTGCTGGCGCCGACGGTGCCGGGAGAAATTGCCATTTTGGAACTCGACGGCGTGAACGAGTATATGGTGCAAAAAGACGGATTCCTCGCCGGCGCCGACGCGATCGTCATCGAAAGCCAGATGCAGAGCATGAGCCGAGGGTTACTGGGCGGGGAGGGCTTCTTCATTCTGAAAATCAGCGGGAAGGGGATGCTCGTCCTGAACAGTTTCGGAGCCATTCATAAAATCGAATTGAAACCCAACCAGGAATATATCGTGGATAATAGTCATCTGGTAGCCTGGTCTACGACGACCTCCTACAACATCGAAAAAGCCACTTCCGGTTGGGTGGCAAGTTTCACCTCGGGCGAAGGGTTTGTCTGTCGGTTCCGGGGACCGGGACTCGTGTACATTCAAAGCCGGAATCCGGGAAGTTTCGGAGCGTGGATCAGGCAGTTCATCCCGGTCTCTGAATAAGGGGGATAGAGGGATATAGAGGTAGAGGGATAAAGGAATGGATCAATGAGTGACGAGACCACATTATCTCTTTGTCCCCTTACCCCGGTTACCCCGCTATGAGCCCCAACGCCCTCTGCTTCGGTGACGAGTTTCCTGCCGCCGGTGCGCCCTGTTTCGTGCAGGTCGACACGGGGGGACTGACGATCGCCTTCGAGTCTGATGAGGGCGACGGCGTACGAGAGGCCACACAATTTTCTGCGCTCACAGTCTCGGCTGGCGGAATCGACCACGACCACCTCGTCGTGAAATGGAACAACATTCGGGGCGAGCGGACCCTGTATCTGAAAAATCCCGATGTGATTCGGGCTTTTCGGGAAGCGGTCCCCGATCACCTCGATGCTCCGTTGGCACAGGTTGCAGAGCGGGTACGTCAGGTGCGTCAACGGCGCAGGCTGGTCTGGGGCATCGTCGGCGGGGCGATCCTGTCCTCGGTGCTAGGCCTCTGGTTGGGATCGGATATTTTGGTGGAAGTCGCCGTGAGTCGGATTCCGGTGGAATGGGAACAAAAGCTCGGCGAGTCAGCCTATCGTGATTTTCTCACCCACCAGGATGTCGTGAAGGAAGGACCAGCTGTTGCGGCAGTTGAGGAAATGACCCATCGCCTGACTGAACAGATTCAGAATAATCCCTATAGCTTTCAAGTGACGGTGGTGAAGAGCGACGTGATCAATGCCTTTGCCCTACCCGGCGGGTACGTCGTGGTCTTTACGGGGCTCATGAAAAAGGCGGAGAACGGTGAAGAGGTGGCAGGCGTGTTGAGCCATGAACTGAATCATGTGCTGCAACGGCATGGACTGGAGCGGATCGTCAAAAGTGTTGGCCTACTCACGGCCGTAGCCATTGTGTTCGGCAATCAACAGGGCCTCATCGGAATGATGAAACAGCTCGGCATCGAACTACTCACCCTCAAGTTCGGCCGGGAGCAGGAGACCGAAGCCGATCTGAAGGGATTAGAACTGCTCCAGCGGGCGAAGATCGACCCCTCCGGCATGATCCGGTTTTTTGAACGGCTCTCGGAGAAAGGCGAAGGTCGGATGGAATGGCTCTCGACCCATCCGATGAGCGCTGCCAGGGCCGAACGATTGAAAGGAGAGCTCGCCGCTCTGCCAAAAACATTGCCGGTGCCCTTTACATTTGATTGGAAACAGGTTCAGGCTTCCCTCGGTTCCCAGCCGGTTGCTGTCCCATGACCCGGCGCAAGACCATTCGGATCGGAATAATCACCGATACCCATGGTCTCTTCGATCCGGCGGTTCGACGATATTTCAAAAATGTCGACCACATTCTCCACGCCGGAGACATCGGCAATCGGTCCGTAATCGAGCAGTTGGAACAAAGCGCTCCAGTCACAGCTGTCTCAGGCAACGTGGATAACTACGAACAGAGCAGCTTTCCATCCGAGGCAGTACTCGATATAGCAGACCGCCGTTTTGCCATCCGTCATATTCTGTACAAGGGCGGGAAGATGACGAAAGAAGGGCAGGCGTTCTTGGAGCGTGAACAGCCAGATGTCTGCATCTTCAGCCATACGCATCAGCCAAAAACAGAATGGTTCGACAAGCTGCTGCTCTTCAATCCGGGATCGGCAGGTCCGAAGCGGTTCAAACTTCTCCGGGGCATCGGTCTTCTGTATCTCTGTGGTGCTGAAGTAAAACCGCGTCTCATTTCTTTGGCCGATAGGGCCCGCCACAGCTAGTGGTATGACGGCGATGATGAATCTCTTCGCAGCCAGCTGCGGGGTATCCTGCGAAATTCTCCGAAGCCGCACCCTCCTTCGCCAAGGCCATGGAGGGTTCTCCTCGCCTTCATCCTCATAGCAAGCTACAAGGCATTCGGCGAAGAAGAAATAATCTACTTGCAAGAGCCGTCAGTTCAGCTAATGATGGGCTAGGACGCATCCCGATAAAATCTGTGCGCTAAGAAGAATCAAGGAGGTCTTGGTGATGAATGTAGGGAAGGTCATGATGGTTATAGTTCTCGCGAGTGTCAGCCAGATGGGAATTGCGATGGCCTATGGGAATCCCGACACAGGACCCGGCTGTGGGTTGGGCAAGCTTGCCTGGGCAGATTTTAAGCGACAAAAGGACATCGCCCCCCAAGTACTCATGGCAACGACGAATGGAACCTTTGGAAGTCAGACGTTCGGAATTAGTTTTGGGACATCCGGTTGCACAAATGATGGAAAGGTCTGGGCGGAACATAAAACCGAGTTGTTCGTGGCAGCCACGTTTGAAAATCTGGCAGGGGATATGGCACGCGGGCAAGGAGAACATCTGACTGCGTTGGCAGTATTGCTCGGCGTGCCGACAGACCGTCGGCAGATGTTCAATACGCTGGCGCAAGCACGCTATCAAGAACTCATAGGTCGTGGCGAAACTTCACCGAGTGCTCTTCTTAAGGCGCTTGATGAGACCATGAAGGAATATCCGGTTGTAGCCGAAGTCGAGATGGTACGCTAGCACCTACACGTCGACAGCTATCCCGGGAGCTTATGTATTTTTTGCTAAACAATCGCAATGACTTCGGCTATACTGCACCCTGTTGTGTCGTGTCGGAACAGTGGTACCTAACCAACTCTAAAGGAGGAGGGCTTATGTCGAAGAAAGTGATCATGTTATCGGTGGCGGTGCTCTTTGGCATGCAGGCAGGCATCGCAATGGCAGCCAACCCGGATACTGGTCCTGGCTGCGGACTGGGCAAGCTCGCCTGGAGCGATTATTCCCACCAGAAGAACATCGGACCCCAGGTGTTGATGGCAACCACCAACGGCACCTTCTGGAGCCAGACATTCGGGATCAGCTCGGGAACCTCAGGCTGCACGAACGATGGGAAGGTCATGGCCGAGCAGAAGACGACCATGTTCGCTCAGCTTAACTTCGAAAACCTGTCTCAAGAAATGGCACAGGGCCAAGGTGAGCATCTTGCTTCACTCGCTACCTTAATGGGCGTACCAGCCGAGAGCCAGGCAGCGTTCTTTGCCATGACTCAGGAGCGATATACCTCCTTGGTCAAGACCGGGGAAGCCTCACCGGTGGCGATGGTCAAGGCAATCAACGACGCGATTGCCACGCATCCAGTTCTTGCTAAGGTCTCGACTCGCTAATCACCATCATGGGGCTTCGGCGTTGAAGTCGAAGTCCCATGTTTTTCTGACCTGCCGCTTGTCCATTATTTTCCTGCTGTTCATACTGCTTTTCGCTTCCGCTTCGCCGGTTGATGCCGGCGAGTCCCCCGACAATGCCTATCTCGTCGAACTGATCAACAAGAGTGTGCAAGCCAAACTCGCAGACGAGCGAGAGTGGCATCTTTTACTCCACTATCGAGAAAATCTGTTTGGTGGCTACACCAGCGAGCAGGACGACCAAGGATTTTTCATGTCCTCCGATGGGAAAACCGACCCACAGGCAGAGCTCGACGCGACATTGAAGCAGTTCTTCTCCGATGAATTCATCGGACGCTCGAAACAGCCGGCTCAATGTGCGTTCATCGCGCGGTATGAATGGCTACGGAATCAATTGCACTTTGACGAGACCCGCCTCCCGCCTCAACCCTGTGAACGGTTTGAGCGGTGGTTTGCCGACTTCGACGTAGAGAGTGTCAGCCTCATCTTTGCGTCAGGGTTCATGAACAATCCCTCGTCGACGTTCGGACACACGTTTCTTCGCGTCGACCAAAGAGGCCAAACGGATCAGACGAGAATTCTGGCCTATACCATCAACTACGCAGCTGAGTTACCGCCGAATACTGGTCCAGAATATGCCGTGAAGGGAATCTTCGGCGGCTATCATGGCTATTTTTCGACTATTCCGTACTACCTCAAAGTGCAAGAGTACGGCGATATCGAGGATCGAGATCTCTGGGAGTACAAACTCAACTTCACGCCGGATCAGCTCCGTCGCCTACTGACGCACGCATGGGAAATGGGTAACGCATACTTCGATTACTTCTTTTTCAAGGAGAACTGTTCGTACCATATCCTCTCGCTGGTGGAATTCGCCGATCCCTCCCTGCACCTGACCGATCGGTTCGCACTCTACACGATGCCCACCGACACGATCCGAAGACTCATGGAGAAACCCGATGCAGCGAGCAGCGTCGTGTATCGCCCATCACGAGGTACGTCGGTCCGGAAGAAAAGAGCGCTATTGCCAGATCAAGAATATAAATGGTTACGAAGCATGATCGCTGCGCCCTCGTCCGCCAAGGACCCAGGGTTTCTTGCCTTACCGCCACAGCGGCAAGTTGCCGTCCTGGATATCGCATCGGACTACCTGCTTTTGAAAAGTTCCGGCGAAGGGCTCAATAACAATCCCTACCAAAAGCGGAATCGTGAACTCCTTCTCAAAAGAAGCCTACTGAAGGTTCAGCCTGAGAATGTGGCGATTTCTCCCTTTACGAACCGGCCCGATTCGGGGCATGGAACGTCGCGGGCCAGCGTTGGCGTTGGTTGGCGAAACAAACAACTGTATGAAGAATACGCGATTCGGGCTGCCTATCACGATCTACTCGATCCCGAGAAGGGCTACACACCGGATGCCCAGATCGAAGCGCTTTCGCTGGCGGTGAGACAGTATTCACCGACAAGTTGGCAGGACTCGAGTTTCGCGAAAAACCTCAGTGATACGCAGATTCGTATCGAGCGATTCACCTTGCTCAACATGATATCGTTGTCGCCAATGGATGGTCTTTTCCATGCCCCCTCCTGGAAATTCGGCCTCGGCATGAACACGATTCGACATAATAATTGTCGGCTTTGCAGCAACGGTTATCTCAATGGCGGGATTGGAGGCTCAATCGAGAGTCATTGGCTCAAACGGGAACTTTTCTTCGCGTTTGCCGAGGCAGAAGCCAATTACAGCAGCGCATACGAAGAACGGCATCGCATTGGCGGAGGCGGTACGGCCGGCATGCTGGCAGATCTCACGGATCGGTGGAAAATGCTCGTGTCGGGAACCTATCTTCGCTATCCCTTAGGGAACAAAGGCGACGACTTCCGTTGGACCGTTGGCCAGCGGGTTGCCCTGCTCCAGAACCTTGCACTCAGGCTCGACTACAATCACCGCGATAGGGACAACGACGTCACCTTCTCGGTACACGCATATTTCTAACAGGAATCCTGGAAGATATCAGGTAGCCTCCCTTTACTGAACGGGAGTCGAATTCAATCGCTCTGCAGATGTGAGTGGAGATTTCTGTTTCTGCTCAATGAATTTCTCTTGTAATTCTTGAGCTTCGATCACGGCTTTTGACGCAGGGGCTGACCCAGAATCTGGTTGTCGCTCGTATTGCTTTTGCAATTCTTCGGCCTCGATCACGGCTTTTTCTTTTGATGCAGGCGACTCAGTCTTGATCACGACTTTTGAGACAGGCGGTGGGGAGTACCCGTGAATTTCGAGAATCCTATTATCAGGCCCATACACAATTCTGGTTTCTTCGTCGTGCCCCTGAAGCAGTTCAACAATGGTGAGGATCGGCTCGGCCAGTCCGATGGTGTAGAGATCAACGTAGAAGTTGACCCAAGCCCGACCCGTGTTTGGAGAATTGCCCATCTCGTACTTGTAGATGGCTTCTTGTTTCCCCTCAGTCGATTCATTTGTGGCGGCAGGGTGACCAAGTTCTGCTTCCACTTGGTTCCGTGGTGTTCCGACCGAGATTAAATCGAAGTTCGGTTGCTTGTTCCCGCTAAGTGCCATCCCAATGGAGCAACCAGACAAGACGAACGCCGCATAGAGCCCGCATACTGCTGTGAGAATTTTTATTGTCATGGCAATCTCCTTGAAGATACCTGGCACGCTACAGGATTGAAGGGAGCATGAGCGAGTACTGTATGCTAGCGAAGTTTCTTGTTGTAGACAAGGCGGTATGTACTCCGAGATCAATTGATATGGGAGTATATGTGCGCAGCGCCTCTTGCAATTCGGCGCCAGGGAAACCGTCTTTCTTCTTCCCGGATGTTTGGGTATTCTCCTGCCAGTCATGTGGTGGAAATCGTGAGCATCCTCGATCAATTCTTCGTCTATCATCCTGAGCCCTGGCAAGATCGGGACTGGGCCAGACTCAGTGGATTGCCGCTTGAGGATGTCTGGTTTCAGGCTGCCGATGGGGCGCGTCTGTTCGGTTGGTACGTGGAGGCACAGGCAGATCGTCCGGTCATACTCTGGTGCCATGGCAATGCGGGGAACATCACCAACCGACTGGAGAATCTCAAGCTCCTCTACCGATCGGGCCTGTCGGTGTTTCTATTCGACTATCGCGGCTATGGTCGGAGCCAGGGGCATCCGTCGGAAGAGGGGCTCTATCAGGATACATTTGGGGCGCACGATTATCTCACGCGAACCAGGATGATCCGCCCCGAGCGCATCATTATATTCGGGCGCTCGCTCGGCGCGGCAGTCGCAGGCGAACTTGCCACGCAGAAGCCTGCCGTGGGGTTGATCCTCGAGTCATCGTTTCCGTCGATCGAAGCAGTAGCCAAGCTCCATTACGGCGGGTTGCCGGTTCATTGGCTGCTCGGGGCAGACTTTACCTTGATCGACCGCCTTCCGCACCTGTCTCTCCCGAAGCTGATCATTCACGGCGGCAAAGACGACATTATTCCGATCGAATTGGGCAGGCAGGTCTTCGAGGCGGCCACGCCACCCAAATCTTTTTACGTCATTCCCGGCGCCGACCACAACAACACCTACCAAGTCGGAGGCGCAGCTTATTTCCGGCAATGGACCGAATTCATCCAAACATCCCTCAAATCCTAAAACCAAAGTCAACTCGGCTCCACCGATTCCAATAAAGCTCCCCCGTAGCAACCTGCGGGGTATCCTGCGAAACTCTCCGAACCTACTCCGCCGAAGTAGCTTCGGACGCGAAGGCTGGAAGCCGTACCCTCCTTCGCCAAGGCTATGGAGGGTTCTCCTCGCCTTCATCCCCGTAGCAAGCTGCAGGGCATCGGCGAAGGAGAACAAAGAAGTGATTGGAGATTGCCTCGACATTTGATACAGTGCGCGTCGGCCAGGGGACAGGCTCCATCGTCTGCGATGGTGCCTGTCCCACTGCTCCATCGGAAGGGGACAGGCGCAAAAAAATGGCGCCAGTCCCCAACAATCATGCGGGTTAAGGAGGCCGGACTGATGATTCTCTCTCGTCCACTGGCATTCAGTCTGCTGGGTTTTGCAATCATGTTTGCGAGTGGTTGTGCCGGAAAGTCAGGCACAGTACTGCCACAGGAGCTGAGCGATACGAAACCCGTGACAGGCCAGGCACCGGCTCCTTCGCGGTTACCTGAGGCACCATCGGATGAACCGCTCGATCCCTTTGCTAAAGCCGGTGAGGGAGTCGGTGAGGAATATGACCCCTGGGAACCGATGAATACTGGCGTCTTCGAATTCAATCGGCAGATGGACCGCTTTGTACTCAAGCCCGTGGCAAAGGGCTACAATTTCATCATGCCGGATCTGGCTCAGGTCGGAGTCAGCAACTTCTTCTACAACCTTCGCTTTCCCCCGCGTTTTTTGAACAATATATTCCAGGGAAAGGTAAAAGGCGCCGGTATTGAGTTAGGTCGTTTTTTGGTCAATAGTACGGTCGGCATCGGAGGGTTTTTCGACGTCGCAAAAAAGATCGACCTGGTGACGCCGGAAGAGGATTTGGGGCAGACCCTGGGTTTCTATGGAGTGAGTCCGGGCCCCTATCTCGTGGTGCCGTTTCTCCCGCCCTTCACCGTTCGGGATTTTGTAGGCTATGTCGGCGATGTGTTCCTCAATCCGATCAACTGGCTGGTCGCGCCGATCATTGAAGTCGACGGCGTCCCCTCCGTGATCGCCCACAAGAACAGGGTGACGTCGAGCTTCATCCAGACCGGGTCACGTGTCGGTGATATCGTCAACGAACGGTCACGGAATCTCGAAAAGTTCCAGGGAGTCGAGGAAGCGACGCTGGATCTCTACACCGCCGTGCGTAACGCCTATCTGCAGAAACGTTCGCAGGCAGTCAAGGAATAAGCGAAGCCAGGTTGGTTTTGTTCATCTTGTTGGTCTGGTTTGTTTGGTTGTGAATGAGAGAAACCAAATGAACCAAATAAACTACACAAATATTTTTTATCGGATTATCCCCAGTTCCCGACCGACTGTGGCAAAGGAAGCGCTGGCTCGCTTCAGCTGTTCTTGTGTGTGGGCCGCCGACATCTGCACACGAATCCTTGCCTGACCTTCCGGCACAACCGGGTAACTGAACCCCACGACATAGACTCTTTCCTCCAAGAGTCGTTCAGCCATTCTGGCAGCAAGTGACGCATCGCCCAGCATGATCGGGATAATGGGATGCTCGCCGGGAATGAGCCGAAATCCGAGCACGGTGAGTTGGGCGCGGAAGAAGGCTGCATTCTCGTGCAGCCTGGCCCGTAACTGGTCGCCTTGGGCCACGAGGACCACAGCGCGCCGCGCCGCCGAAACGATGACGGGCGGAAGAGAATTCGAAAACAAGTAAGGCCGCGAACGCTGCCGCAACAGCTCGACGATTTCCTTCCGTCCGGACGTAAATCCTCCCGCCGCGCCGCCCAATGTCTTTCCCAATGTGCTGGTGACGACATCGATCCGGTCGCCGACTCCGAAATGGTCCGGCGTACCTCGTCCGTTGCGCCCAAGTACACCGGTCGCGTGACTGTCGTCCACGATCACCGCTGCGTCATATCGATCTGCCAACTCGACAATTCGATCGAGCTTCGCAAGATCGCCGTCCATGGAGAAGACTCCATCTGTCGCGATCAAGCGAAGGCGATAGGATGTCGCCTCGCGCAGCTTAGCTTCCAGGTCTGCCATATCGGAATGTGCGTAACGGAATCTGGCGGCCTTGCAGAGCCGAATGCCGTCAATCAGGCTGGCGTGATTCAAGGCGTCGCTGATGACGGCGTCTTGCTCACCGAGGAGTACCTCAAAGAGTCCACCGTTGGCGTCGAAGCAGGAACTATAGAGAATCGTATCCTCGGTGCCCAGGAAGGCGCTGAGCGCCTGTTCAAGTTGTATATGGAGATCCTGCGTACCGCAGATGAACCGGACAGAGGCCATGCCGTAGCCATGTTCTTGCAATCCCTCTGCGGCTGCCTGTCTGATATCAGGATGGTTGGCAAGCCCCAGATAGTTGTTGGCACAGAGATTGAGGACTTCACCCTGCGCCACACGAATCTCGGCACCTTGCGGCCCGAGAATTTGCCGCTCAGATTTATAGAGGCCTGCCTCGCGGATTTCAGCAAGTCTGGCCGCAATGGTTTGTTTGAATGAGTGGTAGGCCATCTGCTTCGTAAAGCGTGAAATGTAGGGTGTCAGGGGTGAGGCGTTAGGTGATAGGAACTAGTGCTCCATCCTTGCCATCGTTTCACGACTAACGCCTCACGCCTAAATCCCTTACGGCAATAAAACGACCTTTCCGCATTGACCTGAGTTGATCAATTCGAACCCTCTCGCAAAGTCTGCCATCGGAAACCTATGGGTGATCACCGGCTTGATATTGAGTCCTGCCTGAAAGAGACCGGTTAAGCGATACCAGGTCTTGAAGAGTCGGCGACCGGTCACCCCATACACGCGGATACCTTTGAAGATGATCTCGTTTGGCAGGTCAAAACACACGGACCCGGTCGGAATGCCGAAGAGTGTGACACGACCGCCGTTCTTCACGGCACTGAAGGCTTGGTGTAGCGCGGTGGGGTTTCCCGACATTTCGAGTGAGGCATCGACGCCTTCGCCGCCAGTGATCTCGAGAATAGCGGCGGCAATACGATCCGTTGTTTCGGTCTTGGCATTGAGCAAATGATCCGCGCCGACCTGCTTGGCAAGGTCCAGGCGGTAGGCACTGACATCCATGGCAATGATCGTGGCGGCGCCGGCCGTTCGTGCGACGGCGGCCGCAAAGAGTCCGGTCGGACCACAACCAGTAATCAAAACCGTTTGCCCTGTAAGGTCTTCGACTAAGGCTGCGTCGACTGCATTGCCGAGCGGTTCTTGGAGGCAGGCGAGTTCCGGTGGAATCGTAGGCGAGGACTTCCAGAGCACACTTTCAGGCAGAACCACGTACTCCGCAAAGGACCCGTCTCGATCGACGCCGAGGATACGGTAATTTTTGCACACATGGGCCTGTCCGGTGCGACATTGGAAACAGGCCCCACAAGTCAAATGCGATTCCGCGGCGATGTGATCGCCCACTTTGACGAGCCTCACGTCCGAGCCGACCTCCACGACTTCGCCGCACATTTCATGGCCGATAATGCGCGGCGGATGGATGCGGCTGTGCGCCCAGGGGTCCCAATTGTAAATATGCGCATCCGTCCCGCAGAGAGATGTGGCTGTGACGCGGATGATCGCATCGGTGGAGCCCGGTCTCGGATCCGGCCTGTCGGTAGCGGTCAACCCTGGCCCTGCCGATGTCTTGACGAGCGCGCGCATGGGTACATTGTATACCTCTGGCTCAGTCACGCCTACCCTTTCTGGGGGTTGCGCCAGGATCAACGGGATCGGTAGGATGCGACCTATCAGGATGCTGAAAATGTCCGCCAGCATCGTTCTCGCATCGCTCAGACCCTCAACGTACCCCAGAGGGTACGCCTCGGGTCTTCACTCGCTGCGGTCTCGCTGGACGGCCATTTTGAGCATCCTGCATGACGTGCTCCTATGATTATCCAACATGTGTAGACCGGTGAATTTTAGACATACCAACAGAGCATTTGTATTGCTGGCAGGGATCTGTTGCCTGGCACTCGCTTGTCCCGTTCTTATCGAACCAGCTCATTCAGCATCATCGCCCCAGACGGTTTCCTCGTCCGGCTCTACAAAACGATGGGCACAGTTCGAATTGAGCCAAGAGGGGTCGATAGGGGAACCACAAACGGGCAAGCCTGTCGCTCTGACGATTTTCCTTGGTGGCATCACGGCGAATACCGCTCCGGTAGTCGTGGTCTGTGAATCGATTGCCTTTCAATCCCAAACGGTCAAACTTGAGCCGGATGAAGCGTCTATGGCGTTGAAGGGAACGGTGACGCTCGAACCGATTTCGATGAGTCGGACCACCGTGCCGCCTAGGGCAGCGAGAATCCAAGTCACCTTCGCTCAATCCCGCCAGGACAAACTCGAACGACTCATGCAGCGGGTGGTGTATGTGACCATGGATCGCCCGGAACCGGCCGATGAGGGCAGTGAGTCCCTGCCGGCTCGTCTGGAGGAATCGCAAGGCGATGAAGTCATCATGCAAGAAGTGCAATCGGACGTGGAACCGGTTTCGGCAGGCGCTGTCGCCGAGGAAGATCTCGTCCCCTTCACTTCCCCGGGGCAAGGGGAAGCATACTGGCAGCAGGTGAATCACCTCATCAGCCGGAGTTGGGCCCGCCAGGTCCGTGGAATCCGGCATAGGTCGAAAAACGAGACCGTGCAGGTCCATTTCAAATTGTTTCCCAACGGTCGCGCCCAGCTGATCGAAATTGAGAAAGGCTCTGGCGCGCGCGACATTGACGAAGCAGGAATCTATGCGGTGGTCAATGCGCAGCCCTTCCTGCCCTTCCCAACTGAGCTGGGGAAGGATGTGGTGGACGTACATATCCGGATGCGAACCGGTAGCCGGGGGCAGTCTCGCGAGGTGCTGTCGGTTGGGAACCGGTCACCCAGTAAATCTGGCACGGCGGGTCTACCGTCGAAAAAGTAGCTGCTACAACTAGTTTAAGCCCACTGCAATACGATTCATCCAAGAGGAGCGGCACATGCTGAAGAGGAGAGGGCAGAGTTGGCTCGTGTTCTTGTGGCTCGTAACCATAGCATGGCTCCCGACCGCAGTTCACGCAGAGCCGGCTCGTTGGAACCTGGATCCTGACCATTCGACCATCGAGTTTCGCGTTACGCACATGGTCATCTCCAAGTCCACGGGCCGATTCATGGACTATGCGGGGTTTATCGACCTGGACACAGAAGACGGCACGGTAACGGCGATTGAGGCTACAATCAAAGCCGAGTCGGTAAATACCAATCACCTCAAACGGGATACCCACTTGCGGAATGCCGAATTTTTAGACGTAAAACTCTATCCCACGATCGCCTACAAGATGAAAAACTACAAGAAGACATCAGAAGGCTTTACCGCTGTGGGAGACCTCACGCTGCACGGGGTGACAAAGGAAGTCACTCTGGCAGGCCGCTATAATGGAGCGACGAAGGATCCCTGGGGCAATATCAGGGCCGGCTTCAACGCAGAGGGGAAATTCAACCGCAAGGACTTCGGTATGGTCTGGAACAAAACATTGGATAATGGCGGGCTCGTCGTCAGCGACGAGGTTCAGATTCGACTGGATATTGAATGCATCAAAGCCAAGCCTTAGCCCGCATGATTCATGAACACTTCTGCTGCAATCGCCGATCCGCTGCTACGACGAGCCTCCGGCCAGCGGGCTCGCCCCTCGGACCCTCAACGTACTGCACGAGTACGCTACCGGGTACTCAGGACTCCACGCGCTGGTCTCGCGACGCGGCTTAGCGATTTCGCGACGAACTGTCATGAATCATGAGGGCTAGCAGGCTGCTGAAAAAGACCGCCAGCTTCGTTCTCGCATCGCTCCCAGGAATCGTGAAGCGTGAAGCGAGTGGTCAGCCGCAGAGTTGCGGCCTTGCCCATGGAACGGCGCGTCTTGGCGCGCCGGGGTGGGCGGGTGAGAAGTCCGGTCTTTTTGAGCAGCCTGCGAGCCCATACTGTTACTCTGCTGCTCATCTGGGTCATCAATCTGTTCACCGCAGCTTATCTTGCTGAGGGTAATCACTGATGAAGGCGATGGTTCTGGATCGTACAGCCGATGTGGCGACTGATCCGCTACAGCTTCGAGAGCTTCCCGTACCGACCCCAGGCCCCGGAGAGGTTTTGGTGCGCATCACGGTCTGTGGGGTCTGCCGGACGGATCTTCACGTCATCGAAGGCGAGTTGGCCAATCCTACGCTTCCGCTCATCCCGGGCCACCAAGCAGTTGGGATTGTGAATCAAATCGGCCTCGGTGTGACTGAGCGGTCGATCGGCGAGCGAGTCGGGATCGCCTGGCTACAGCACACATGTGGCTTCTGTGAGTTTTGCACCAGTGGACGAGAGAACCTATGCGAACGAGCCAGGTTTACCGGCTATCAGGTCGATGGAGGATATGCAGAGTATGCGCTCGTTCCATCAGCATTTGCCTATCCGATTCCTCCGGTCTTCAGCGATGAAGAAGCGGCCCCTCTCCTCTGTGCCGGGATCATCGGCTTCCGTGCCTTGCGTCTGAGCGGAATCCAGCCTGGCCAGCGGCTCGGCCTCTACGGGTTCGGAGCATCCGCCCACATTGCTATCCAGATTGCTCGTCATTGGGGCTGCCGAGTCTATGTCAGCTCATTGAAGCCCGAACATCAAGATCTCGCACGTGAGTTGGGCGCTGCATGGGTCGGAGGGGCGACCGACAGACCTCCGGACAAGCTCCACGGATCCATTATCTTTGCGCCAGCCGGAGAATTGGTCCCGCTCGCCTTGCGCTCATTGGAACGAGGAGGCACCCTGGCTCTTGCCGGTATTCATATGACTTCAATTCCTTCGTTAGACTATGACCGTGAAATATTTGGAGAGAGGACCATTCGAAGCGTCACGGCCAATACGAGGCAGGATGGCCTCGATCTTCTGCGCGAGGCAGCGGCAATTCCCATCAAACCCCACACGGTACGCTTTCCATTTGGAGCGGCCAACCGGGCACTGCAAGCTCTCAAATCTGGATCCTTTCAAGGCGCAGCAGTCCTTTCGGTCTCCGCCTGATATTGGGAAACGGCTCCCCTGGCTATGGTACATTGAGCGGCGATGACACCGATCCTCGCAATCTTGATCCTGGTACTGGGCATTGGAACTACCCTGCCGGCTTGGGCCCTGGAGTTCACCGCTGACCGCATCACAACCATCGACGGCCGTACCGGCAAAGATGCCCTCTTCTATCGGGACGACATGTGGCGGATCGAGCATCACGCTCGAGGACCTGTCACCGTCAGCATCGTGCGCAAGGATCAGCAGGTCGTATGGCTCCTGCTGTCCCGTATCAGACATTTCCAGACCATTCCCTACAGCGGGGAGCAGGATCTGATGGTGACCGAAAAACTGGAGGGAGAAGTGTCGCGGGAAGAAATCGGACAAGAAACACGCGAAGGCCACCCGATGATCTTATATGAAGTAACCACGAAGCAGGGTGAGCGGACGGAAGTCTATTATCAGTGGTGGGCTACCGATATACATTTTCCGATGAAACTGGTGAAGAAGAACAGCAGTTGGAGCGTGGAATATCAGCACGTCAAGATACGATCTTTATCGGATTCTCTGTTTCAGTTGCCGATGTTCTTCAGGCCGCTTGAAGAAAACAAACAAGACTCTGCGAGATAGCCGAAGAATTGGGACTGCCGTCTCGAAAGACTCCGGTACATCCCTCTTGTAAACAAGCCAACATTCGCCCGGGCAAAAAAGTCATCGATCAGTAACGCTGCCGAGCAGCGGATCCTCGGCTGCGCTTTCCGCTTTTCCGATCCAATAAGACCTGCTACTCTTCCTAATCCACTCTGCGAGGCCGGCGACATGGAAAAAGAATTGACTCTGTTGGTCGAAGCGGTCCGGAAGGCCGGCGCGAAGGTTGGTGAATTGCTCAGGGACGGGTTTGACGTACAGACGAAACCGGACCGTTCGCCCGTCACCACCGTAGACCACGAGGTCAACCGTATTCTGCATGAAATGCAGCGCCGGGAGTTTCCACTGGATGGATGGCTCTCGGAAGAATCCCCCGACGATCCGGCTCGACTCGACCAGGCGCGTGTTTGGATTGTGGACCCCATCGACGGCACGAAGGCCCTGGTGAATCGGATGCCGGAATTCTGCATTTCTGTCGCGCTGGTCGAACGAGGCATGCCGGTCGTCGCTGCGATCCTCAATCCCTCGACCAACGAACTCTTCACCGCGGTGCGCGGCGGCGGGCTGTTCTTGAACGGCGCACGTGTCACCCTCTCGCCCGCTCATGACTTCAGTCCCATCGTCATGGTCAATGCCTGGGAACTCCGGCAGGAGCGCTGGTTGACGCTTGCCGAGACCACTCGGTGCCGCCCCATGTACTCCATCGCCAATGCACTGGCCCTGGTCGCCGCCAGCCGCATCCAAGCCGCTTTCACTATTGAGCCGGAAAACGAGTGGGATCTCGCAGCGGGAGTCCTCCTTATCGAAGAAAGCGGCGGCTCCGTCTGCGATGCAGATGGAAAACCCTTCATCTTCAACCAGCCGACGCCGAAATTTCTCGGCGTCATCGCTGTCGCAGCCACAGCCGACAAAAACCTGCGCCCCAAGCTTCAAACCCATGCCGAACAGGCCCGCGCCCATTCACAATCAAAACAAACCGTTCCATAGCCATCGCCCTTGGCGAGTCATTGCCAAATGACTTCCGTCCATCCGCCAAACTGTCATGGTTTATGACCACACCTAGCAAGGACGCTTCCATTTCAGCAAGAGGCTGAACAGCTACTCTTCACCCGCCAACTCCTACACACCGAAACGCACCTTTTCTCTATGCCGGGCTCTCAATACCCGTGAAATATACTCTCATGAGAACTTCAAGTTTTTTGTTTCCAGTTCCATTCTAGAACCTCACCACCTCCCAGGCTTATTGCAGATTCCCGATTCCGGTGAGCCCCCTAGCCATCGATTCTGTTTTCGATATTGGTTGTACACTATGAAAATGCTTTTATAATCTGTGATGGACCGAAAAGCCGATACCGCTCTGGAACTGAAGTCCTCCACCTTCCGTGACCTGCGAGCGAGAAGCAATGCAGAAGTCGTCCCACAGAACCATCGAAGCATGCGCCTACGATGGCTTGATCCACGAGAGCCTCATTAGCCAAGCAGATCTTGCAACAGCTCTTCAGGAGTCTCTGCAGGGATCGACCGACTTGGAAGCCCTGTTGATCCGGAAATACCGAATTCCGAAAGCGGCGCTCGGCAGAATACTGAGCGCATTCTTCGACTGCCCCTACATTCCACACGACGGGCGGACTCTGGCCAATCCCCAGCTCCTCAAGAATCTCAGTAAGGACTATCTTCGCAATCACCATTGGGTCCCGCTGAAACAGCAGGATGATATTCTGGATGTCCTGATCGACAACCCCCACGATCTCGAAAAAGGCCATGACATTCGGCGTTCCTTCCCAGGCCTGACGATCCGGTATGCCATAGGCTTGCGGTGTGACATTGAACGGTTCCTCAACGACACGATCGGAGACACGGACAGCGGGTCCATTGAGGACACACTGGGCGAGCTGGTCCACGACGCTTACCAGGAGCAATCTCTCGATAGCAGCTCTGACGATATTGACGAGAATGATTCTGCGATCGTACGGCTGGCGAATCAGATTATTGCTGAAGCATTCAAACATGACGCTTCGGACATCCATATCGAACCGTACTCGGACCGTAAGGAAACAGCCATTCGCTTTCGCGTGGATGGTACCTGTTCCACCTATATGCGGATTCCCGCAACGTACCGCCGAGCCCTAGTGTCCCGTATCAAGATCATGTCCGGTCTTGATATTTCCGAACGACGGAAACCGCAGGACGGGAAGATCCGGTTCAAGATGAGCCAGGATAGAGAAATCGACCTGCGCGTGGCGACAGTGCCGACCGCCGGCAACAATGAAGACATCGTCATGCGATTGCTCTCGGCAAGAGAGCCCCTCCCCCTTGATGCCATGGAGTTCGAACCGGCCACGCTCGCGACGCTCCTGGCTATCGCAGAAAAACCGCACGGCATCATCTTGTGCGTCGGTCCTACCGGGTCTGGAAAAACGACGACTCTGCACGCCCTACTTCGCCATCTCAACACAGACGAACGGAAAATCTGGACAGCAGAAGATCCCATCGAAATCACCCAGGAAGGCCTCCGACAGGTGCAGGTCCATCCTAAAATAGGATTTACCTTTGCTTCCGCCATGCGAGCATTCTTACGGGCCGACCCAGACGTGATCATGATCGGTGAAATGCGGGACAAGGAAACTGCCGATGTAGCCATCGAGGCCTCGCTGACCGGCCACCTAGTCTTGAGCACTTTACATACGAATGGAGCGGTCGAGACGGTGGTTCGTCTCCTCGACTTGGGGTGCGATTCTTTTAACTTTGCCGATGCCATGCAAGGAGTGCTCGCTAAACGTCTTTGCAAGCGGATCTGCGTCAGTTGTAAAGATGCCTACCACCCCTCGGCGCAGGAGTACGATTCCCTGGTCCATGGGTACGGCGAACAAGCGTGGGAAAGCCTCGGATTGAGCTATTGCGAAGATTTTCAACTCTATCGAGGACGTGGATGTGACGCGTGCAAACAGACAGGCCTCAAGGGTCGTGTCGCCCTTCATGAACTCTTGCGCGGATCGGACGAACTGAGAAACCTGATTCAAAACCGCGCTAAAACGATGGAGATGCAGAATCTAGCCTCGAAGGAAGGAATGATCACACTCGTGCAGGATGGAATTCTGAAGGTGCTCGCCGGTCTGACCACCTATGAACAAGTGCGCACCGTTGCCATGAGATAGCGGATCAAGCCTCGTTGGTGCCCCTGCCCTTATGTCGGAGATTGCAAAACCTTGACAAACTTCTTCAGCCGCTCCTCTTCTTTAGAATGAATCTTGATAAACTCGACTCCGAACCTCGTCGCAGATGACCATCGAACCGCGGCCAGTTCGACCTGGACCGGCTCCTCTTTGGCTCGGAGTTGCATGGCCAGTTGGACATAGGCTGCAACGCCGGCGACGGTCTCCGAAGTGACGGCGCAACCTTCTTCGGACAGATTCAAGATCGTGCCCTCGTCGGAAAGCTGGTCTCCCTTGAACGACACAGGGAGCTGTACCGCAAAACGGGTATACTTACGATCCTTCATGGAACTCCCTGCCGATCACGGGCTATGGCGTGATAAGCTTCTCACGGTATCGTGGGGTGGCGCTGTGATTCTTACGAGCAGTCTTTTTTCTCAGATGAAACGTGCCGCCCTTTTGAATCGGGGCGCGGTCGGTTCCGATGCGGCTATACCACCAGCGGCCCTCTCCTTCTGAAAAGTCCGGCGAGAATTCGACCGTAAATCCTCCATCCCGATTATTCTCCTCCTGTGTCCACATGCCCTCCCAGGTTTGACCGATGAGCGTGCTGGTCTGGAATCTCCCTTCTTTCCAGTTATAGCGGCCATTACCCTCCCCATCCAGTTTCAGATGATCGACAGCGCCAATTTCATCGACATATTCCCATTCACCGGCCAAGACCCGGCGGTCACCGGTCTGGGGCGCAAGCGATTGAGGAAGCGAGTCTATGGGAACAGACCGCTGAACCTCAGACTTATCGCAAGCCGTAACGATTAATACGCAGGCGAGTAGGAGAGAGGGGCGGATGTATCGTAGGAGCATGTCGGCCTTTCAGCTCATATCATGCATTCTACTTACCATTTGGTGAGCGGGCAGACAAGAAATCGAACGAAATAGACGCACAGGCCGAGGCCGGAAACTTATCCCGGTACGATGCTGAAAAGCCATGATGGACAATCAGCTAACCGAGTCGCGCGACCCTCCGGCAAGCGTCGTCGATATCGGCATCGATTTTCGCATAGCTGAATCGAATGAACTGTCGACCTTCAGGTCCGGAAAAGAATGCTTCACCCGGCACACCGGCCAGGCCGATCGTCTCAAGGAGAAACATGGCCCGCTCTTTTCCGGTCGTGCCGGGAAGGCGCGACACATCGGCCAATACATAGTATGCGCCCTGGGGAATCGAGGGGGTCAGGCCTGCCTGAGCCAGGGCTCGGCAGAACCGGTCCCGTTTCTCTTGATAGTCGCGCGCCAGATCGCGGTAAAACAAGTCTGGAAGCTCCTGGATGCCCACGGCGACGCCCGCCTGCAACGGTGTCGGCGCACAGACATAGAGCAGGTCGTTCATCGCTCCAATCGCCTGTGCCCATTGCCCTACGGCAACCGTGTACCCGATCCGCCAGCCGGTGATGCTAAATGTCTTGGAATATCCGCCGATGGTGATCGTCCGCTCGGCCATGCCAGGCAAGCTTGCCAGGCTCGTATGTGTTCGACCGTCATACAGGAAGTATTCGTAGATTTCGTCGGTGAATACGAACAGATCGTATTGTTGTGCGATCGTTGCCATACTCTCCAGTTCTTGCCGGCTGAATACTTTTCCTGAAGGGTTGCCGGGCGAATTCACGATGATCGCTTTGGTTCGTGGCGTGATTGTGCGCTCGACATCGCCGACGGAAAGTGTCCAATCCGGAGCCAGCATCTTCACCGTCACCGGAACCGCCTCAACCGCCAGCAGCGCGCTGATATGATACTGGTAGTAGGGCTCGAAGAGAATGACCTCATCGCCTGGACTGAGCAAGGCCAAACAGGCGCAATGAAAGGCCCCGGTGGCTCCGGCGCTGACGGTAATGTCCGTCTCAGGATCAGCCGCGATGCCGTTGTACTGTGCAAGCTTCCTGGCAATCGCCTGCCGCAGTTCGGGCAATCCATCGAACCGCGAGTAGACATTCTTCCCTCGCTCCATCGCCTGTTCCGCGGCCTGAATCACCACCGGCGGCACCGGAGTGTCGCAGACCCCTTGCGCCATATTGAGACCCTTCGCCTGAACACAGGCTTGGGTCATCGCTCGAATCTCCGAATGGGCCAATGTCGCCATTCGCTGGTTGATATTTCGTGTCGTCATCGCATTCCTCCATGACCAAACAATTTCTTTTGTCGCAGAGCAGGTCCGGTCAGGTCAAGGGGCCTTGCGATGAGTCGATATTTGAATCCCAAGAGTCTGGCGAAGTAGAAGAGCCGGTGGGAAGGGTCCGAGGGAGCTAGCGCCCGTCTTGCACTCACTTCTTCTCTTTAGCGGGAGCCTGTTGTTGGTGGGAACGGAACGCTTCATAGTTCCGCAACACTTTCTTCACATAGGCGCGGGTTTCGCGAATGCGCGGAACTTTGCGATTTTTGACCCGATGGACCCCCGCATTGTAGGCCGCTAAAGCCAAAGGAAGATCACCTTGGTAGAGATTCAGCAGATGCCGCAGCTGCTTAGCACCTCCGCGGATATTCTGAATGGAATCGTACGCGTCGCCGACGCGCAATGTCTCTGCGGCAGCCGGCGTCAGTTGCATCAAACCAATTGCGCCCTTGCGGGACACAGCATGTTGGTGAAAGTCTGATTCGGTCTTGATGACCGCCCGTAGCAGGGCAGGGTCAAGACGGTACTTCTTGGCATACCACTTGATAGCACGACGGATTTCCTCATTAGAATACCGGAGGTATGCACCGTCGTAGTCCGGCCTAGTCGGCGTGGGAGAGGCGCCGATCAACAGGCAGAGCAGAACCAGCGCACACATGGCGGGCAGGAAACCTGAACGGAAAGGTCCACTCCGTGCCTCATCAGCCATAATATGCACCCACTTCCTGTATGCGAAATAACCTGCATAGAGGTCTCAAGATCCGTGCCTGACACGGCTCTTACTAACATGCGGATAGGATGGAGAATACGGCGATCATGTCACAGAACCCACTGTGGCCTGATCTGCACAAAGTGGACGTTTGGGAACTGTCGGTATTCCCGCCTCAGCGGGGCGAAAACGGGTTGGGGGGGGCGCTGAGAGGGGCAGGAACCGGCAAACGGGATCCTGTGGAGACTAAGTAGAACCCTTCGGGCACAGAAGAACCTGGTTGCTTGCACGTCTGAGACGAGCCTGGTCTATCTGGTTTTTCCGGTTACTTGGTCTGGTTTCTCTCGTTCTTCGAACCAAATCCACCGAACAAACAAGACAAACCAAATGAACAAGAGAGGCTGGCTGACTTTTTCAGAATCCTGCTAGAGTAAATCGCCGATCAGCTTCACTGCCTCTTCGGGAGAGGCAGCGGCATGAACAAGATGCGGCGCGAGACTCTTGAACAATCCCACCCCCGCCTTATCGGCGCCCAACAGAATCACAGTCTTCTTCGCCTTCAAGGCCAAGGCGACTTCAGAAACCGTTCCGCTGCCTCCAAGCCCACAGGCCACGATGACATCGCTGGACATGACGTTCACGTTATTGCGGGCTTGGCCCAGGTCCGTCACAATCGCCACATCCACAAATCGAGACACCTGCACCTTGCCATCCGGTAGAATCCCGACCGTCAAACTTCCAGGCACCGACTTCGCGCCCTCGCTGGCCGCGTCCATCACACCACTTGCGCGCCCGCCAGTCAATACGACCCACCCTTGGCGCGCGATGAGTTCCCCCAAGGTTTTTGCGTCGGCCAATTCTCGATTACCGGCCTTGGCTGGCCCCATCACACCTATCACTGGTTTTCTCGTCGATTGTCGGATCGGACGTTTCACGGACCCACCTCCCTGGGCAAAAGTATCGGCGCAGGTTGCTGGGTTAGAAATATACACCGAGGGAGAAGGACTTGTCGCGCCGGGACTGGATCCCCCCGTCGCTTGGCTAATAAGGGAGGTGCCTGTCCGGCTCTTAGGACGGGGATAGGCGTCAAGAAGAACGGCGCCTGTCCCCAAGAGTGCAATAGCAGAAACGTTCTTCAATCATGTCGGTTAGTGGTTTCCCCACAATGATTCCAAGCGCTGGGCTCTCCCGCAATTGTATTTGTAGAATTTGTAACGGACCGGGTTCTTTTTGTAGTAGTCCTGGTGATAGTTCTCGGCCTGATAGAACTGCGAGGCCATGACAATCTCCGTCACGATCGGCTCATTAAACCGTTTCGACTGTTCGATCGCCTGTTTGGAATTGATCGATGCGCGTTTCTCTTCCTCTGTCTGAAAGAAAACGGCGGAACGATACTGGTTGCCGTGGTCGCAGAACTGTGCGTTCGGTGTAATCGGATCGATGTTGCGCCAAAATGCATCCAGCAACTTCTGGTAACTGACCTTGGCTGGATCGTAGACGACTTCGACCGATTCCGCATGGCCCGTTCGTCCGGCAGACACCTCTTCATAGCTCGGATTGGCGACCCTACCCCCCATGTATCCCGAGGTCGCAGACAAGACTCCTTCAACCTTTTCGAAGGCTTCTTCCATACACCAGAAACAGCCCCCCGCAAAGTAGGCCTTGCCGATAGTCGCGTCTGCAGCAGCCCGGCTGGCCGACGGCATGGTCCATAGTCCCAGGGTCCACGATCCGGTGAGAACCATGACTACGGCAAAGATCGATAGGGCAATTCGTTTTTTCATAGATTGGCCTCCTCACTGACTCAGTCGAACAGGACTGTGAACCCTTACACTTCTCTACGGTCATGGCTTCGATTCGGATCTTCCTGTACGATCGAACCCCATGGGGATCTTTGTCCGTTATCTCACATGCATAGTCTTTGTCGCCATGGCCGGATGCGCCTCCTGGTTCATGAAGGGCAAACCCCCTGAGGTGCTAGTTATCAATGTGATACCCCTGGATGCCACCGCGCTTGAGCAGCGATTGCAGGTAGATCTCCGTATCCGCAACCCGAACGATTTCGACCTGCTCGTCACGGGCATAGACTTTACGCTCAACTTCAACGGAAAACGTCTAACCCGCGGTTTGAGCAATAAAGACCTTACGGTCCCCCGACTTGGCGATGCCGTCGTCTCAGTCGAGACCAGTACTTCCACCTTCGATGTGGTACGCCAACTACTGGGCTTCTCCAGAAATCAGGATCTCTCCTACGACATCACGGGCCTGCTCCATCTCAAAGACGGACGCCTGCCCTTTGACAGCTCCGGCATCCTCCTCGAAAAGGGCCAGCTCTCTGACTTGCCTTCTCCCTAATTCTTCACATTCGAGACGCCGGAACGAAGTCGGCGTGGGTCCAGGCCTTCTTGAACCGCTCCTCTGCCTCAGCCGCCTGGTCGTCCTTCTGTTGAGCCCGGAGGCTCCGGATCAGTCCGGTCAAGGCCCAGCCGTTGTCCGGATGGTGTAGCAGGTCTGCACGATAGACCTCTTCTGCTTCGGACGAACGATCGGCCGACAAGAGCACCGCCCCCAGATGATGTCCTACAGGCAAGGGCCAAAGCGGCGGCTCAGAATACTGGAGAGCTTCTTCCATCTTGATCGCCTCTCCAAGTATCCGGATCGCGTCATCGTTCTGTTGACGGCGCGCAGTAAGTTCTCCTGCCAATACCCGCTCGGCAATCTTGAGCAACGCCCGCTCGGTCTTTTCTTCTGTCGTACGATCACGACGTATCTGTTTCGTGAGACCGGCCAAGACCACATGCTCACCCTCAGCCCCAGGGAGCCGGCCAGTCGCAACGAGGGCGAGCCCACGACCTAGCCGCCACATTCCATCCAGCAGCCGCAATCCCTTGGGAGGCGCTGGTTCCCTGAGTAACTCCTCCCACCGTGAAAACCGGATCATCGAGAAGATCGGCGCTGAAAGGTAGAGTTCCTTCCCGCGATCCTTCCGTACCTCCTCCAGTGCGATCGTTGCCGCCAAGTCGCGCGCCGCTTTCAACGCCTCTTCGTTGCGCCCCTCCATCATCAAGGAGGCCCAAAGAAAATGGAGATTGTGGGTATAATACCCCTCTGCATATTCGCTTCCCTGGTTCCGGCCGGCCAGATATAGTTGATCGACATGGGCCGCCTCCTGATTCCGCTCCGCCGCTTCGTGGTACTTTCCAAGCTTCATATAGATGTGGGCCGGCATATGAACGAGATGACCGGCTCCCGGCATCAGGCCGGGCAGTCGCTCCGCACAGGATAAAGCTCGTTCCGGTTGCAGTGATGCCTCGACCGCATGCAGGTAGTAGTGGCAGGCGCCCGGGTGATCGGGATTCTGTTGAAGCACCGACTCAAGCGTCGTGAGGATCTCGTCGGTACCAGGCTGCGGTCGACCGTCCGGCTTCCATAAATCCCAGGGCCGGAGATTCATCAACGCTTCCGCAAATAGCGTCGTGGCATCGGCATCTTCCGAGAACTGCTGCGCTACCGATCTCATAGCCTTCGCATAGGCTTCGTCGAGGCCCTTGCGCTTCACTCCCTTCCGGCCCACGTACCGTGCGGCCAGCGCTTCGATGTACGCTTGCTCTCGTGCAGTTGCGTTGGTTGCCAGCCGCCGGGCCTTCTGAACCATCGCGATCGCACGCTGTTCGTCTTTCTTTTCCATCGCACTGTTGATGTTGGGACCGAGAGCCAACGCGATCCCCCAATAGGGCATAGCCGCCTGTGGATCTTGGCGGGCCGCAGTTTCGAACGATCGAACCGCTTCTTCGTGGTTGAAGGCATAGACCAGTCTGAGCCCCTGATCGAAATACTGTTGGGTCAGTTCCGATGTTGTGGTGATCAGATGATGGAGGGAGCCAAGATTATCGTAAAGCTGTGCCTGTTCTGTCCGGTCGGCAGTTCCAGCCTCTGCCGGTGAGAATATCGCCAGCCAACAAGCTATACCGACTACCAAGAATATCGCGACCATCCTTCCTCCCCTCGCCGCATGATCTATGACTGTTCTTCCGCAATAGTAGGTTCGCCGCGGTGACATGCCTTCGTCGCTCATCATTTGTGAAAGATCGCTCATCTTAATCGATGTTTCGGATAAGGACAGCGCGGCCTCTGTCGTCCACGAAGGCCTCGATCCGGTCCCCGACATGGGCCGGTCGATCGATTCGAGTATTTTCGTCATGCGCCACCCGACGTTCGACGCCACTGGAATCTTGCAGCACATAGGCCCCACCCTCGATTGCCGTCACCTGCCCTATCAAAGAAAAAGCATAAGACGGAATAGCCAGCCGCACCTCGCCGAGCGGCTGGGCTCCCAACGTGCCCCTTACGATCCCCTGTCCAAGATCCTCTTGCTTCGACATTCCCACGATATTGCAGCCGGCGCCCAGCAGGCTCGCACCCACCATACTCACCAGGCACCAGATCCTCATACGCATCGATTCGTTCCCCCTCTCTTGCCTCCCCCTGCTCTCCCGCCTCGCCGGCAAACCATCATCGATCATCCCATCATGGCAAACGAACGTCAGAATCTGGTGACACTGGAAAAGTTGAAGTCGCTGAGGGTCATCGCCGGCACAAGGAACTTGCCGGTTTCTGACGTGATGGCTTCAGCCGGATTGGTAAAGGCCTCGACCCGGTTGAAGGCCCGCAGAGGGCTCTCGTGAAATCGAAAGTTTTTCACCGCCGACACGATCACTCCGTTCTCGACGAGAAAGGTGCCGTCTCTGGTCATACCAGTCAGGGTCAGATCGGTGGGATTGACCGTTCGGATGTACCAGAAGTTCGTCACGAGGATGGCGCGCTCTACATGCTTGATCATGTCTTGTAGCGTCGGCAAGGGCGCTCCCCTTCCTGAGAGGCAGGGAGCATCGAGCGTGGGGATCCTGTCGATCCCTCCCGCCTTTGCAGTAAAACGATCGTAGCTAAGCTGCTTCAGTGCCCCATCTGTAATCCAGTCGGAGACTACGGTCGGTAACCCCTCAGCAGTGAACCCGACGCCCAAGAGATCCTCATGCGCCGGCAGATTGCAAAGCGTCAGTCGTTTGTCCACGATCAACCGGCCCAGTTTGCCTGAAAATGCGCTCGTGCCCTTCTCGTAGGACTTCGCATCGAGCATCCAGAGCAACGAAGACCACAGACCGGCAACGGCAGCCGGCTCGAGAATCACGGTATAGCGCCCCGGCGGCAGCTCGCACAGCTCCAGACCCCGCTTGGCCTTGGCGATCGCGGTGAGTGTCCGCTCCTGGACCTTCAAATGGTCGATGGACCGATGGGCCGCAGCAGCCCAGCCGGTGGCCTCACCGGCCTGAGCCGTCAGGCTGAATCGCGCATCGGTCCGTTCTTCATAGGCAAAGAGTCCCGTACTCGCAGCCACGCCGACCGTCGCAACCGACGAGGAGACAATCCCGGCTGCTCCAAGATTTTCCATCCGGCATTGCCCGATGGCCTCGTTCGTATACTCCAGTCGACGGGCCGGCCCGGCCAACGCAGTTTCGACCCGCGCCGCAGGAGGCGTCAGATAGGACTGCGGCTCAACCGGAGGAAGATATTCCGGATCCTCCGGCGACAGGCACGCAATCTCTGTCGCTCTACTCACAATCTCCTGCACAGCCCCGGCTGTAAAGTCCGTCGTGCTGGCGGTCCCGTGACGCTGCCCGAACGTCACCGTCACTGTCAACGATCCGCACCTCGTGTCGACATTCTGAACAATCTGACTGTTCGCAAACCGTGTCGTCCCGTTATGCCGATCGTGCAACGTAACCACCGTATGGTCGCCCGTCGAACGTTTCAACATCTGTTCCGAGATAAACCGGAACTCGTCCCGGCTCGTCAGCTTTGGCCAGGTCTTGTGGCCTGTCGTACTCATGATCCGGACGACCCTCCGATGACGTTTACGTTGCGGAACCTTGCATGCGACGCAGCGTGGGTCATCCAGCCGGACTGGCCCGGCTGCCCTTTCCCGCACGTAATAAACCCATACCGCCGGCGATGCGACCGGTCTGCAACCGCATCGCAGCTGTTCCAAAACTCCGGTGTAATGCCATGGTAGACGACATCACGAACCATGTGTGTCCGCTTCCCGTTCTCGATCAGCCAGAATGCGTCGCCGCCGAACTGAAAGTTATACCGTCGTTGATCGATGCTGAAGGACCCGTGGCCTTCGATGTAGATACCGCGTTTCACCTCAGCGAACAGGTCGTCGAGGGTGGCGCGGCCAGGCTCAAGGCCGATATTGGCGATGCGCACGATTGGGACGCTGCCCCAGCTGTCCGCCCGATTGGAACCGCGCGAGCGGGTCTCGCCGATTTTTGGCGCGACCTCGCGGTTCGTGCAATAGCCGACGAAAATCCCATCGCGCACGATGTCCCATTGCTGGCAAGCCACCCCATCGTCATCGTAGCCGGTCGCGGCAAGGGTCTCCGGCTCCGTATTGTCTGCCACAAGATTCACGTGCGGAGAGCCGTACCGAAAGGTTCCTCGTTTTTCAGTCGTGAGAAAACTGGTGCCAGCATAGTTGGCCTCATACCCAAGCGCGCGATCGAGCTCGCTCGGATGGCCGCAGGATTCATGCATGGTGAGCGACAGATGTTCAGGATCGAGGACGAGATCGTAGAGACCGGGATCTGTGGTGGGCGCCTGCACTTTTTCAACTGCCTGGGACGCGATACGAGAAGCCTCGGCCAGAAAATTGGCCTCCTCGATCAATTCATAGCCCATCCGAAGATGCGGGGTATTGAAACTCCGCGAGGCGAATCGTCCGTCATGAACCGCCGTGGCATCGACGTCGCCGCTCAGGGCCAGAAGATCGAATTCCAGGCGCGACCCTTCGGTCGACACAAAAAGTTTTCGGTCCCGACAGGCCCAGAGGCTCGCGCTGCTCCGCACGATCCCTGGCTGACGATGGACATACTCCATCGTCTCCAACAATAGCGCCGTTTTGGTTTCGAGCTTGACGGAAAACGGATCAATCCGCCGTGCCGTCACGACCGAGTCCCGATGGGCCGGCTCATCTGCGAGTTTGACCTTTTCGCTCGCAAGGGACGCAGAGCCTTTGGCGATCTCGATCGCTAAATCGGCTATCCTCGGAGCTTCTTCCACCGACAGGACCGAACTGGCCGCAAAACCCCAGGCCCCATGATAGAGGACTCGGATCCCAAACCCTCTATCCTGCCTCTCACGAATAGACGCGATACGACGATCCTCGCCGCGAATGGTCTGGGTCGTGCTGTCGAGGAGGCGGATATCGCCGTACTCAGCGCCCGAAGCAATCACGCGTTTCAACGCAAGTTCGGCGAGTTCGTCCCGCTCAGGAGCGCTCATCGTGTGACCGCCTTTGTGAAGAGTGAGCGAGTCTCAACCGCGGGTAGTATAACAGGATTATGAGGAATATCGGAGAGGATCAGAAAGGATAGGCTGCGAGCGAGATTTGCTAGAACAGTCCTGCAATGCCAGTTGAGATCTTTTCTTGAATGATCGGGGTGGCTTCGGAAATATCCAGATCTTTCTGGCGGACGTGACCCACCATCCGCATTTGCTGCACTTTCGGTAGGGGACTGTCGCCTTTCCGATCGGCGGCTGTCCCCGTCATACCGGCCGGCAAACCGATTGTTTTGCCGAGCTTGCGATCGGCGATCTGCACATCGGTCACGCAGAGATAGGTCATACCCTCTTCTTTCGGCGGCGGTTGCATCTCCGGAAACCCCATGCCGCGCATACCGCTGATCTGTTGCATCATAGCGCTCATGTCGGGCATACCAGCCATCCCTCCGCCCATCTGATCGCCCGTGGAAGCCATGGCTGTTCCTCCGCTGCTGATGCCGGCGCCGGGACCGACCTTGGCCACGCTTTCCGGCGTCACGCCTTCCGCAGCTTTATGGCAATAAATCACCTTGGCCTGAATCCAATAGTTCGCTTGCGTTGGATCGTTTGCCAGCTGATAGCCCTTCGCCGAGAGCTTCGCATTCAACTCGTTCAACGACACCTGCTGGTTCTCTGAGGTGTTCCTGAGCTGGGTATAGACGGTGCGGTTGGTATTGGGATCAAGAAAGATGGTGCTCATCAGAAATTTCCTGCGACGGAGGCGCTCAACTTCTGCTGAAGGAGAGGAGTAGCTTCGTCCTCATTCAGTTTTTTCTGGTGCACGTCGGCGGCGAGACGCGTTTGATAGACGCCAGGATGCTGGGCTGTTCCAGATTTGGCCGGAGCTGGAGCTGAAGCGGTCGCGCCCTGTTCAGTGATTTGGATATCGGCGACGCAGGCATAGTTCACATCATCCGGCACCTTGGGTGTTGAAGGGCCGCTGAACAAACTCCCAATCGCACTACCGACACCCTCGATTGCGCTCAATCCCATCGACGCGGCAGAGCCGATCAGTGCTCCCTGCGGTCCCGCCATGCTGGCCATGCCGGTTAAGCTCTGAAGCCCGCCCATCATCGACGAACCAAATCCGCCCCCGTACCCACTCGCGACGATCGCCTCCACCGGCATCTCCGGTTTGGTGATGTTGCAGTAGACGATATTGGCCAGGACGATGTAGTGCGCTGCACCGTAATCCTGTATGATTTTATACCCCTTCGCGGTGAGCCGTGCCCCAAGATCGTGGAACGACACGCCTTGATTGTCGGACGAGTTGCGCGTCTGAATGTAGATAGTCTTGGCCGTCGACGGTGGGAGAAAGAAGGTATTGCTGGCGATGAGATCGGTATCTTTGATGTTGCCGGCGTAGGCCGTGAGAGGGAGCGCAATGAGAAGAGGCAGCAGGGCGTATCGCATGGACACCTCGCAGCGTAGCGGGACGAATTCTACGCAAGAGGCCATGAGAATAGCAATGCCTGCATGTTGATAGTGTATTGTCTCTTCAGGCTGTCTTGAAGAAAACCTGCGCTTGGGCTAGCATGGCGGCCATTCCAGCCGCAGGGTGGTCCCTCACCGGGAAACCGCTGATGCCGACCCACTTGTTCCTGCTCCTCTCCATTGCGTTCGTGACGGCCAGTTGCCTGGGCGGCGACAAACACCTGCCGTCCTCGAACCCGCCGGAGTACGATCCCAAGAAAGTCCATACGGCACCGGTTGCGCAACCCAGTGCGCCGGCCATGGTGGCTAAACCGACCGAGCTGGACTTGCTCCGGTCCAAGCTCGACTCGCTCGAAACGGGCTCGAAAGAAAAGGGCGAGGGAAAGAAGGTACCGATCGATCCGAACTTGCTCCAACTCTTCAAGGGAGTCACCAGCCCCTGCGAGGCCCTGTCACGGCTAGCGCCTGGTCTGGGCAGTACACAGCTCTTTGCGGGTCAGGAGGGAGTGGCGTTGAAGAAGGCTCTCGGCCCGGACGCCGACGGCATTGCGCGTCGAATGGACGAGCGATTGGCGGAAGGATTGAAACGGTCGCTCGGCCCCGGCGCGTCAGATTGTCCGATCTCGGTGCGGCAACGGAAGAGCAGCCGTCTCAAGAACCCGTTTCAACCAGCTCGCGTCGTTCTGGCTCATGCGTCGTCCAGCGTGCCTTTTCTCCTGGCCCAGACGACCATACCTGAGACGTCCCAGGATGACTATGACGTTCAGAAGAGTTTGCACCGAGAAGATCCGCCTCCCGAGTGGGTGGGTTGGAAGACGACCGATACCATGACGAGGATCGGCAAGGAGGACCGGCCCACGAACGGCATTCGAGAAGATTATGAGATGATCATTGCGCCCAAGGCGAAACAGTGCCCTCATCTGGAGGGGCCTGAATTGAAGGGGATGGTCGACGGGACATTTGACTGGTCCTACACGATGTTTCGGGCGACACCGGGACCGCAATCGGTGCTCTACCGCCGAAAAATTCAGGCCACGCTCAAGGGGGATGTCGATGACAGTGCCCAGTTGAAAAAGGTGGTGAAATATGATGCCGCCATCACGTTTCAACACATCGGCTCCGAACTTCCGCACTATGCTAACTCAGGCACGATCCATGGGGAATTCACGATCGATCAGCGAACAGGAATACCCGAAGAGTTTAGGATCATTACGGTCTCAGGTTTTTCGGAAGGGGAGGCTCAGACAAGAGACGCACAGCTACTCGGAACGCTCACAGCCCTCATGGCCTTTTTTTCAGGACAAGAGTATGTCGACGCCGAGAAAATATGGAAGCATCCCAACACCTGCGTAGAAATCACCTTCACGCCGGCGACCAAGACAAAAAAGTTTGTTCCAAACGAATCGACTCCGGTGAAGACGGAACTGCGGACCAAAAAGGAACAGACGGTCGTTCCGGCAAAGTTCAAGGAGGCAAGGGAGCGGCCAAGGGAGGGCAATGGTCGTGTGTCGCCAAGGGAGAAAGAGTCGCAGCTCAACACTCCGGCGACGTTCACCTACCAGACTCCGGCGACCAAGGTGAGGCACAGTGGTTTCCGGGTGAAGGCGGTCTCTCGCGCGGGAATGGCAGAAGAGAAGGATGGCGAATGGGAATTAGCCCCTTCTTCTTATGTCCTTGAATTCAAGTCGCACATCGTTCAGAGCCCGTTGAATCTTCCGGTTACGGATTTCGGCGTGAGTATGGGGAGTGTGGGCGGGTTCGATGCCCATGTCCAGGCGACAGTACCGCTCCGACGGAGGGACGATGGCGAATGGGTAGGGGAAGGCGAGATGCAGTATGAGACTCGACCAACAACTCAGGCGGCTCATTGCGAAATCCGTATTCAGGGTTCCGGCAAGACCACCTTTCATGTGAAGGGAGGCTCGATCGGCACCGACCCTGAGCCATTTGCCGTGAACTTGATTATTCTTCCAGGGGAAACAGGGGAACTGACAGACATCCACTGTAAGAGTGGCAATACGCCTGAAAAAATGAAGGAGTTGTTTGCGACACAAGGTGTGCAGGACGGTCGTGAGGCACATAGCGTGACAAAAGGTATGAGATGGAGCTTGCTCTTCGGCACCACTCGCCGCAGGACATTCAATATGACTAGGGGAGGCTACGAGATCGGAGGCTGGACGCCGGTACAGGGTTCCGATGTCATTGCGAAGAAGACGATCACCGTGAGCTGCGCTGTCGTCCCACTTTTGCCCTGCCAAGAGGTGACCGAGTTAACCTTGAAACAGGCCGAAACATCGGAGTGATGGACTCCGGCGATAGCCAGTTGTGCAACGCGGTGAGTCGTGATTTCCCGGCGATAAATCTTTTGAAGAGGTGGACGTATGTTGGCAACAACGGTGTGGTGGCAACCAAGACGCTCCACGGCAGTTGCGGTGGTTTCTGTGAAGATGTGACTGTCTTCACGCTGAAGGAGGGAAGGTAACCAGCCGACGCGGGCATCGACTATGGTTCATGGGCGCTTCTTGAACTTCAGTCCATGCCCGCCTACCATAACCCCATGCTTCCTCCTGAACGCACCCCACGTCAGCGGATCATGGAACTGCTGGTCGGCACGCGCCTGACGACCCACCAATTAGCCCAGATGATCGCGATTCCTGAGAAGCAGGTTGAGGATCATCTCATACATGTGGTGAAATCGATCTCGCAGGATAAGACCCGGCGATTCATCCTGGAGCCATCCCGCTGCCAGGACTGCGATTTCGTCTTCCGCGATCGCCGACGGCTCACCAGACCCAGCCGCTGCCCGAACTGTCGTAGCGAAGACATCACCGCCCCGCGTTACGGCATCGACTCGGTCGGATCACGACTTGGCATAATGGACAGCAATGCGTCAGGTCGGTAGGATGCTTCCAGAAAGGACGATCAGGATGACCACACGACTCATGCTCTCCACCCTCTGCTGTGTCGTTCTACTGAGCTGTTCTGGCGACAAGGCGAAGGAACTGCTCGAAACTGCCGAGTTCGAAGAGCGGCAGCAGAATCTTCCCCACGCAAAACAGTTGTACGAGGATATTGTCCGTCTCTATCCCTCCAGCCCACAGGCAGAAACCGCTCGCACACGCCTCGACTTACTCAATAAAGCCCCGTAGCCCATCTGGCCAGTTCATCCCTCAGCGATGACCCGATAAGCCGTGAGGCCAAGCGACAGAGGATCCGATCCCACCATTGCGTCCTCCAATGTCCCGGCTCCCGCGCTTCACGTTTCACGCCTCACGGACTACCATCGTGGTAATCCCACAGATCAGAGCCTCGGCCTGAACCTGTGGAAAGCCATTCATGAAATCCCGGAATACGGAACGACAAGAGGTTCTGAATTTTGTCGCAGCGGAGCGAAAGGTCGGCGGGCCTGGGACTCCCAACATGGTTCCGTGCGGAGCTTTGGACAAGCCGACCTTGTAACTCCGGATACCAAGGCAGCAAGGCTTCCCCGATTTCCCAGCGCGAGAGCCGTTCGCACCCGCCCAGGTGATAGAGGCCCGGCTTCTTGCAATCGACGAGTTCCCAGATGACTCTGGCGATGACCGCGGCAGGAAGCGGGCAGCGAAATTCGTCGGCATAGAGCACCACATCCTTACCGGCCCTCGCGGTCCGACACATATCCTCGACAAAACCCCTGTCGCCTGTCTCCGACGTTCCGGCAGTCAGGACAATCCGAACGACTGTATGAAGAGGATTCTGCAGGACAGCCCGTTCGGCTTCCAGTTTTGTTTGGCCATACACGTTGACCGGGTTCGGTTCATCCTGCTCTCCATACCAGCCGGTCTTTCCATCGAAGACTTCCCCGCTGGACAGGAAGATGAAAGGAATAGTCTGGGACAGTTGCGCGAGGTGAGCCGTAGCCTCCACATTGATGCGGCGGGCCGATGCAGGATCTTGCTCGCAATCCTTGGTTCGGCTGAGCGCGGCACAATGGATGAGGAGGTCAGGATTCAGCGCATGAATCCACGCTTCGACGTTCGAGGTTTCAGTCAGCTCGAGATCCGCGCGAGTCAGCCCCTGCACACCCCAATCAGGAGCCCATCGAGGAGCGGTTTTGACAAGGTACTGCCCGATCAATCCCGCCGCCCCGGTGATGACCGCGCGAGGTATCATGGTGAGGGACTCTCTGATAGGCTACTGAAAAACTCTGTAATCACCCAGCATCTTAAGGCCGACCTTCTCACCCGCCCAACCCCGGCGACTATTTCACCCACACGCCCTGAGTCTGCCAAGACAGTCTCTACACCCTGGGGCGCGCCTTTTCCCAAGTGAGGCCGCAGCGCGCAGTCCCAATAGTGGGGTGGATGGGATGATCCCAACTGCGCGCGTCGAACGAGCACATTCCTATCGTGCGCGTTCCGCGAGCAAGGGGATCGTCCCAGCTACCCCATCCCCGCTTTTTCAGCATCCTGTTAACGTGTCAGTTTGCGGTAGCGAATCCGGTGCGGCTGATCTGCTTCCTTGCCCAACCGCTTCTTCCGGTCCGCGTCGTATTCGCTGTAGTTCCCTTCGAACCACACCACTTTGCTGTCGCCTTCAAAGGCCATGATGTGGGTCGCGATCCGGTCCAGAAACCAGCGATCGTGACTGCTGATGACGGCACAGCCGGCAAAACGTTCCAATCCTTCTTCCAACGCACGCAGAGTATTGATGTCGAGGTCGTTGGTCGGCTCGTCGAGGATGATGAGGTTCGCCCCTTCTTTCAACATCCGGGCTAAATGCACCCGGTTGCGTTCGCCACCCGAGAGGTCCTTTACCTTCTTCTGCTGATCGGTGCCGGCAAAGTTGAACCTAGCGCAGTAGGCCCTGGCGTTGACTTCCGCCTTGCCGAGTTGAATCATCTCGTGGCCTTCGGAAATGATGTCGTAGACGGATTTGGCCGGGTCCAGGCTGCGATCCTGATCCACGTAGCCCAACGTGACCGTTTCGCCGACTTTGATCGTCCCAGTATCCGGCTTCTCTTTCCCGATGATCATGCGAAACATCGTCGTCTTGCCTGCCCCGTTCGGACCGATCACACCGACAATGCCGCCCTTGGGAAGACTGAAGCTCACATTCTCATAGAGGACCTTGTCCCCATAGGCCTTGCTGAGCCCCTTAGCTTCGACGACCACATCGCCCAACCGGGGCCCTGGCGGAATATAGATCTCCAAATCTGCTGCCTGCTCGTCCTGTTTCTGATTGACCAGTTCCTCATAGCGGTTCAGCCGCGCCTTGCCCTTCGACTGGCGGGCCTTCGGTGACATGCGAATCCATTCCAATTCATGTTCCAAACTCTTGCGGCGCTTCGATTCGGCCTTTTCTTCTTTTTCCAGCCGCACCTGTTTCTGCTCCAACCAAGAGGTGTAGTTCCCCTGGAAGGGAATGCCATGGCCGCGATCGAGTTCGAGAATCCAGCCGGCCACGTTGTCGAGGAAGTAGCGATCGTGCGTAACGGCGATGACCGTACCTTTGTATTGCTGAAGATGCTGCTCCAGCCATTGCACTGACTCGGCATCCAGATGGTTCGTCGGCTCGTCGAGCAAGAGGATATCCGGCTCTTGGATCATGAGGCGACAGAGGGCCACCCGGCGCTTTTCGCCGCCCGACAGCACCCCGACCTTCGCATCGGGCGGCGGACAGCGCAGCGCGTCCATGGCAAGATCGAGCACGTTCTCCAATTCCCATCCGTTCGCCGCTTCGATCTTTTCTTGCAGCTGCGCCTGTTTCTCGAGGAGCTTTTCAAGCTCATCCGGCGAGGCCTCGCCCATCTTGTTGCTGACCTCGTCGTACTCGCGCATCATGGCCACAAGCTCTTTCTTTCCCTCTTCGACAATTTCTTTCACCGTCTTGTCCGGATCGAGCTGCGGTTCCTGTTCGAGCAGACCGACGCTGTAGCCCTTCGAGCGAGTGATCTCGCCAGTATAGTTCTGATCGACCCCGGCAATGATTCTGAGTAGCGAGCTCTTACCCGATCCATTCAGACCCAACACGCCGATCTTGGCGCCGTAGTAAAACCCGAGATAGATCTCGCGCAGCACCTGCCTCTTCGGCGGATAGACCTTGCCGACATTCACGAGTGAGAAAATGACTTGCTTATCGTTCGTCGCCATGCGTTCCCCTATTTGTGATGGACTGCTGAGTTGAAAAGAACGATCTATTCACAGAAACCGATGGAAAACCTGCTACAGCGAGTGCAGGGCTTGGAGTCCCGAGTTTGCCTGGGCGGCCAGGCCGGCCAGACCGGCCCTGACCTCCGACCCGTTGCGCACAGGACTAGTAAAGGCCACCCTTCCGCCCTGCATGCGTCCTGGAGTGGTGATCCGAAGATGAAAGCCCAACCGATCCAGCGCCGTCACCGTCGCCTGCTGCGCCTCCACATTGCCGAACACACGGGCCAGCAGCAGCAGCGTCGCCGCCTGCTCTATATTGATTTCACGGATCAAGTTCGAAGCCTCGTCCGCAAGGGGATCCACGGCAGCCCCTGCGTAATCGCCCGGCATGACCCAGCCCATCGACCCAAAACCCCCGACAAAATAGATATCCGTTAGTGCCATGCGGAAAAATCCGAAGTCTTGGAAGTCCACCCAGTAGGAAGCATTGTCATGACGCTCCAGGTAGAGCGCGCGAACTTCTGCAATCTCCTCCTTCGGCACCTTGGTCACCGACCCCATCAACGTCACCCGAGCCGCGCCCAGCGGATCGCTGCGGCTCTCAGGCTGTGTCACCAACAGGCTGGCGCGTGGATCGCTCAGGAGATTTTGCGTATGCATTGCCATCGTGCTGATGAGAAACACCGGTTGCCCATGATCGTCCAACCCATAGGGCATCACAGACCCGAAGGGCCAGCCAGGTTGTTTGCGTAAGAGAGTCGAGAGGCTACCGGTCTGCTGCAAGTGGACCAGAGTCCTGGCCCGCTCTGCATGGGACGGTTCAGGAACCTCAGGACCGTCTGAATCGGACCCGCTATTATGTTGTCGCGATGATGTCATATGTGATCTCTTGTCTGTGCAATAAACCGGATGACACCTTACCCTGGATCTATCCTACATTTCTACTGAGGGAGGGACGTAACAGACGGTTCCGTATTCGGAATATGCTGGAACGAAGCGACTCAGATGCCCATCTCCTCCGACAGCCGGACCTCCGATGCGTCGTCGATTTCCTCAAGGCAACTGAAGCAGGTAAACGGAAACCGGTCGATGGGGATCGCGCAGACCTCGCCGACGGGCGATTCATCGAGCGCCGGACAGCCGCATTCTTTGTGAATGAGTGTGAGCATAATGGGGCCTCAGGGTTGTCCTACGACCAATTGATGAAACTGTTCCACGTTCTCAGGACTGCTCAATCGATGGTCGCCTGGAACCAGATTGAGCTCTACAGGAAAGGCCACATCCTTGGCTAAGAGCTGTTCGACAAACTGCCTGCTGCCGCCCGGAAGGATCACGCTATCTTGCAATCCGTGTAAGATCGTCGTATGCACCTGTCTGAGACGATCGAAGCTGGCCTTCCAATAGGCCTCGCTCTCCTCGACCCATTTCCACGCGAGAGGCCAGTCCTTGTGAGCCGGCTCATCGTCCCAGGGCATCCAGCCAGCGCCTTGCCAGGCCTGTCTCCTTTCAGGATCAATCGACTTCGCCCGCAGTCCCATCATGTTGAATGCTGGAGCGATAAGGACAAGCCGCTCAATCTGCTCGAGCTCCTGCGCCATCAGCCAGGCGATCCACCCTCCAAGTGAATTGCCGACAAGGGTCAGCGGCGGACCGGTGTCGAGAGTGCGGAGTACCGTTCGCGCATCCGCGATCCAATCTGACAGGGTGTAGTCGGTGAAGTTTCCACCCGATTCTCCAAACCCCCGCACATCATAACAACAGAAACCCCAGCCCTTCTCCTCACACCACTGAACCAATGCCTTGCTCTTGTTGCCCCAGCGTTTCGACAGAAAGCCGGTGATAAAGAGGATCTGGCGATCCTGACCGATCGACCGGTCTCCACGAATCAGCTTGCCGTCTGTGGCTATGAGTTCAAATGAGTGGAGGCTACTCATGTTTGGCAACCGCCTTGGCAATAAAGGGTCCCAGCCGCTGCAGAACCGCTCTTGGAATCTCGTGGCCGCCGCGGAAGCTGTGCCATTCAACTGTGAGTCCTCCATGACTAAGCGTGTCTCGTAACCGTTCCGCTCCAACATAGGGCAGGATCTCGTCCTGTATCCCATGGCTTTGAAAGACCGGTAGCCCTTTGCGTTTTTGGAGCAACGGAGCCCATTCCTGTGTGGCGAGGAGCGTACCGGAAAGTTGGATCAACCCAGCATAGGGTTCTGTCGTCCTGAGCATCACATCACAAGAAAGCATGGCGCCCTGGGAAAAGCCCCCGAGGATAGTTTTGTGCGGGGCCGCGTTGAGATGTTGCTCGACCTCCTTGAGGAAGGCCAACATTGTCGTGCGCGCCGGAGCCAGGCCTTTGGGAATATCCTGCGAGAGATCGCGGATCCGGCCTGCCGCTTGATCTGCGGCAATGCGCGCCATATCGATTAGCCACCAGGCTCGCGCATCTCTCGGCCCAAAGCTTAACGAAAGCGGGCCTTCGGGAAAGACAAATCTGATATCGGCCGGCACATTCAACACTTCGGCTAACGACACCAAGTCATGCCCTGGCGCCCCGAAGCCGTGCAAGAGCACAACGAGAGGGCCGTTGCCCCCACCCTTGCCATCGATACCACCTACGATCCGCGTCCGCAGCCCGCCTATCTGTGTTTCGCGCATGAACGATCCTTTACTTCAAATAGAGATATTGCAGCAGGGCCACGAGCCCATAGAGCGAAGATTCGACGACCGGTTGCTGATAGAAAGGAACGAAGGCGCCCTTCTGGTTGGCCTCAACCTCGCCGATGATGTACTGGACCTGCTTCGCGCGGACTTCGTGGTCCTTGCCGAGCCCGAGCGCTTGGATCATTTGCTTACTCAGCCCGGCCAAAACCGACTGCTTCGCGCGGTCGGCTGAGCGATAGAGCAACATCGCCCCGCCCAGCGCCAGAACGACGTTCAAAGCCCAGGCCAGCAGCAGCAAGAGCGGATAGTTCCAAATATCGAAATAGTCGTTGCGCGCGGCGATCATAATCAGCAGGGCGATGAAGGGGTACCGGATGAGGCGATTGACCGCTTCCGTTCGCCGGCTGATCAGATCGATGCCGGCCAAGTATTTAAGTTTGTCAAACTCTGCCTGGTGGCTCTGGCTCAATCCATACTCGCGCAAGTATTTCTGTTGCACCTGATCGGACCAGCCCCCGCTCGTGCTGTTCACCCAACCGACCCACCGGCGGCACAACATGACCTCATCGAACACCGCCAGATTGAGTAGCACCACAAAGCTCACGCTAGTCAACGTCATGATCGAATCCACTCGACAGCTCAACCAGCCCCGACAGGGCTGGATCATCTCTTCGTCAAGGACCCAACGGTCCAGAGACGCCATCATCGCGCCATACAGGAGAAACAGGACCAGCAGGCGCGCCGCCCTCTGTAGCGGAGCTGCGCCGTCGAGATACCAGGACCAGGCTTGATCGACCGTGGTGGCGGCTCTGGTGGCGACCGGATGATAGATCCGTTGCACATTGGTCCAACACATCTTCAGGGTCCATCGAGAGCGAGGGCTCTGATCGATGTGAAATAGAAAATCTTCGGTGAGGCGGTCGCTGTTCTTCCTCAGATCGCGAGCCCCCTTGACCAGGAAGACAAGGCACATAAGCACCACGAGAAACCGGAGCCACTCGCCTGGCCAAATGCTTACACCGGCAGTCCAGGAGAAAGGTTCACCTTCATCGTGCTGGGCCATAAGGGCTGTGCCGCCGCCCAGAGTCAAAAAGATCGCAGTCCCGGCGAGTAGCAACAGACCAGCCAATGCGAACAGACCCCAGGACCGAGAAACCCGGAGCCAGACTCGCTCATTCGTCCAGGCAAGCGCCGTCACAATGAACAGCCCGATCCCGACCAGCGCCATCACGGTTGCGCTGCTGGGGCCGATACCCTGTTTCAGCTGACCATAACTGTCCGTATGATCGAGATCCACACGCAAGGGATGGATCGTTCTCACCCCTTCGACATCCACGACGCTGAGGTCTACAGCGCCCTCTCGCCCCACTTCGAAGATGCGAGGATGTTCAGCCGAATCGTAGACCCGGTCTTCAGGGGTCAGCGGCACGTGATACCCTGCCTGACAGGGCCCCGCCGACGGCTGCCGCCCCCCCCCTGCTCGACAGGTCACGTGATTCACCGCCCGAAGCACGGCAAAGTATGTGGCAGTTTGATAGCTGCTCCGGAACGGCGGAACGTCGCGCTGGAGACTCCCGTCCAACTGCAGGCCGAACGGCGAGGCGACGACCATGTTCCTGGTCCACTTGTACTCACTGGCGTGAAGATGGCGCGCATCGAGATCGACGGTGAAGAAAACGGCGTAGGGGAAGGCCGGCCGGAGCGCTTTCAGAATGAGCAAAGCATCGTAGGGATCCCTGCCCAGAATACCGATCGCTTTTGCTCCCTCTCCTTCGTCTTGAATCCTTGTCGTCAAGGCCCGCACATAATCGAGCTGGCTCGTTCCCTCCGGACGTTCCCGCAACCCACCAGCCAGCAGATCCTTCGCCGTCACACTGGCCTTGGAACTCTCTCCACGTCCGGCTTTCACCGCATCGTCGCCTGGCACTTCGCCATCGAGACCGCTCAGATAGCTATATCGGAAGACGTTCAAGGTCAGGGACTCATAGTCAGCCGGGCGCTGAATCTGCAAATCGACCGCGCGCGGAACAGTCGGACACCAGGATTTGATCGTCGCCGGCACCTGAATCTGCTTGAGCTCTAGCTCCGTGAACGTTGCCACTTTCGCGCAGGCTGCCGCTCGAAACTCGATGGGCAATGCTCGGCCATAGAAGGAATCCCATTCCCCGATCAGGATCACCGCATCCCAGCCAAGCCGTACCTGACGTCGTTCCAATTCCTCGATCAGCGTGGTGAAAAGCCGATCGTCGGTTCCGACCTCGTAGACGAGCCTCACATTTGCAGCGGCCAGCCGATGGGAAAACTCCTCCTCGCAGGCTTCATAAGCCTGGCAGGCAGATCCCTTCCCCCCTTCCTTCTTCAGCCCATAGGCCATGAGCCCCTTCATCGCGCTGGCCCAAGGCGAATAGAGCTCGATGGTTCCATCTGTGTTCGGCCAGGCCCCGATTCCTTCATGGGGCTCGGTATACAAGTCTCCGGCTTCATCCAGGAGTTGACGCAGGGCTGAGGAGCTGCGGGGCCCCACAATCTTGAACGTGACAGACTGTTGCAACCTCGGATTCAGCCGGACCAGCCTGTGCCGGTCATCGGTAAAGAGACATTCGCTCTTCTCTGTCGACTCTTGGCACACCAGGGCTTGCGACAACGAGGTCAAGGTGGCCAGGAATCCTCGGCTGAGTGCGTCATCGGAGACCCAAACCACGAGGGTATTTTGAGCCCGATCCTGGCCCTCGCCACAGACCTTGGTCTTCCGGAGCCGATACCATTCGTAGGGTAAGAAACCAGTGCCCTGAGTATTGCCCTCGATGAACGAGAGATGCCCCTCATCTTCCGGAACATAGCAGGCGACACCCAACGCAGTGCCGACCGCATAACGATCCCGGATGCGGGACTCAGCACTCTCCGCATAGGGATCACCGCTCATGGCCATCAAGAGTACGGTGATCTGCTCATCCTTCTTGATCCGGTCGGCAATCGCATGCCTCAGTGGTCTCAGACGCTGAACGAACAACGAATCGGCCGACTGGCCGGACGAAGGCTTGGACGACCCGCTTGCTGCCGGCGGCGCCGTTCCCATCCCCCGCTGCACCGCTGCCAGAGGATCTTCCCACAGCCTCGCGCGAACCGATTGTTCACTGGTGGTTTGTTTCACCTCCAACCCGGTCCCTACCGGACGAGAACTGCGCAGAGGCTCCTTCACTAACAGCACGCCGGTGAGCGCGACTGCGAGGGTGACCACACCCACCAGAGCGATCTTCGACTCTCCACTTCCTTTTGCCATTGAGAAATCAGCTTTCTGTAATCAGCGCCGCTCGTCGGTTAACCATATAAATGTTCCCTCCAAGCTTGCTCGTAATTTCTCATGGATGGGGCCTGATTGATTTCCCACTGCGCGCAACTTTTTCACCCGCCCACCCTCTGGCACGCCGAGACGTGCCATTAGCCCGGGCGAGGGCCTTCCGATTTTCCTCACTTCGCCCTAGGGGGAGCAGCCAGACTGCCCTGAGCCACTCTACAACAGACAGAGGAGGAGACTGCAAGGTGGGATACAAAAAAACGGCTCACGATACGGTAGATGTGTGGGTCGTCAAAAAGCTCAATTGTCCGGGGCTACGACGAGCAACTGACCGATAAATGCTTGCCCCAGTTGGGAGGCGGATATGCGTAGGCGTCCATACCTGGCTGGTCGCTGTAGGGATTTTGTAGCAGAGTGAGCAACCGATCGATCTCGGAGAAGTCCTTTTGTTGAGCCTTCTCGATGGCTGTCTGCGCCAGATAGTTGCGAAGCACATACTTGGGATTGACGCGGTTCATGCGTACCAGACGATCGTTGTCTCGGCTCCCTTCGGCCTGCAACCGGCACCTATACCGGCGAGCCCACTTGTCGAAAGCTTCACGATCCAGGAAAAAGTCGCGAAGCGGCTCGTTCAGCGATGCTGACCCAGTCTGAAACAAGCCCAACGATCGAAAGAAAATCGTGTAATCGACATGGTGCAGATGCATGAGAACCAAGAGGTCTTGAATCAAGGATACATCCTCCTCCTTCGCCTCGATCAGTCCACACTTGGCCCTCATCAATTCCATGTACCGTCCTTCGCAGAGGGGGGTGTAACGGTCAAGCGCTGCCTTCAGCTCTTCCTTTTCGGCCAACGGGAGTAACGCCTGCGCGAGACAACTGAGGTTCCAGAGACCGATATAGGGCTGTTGATTGAAGGCATAGCGGCCGTTGTGGTCGGAATGGTTGCAGATGAAGCCGGGATCGTAGTCGTCCATGAACCCGAATGGACCGTAGTCGAGCGTGATGCCATGGATCGACATGTTATCGGTATTCATCACCCCGTGCGCCCAGCCGACAGCCTGCCATTGTGCGATCAGCTTGGCGGTACGTTCGACGACCTCGGAAAAGAACCGCGCGTACTTGTCCGGGGCATCCACTAAATGGGCAAAGTTGTTCGCAATGACATAGTCGGCAAGGATTGTGAGTTGCTCATGCTGTTTACGGTAATAAAAGATCTCAAAGCTGCCGAACCGCACATGTGATGGCGCCATCCGCACAAGCATCGCGCCGGTTTCAATCTGCTCGCGATAGACCTTATTGTCGCTGCCGACGAGACAGAGCGCCCGCGTCGTCGGAATCCCCAGGCCATGCATCGCTTCGCTACAGAGATATTCCCTGATGGTTGAGCGCAGCACAGCGCGGCCATCTCCCTCGCGCGAGAACGGCGTCAACCCTGCTCCTTTCAAATGCAGATCCCACGTCTCACCTCGTTCGTTCCGCACTGTTCCAAGAAGGATGGCTCGCCCGTCCCCTAGTTGAGGGACATAGACACCGAATTGGTGCCCGGAATAGAGCATGGCCAGAGGCTCCATTCCCGGCACAAGAAGGCTCCCCCCAAAGACCCCGGCAAACTCCGGGCGTTTTGCTTGCTCCGGATCGAGGTCGATCAGTTTAGCCGCAGCGGCATTGAAACTGACCAGATAGGGAGGCTCTGCAAAGGGAGTGGGATTCAACTTCGAGTAACAAGCCTCGGGCAGGCGGGCGTAGCTGTTGTCGAATGATAATGTTTCCAGTGAACGCATAGGTCCCATCTTTTTATCTGTAACATGGCACGGATAGGAATCGCCAGGCGACGCTCATGGTCGATAGACTTCAACGCATGCCAGCACAGTTGGTATCTGGCGAGTCGATCGGCAAGACGAAAACAGCTGGCCTTTCTCTGGCAATACGTCAGTGGTTGAGCGAATCTACGGTGAGCGATAACGCACTAGGCGCACAGTGCGGTATCGCCTCGATCAAACTCCATCACATTTCAACTCAGCTCTTATCCTAAATTCATATTCTTACAAGTCCTTAAACTTACTAGAGTAGTTAGCGTGATGATGGATTAGATTTCCATTTTATGTGCGATACATCTAACGGCATCGGTTGTGCGTAACCCTAGTCTGCACTGTAGTGAGGTTGATGGTAAGGGTACTGCTGAGAAAACTAAGATGAATGTTTTCACCGCACTTACTTTCTTCCGGATCAATAGTCTCTTCCCTTCATAATTGATAGGCAAGGAAACTCCCCAAACCGGGAATTCATCGCTTTGCCTTTGCCAGATGCCCTGCATCTTCCGAACTTGCCGCGGAGACCTCTGTTGGATTACTATCACACGTTCAAAGCTTCTCAATGAACAGATAATGTCAAACGATTCTTTACATCGAAAATTTACGATACGTTTATCGTTTCAAAGAATTTTATAGGAAAATCGGAAATTCAGGAGGCCCGGCATGTCGTCGCATGGAACCCAGACGCTGGCAATCGATCCCGCCCTCGAGAGAATGGAGAAACCCGAAAACGGGATAAAGGGGCTGAAGCATTTCCGGTACGACATGATGGCGG
>JABFSG010000060.1 GCA_013140715.1 Nitrospiraceae bacterium
GGACAATGTGAGTGTGACGGGGGAGTTGATTAGCCCGATTGCGATGGATCAGGGGTTACGGTTCGCGGTGCGGGAGGGCGGCAAGACGGTCGGCTCCGGTGTCGTCACCGAAATCCTGGCGTAACGATTGTCGGATGAATAGAGGAATGAATGGTTAAGGTTGAACAAAGAATCAGGATTCGGCTGCGCGGATTCGATTACCGGGTCTTGGACCAGTCCGTGGCTGAAATTGTCGAGACTGTCAGGCGAAGCGGCGCAAAAATTGTGGGACCGATTCCGCTGCCTACGCGCATCGAAAAGTTTACGGTGCAGAGCGCAACCCATGCCGACAAGAAGGCTCGTGAACAGTTTGAGATCAGAACGCATAAGCGTCTGATGGACATTATGGATGCGACTCCCGAAACCATGGACTCTCTGATGAAATTGAACTTGGCTGCTGGAGTGGATGTCGAAATAAAATTATAGGAGCGTAAGAGGTCAGGGGTAAGGCGATATCGTACAGCGAACGCCTTGCGTCTCACGCCTCGCGAGTTGAGATGACGAACGGGTTGTTGGGTAAAAAACTGGGGATGACCCAGATGTTTGACGAAGCGCGGCTTACGCCTGTGACCGTCATTGAGGCTGGTCCCTGTCGTGTGGTTACGATCAAGACGAAAGAGCGCGATGGATATGAATCCGTTCAATTGTCTTTCGGAGAGGTGAAGGAGCGTAAGTTGTCCAAGGCAGAGTTGGGGCACCTGAAAAAAACAGAAGCTCCGGCGACCCGTGTGCTCAGAGAGTTTCAAAAGGTCGGCGACGTAACAGTGGGGCAATCCATTAAGGCCGATATCTTTAAAAAGGGCGACTGGGTTGACGTGATCGGTATTTCGAAGGGGAAGGGATTTCAGGGGGTCGTGAAGCGCCACCATTATGCCGGCGGTCCTGAGTCTCATGGGTCCATGTTTCACCGGCATCCCGGCTCGATGGGTGCGAGCTCATATCCTTCGCGTGTTTGGAAAGGGAAGACCTTGCCTGGGCACATGGGGGCAAGACGGATTACGACTCAGCGGTTGAAAGTTATTGAATCGAGACCCGATGAGAACCTGCTGTTCATTCGAGGGGCGATCCCCGGTGCGGCAAATGGACTGATCGTGGTGAGAAAGTCGAAGAAGGGGTAGGGCATGCCCACGGTTGATGTCGTTGATTTGAAAAAGCAGAAGGTCGGGTCTGTGGACCTTCCTGAAGAAGTGTTTGGCTGTAAGCTGCACACGGCGTTAGTTCATGAAGCGGTGGTGATGCAGCGCGCCTGTGAGCGTCAGGGGACGGCCTCGACGTTACGGCGTGGAGAGGTGGCTGGGTCAGGGAAAAAGCCATGGAAGCAAAAGCACACCGGACGAGCCCGTGCAGGATCGATACGCTCTCCTGTATGGCGTCATGGTGGGTCGGTATTTGGGCCGAAGCCGCGTGATTATTCCTACAGTATGCCGAAAAAGAAGTATCGCGCTGCGCTGCAATGTGCGCTTTCGGCAAAATTGGCTGATGGACAAGTGATGATCGTGTCGAACATGTCGTTGGAGCAGCCAAAGACCAAGTTGTTGGCCAAGGCGTTGACGGGTTTGGGAGCCGGGGCCTATGCCTTGATCGTGGCCGGCGCCGGGCATGCTGGATTGGCGCAGGCTGCGGGAAACCTTCCAAATGTCTGCGTGGTGGGGCCTGAAGGATTGAACGTCTACGATATCGTGCGGGCTGAGTTGATTCTGATCCTTGAGCGCGAGTTGCCGAGAGTGAAGGAGGTCTGGGCATGAAGGCGGATCTCCATAGCATTCTGTTGCAGCCGTTGCTGACGGAAAAGATTACGGCGATGCGTGAAGGTAATAATACGGTCGGGTTTCTCGTTCATCCGGATGCCAACCGTGTTCAAATCAAGAAGGCGGTTGAATCATTGTTGAAGGTGAAGGTCGAGCGCGTGAACGTGATGAACGTTCGCGGGAAGGTGAAGCGCTTGGGACGGTTCTCCGGTAAGCGGTCGGATTGGAAAAAGGCTTTTGTCAAGCTTAAGCCGGGTGAAAAGTTAGAGCTCTACGAGAGCGCGTAGCGAGACATTGGATCGAACTTGATCTGAGTCGGTTGGAAGGGCGACTGTAAGATGGGAATTAGAGCATATAAGCCAAGAACGCCGGGCCGTCGCGGGATGACTGCGGTTACGACGGAAGAACTGTCGAAGAAGAGGCCTGAAAAATCGCTCACCTCGTTTCGGCGTAGTACCGGCGCCAGGAACAACGATGGGAGAACGACCGTACGTTTTCGTGGGGGCGGACATAAGCGGCTCTACAGAAAGATTGATTTCCGGCGCGATAAGACCGGGATTCCAGGGACCATAGCCGCGCTTGAGTACGATCCCAATCGCTCGGCTAGGATTGCTTTGGTTCACTATAAGGACGGTGAGAAGCGGTATATTCTGGCCCCTGTCGGCTTAAAGGTCGGAGATGTGGTGCAGTCCGGTCTCGGTTCGGAGGTGCGAATTGGAAATGCGCTGCCTCTGTCCAGTATGCCGTTGGGAACCACTATTCATAATATTGAATTGAAGGCTGGAAAAGGTGGACAGCTGATTCGTAGCGCAGGCGGTGCCGCGCAGGTGATGGGTCGTGATGGGGAATACGTGCAGGTGAGGCTCAGATCGGGTGAAATGCGGAGAATCCTTTCTGCCTGCATGGCGACCGTCGGGCAGGTTGGGAATACGGATCACGAAAATATTAACGTTGGAAAAGCGGGCCGGAATCGATGGCTGGGCCGACGACCGAATGTGCGAGGCGTCGTGATGAATCCAGTCGATCACCCGCACGGTGGCGGTGAAGGAAAGTCTGGACAGGGAAACCCCCATCCAGTTTCCCCATGGGGTCTTCCGACCAAGGGCTATAAGACCAGGAACAATAAAGCGACGGACAAGTTTATCATTTCCCGTCGCAAGTAGGAGTACGCGATGCCGAGGTCAGTCAGTAAGGGCGCATTCGTTGACGACCATCTGCTCCAGAAAGTGGAGCGGATGAATCAGAATAAAGACCGAAAGATCATCAAGACTTGGTCGCGGCGTTCAACCGTCATCCCGGATATGATCGGGCATACGTTCGCGGTCCATAACGGCAAGAAGTTCATTCCGGTCTTCGTGACGGAGAATATGGTTGGGCATAAGCTGGGTGAGTTTGCTCCAACCAGGTTTTTCAAGGGGCATGGGCACGCCAGGACTGAGAAGTCAGTCGCCCTCAAGTAAGGGTTGGATCACGGTCTCGGTAAATTTGATTGGATGTGACGGTTATGGCTGAAGCGCATGCAGTTCTAAGGTTTGTACGTATCTCTCCGAGGAAGGCCCGCCCCGTGGTTGATTTAATCCGTGGGCAACAGGTTCCAATGGCCTTGGCACTACTAAGAAATTTGCCACGACAGGCCTCGAAAGTGGTGGAAAAGATTTTGCGATCTGCCGTGGCCAATGCGGAACAGAAGGAGCTGGGCGACAGCGACTCGATGGTGGTTTCGAAGGCATTTGTAAATTGTGGACCGACATTAAAGCGCTTTCGATCCCGATCGCAGGGACGCGCCAATGCGATTCACAAGCGGATGAGTCACATTACGGTTGTCGTGTCGGCTGAAAGTGTGAAGGCGAAGAAGTAGCTGAAAGCGGTTAATGGACGAAATCCTTTTCTATCTGAGTGAGGCGTAAGAAGTTATGGGCCACAAGACACATCCGATCGGGTACCGGCTAGGCTATAACGTCAATTGGAGCTCTCGGTGGTATGCCAGCAAGGACTATGCAAAGCTCCTCCACCAGGACATTAAGATTCGCAAGATGGTCAAGCAGCGTCTCTTTCATGCCGGTGTGGCCAAGGTTGAAATCGAGCGATCGGGAGACCAAACGCGTGTGATCATCCACACGGCACGCCCCGGTATCATCATCGGCCGTAAAGGCGCTGAAGTCGATAAGCTCAAGGCAGAGTTGGAGAAGGCATATTCCGGGCAGGTTTACATCACGGTGAAAGAAATCAAGAAGCCGGAACTGGATGCGCAATTGGTATGTGAGAACGTCGCTACCCAGCTGGAGAAGCGCGTGGCATTCCGCCGGGCCATGAAGCGAAGCGTGCAGTCTGCACTTCGTCTTGGCGCACAGGGAATCAAGATTATGGTCGGGGGTCGCCTGGGAGGAGCGGAGATCGCTCGGTCAGAGTGGTACCGCGAGGGTCGTGTGCCTCTCCATACGCTTCGGGCGGACATCGATTACGGGTTTGCCGAAGCCCATACGACGATGGGGCAGATCGGGATTAAGACCTGGATCTATAGAGGGGAGATCCTTCCGTTGCAGCCCCTCAATAAAGAATCAGCATTTGACCGCAGACTCGGGTAATTGAAGAGGGTATTGTGTTAGCACCAAAGAAAGTCAAGTTCCGTAAAATGATGAAGGGGCGGATGACTGGTAAGGCCTATCGAGGCAGCCAGATTACCCTCGGAGAGTTCGGCCTCAAGGCCCTCGAGCCCGGCTGGGTGACCAGCCGGCAGATTGAGGCGGCGCGCATCGCGATCACTCGCTGTGTGAAGCGTGGGGGGCAGGTCTGGACGAGAATTTTCCCCGATAAACCGATCACGAAAAAACCGGCTGAGACTCGGATGGGTAAAGGAAAGGGCAATCCAGAGTACTGGGTCGCCGTCGTCAAGCCTGGACGTATTCTTTATGAGATGGACGGCGTCACGCCGGAGGTTGCTAAAGAAGCATTCCGTTTGGCGTCGCATAAGTTGCCCATCGCCACAAAATATGTCATGCGCGGCGAGTTTTAGCGTCGGTCGGGCTGAGTGAAGGGGTTAAAGAGAGGCAGTCATGGATATAAAAGAATTACGGCAACTCACGGGGCCCGAGTTGGAGGCGAAGACGCAGCAACTCACGCAGGAGCTTTTCAGTCTTCGTTTTCAACTGGGAACTGGGCGGTTGGAAAACCCTATGCAGGTCAGAAAGACGAAGCGGTCTATTGCCAGGGTCAAGACAATTCAGCGCGAACTCTCGAAGGCTGAGACGATTTCTACTGCGGCGAAAGGGGCTTGAAGATGGGGGAGTCAGTGAATGCACGGCGCGAATGGGTCGGCTATGTGGTCAGCAATAAGATGAATAAGACTGTGGTCGTTGAGATTCAGCGGTCCGTCATTCATCCTCTCTACCGAAAGGTCCTTCGCCGGGTGACGAAATTCAAAGCCCACGATGAGAATAATGCCTGCAAGATCGGCGACCGTGTTCGCATGGTTGAGACAAGGCCTATCAGTAAAGATAAGCATATGCGCGTTGTCGAAGTTTTAGAAAAAGGACGTGGGGAGTAGGGCGAGATTGTGCGCAAGATAGAGGAAACACCGGGACGATGATTCAAAGCTATACATACATGGATGTGGCCGATAACTCCGGTGCCAAGCAGGCCATGTGTTTTCATGTGCTTGGCGGAACGAGGCGTCGGTACGCCTCGCTCGGAGACATTGTCGTTGTAGCAGTTAAGGAAGCCATCCCTGCGGCAACGGTCAAGAAGGGCGATGTCAGCCGGGCTGTGGTCGTGAGAACAACCAAAGAAGTGCGCCGCGAGGACGGTTCTTACATCAAGTTTGATCGGAATGCCTGTGTGCTGATCAATAAGGATGGGGATCCCGTTGGGACTCGTATTTTCGGGCCGATCGCGCGTGAGCTTCGATGGAAGAAGTTCATGAAGATTATTTCCCTGGCGCCGGAAGTGCTGTAGCTACGATGGAGGCGGCGGGATGAACAAGCAGGCATTGAAGAAGAGTCGTATCCGTAAGGGCGATATGGTGGTCGTGATTGCCGGACGCGATCGCGGCAAGTCCGGGAAAGTGTTGTCGGTCGATCCCGGGGTGGGGAAGGTCGTGGTTGAAAAGTTGAACATGATCAAGCGCCACACCAAGCCGAATCAGAAAGTCAAGCAAGGCGGCATTCTCGAACGGGAAGCGCCCCTTGCGATCTCAAATGTGCTGTATCTATGTTCTGTGACCAAGAAGCCGACTCGGCTGGGCGTGCGCACGCTCGACAGCGGCCGGCGGGTCCGGTTCAGTAAAAAATCGAACGACTCAGTCGAGTAGGAGCGAGGACTCCAGATGGCGAAAGTTGAACCAGGAAAAGGCGGTAAGGCCTCGGATCGGAGACCATCCAAGAAAAAGGAAGGGGCGCCCATTCCGCAGGCAAAGGACGAGGGCAGCGAGGAGTCCAAGTTCAATCCACGGATGCGTGAGACCTACCTGCAAAAGGTTGTGCCTGCACTCATGAAAGAGTTCGGCTACAAGAATATTATGCAGGTCCCGAAGCTTGAGCGGATTGTGCTGAATGTGGGGATGGGCGAAGCCATTCAGAATGTGAAGCTCCTGGAGAGCGCTGCTACGGAATTGGGCGCGATTACAGGTCAAAAGCCCCTGATTACGAAGGCGAAGAAAGCTATTGCGACCTTCAAGCTACGGCAAGGGATGCCGATCGGTACGAAGGTCACGTTGCGCAGCCGAAGAATGTGGGAATTCTTCGATCGTCTCGTGACCTTGTCGTTGCCAAGGATTCGAGACTTCCGGGGTGTCTCGCCGAAGTCGTTCGATGGCCGAGGCAATTACACGCTGGGACTCAAAGAACAGCTCATATTTCCCGAGATTAAGTACGACGAAGTCGCGTCCATCCATGGTATGGACATCACGATTGTCACGACCGCCAAGACCAACGATGAGGGGCGGGCACTGTTGAAGCATTTGGGGATGCCATTCCGGACATAATGCCAAGCGAAGGAGCTGCAGGTGTCGAGATTAGCGCTTAGAAATAAATCGGCGGTCAAGGCCAAGTTTCCAGTCCGAGACTATCATCGGTGCGAGATTTGCGGGCGTGTGCGAGGATTCTTGCGCCGTTTTCGCATGTGCAGAATTTGTTTTCGGTTGTTGAGCCTGAAGGGTGAAATTCCCGGGGTTCGGAAGTCCAGTTGGTAGATAATCCGCACCTGGTCACACGAAGAACGTTGGTGAAAGGGTTGGTATGGTTACAGATCCCATTAGCGACCTGTTAGTACGATTGCAGAACGGCCTGCGGCGACGTCATGATGTCGTGAACGTTCCGGCTTCCCGTCTCAAGCGCGAGGTCCTTCGGATTCTCCAGAACGAAGGATATATTCAAGGAGTTCAGGCGGACGTCGCAGATGGACATCCTGTTCTGAAAGTGCAACTACGATACATGCCGGAAGGGCAACCTATGGTGACCGGTATGCAGCGGGTGAGCAAGCCTGGTCGTCGTGTCTATGTCGGGATTAAGGATATTCCGCGGGTTAAAAGCGGTATCGGTGTGGCGATCCTGTCTACGTCCAAGGGCCTGATGACGGATCAGGATTCTCGCCGCGCCGGACTTGGCGGAGAAGTGTTGTGTTCGGTGTGGTAATGGGCAAGCGAAACGGTTTTTCATCGCAGCGACGTACTTGGGGAGTGAGGCATCGATGTCACGCATAGGAAAGAAACCTATCCTGATTCCGGCAGGAGTGGATGTGAAAATCGTCGGGCAGGTCGTCTCCGTGAAGGGGCCGCTGGGAAAGATCGATTGGTCTCTGTCCAAGGGTCTTGGGGTCTCAGTGACGGACGGACAGCTTGTGGTGAACCGGTCGAATGAAGATCGCCAAGTGCGGGCTATGCATGGGTTGACTCGCGCTGAGCTCAGTAACATTGTCCAGGGTGTAACGAAGGGTTATGAGCGTAACTTAGAAATCACCGGGGTCGGATATAAGGTTGCCGTGCAGGGTCGGGCGATGAACTTCAATGTCGGCTATATCAATCCGGTGACCTATCCGATTCCGGTTGGAATCGACGTGAAGGTGGAAAAGCAAACGCTGATCAATGTGAAGGGGGCTGACAAGCGAGTGGTGGGCCAGGTTGCTGCGAACCTGCGAGCCATTAAGCCTCCCGACGTCTATAAGCAGAAGGGCGTTCGCTATGTCGGTGAAGTCTTGCGCAAGAAAGCCGGAAAGACAGGGAAGTAGGATGCTATATGAATGCTGCAGATAAAGCGAGTCAGCTAACCAGACGAAAACAGCGGGTCCGAAAACGAGTCATTGGTACGGCCGAGCGTCCACGACTTAATGTGTTTCGCAGCCGCTCGCATATTTATGCTCAGATCGTTGACGATTTGAAGGGGGCCACTTTGGCCGCCGCGTCTTCCTTGGATAAGTCCCTGCGCACGTCGCTCAAATCCACTGGCAGTATCGATGGCGCCAAGGCTGTTGGAAAGCTGTTGGCTGAACGGGCGAAGGCCGCCAAGGTGCAAGCTGTGGTGTTCGATCGCGGCGGACGAATGTACCATGGACGCGTCAAAGCGTTGGCTGAAGCGTCGCGTGAAGGTGGATTGCAGTTCTAGATCGGGCCTCCCTTTCATCCAATATGAAAGCAGGGGGAATGAAGAGGAGAATGCTAGGTGCGAGTTAATCCAGATGAGCTAAGCCTGAAGGATAAGGTTGTCTTTATCAACCGCGTGGCAAAAGTCGTGAAGGGTGGAAAACGGTTCAACTTTTGTGCGTTGGTTGTCGTAGGAGATGGACAGGGTTGGGTCGGCATCGGTAAGGGAAAGGCGGCTGAGGTGCCTGTTGCGATTTCCAAGGCAGTTGAACAGGCCAAGAAAAACCTGGTGCATGTCGCCCTCACCTCTGGAACGATTGCGCACGAGGTCCATGGGTTGTTTGGTGCCGAGCATGTTCTCCTGAAGCCGGCACAGAAGGGGGCCGGGATAATCGCGGGAGGCGCCGTCCGAGCCGTAGTCGAGGTTGCCGGCGTGCATAACGTCATTGCGAAGACGCTGGGCCGTGGAAATCCATTTAATACGGTTCGGGCCACACTCAACGGCCTCTGTCAGCTCCGCAATGCTGAGGATGTTCTCAAGATGCGCCGCAGCGGGATGGGCGACGCACAGAATAGAGTGAGTGCCTAATGTCTGAATCAAAGATTGCAAAATCCGTCTCGAAGGGGCTTGTGATTACCTTGCGACGAAGCCCTATCGGCACACCGCAAAAGCATCGACGTGTCTTGTGCGGCCTTGGTTTGAGAAAGATCAGACAGACGGTGACTCGTCCCGATACTCCGCAAGTCAGAGGGATGATCGGCAAAGTTGGATATCTATTGGAAGTGCAGCCACAATGAACTTACATGAGCTCAGTCCCGCAAAAGGATCCAGGAAACGACGTAAGCGTATCGGCCGTGGGCCAGGTTCCGGTCATGGGAAAACCTCGGGAAAGGGTCATAAGGGCCTGTTAGCCAGATCCGGAGGTCGGAGCCGACAGGCTGGCGGATTTGAAGGCGGTCAGATGTCTCTGATCCGTCGAGTGCCGAAACATGGCTTTACCAACGTATTTCGCAAGGAATACTCGATTGTCAACCTGAAGAGTCTGGGTGCGATGATCGTATCCGGCACCATTACTCCACAGGCGTTGGTCGATGTCGGTTTGGTGAAGCGCAAGTCGCTACCGATCAAGATTCTTGGAAACGGAGAGCTCACGAAAGCAATCGTGGTGCAGGCGCACAAGTTTAGTAAGTCGGCAGAGGCGAAGATTGTAGCCGCTGGAGGGAGAGTCGAGGTCATCCCCGGTGTTTGAGAGACTCCTGACCAGTTTTCAGAATATTCTCAAAATCCCCGAGTTGCGTACCCGCATCCTTTTTACCATGGGGATGTTGGTGGTATATCGGATCGGGGCTCATATCCCCACACCTGGGATCAACGGCGAAGCTCTTTCGGAGTTTTTGCAAAAAGAAGGCGGTGCTCTGCTCGGGTTTTTGGATATTTTTTCCGGTGGATCGCTTTCACGTTTGACGATTTTAGCGCTGGGCATTATGCCCTATATCAGCGCTTCAATTATTCTTCAGCTGCTGACCGTGGTCGTTCCGCATCTCACCAAGTTAGCCAAAGAGGGCGAGCGCGGTCGTAAAAAGATTATTCAGTACACTCGATTCGGGACGATCGGAATTGCAATCATCCAAGGCTTTGGGATTGCCGTCGGTCTCGAACAGATGAATAACGGCGCATTCGTGATGAGTGGTGGATGGGGATTCCGTCTTATGACGGTTATCACCCTGACGGCCGGGACCGGTTTTCTCATGTGGCTCGGAGAGCAGATTACCGAGCGAGGGATCGGGAACGGCATCTCCCTGATTATTTTTGCAGGGATCGTCGCACGTTTACCATCCGCCGTGGCCCAGACGTTTAATTTATACACGATCGGACAGCTGAGCATTATCTTGCTGGTTGCCCTCGCTGTGCTGATGGTCGTGGTCGTGGCAGCCATCGTCTTTTTGGAAAGCGGGCGGAGAAAAGTGCCGGTTCAGTACGCAAAGCGAGTGATCGGGCGACGAGTTTTCGGGGGGCAAAGTACGCACATTCCTTTGAAGATCAATACGGCCGGAGTCATTCCTCCGATTTTCGCGTCATCGATTATTGCGTTTCCCGCAACGATTGCCGGGTTTTTTGAAACGCCATGGGTGAAGGCCTTCGGCGCACAGCTGGCGCCTGGATCGCTACTTTATACTTTGATGTATGTTGGGCTTATTCTATTTTTCTGTTTCTTTTACACTGCGGTAGTCTTGAATCCTGTCGATATGGCAGACAACATGAAGAAGTACGGTGGATTCATCCCTGGGATTCGCCCTGGAACAAGGACGTCCGACTATATCTATAAGGTACTGACGAGAATTACGTTCGCCGGATCAATCTATCTGGCAATCGTTTGTGTGATACCTGAGTTTTTGATTTATAAACTGAATGTGCCGTTCTATTTCGGCGGTACCTCTCTACTGATCGTCATTGGAGTCGGTCTCGATACGGCTCAGCAGATTGAGTCCCACATGCTCATGCGGAACTATGAAGGGTTTCTCGGTAAAGGCATGGCCCCGCTTCGTGGGCGGAGTGGGTGAGGGGAATTGATGCGGGTCGTGTTTCTCGGTGCGCCAGGGGTAGGTAAGGGGACTCAGGCCGAGCGTATTGCGGCGCAGTGCCATGTAGCGAAGCTCTCGACCGGCGATCTCCTCCGTGAGGCGGTTCGTAATCAGACTGCGCTGGGTCTAGAAGCGAAGAGCTACATGGATCAGGGGAAGCTTGTCCCTGACGCGGTGGTGATTGGGCTGGTGAAGGAGAAGCTAGCCGACCCCAGCTGCACGAAGGGATTTGTGTTGGATGGGTTTCCCAGAACCGTTCCACAGGCGGAAGCATTAGGGTCGGTTTTGATTTCTAAGAATATGGCCCTGGACCGGGTCGTGAATTTTCAGGTTTCGCGTGAGGACATCGTCAGGCGATTGAGCGGTCGACGAAGCTGCCAGAAATGCCAAGCGACGTTCCACGTGGATTTTGCAGTGCCGAAGGTGAGTGGAGTTTGCGATCGATGCGGAGAACCGCTCGTGCAACGCAGCGATGATCGTCGCGAGGCGATCGAGATGCGACTGAAAGTGTACGACGAGCAAACGGCCCCGCTCGTGAGCTATTACCAGGAGCGAAAGCTGTTGTTTCAGCTGGAAGCTTCCGGGACGGTGGATGCGGTCTTTCAGCATCTTTCGCAGGAGCTCGCACCGTATCAGGCGACATGATTATTCTCAAGACGCTGGAAGAGATCGCCTTGATGGCCCAGGCGTCGAGAGTAGTGGCAGAAACATTACTGGTATTGCAGCAAGCTGTTCGGCCCGGTATTACGACCGACGAGCTTGACCGTATCGCTGAAACAGAGATTGTATCGCGAGGCGCGCGACCGGCATTTAAGGGCTATCGTGGTTACCCGAAGACGCTCTGTGCATCGGTGAATGACCAGGTTGTCCATGGAATTCCCTCCAAGCGGGTGCTGAAAGAGGGAGATATTATCGGACTTGACCTGGGCGCGATCGTCGGAGGCTTTTATGGAGATTCGGCGGTGACGGTTTCTGTAGGGCAGACGCCAGAACGAAATGCTCGATTGGTACAAGTGACTGAAGAGGCCATGTATCTAGGAATTGCCCAAGCGGTGGTGGGGCGTCGTTTATCCGATATTTCTCATGCGGTTCAACGGCATGTAGAAGCAGCAGGTTACTCGGTTGTGACGGAGTTCGTCGGCCATGGGATCGGTCGGCAGTTGCATGAAGAGCCGCAGGTGCCGAATTATGGGAAGCCTGGGCAGGGTCCACGGTTGCAGGCCGGGATGGTCCTGGCCATCGAGCCGATGGTCAATATGGGCGGCGCTGCAGTCAAGATTCTTGATGATCGATGGACTGCTGTAACGGTAGACGGAAGTCTTTCGGCGCATTTCGAGCATACAATCGCGATCGAGCCGAGCGGGCCGCCGCGTATTTTGAGCCAACTCTGATGGGCGAGTGACGTGGTCATACGGTTCGGGAGAAAGGGTAGAGATTTGTGCCGAAAGAAGACGTAATTGAAATTCAAGGCACGGTGAACGAAACCCTACCGAATGCGATGTTTCGTGTGTCGCTGGACAATGGGCATAAGATTCTTGCACATATTTCCGGGAAAATGCGCATGCACTTTATCCGTATTCTTCCCGGAGACAAGGTGACCGTAGAGTTGTCGCCGTACGATCTGACACGTGGGCGGATTACCTATCGGTTTAAGTAGGAGCGCGAAATCGTCATGAAAGTGAGATCATCCGTTAAGCCGATCTGTGCAAAATGCAAAGTGGTCCGGCGCAAGGGTGTGGTGCGAATCCTTTGCGAGAATCCGCGCCACAAACAGCGCCAGGGCTGAAGACGTTATTCGTTAAGCGTTGACCGTTATGCGGTCTTGTTTCTTGCGATGCACGAGCGACGAATAACGCTTCACGTTTCGACCGAAGGGGGAAAAAATGGCTCGTATTTCAGGAGTGGATTTGCCGAGAGAGAAGCGGGCGGACATCGGCTTGACCTATGTCTATGGGATTGGGCGGGCATCCGCACTCTCTATCTTAGAGAAAGCTGGAATCGACGGGTCGATTCGCGTCAAGGACTTGAGCGAAGAACATATCGTCAAGATTCGTGAAATTCTACAGGAGGGCTATCAGGTCGAAGGCGATTTGAGAAAGACCTTCTCGATGAATATCAAACGGTTGATCGATAGCGGCACATATCGAGGTCTGCGCCATCGGAAAGGGTTGCCCGTCCGCGGCCAGCGGACCAAGACGAATGCACGGACGAGAAAAGGCCGCCGTTCCGGTGTGGGAAGCAAACCGAAACCGCCTGCGCGTTCGGCGTAGTGCGGGACCGTCACTTGAGTAGGGGGCTTCAATGAGTATCAAAAAAGGGAAGAAGAAAGAGCGTCGGATTGTGCAGAGCGGGGTGGCCCATGTTCAGGCCTCCTTCAATAACACGATCGTGACGATTACCGATATGAGCGGTAACACGATTGTGTGGGCCAGTTCGGGCAATCAGGGTTTCAAGGGCTCTCGCAAAAGCACACCCTTTGCCGCTCAGCGGGCCGGCGAGGCTGCCGCGCGTAAAGCGATGGAGAGCGGAATGCGTTCGGTGGATGTCTATGTGAATGGGCCTGGGTCCGGTCGCGAATCGGCGATTCGATCTCTGCAGTCAGCCGGACTGCGGATCCATATGATTCGTGATGTAACACCGATTCCGCACAACGGATGCCGCCCTCCTAAGCGGCGTCGTGTCTAAGATGTGAATTGTTAATCGTGATACGTGAAACGATAGGACCGGAATATCGCCCGGGTAACGAATAGCGGTTAACGAAGAACGAGGAGGAAGCAGTGGCAAAGTACCGTGGTCCCGTCTGTCGGTTGTGTCGGCGAGAGGGTGAGAAATTGTTCCTCAAAGGCTCGCGCTGTATGACAGAGAAATGCGCCATCGAGCGACGGAGCTATCCTCCCGGGCAGCATGGGCAAAAGCGTCCGAGGAATTCGGAGTACAGCACGCAGTTGAGAGAGAAACAGAAACTTCGCAGGATTTACGGTCTGATGGAGTGTCAGTTCCGTGGCGTGTTTGAACGGGCAGAGCGCCAGTCCGGCATTACCGGCGAAGTACTCTTGCGGTTGCTGGAATGTCGGTTGGACAATGTGGCCTACCGATTGGGGTTTGGCGCCTCCCGAAAAGAAGCGAGACAACTGGTGAGCCATGGACATCTGACCATGAACGGCCGAAAAATCAACGTACCCGGTGCCCAGGTCAAAGCGGGAGATGTCATCAGCGTTCGGGAGCGAAGTCGCACCTTGGTTTCGATACAGTCGGCCTTAGAGTCTGTCGATGGTCGAGGTATTCCAGAGTGGTTGGACCTCGATAAGACAGCCTTTAAGGGCATGGTGCGAGCGTTGCCCTCGAAAGACCAGATTTCGCTGCCGGTGAACGAGCAGATGGTGGTGGAGTTGTATTCCAGGTAGAGGTGGACTGGGGAGGGCGGTTTCTACGGCGAACTGGCACTGTTCAGGGACCGGCTACTCGATGAGATGAAGGGGGAGTCATGAATAAAGCGATGAAAGACTTTCAAATCCCAATGCGGGTGGAAGTCGATAAAGATACGCATTCCCAAACATTCGGAAGATTTACGACTGAGGCCTATGAGCGTGGTTTCGGGACCACGGTCGGCAACGCATTACGGCGCGTGCTGTTGTCGTCGTTGACTGGCGCGGCAGTGACGACGGTGAAGATCGAAGGGGTCTTGCATGAGTTTTCCACGATCCCCGGTATCACCGAAGACGTGACCTCCATCATTTTGAATGTCAAAGGACTACGGCTTGCCGTGCATACCGATAAGCCGAAGACGCTCCGTCTGAAAAAGAAAGGGCCCGGCGAAGCGAAGGGGTCCGATATTATCCATGATGCAGACGTCACCATTCTGACCCCGAACCTTCATATTGCGACCTTGGACAAGGACGCTTCATTCGATATGGAAATGACGGTCAAGCACGGGCGTGGCTATGTGCCGGCAGAGCGCAATAAGGAAGAGGGGTTGCCGATCGGCGTTATCGCCATCGACTCGGTGTTTTCGCCGATCAAGCGCGTGAATTTTCATGTGGAGAACGCCCGTGTCGGCCGCATGACCGATTATGACAAGTTGACTTTGGAAGTCTGGACGGATGGGACTATCTCGCCCCGCGATGCTGTGTCTACAGCGGCCGGCATTATGCGCGATCACATCGATATTTTCATCAACCCCGATGAACGGGTCGAAGGGCGTACCGATCTCGAGGGCGATGAGGGACAACGCGAGGTCAATAAGCATCTGTTCCGGAGCGTGAACGAATTGGAACTATCGGTTCGTGCCGCAAACTGTTTGAAAAATGCGAATATCAAGACTATTGCGGACTTAGTCCAGAAGACCGAAGGGGAGATGCTGAGGACGAAGAATTTTGGTAAGAAATCTCTGAACGAGATTAAAGAAATCTTGACGGAAATGGGCTTGGGCCTAGGTGTGAAGCTTGATGGAGTGCAACAGGGCGGCGGCAGTCAGAAGAGCGAGTAACGAAACAAGAGGGATCCTGTGCGTCATAGAAAAAAAGGCAGACAACTTGGGCGACAGACCAAACATCGGTGGGCTCTGTTCAGAAGTCTCGTGACCTCGCTGCTCGAACATGAGCGTATCGAGACGACTGAGGCCAAGGCGAAGGAGATTCGAGGATTTACGGATCGGATGATTACACTCGGCAAGGCAGGAACATTACCGGCTCGTCGACAGGCTCTTGCATTTATTCGAAGCAAGGATGTCGTTTCAAAGCTCTTCAGCGATGTGGCGGTTAGGTTTAAAGACCGTCCTGGTGGCTATACGAGGATGGTAAAGACGAGACGGCGGGTCGGCGATGCTGCGAAACTTGTCGCGATCGAACTCGTCACAAGGCCGGATACGGCACTTACCAAAAAACAGACGCCTGCTGCGTCAGCTCCTGCAAGTCCAGCGACCGACTAGGTCTCCTATCGAGGAGGCCTGGTCGGTCTCGCAATACCTCGTTATTGATTTTGAAATTCTCTTATCCCGCGCACTGAATGCCTATCGCGTAAACCATGCCGTTCTTCTGGCATGAGTTTACTTGATTTTTCTCGCATGCTACTATCGTGCCAGTCTTCTCCAGGCCATTAAAAGGAATACAGGGATAACGTGTGGCAACGCTGGGTACGGGGAGGATTGTTAGCGGTCAGTGTCATGTTGGCCTGTTTCCTCGCATACCTGCTTGCGATCAATTCGGCAACGGCTCCCACACAGACTTCGGCGATGCCAGGATCTATGGACAAAGCTGATGCGAAAGTCTCCCAGTTTGCATTCACCCACACGAAGGGTAATACGATTCAGTGGCAAGTGCAGGCGCAAGAGGCGCGGGTTTTTGAGCGAGACAAGGAGGCGATGCTCCAAGTTGTCGCGGTCACACTATTCGGTCAGCGGGGAAAGGAATTGACGGTGACCGGAGACGAAGGAACATTGAATACGGAGACAAAAGACTTTGTGCTCGCGAACCGATCAGAGCCGCTCGTAATCCGCACCGAGAGCGGATATGTGATCTATACGAACCATCTTGCGTGGACCGACCAGACGAGAGAGATCCGTACGCAAGATCCGGTCCGTATTGTAGGTCATGGACTAGAGGTAACGGGGCGTGGGTTATTGGGACATTTGGACCGTGAAGAATTTGAAGTGCTTGAGGATGTACATGTGGATTTGGCTCCTGCTCCTTAATATGGTTCCGCTTGGGATGGTGTCATCGAGTGAGTCGGCTCATGCCGCCCTTTCCAAAGGTGGTGGCGATCAAGCGGTCAGCACGACCATTACGGCCAAGAAAATGACCGTAAAGAATCAGGACAGTCAAGCGGTGTTCGAAGGGGCGGTCGTGCTGACTCGTGGGACATTGGTCGTCTATTCCGATCGCATGGTGGTGATGTTTCGTGCACAAGACCTGCCTGCGGGTGATAGCCAGAAAGGGCTTGATGCAATGCCTGCTGTGTCCAATCGTTCGATTAACAGGATTGAAGCGACGGGACGAGTCAAAATTGAGAAAGATACTGGGAGCGCGACGTGTGAGAAAGCGATCTATTACCATGAGGGGGATAAAATCGTGTTGACGGGCGATCCGGTGGCCTGGGATAAGGGAACAAGGGTCAGCGGTAAACAGATCACGATGTTCTTGGCTGAGGACCGGAGCGTGGTAGAGGGTGGCTCGCATGTGCGGATTGAACCGGAGGGGGGAATGTCCAGGTGATCGAGGCGGTGCAGGGGAATACGGCTTCGACTGATTCCCCGCAGAATAGGACCAGGAGTATCGGCCTACGCGCGACGGGGTTGGTGAAAAGTTTTCGCTCGCGCAAGGTCGTGAAAGGTGTCTCGATCGAAGTCCATCCCGGCGAGGTCGTGGGATTACTGGGACCCAACGGAGCTGGGAAAACCACCATCTTCGATATGATTGTCGGTCTGTGCCAGCCTGATGAGGGAGAGATTTCACTAGGTGAAGAGGCAGTTACGGATCTGCCGATGTACAGGCGCGCACGGAAAGGGATCGGATATCTGCCTCAAGAATCGTCTGTGTTTCGGCGCTTGTCGGTCGAAGACAATATTCTGGCAATTCTTGAGATGCTGGACTACTCTCGGTCAGAGCGTCGCGACCGGGTGGATGCCCTTCTGAAAGAACTGGACCTCTCTCATATTCGAACGAGTATGGCCTATGCATTGTCCGGTGGAGAGCGTCGACGGTTGGAAATTACGAGGGCACTCGCGACAAGCCCTCTGTTCATGTTGCTCGACGAACCATTTGCAGGAATTGACCCGATCGCTGTCGCGGACATCCAGCACATTATTACCCGATTGAAAGAAAAAGAGATCGGTATCTTAATTACCGATCACAATGTCCAGGAAACGCTGTCCATTACGGATCGGGCCTATATCATCAATGAAGGATTAATCCTCGAGGCCGGGCCTCCAGAGCTCATCGTCAAGAGTGAGACGGCTCGGGCTGTCTACTTAGGAGAACGGTTCAAGCTATGATGCGGAAGGATCTGCGCATATGAAGCTCAGGCTCGACCTTCGGCTGAGTCAAAAGCTGATCATGACTCCACAATTGCAGCAGGCGATTAAACTGCTGCAGTTGTCCCGACTCGAGCTGCAGCAGAGTCTTACGCAGCATTTGATGGAAAATCCGCTTTTGGAAGATCTTCCCACCGAGGCGGAGGACAGCGAGGCGACAAGTGCGGAGGAAAAGGCGGAAGATTCTGCAGCATCAGCGGATAGTGAGCCATCGAATGTAGAGGAATCGACTCCGGAAGAACGAGATACGCCGGATGAGGTTTCAGCGTCCGGTTGGGAAGAATACTTTGGAAGCGATCGACGGATCGGCGGGTCTGAGTCTCAGTCCTCATCACAGGAAGAGTTTCCGTCCTATGAACAGACCATGTCGAAAGCGACATCCTTGGAGGACCATCTCCTCTGGCAGCTGTCGTTCTCCGGTTTATCCGATCGGGAGAAGGGGGTTGGGCGGTTGATCATCGGTAATCTCGACGATGACGGATATCTGCGCATGTCTCTCGCAGAAATTGTCGACGGCACCGACTTTTCCGAGAAGGAAGCGGAGTCGGTTCTGAAGGATATTCAGAGCTTTGATCCTACCGGCGTGGCGGCACGCGATCTTGCGGAATGCCTGCTGTTGCAAATCGGGCATCTGGGAAAGAGCCCCATGGGTTCATTGGGGGCTCGGCCTGGGGCCTTGAAGGGATCGATAGTTGAAGCCATCGTTCAGCACCACCTCAAAGACCTCGAGAAAAAACAGTATGCGAGAATCGCGAAGGCGTTAGATGTCACGGTTGATGAGGTGTTCCAGGCCACCAAGGTCATCGAAGTGCTTGAGCCCAAGCCCGGACGACCGTTTACGAACACCCAAAACTATGTCATTGTCCCTGACGTATTCGTCGTCAAGAATGAAGGGGAATGGGTGGTATTGCTGAACGACGACGGGCTGCCCCGTATGAGGATCAGCCCGTACTATAAGCAATTGATGGGGGCGGGCGAGGGCGGATCGGCCGAGACGAAAGCCTATCTGGACGAAAAGTTGCGGGCGGCGCAATGGGTCATTCGCAGTATTGAACAGAGGAATAAGACGATCGTCAAGGTGGTGTCGAGTATCGTCAAGTTTCAAGAGCAATTCTTCGAAAAGGGCGTGCAACATCTCAAGCCGTTGGTGCTGAAGCAGGTCGCTGAAGATATTGGGATGCATGAGTCGACCATCAGCCGCGTGACGGCGAATAAATATATGTATTGTCCGCAGGGAATGCTGGAGCTGAAATTTTTCTTCAATGCCGGCTTGCAGCGGGCGGATCAGCCTTCCGATATGATGTCGTCTGTGACGGTGAGAGAGATGATCCGGAAAATGGTGGCAGAGGAAGATGCCAGCCACCCGCTCAAAGACGAAGAGATTGCGGCGAGACTGCTCACACAGAAGGTTGTGATTGCGCGGCGGACAGTGGCCAAGTATCGAGCGGAAGAACATATTCCATCCGCGACTCAGCGTAAGCGGTTCTTTTAGCAGGGTGGTGAGCAAGTCCCCAGTATAAGCAGACCATTATTGGGTTTGTCTGGTCTGTCTGGTTTTCAGTTGGACGCGTCTAACCAGATGTGCAAAACAAGCCAGATGAGCCAGGTCAAGCCATCCCGCTGGCTTGCACGGCTATCCCGCCTGGCCCAGCCGCATTCGTCGTTGCCTCTTCCCCCCGCGTTCTCCCTGGCGGCATGTGCATTCAGAGCTAAAAATATGGTCGAGTTAGAGAAGGGTCGAGATTATTCAGTTTGAAAGGATATTTGCCTATGAAAATTACAGGACGACGTCTCGTGATAACGCCGGCTCTCAGAGAGCATATTGAAAGTCGGTTTGAACGGCTCGTGCGGTATGAAGTGACTCTGAGCCATTTGGAAGTGATCCTGAGTGTGAGCAAGCTTCAGCACAGCGCGGAGGTCGTCTGTACGATGCAAGGGCGACGGATTCAGGCCAAAGCCTCGACGGAGGAAATGTACGCGACAATCGACCAGCTTGTGGATCGCTTGGGAGTTCAGATCAGAAAATACAAGGATCGCCAGGCCAATCATAAAGAGCCGGCAAAGCGCGCTGCGCGGAAAGTACCGCGTCCAGCTCTTCGCGATGCAGAAGAGGAACTGGAGGTTATTCGTCCAACTCGAGCTGTTCTGACTTTGGAAGACGCGAAGCGCCAGCTGGATCCTCTGCCTGGTTCGTTACTGGTATTCACGGCAGTGACCTCTGGAAAGCTACAGATTCTGCAGCGTATCGACCGTAATCGAATGGTCCTGATCGATCCATAGAGGCGGATAGCCATGGCCGGACTCAAGTTGGTTGTGATCAGCGGTCTTTCGGGTTCTGGGAAGTCTCATGCCCTCAAGTGTTTCGAAGATGTTGGGCATTTCTGCATCGATAACTTACCCCCGGCCCTTCTGCCGACTTTCGTCGATCTGTGTCATCAGCAGGGGGGCGAGATTAAGAATGTTGTACTCGGAATCGATGTCAGAGAACGTGTGTTTTTTGCCGATCTCGTGGGGATTCTTGAGCGGGTTAAGGGACTCGGTCACGAAGTAGAATTGGTATTCTTCGAAGCCCGCGAGGAGGTGTTGGTTCGTCGATTCTCGGAGTCTCGGAGGCCCCATCCGCTCTTGCCCCATCTCCCGATCTTGGAAGGAGTGCGGTTTGAAAGGGAGCGTCTTGCCGACCTGCGGCGCCACGCCGACCGAATAATCGATACCTCAGATTTGACAGTGCATGAGTTGCGAGAATTGTTAATCAGACAATTCAGGCAGGAAGGCCTGCCTCAACGATTGACCATTTCGCTCGTGACATTCGGTTTCAAGTTCGGTGTCCCGTACGATATCGACCTCCTATTCGACGTTCGGTTCTTGCGGAACCCATTTTTCGTCCCTGACCTCAAACCATTGACCGGGGAAGATCCGCGGGTGCGGACCTATGTATTGGCCGACCCAGAGGCCGTTGCGTTTATTAGACAACTGGAAGGCTTCTTTAAATTCCTCATCCCGCTCTTTGAACGGGAACGCCGGAGCTATGTGAATGTCGGGATCGGCTGTACCGGTGGGCGGCATCGATCCGTGGCGATCGCCGGTCGGCTCCAAGAAAGTTTTTCTGCGCTCGGCTATCAAGTGATTGCCACTCATCGCGATCTCAATAGGCAATAAGCCACAGAGCCGTTTGGCAGGACTTCCTACCGCTGGAATACAACCATTTAGGCCTCTTCTCAATGCCAGTGGACTCTCAGCGATTTGCTTGACAGGTAGCGACTATGGACTATACTTAGCCTGTGCTAAGGCTAGATAGCAGTGTAGCCTGCCCTGTAAATGCTTGTCGGATGCGATTCAGATCCGAGCTGCGCGTCATCTACGCTAAGGAATTGGTGAGCCGAAAGTAGAGCATAGGTGAATAGGCAAAGTCGTAAGACACTTCGCGATTACGAACGCTGAATTATCTGGGGGCATGGTCATGATGGGCAGTCTGCGTGAAATTTGTATTAAGACTTGTGCTGCATGGATAGTCATGTACAGTCAGGGGCACGTATGCTGAACTCATTCAAGGGTCTTGCAGAAACCGATTTGTTTTCGATGTTCACCCCGAAGCGGCAGCTCGTGGGGCTGGACATTGGGTCGAGCGGTATCAAGATCGTCCAGCTGAAGGAAAACCGTGGACGGTATATTCTCCAGAAGTTTGGCTTTAAACCACTTGAGCCGGAGGTCATCGTCGACGGTACGGTGATGGATGAGGGGCGCGTGGTGTCGGCGATTAAGGAATTGTTTGAGGAAACGAAGATTAAGGTGAAACAAGTTGCGGTATCGATTTCCGGCCATGCAGTCATCATTAAGAAGATCAGTCTGCCGCCGATGCCCGATGAGGAGTTGGAAGGACAGGTGCGGCTTGCTGCGGAGCAGTATATCCCTTTCGATATCAATGAAGTGAACATCGATTTCAGTGTGCTTCCCTCTTCTGAGGCTGCATCCGATGCGCAGGGAGAGATGTCGATCATTCTCGTAGCGGCCAAGAAGGACAAGATCAATGAGCTGACGGAACTTGTCAAGGGAGCGGGGCTGCTTCCGATCGTCATGGATGTCGATGCCTTTGCGATCGAAAACATGCATGCGATCAATTACCCTGTTTCGCAGGAAGAAACGACCGCGCTTGTCAATATCGGCGCCAGTGTCATGAATATCAACATCGTGCGAGGCGGCACTTCGCTGTTTACGCGGGACATTCCCATCGGCGGGAATCGTTATACGGAAGCTATTCAGCGCGAGATGGGCATGTCCTACGATGAAGCAGAAGAAACGAAAAAAGGCGTTCGTTCATCGGGAAGTAATCAGGTAGCGGTGGCTACGGTCGTAGACAGCGTCAATGCCGAGGTTGCGTCGGAAATTGCGCGGACCATCGATTACTTTAAGTCAACCATGTCGGATGTGGACGTCCAGCAGGTTCTCTTGTGCGGAGGCGGTGCGCAGGTTAAGGGCTTGGTCACGCAGCTGAGTGACCGAATGCAAGCGATGGTGGAGCTTGTGAATCCATTCGGTGAAATCGATACCTCAGGAAGCGGTTTTGATCAGACCACCTTAGCCGAATTGGCTCCACTGGCAGCCGTGGGGGTGGGATTGGCCCTCAGATCGGTAGGGGATCGATGATTCGCATTAATTTATTGCCGGGACCCAAGGGGCACAAGGCTAAGCCTCAATACGATGTCAGAGCGCAAGCACTGTTGGGAGTGGGGCTCTTGGTTATCACTTTGGCCGGGTGCTGGTGGTACTCTGCGTCGCTCGATGAGGAGATAAACCTTCGGCAAGCCGAAAAAGTCGACAAAGAAAAACAGGTTGCACAGCTGAAAGAACAGGTAAAGCAGGTTTCCGATTTCGAAAACCGCAAAAAAGTGCTGGAGGACAAGAATCGCATTATCGACGAGTTAGAGAAGTCGCGTATCGGCCCTGTCAAGGTGCTCGACCATGTCAGCCAAAGTCTGGATCCGCTGAAGGTGTGGCTGGTGAGGGTTGCGGTCACCGATAAAGAAATTGATCTTGAGGGTCGCGCGGCGACCAACGACGATGTGGTGGAATTCGTGAACAATCTTCGCCGTACCGATTATTTCACGAATATCAACCTTCAGGAGAGCCGAGCGGCGGTAGAGAACCAGATCAATATCTATCAGTTTAAACTCGGTTTCCGTCTCAAAGGGTAAGAATCATGAAGCTTCCTGCTATCAATCTTGACCTCTTGCGGTCAGTCCCATTGGCTCAGAAGGTAGGACTTCTTCTGATGGTTCTGGTGGGGATTATCGTGGGTTTCTACTATTTTGTCGCGGAGCCAAAATCTGTGGAGATTTCAGGACTCCAGGGGGAAATCGGCGCGCTAGACACCCAGATTCAAACGTTGACCATTAAAGTCAAGCATCTTGACGAACTGATTGCCGCTAGTAAGCAACTGGAGATTGAGCTTGCGAAAAAGAAAGAGCGGTTGCCGCCGGAAGAGGAAGCGGTGATGTTGCTCAAGCAGGTGTCGGATTTGGGGATTCGCCTTGGGCTCGACATTAAACTGTGGAAACCCAGCGCCAAGAGCGAGGATCCATCGAAACTATTTGTCAAGATGCCGGTGAACGTGGAGGTCTCCGGCGGCTACCATACCGCAGCTTTATTTTTCGATCGAATCAACGCGTTGCCTCGAATTGTGACTGTCTCCGGCCTCAAGATGGGAGCTCCAAAGGTCGAGAAGGGGCGGTTCGTCACACAGACGGTGTTTGATCTCGTCGCCTATGCGGCACCGGAAGAAGTCAAGGTAGCTGCGGCGGTTTCGGCGGTTCCTCAGAAGAAGTAGTCCAGTGTCCTGGGGTATGTTGAGGTGATGAGTTATGGATGTCATCTGTGAAAACTGGCGGTTGGCTATGAAGACCACAAGAATAACTCTGGTTGGATGCATTTGCCTCCTTGTCTCAGTCGGCCTGAGCGCTGCGGAGACCGGTCAAGTACCAGCCGCGGCAGCCAGCGATCAGACTGCTCAACCTGTTGTATCCAATCCAACATTGGAGCCAATGAGCGCACATTCCTACGATCCTTCTGGGCGGCGTGACCCATTTGTACCAGTGTTGCAGCAATTGGGGCTCGGGGCGATCGATCCCTCGCTGCCCCCACTCCAACGTGTCGGTCTCACTGAGATGAACCTGATCGCTGTCGTATGGGGAGCCTACGGCAATACAGCTATGGTTCAGACTCCAGATGGGAATGGATATTCCGTGCGCCGAGGAACGAGGATCGGTCCCAATAATGGCGTGGTGAGTGCTGTGAGCGAAAAAGGGATTGTAGTGCAAGAAAGATTTACAGATGTGTATGGGAATAAACAGGAGCGGGAGTATGTGAAGCTCCTCCACCCGAAAGAGGGCGCAGAATGACACTTAAGCTGACCATGACAACCACAGCATTTGTTCGCGTGCTCTCGGCGGTGGGAGCGCTGAGCGTCCCGATGGCCATACCGGCAATAGGAGCGCCGCTCGATGTTTCTGCCGGCGATTCAAGCATGCCCTCGATTATCGAAGAGGGTCTGGCGTCGATCCTGACCCGCATCGAGGTTCAGCGCGGCACGGACGACATCCGGGTTGTCATCTCTGGGGATGGCAAGTTGGCTCATCATGAAGTGACGCGTCTTGATGAGCATCGCCTCATGATCGACATTCCAGACGTTGCGTCCGCCATACGCAAGCCGGTCATTTCTGTGAATCACCAGATCTTGAAGCAAGTGCGTCTGGGATATCATACCGATAGAGTGCGGGTAGTATTGGATCTTGCCGGTACGGCTGATTACTCGGTTGAGCCGCGAGGGACGAATCTTATTGTGACGCTTCGGGAAGGAACCGGTACGGATGTCGGTGAAAGTACGGATTCTCACCATGGTGGTGTGCCCAAAACCATCGAGTCTATGAGTCCGGTCATGTCGAACGTCCAGACGACTGCCGCCTCCCGGATGTCTCAGCGGGCAATGCCCACGGTTCGGCGCGCTTCAACAAAATTTCAAGTGCAACTTGCGCAGATGACATCCGGAGCGGATACCGCCGAGGTAAGCACACCGAAGGACGATGTGGTTGTCGGGGAAACGCGCTATGTCGGTCGGCGCATTTCACTGGATTTCCAGCAGGCAGACATCAGCAATGTGTTGCGCCTCATTGCCGAGGTGAGTGGCTTTAACATGGTCGTCGGTGAAGGGGTCAAGAGTAAGGTCACGATGAAGCTCGTCAGCGTGCCCTGGGATCAAGCACTGGATATGATCTTAAAGATGAATGGGTTGGGCAAGATTACCCAGAGCAATATCCTGTGGATCGATACACTTTCGAATATTGCAAAACAGCAGAATGAAGAGGCGCAGGCGAGGGATGCCAAGACAAAAGCAGAACCGCTGGTGGATCGGGTGTTCTATATTAGAAACCTGCAAGCAACAGAACTCATGACCTCTCTTCGGCAGTATTTGAGCCCAAGAGGGCTGATGCAGATGAGTCAGGGATCCAATGCCTTAGTCGTCCGGGACACCGAAAGCCAGATGGGGGTACTTAAACAGCTTGTTGATGGACTCGATCTCGAAGTGCCCCAAGTCCAAATCGAAGCCAGGATCGTGCAGGCCGATACGACCTATTCCCGTTCACTGGGAGTTCAATGGGGTATCCAGAATCTAAACGCAAACCTCGGGAATGGTGGGGTCGCGAACTTCAGGACGGGTAATGCCGGTGCCTTTAACGGTCAGAGCTCCGGCTTTCTTGTCAATCTTCCCGCCACAGTCGGTGGATTGGTGACGACCCCTACCGTCGGGTTTACGGTTGGGAAAGCAGATGGAGCGTTATTGGATATGCGGTTGTCAGCAGGTGAGTTGCTCGGTCTCAGTAAAGTCATTGCCTCGCCGAAGGTTACAACCTTGGACAAGCGGGAGGCCAAGATCTCGCAAGGGGAATCGATTCCGTTCCAGACAACCTCCCTCCAGGGGACTCAGACAACATTTGTGGATGCAAACTTGGAACTGAATGTGACTCCCCAGATTACCTCGCGTGATCCGAAGGAAGCCGGTAAGCTGATTATGATGAAGGTCCGCGCAACCAGAAATGCCGTCGGTGCACGAAGCAATCCAGCCGGCCCAAGTATCGACCGACGCGAAGCCAATACCCAGGTCAATATCCGCGATGGCGAGACTATGGTGATCGGTGGAGTCTTCATCGATGCGCAGAACAACAACGTGATCGGTATTCCTTATCTCTCGCGTGTGCCTGTTTTAGGATGGCTATTCAAACAGAAGAGCGAGACCGTCTCAAAACAAGAACTGCTCATTTTCTTGACGCCCAGCATCGTGAAGAGCTAGAAGTCTCGCTTCTAGCTCTTCACTTCGGTCCCGCCAACGCATAGTCTCCAGCCTTGTCGTTTCCTTAACATGATCAATGCTGCCCTGTCGCAACTTGGACTGGGACAGGTGCCAGAAGGATGCTTGCAGTCCCAACGGTACGTTCCGTTTCCAATGGGCAGGCCAGCCGACCGAAGGCTCGTTATAGCGCGGATCGGCGATGGGAGAAGAAACATTCGTCAACCATGGGCGTGAATCCATGGCACGCGATCGTTTAGCTTGAAAGTGCCTTAGAAAACCTTCTAGTTTTCAAACCGTTGTGGTACCATCCTCCCCGATGTTCGCCCTCGCAAATCATCGCTCCCTCAGGCAAAATGTGCTGTGAATCCAGGCATTCCTAATCCAAGAAGAATCGGACGAATGTTGGGGTATCGGGCCAGGAGAGACCGTCGTTGAGTATGGCTGCGGTGACAGAACAGATTGTGCCAGTAACTTTGGGGGAACGGAGCTACGACATCGCTCTATATCCTGGGTTGCTTGCGGAAGTCGGCGATAGACTCAGCGCCCTTGGGACTTCTTCGAAGGTCGGGGTTGTGACAGATCGGCATGTGGCAAGCCGATATCTCCAAGGTGTTCTTCGATCACTACGCAAGGCAGGATACGATCCGACCCCGATCATCTTGCCGCCTGGAGAACGAACAAAGACGCTCGGCACAATTGCCAGGGTTCTCGATCGGTTGGCTAAACAGAAGTTCGAGCGTCGGTCCCTGTTACTGGCTCTCGGCGGAGGAGTCGTTGGCGATATTGCCGGCTTTGCCGCAGCGATCTATCAACGAGGAATTCCGTTCGTGCAGGTACCGACCACGCTGGTGGCTCAAGTAGATTCCAGTGTCGGCGGCAAGACCGGTGTGGACCATCGGCTGGGGAAAAATCTGATCGGAGCATTCCACCAGCCGCGCGCGGTGTGGATCGACCCCCTGACGCTGCGCACCTTGCCACGCCGTGAATGGATTGCCGGGTTAGCCGAAGTGATCAAATATGGCATTATCGCGGACGAGGAATTTTTTGCCTTTCTTGAGGCGAACATTCCTGCGCTGTTGAAACTCGAAGAAGCTGCGGTCATGCAGGCGATTAAGCGATCCTGTGAGATCAAAGCGCAGGTGGTTGCAGAAGATGAGCGGGAATCCGACCGCCGGCGCATACTGAATTACGGCCATACCATCGGACATGCATTGGAGTCACTTTCCGATTATCGCGGATTGATCCATGGTGAAGCGGTCGGGATCGGGTTGGTGCAAGAAGCCGATCTGGCTTATCATATGGGCCTCTGCGGGCGGGAAGTTGTCGAACGGATCAGAAGTGTGGTGCAGCGGGCCAAATTGTCCGAACAGGTCCCGCGGACGTCCTTTGCATCTCTTTGGGGCGCCATGCAACATGACAAGAAGGTGCTCGGCGGACAGGTCGTCGGGGTATGGCCAGTGAAGATCGGAGAAGTAGTTATGCAGCCGATCGCGCGGCAGGTTTGCGCTGCATGGTTTCAGAGTAAGCAGGGTCATGGGAACCGACTCCGGGACAGCCGTCTGTCGGGCAAGCAACCGGCCCGTCGCAAGGCTTCTGCAGAAGGTAAATGACTATGACCACCGCACGCACGCCATCCGTGGCTCACCTCCAACAGGCTTTACGGGAAAAAGCGCGCGAAGTCGACGTACTCCATCGGATCTCTGCGTCGATCAGCAACCAGCTGGATCTTGAAGCGATTCTCAAACATATCGTCGACGTGGTCGTCGAAGTCACCAAGGCGGATGCCTGCCTCCTCTATCTCTTGTCGGACAGCCAGGACGAACTCATTCTGCGAGCCTCGAAAAACCCCCATCCGAAATTGATCGGCCGTATTACGATCGGGTTGGGAGAGGGCATCACCGGGTGGGTCGCTCAGGAACGAACGCGCGTCGTGATTCCGAGCAATGCGAACGACGATCCACGGTTCAAGTTTTTTCATAACCTTCCGGAAGACCGCTACCAAGCCTTTGTTTCCGTGCCGATCATGGCGAAAAAAGAAGTGGTCGGCGTGATCAATGTCCAACATAAACGCCCAAAACGTTATCAGGCCGATGAGATTGCGTTGCTCTCGACCATTGCCAATCAAGTCGGCGGAGCGATTGAAAACGCGAGGCTTTACGATCAAATGCAACGCAAGGCCTTGCAAGTGGAAACGCTGTCGCAGGTCTCGGAAACCGTGGCGTCCAATCGGTTGATCAAAGACGTGCTGCAGCTCCTGGTGACGATGACCGCGCAACTGATGAACTCCAAGATCTGCTCGATCATGTTGTTGGACGAAGCCAGCGGAGAATTGCGGATCGAGGCGACGCAGAGCCTCAGCGAACAGTATCGCCGAAAGCCGAACCTGAAAGTGGGGCAGGGTATCAGCGGCCGCGCGGTGAAAGAGCGTCGACCGATCATCGTGGCAGACGTCACCACCGATCGGGACTATATGTATCGGGATATGGCCAAGCAGGAGGGGCTCTGCTCGCTGGTCTCGGTCCCAATGATGGTGCGAGAGAAGGCGATGGGTGTGATCAATAGCTACACGTCCATTCCGCACGTGTTTACCGGAGAAGAAGTCAAGCTGCTCCAGGCCATCGCCAATCAGGCCGCTATCGCCATCGAACATACGGCCCTGGTCGAGAAATCCCTTGAGATGCAGGAGGCTCTGGCGGTTAGAAAGCTCATGGAGCGGGCCAAGGGCTACCTGATGCGCTCAAGGCGACTGACGGAAGAGGAGGCCTTCAAACTTATTCAGCGGCAAAGTATGGATTTGCGGAAGTCGATGCGTGAGATAGCCGAGGCAGTACTCTTAGCTGGAGAACTCGACCAGCGGGTTGAGAAACAGCGGTGATAGCTAGTTCTTCTTGTTTGTTTGGTCTGTTTCGTTGATTTGGTTCAAACAATGAGAGTAGCCATGCGCACCAAATGAACCAAACAAACCAGATGAACCTGCTCCCCGTCGTGTCACGGTTTCGGGATTGAACGGGTCCGTTCCGCCTCTTGCTCCGCCAATTTCCTCTTGATGTCCTGCAACTCCTTTCGAAGCAAGTCCAGATCGGCATCTCGCTGAGGCGGCTCTCCCTTCGCAGATGCCGGAGGTTGAGCGGCCGCCGGTCGCATTTCCGGTACGGCAGGCAATGTGGCAAGGAGATCGTAGTCGATGACCAGCGTCGCATCGGTCGAGCGCGCGGTTCGATAGCTATCGGGTCTTTTGGCTGATTCCGGGACGAAGGATACAGTGCGGTTCGCCAATCCAGTCGGATTGGCAATTCGCTGATTGGCCTTGTTAACCGTTTCGCCCGTTTCAAGCCTACGGCGATACTCGGTCAAGGTCAGATACAGCGAGCGTCCGTAGGCGTAGAGCGATCCTTCCGTCAGCAGAGGCTGCTCTGACGTACAGGCGCCTGGGAAACGGACAGAAGACGAACAGAACGATATCCCGCTGGATTGTGGAGAATTCAACGCGCCGACGTGGGCAACCCGAAATCCGACCTGCTGGTCCGGCGCCGCCTTGGTGAGTCCCTCAGCCAAGAGCGGCGCCAGGTACGCAATCTCTTCATCTCCAAACGCGCGAACTGTTTCCGATTTGGCGGCAATCAGATTTGCTAAGGGTCCGCGGGTATCCTTGACGATCACCCCGCGAAGGATTCGGGCCATGATATCTGCCGATAAGGCAATGGGGTGGGCGGCGTGAAAGGACCGGTCGTGAATCCGTTCCATATATACAGCGCCCCGTTCGGACTCTTGGATCGTGGTGTCCAGCTCAGGTCCTGTTGCGCAGGCAGACAGGGCCATGGCGATTCCGGTAAAAAGAACGAGCGCAGCTTGCCGATGCTGAGACATGATCAACTCACACAATGGAGGCCAGCCGGTACTCTAGCATAGCTGAAAGAGCGATGACACTATCAAGCTTGACTGTCCGCCAACAAGACCTGTTGCAACTTGTGGCAGAAGTGATGACAGTTCCACGGTCTTCTTGTATCGAAGTAACGCCACGCCCTTCTCGCTTTTCCCGCTCGTCGCGCTGGTTTCGCCTAGGGATATTGCCGCCCGTTCCTAGGGAGATGCCTAGTGTGTTTCTCCTTCCACATGGATTATAGATTCCCACCATTGATCCGGTTGGACCGCGGTCGCTGGTTCCTTAGTACCTAAGTACCTATGAGAATTGGATGAAGAGGATGATGGGTTGAACTATTGGAGTACATGAAAGGAGGCATTGCAGATTTGTCTTTTCTTACTCACTGAGGAGGATGACACCATGAAGGTAGATCAGAGTAGGCGGTGGAAAATGTTTGCGGTTGCCGGGGCTACCCTGGCGCTTGTGGCCGGGATGGTCTCTACGGTCCCCAATGTCTATGCCGGCGGCACGATCAAGGCCAACGATGACCAGTGGATCTCCGTCGGAATGGGAATACGCACCAGTTTCAGTGCGAAAGAAGATGGGGCAGCGAGCGGTGCACAATGGAGTAACGATTTCGCCGTCGATAACGCTCGTATTTATATAAACGGGAAAATCCATAAGTACGTTGGGTTCGAGTTCAATACCGAATGTTTTAACTGTCCCCGTTCAGGGCAAGCTGCGGGTGGGCCGAATTCAAATACATTTGGGAGTAATTCCGGTGTCGGCCTGCTCGATGCGATCGGGAAGTTCGAGATCAATGAACTAGTGAACGTATGGTTCGGTCGCATGTTGGTGCCGGACTCTCGAGGCGAACTGAACGGTCCCTTCTACCATGCGGTCTACGATGGTTTTAGGACGCCGCTTAACCCACATGACTTCAGTACGAATTTTGGCGCCGGCGGGTCTGGTATGTATGGCCGCGACAACGGCGTGACTTTTTTCGGGAAAGTCCATCCGGGCGGTACCCATCTGCAATATGTCGCGGGGGTGTTTACGGGAACAAGATCAGGTCTGAACAATGGACCTAATCAGCGAAACAGCCTGGTGTATGCTGGACGCCTGACGTGGAACCTGTTGAACGAGGAGAAGAATCCTGGCTACTACACCAGTGGTACCTACTACGGGACGCTTGGGGATATTCTCGCGATCGCTGCGGGAGGAGAATATCAGAATGCCGCTGCTGGCTCATCGCAAAACCCACATGCATTCGGCAGCTTTGTGAGCGATCTATTGTTTGAGAAGGTCCTCCCGAATAACAATGGAGTATTCACGTTCAACGCGGAATACAAACGGTACTGGGCAGGGAACCTCGCGTCCTTTACGACCACGGACACCAACAACATCCCTATATTTAGCGGGACTTCCTTCACTGCCTACGCTCTGTATCTGTTTCCAAATGAGGTCGGGATCGGGAGATTCCAGCCCTATGGGAGATATACCTTTGTGAATGGTGTGCATTCCACCGCACTCGATGAATTTGAAGGAGGCCTGAACTACGTCATTAGTGGGCACAATGCACGCATTTCGACGTGGTGGCGGACCGGCAATCTTGCCCCCAATGGTGGGATTGCGCAAAGTGGCTTTACGGGTGTCTTTAATGGCCCGAATAATCCGCATCAAGATTCTTTCCACGTAGCCTTGCAGTTGCAGTATTAAGAAGGTCGGTTGAAATGGGCAAGCGCCCAGCCGGGAAAAGCCGAAATCCGTTCTGCGGGTTTCGGCTTTTCTCGCCCTTCCCCCCAGCAGATGACTAAGGGATAGAGGTTGAGGCTGAGGTTAAGGTCGAAATGAAGTAAGTCGGTCTTCGCTTAACCTCAACCCTACCCTATACTCCTCCGCTGATCCTCGTTTCACGGTTTCCGTATGGGGAATGCCCCTTGACAGGAGAGTAATAGACTCCGAATATAAGCACCCAAATTGATGCGGCGCAGCAATCTGGCAAAGAGAATGAACCACCATGTCTAAAGCCACGGCTCCCCGCCCCTACTCCTGGCTGTTGGTCCTCATCAGTGTGTTGCCGATCATCATGCTGACGATCGGCGCAATGGCTTTCCGCTACATCGAAACCCGCATGATTGCGACAGCAGGCGAAACTCTGGCTCTGTCAGCCGCAGAAGTCTCGGACAAGGTGGACCGATTTCTCATTGAGCGGCATGGCGATGTGCTGATGATGGCAAGGACGTTCGGTGTGCAGGCGCATAATCGTGAATTTCAGTCGGCCTATGTCGCCGGGCTGATGACCGCATACCCGGACTACTTATGGGTCGGCGCCACGAACGAACTCGGACAGATTGTGGTTGCCACCGACCCAAGCACGCTGGGGCGAGACTACAGTGCTCAACCCTGGTTTCAGGCTGCGCGCAGCGGGCAGGGGGTCCATATGGGGGACGTGGAGCCCTTCGCAGTGATGGGCGGGCCAGACGCAATAGCCGTGACAGCTCCCATCACAGGACCACGAGGAGAATTTCTGGGGGTCGTGACGACCCGGGTGGGGATTCCCGGGCTAGAGAACCTCATGACAGGGACTCTTCGGTCGTTTCGGCAGCGGGAGGGATTTTGGGGAGCGCTGGAATATCAGTTCTTGAATGAGAAGGGAGTGGCCTTCATCGATTCGGATCTCGAGCATAAGGGCCACGTCAATCTCAAACGACTCGGCTTGCCTTCGGCATTGGCAAGCGAAGGGACCCTGTCGAATTATGTCGAGGAGGAGCATCTGCGTCGCCACGTGCCGGTCATCACCGGCTATGCCAGGACTTCGGTCCGTGGCGGGTTCGACGGCATACATTGGACGGTGTTGATGCGCATGGATCGGCGAGATGTGCTGGCGCCGATTCGAGAGGTGCTCTGGAACCTTGGCCTGGCGGGCGGCGCTCTGGTGATTCCAACGTTCGGACTGTTGGTGTGGACTGTGACCCGTGTGCGGAGGGAATATCGGCATGCGCAACAGGAACGGGCGATTGCCATGGAGGCCGAAGCATCGCTGCGCGAAAGCGAGGCTCGCACCAGGCGTATTGTGGAGATGGCGCTTGATGGCTTTATCGGGATGGACGCCGCCGGAGTCATTACCGAATGGAACGTTCAAGCCGAACAGATGTTCGGCTGGTCGAGGCAAGAGGCCATCGGACGACTTCTTTCCACCACCATCATTCCGGTACAACACCGGGAAGCCCATGAGCGGGGATTGCGCCATTTCCTCGCAACCGGTGAAGGGCCGATCATGAACAGACGTATCGAAATCACAGGCATCCATCATGACGGGTACGAGATTCCAATCGAACTGGCGATCTCGCCGGCCTTAGGGCAGGGGGGGGCCTATACCTTCAGTGCGTTCGTGCGGAATATCTCGAGGCGGAAGTTGGCCGAAGAGCAGAGCCGCCTGCATCAAGAGGAACTGCAACGGCTCAACGAGGCTTTGGATAAACGGGTGCAGATCAGAACCCAAGAACTGGCCGCGGTCAACGAATCGTTGGTGGCTGAAGTCTCGGAACGGATGGAGACCGAAGCGTCGCTCAAAAGCAGCCAGGAAGCACTGCAGAAATTGGCGCTTCAGCTGTTGCGCGTGCAGGAAGATGAACGCCGTCGTATCTCGCGCGATTTGCACGATGACATCAATCAACGGCTCGCGCTTCTGGCGATGGACATCGAAGCGGTAGAGCAGCGGCTCGGCTTCTTATCGGAAGACGTGGGTCAGGAGATCCGCGCGATACAGGACCGGGTTGTGGAATTGTCGGACGTGGTGCGTCATTTGGCCTATCAGCTTCATCCCTCCATTCTCGATGACCTCGGTCTTCCTATCGCCCTGCAGCGTTTGGTGGATGAGTTCACCGCTCGAAGCCGTATCCAAGGGAGTTTTGGACACAAGGATATTCCTCCTACCATTCCCCAGGAGGTCGCGGCCTGTCTCTATCGCGTCGCCCAAGAGAGCCTCAGCAACGTGGCTCGCCATGCAGCGGCCTCCCGGGTCGATGTGGAGCTGACTCGGTCTCGATCCGGGTTGACTGTCACGATTAGAGATAATGGAGTGGGATTCGACTCCGAGCAACCGGGGTATGGGCCGCATGGGCTGGGGTTGCTCGGAATGAAAGAACGAGTCGCGTTGGTTCAGGGAGACTTACAGGTGATGTCGGCTGTGGGGAAGGGAACGACTGTGCAGGTCGTGGTGGTCGTTCCGGAGGGAGTCTCGTGAGCAGGCCAAGGGTGCTCTTGGGCGATGACCATACTCTGGTGTTGGACGGATTCCGGAAACTGCTGGAAGATCAGTGCGAGATCGTCGGTGCGGCGGAAGATGGCCGTACGCTGCTTAGAATGGCCCAGGAGCTTCAGCCGGACATCGTCACACTCGATATCTCGATGCCGCAGCTCAACGGGGTCGATGCAGCCAAGAAGCTGAAGAAGGTTCTGCCCCACACCAAATTGATTTTCGTCACCATGCATGCCGATCCGGCCTATGTGAATGAAGCCTTCAAGGCCGGCGCTTCCGGCTATCTGCTTAAACGGTCCGCCGGCTCAGAGTTACGTCAAGCCATCCAATCCGTTATGGAAGGACAGTGTTATGTCACTCCTCTGGTGGCGAAGGGGCTGGTGCAGTCCGTCATCACCGGGGAGAGACCTCCGGGTCTCAAAGACCAATCCTTAACTGCGCGCCAAAGAGAAGTATTGCAACTCGTAGCGGAGGGGATGACCGTCAAGGAGATTGCTTCGGCCCTCGATCTTTCACCGAAGACGGTCGAATTTCACAAGTCGCATATCATGATGCAGCTCGATCTCCACACGACGGCAGAGCTCACCAAGTACGCCCTAGTCCATGGGCTCCTCGCATCCGAGTAACGCCCCGCACATCGATATCTGCCAAAACCTGTTTGCCCCTCTTGTTTCTTTGGTCGATCTGGTTTATTTGGTTGATTTGATTCAAAAAAAGAGAGACGCCATACGCACCAAATAAACGAAATGAACCAAAGAAACCAAATCAACCTGTCCCGTTGACATCCTGCTAGGGAGATTGCTTCCCGTTCCTAGGGAGATGCCTAGTGTCATTCTCGTTCTTCTCAGCTTATACATTCCGCCAGTGGTCTGGTCGGGGTTCAGCCACTGACACACTCACCCAGCGGGGCTGATGATGAAGAAGATACGGTTCCTTCTCCCAGACGGCTCTCCACTCGATGCTTCAAGGGATTACTCCGTTCGTTTCGGACGAACATCGGTTGTGGGGGCGGTCATGGATAGAAGGGGCTTTATGAAGGTGTCGGTTCATCGGAGTTGCGACCCGTCTGGAAAGTCCGAGAGGTTCTTTCTGCCTCCCGCACAATTTCCGTCTCTGTGTGAGGGACAACGATCCCTCGTGACGGGGGCCGATTATCCGCAGGGTGGACTGACCGCAGGGATTGAATGGTGGACAACGGGGTTCACCGGATCGGCCAGAATGCACGGGAAGGACAACGGCGTCTTTTTCTGACCTCCTATAACTTCTTATGCTCGTGAAAGGAGTCCGACAATGGAAAAGAAGAAACCTAATGAGGAAAGTTCGGTCGTAGCAGACAAAGTCGATGGGAGCGACGCTGGTCCATCCCGGCGTGAGCTTCTGGTGAAAGGAGGCAAGATAGTAGCCGGCATCGGGGTCGCCTCTTTGCTCGGCAACTTGGGCAATTGGGCCCTGTCCTATGCGGCAGACAAAGAGCCGATCAAGATTGGAATCTTGCATTCGCTCAGCGGCACCATGGCCATCAGCGAAGTCTCGCTCCGCGATACGGTGATGATGGCGGTGGAGGAGATCAATGCGAAGGGCGGAGTGATGGGCCGGATGATCAAGCCGGTCGTCGTCGATCCAGCCTCGAACTGGGATCTCTTTGCGGAAAAAGCCAAGCAGCTTTTGTTGCAAGACAAGGTATCGGTGACCTTTGGCTGCTGGACTTCGGTCAGCCGCAAGTCGGTGTTGCCGGTCTTCGAGAAAAATAACGGCCTCCTGTTCTATCCCGTGCAGTATGAAGGAGAAGAATGTTCGCGCAACGTCTTCTACACCGGCGCCGCTCCGAATCAGCAGGCTGTGCCGGCGGTGGATTATCTGATGAGCAAGGAGGGAGGCGGATTCACGAAGTTCTATCTGCTCGGGACCGATTACGTCTATCCCCGCACCACCAACAAGATTCTGCGAGCGATGCTCTTGGCAAAAAAAGTGCCGGCGGACAGCATCATGGAAGAATATACCCCGTTCCACCATCAGGACTATCAAACCATCTGCGGCAAACTGAAGAAGTTCGCCGCCGGTGGAGGGGCTGCCGTAATCAGCACGATCAACGGAGACAGCAACGTGCCCTTCTACAAAGAGTTTGCGAACCAAGGGTTGCGGGCCGAGGACGCTCCGATCATGGCCTTCAGCGTGGCGGAAGACGAGCTGCGCGGCATGGATACTTCGGCGTTGGTCGGGCACCTGGCGGCGTGGAACTATTATCAAAGCGTCGATACGCCGCAGAACAAGCAATTCGTGGCCAATTTCAAAGCCTATTGCAAAAAGAACAATCTACCTGACGGCGACAAGCGGGTCACGGACGATCCGATCGAAGCAGCCTACTTCGGCGTGTACATTTGGAAGCAGGCTGTCGAGAAGGCTGCTTCGACTGAAGTCGACAAGGTCCGAAAGGCGGTCTATGGCAGTAAATTCATGGCGCCAGGCGGTGAAATCATGATGGATGCCGCCAATCATCACACCTACAGACCGGTGCTCATCGGCGAAATCCTGGCGGATGGACAGTTCAAGGTCGTCTCCCGCTCGAAGGGACTGGTGAAGCCGGAACCCTGGAGCGAATATACGAATCCCGACAAGGGTTGCGACTGGGTCGGTCATCAAGGGACCTATCAAAAATAGCAAGTCGTCTTGGAGGGGGTTACTTAGTAGCCTCCTCCAAGAGGGCGAGAAGTTCGGCTGACGGGACGTGATGTCTACGTCATGCGTGTGTCTTATGGAGGGATAGATCATAATCATGATGCCTTCTCTGGGTCGCATGGTTGCCATCCTCAGTATGGTGGGACTGATTCTGTTCTGTGGGCAGGATTGGGTGGCCGCAGCGGATCGGCCTGCTGACGCGCCTCCCCTGTCTCCTGTCGAGCTGGCGCTTACCCAGGTCGCCAGCGAGGACGAATCGGTTCGCGATACAGCCATTCGTACGTTGGTTGAACAGGGCGATGCCAGCCTGCTTCCGCAGTTAGAAGCGATCCGCGCCAATGCAGACCGCAGCATCCGGCAAGCCATCAAGCCGCTCATGGACTCTCTCAAGAATCGAGCGAATCTGAAGAGCCCCAGTACCGACGTGCGTCGATCGGCGGCGACGGATCTCGGGTCAGCCGGGAAAGCCTGGGCGATCCCATGGCTGGAGGCTGCCGCAGCGAACGAACCGAATAAGTGGGTACGCTACACGATGGAAGAATCTGCAGCGTTGCTCAAGCTTGCATTGGACGATCAGACGATCAAGGCCGCTGCAGCAGAGAAACTTGGCGAACTCTACAGCCAGAACGGGGTGCCGGCCATGAAGAAACTGGTTGCGATCGGCGAGAGCGCCGAGGCGACCGAACCGCAGAAGATCGTAGCGAAGGCTGCTGCCGAGGCTATTCACCGCATTGAAACCTGGGGCGATTGGTCGAACGCAATTGAAACGTTCTTTCGCGCCATGAGCCTCAGTTCAGTGCTGCTGATCATGTCGTTGGGATTGGCGATCGTCTTCGGTTTGATGGGCGTCATCAATATGGCCCATGGCGAGCTGATGATGGTCGGTGCCTATGCGACGTTCGTCACCCAAGAAATCTTCAAAGCCTATCTGCCTCCCTCCATGTTCGAGTCCTACTTTCTGACCGCGATGCCCGTGGCATTTCTGACCGCCGCCGCCTTCGGCCTGGCGCTTGAAGCTACCGTCATCCGGTTTCTATACGGCCGTCCGCTGGAGACCATGTTGGCGACCTGGGGTGTCAGCTTAGTCTTGATGCAAGCGGCGCGGGTCTATTTCGGCGACTTGACCGCCGTGATTGCGCCGACTTGGCTGAGCGGCGGCGCACAGGTCATGGTCGGGGTCTATCTCCCTTTCAACCGCATCTTCATTATCGGTCTGTCCATCATCTGCGTCCTGGCTATCTATCTCTTACTGTTTCGTTCGAGCTTAGGCCTGCGTGTGCGGGCGGTGATGCAGAATCGCAATATGAGTTCATGCCTGGGCATTCCCACGAGAAAAGTTGATGCCTATACCTTTGCATTCGGATCCGGTCTCGCCGGCGTTGCCGGATGGGCCCTCACGCTGGTCGGCAATGTGGATCCCGGTCTTGGACAGAACTATATCGTTGACGCCTTCATGGTGGTGGTGACCGGTGGGGTTGGAAAACTGGCCGGCACGATCGTGGCCTCGCTGGGGATCGGCGGGCTGAACAAACTGATCGAACCGAGCTTTGGCGCCGTCTACGGTAAGGTTTTCATTCTTGTGCTGGTGATTCTGTTCCTGCAGTGGCGGCCGTCTGGACTGTTTGCGATGAAGGGGCGGAATGCCGATTCTTAATTGGAGGGAAGGTTGAGGCTAAGGTTAAGGTTGAGATGAAGCACCTCAGCTTCTTACTCAACCGCAGCCTCGACCGCAACCTGCTTAGCCTGAGGCCTTGTTGTAAGCAGCCTGGAAAGTAGGGCGTAGACTATGATGGCATCGAAAGAATCGGAGTCGCTGGCTCCAGGCGGTGGAGGCCTGGCCTTCTGGGTCGTCGGCTTCATTCTGCTCATAGCCATGCCGCTTTTGAACGTCTTGCCGCCGGAAGATTCCTGGCTGCATCTCTCCGATTTCAGCCTCAATCGATTCGGAAAATTTCTCGCCTTCGCGATTCTGGCCCTGGGCCTCGATCTTATTTGGGGCTACACCGGGATCTTGAGTTTGGGGCAGGGAGTCTTTTTCGGATTGGGCGCCTATTGCATGGGCATGCACATGATGCTCACGATCGGAAAAGAGAGCGTCTATGGGAGCGATCTGCCGGACTTCATGGTCTGGAACCAGGTGAAAGAGCTGCCGTTTTTCTGGAAACCCTTCTACAGTTTTCCTGCTGCGGTCATTGGCGCGATCCTGGTGCCGATGTTGTTTGCATTGGTATTCGGGTTTTTCGCCTTCCGCAGCCGCATCAAGGGTGTGTACTTCGCCATCATTACACAGGCGCTGGCGCTTGCTGCCTGGCTGGTCTTTAACCGGAACGACACCAATCTCGGCGGCACGAATGGATTGACCGATTTCAAACAGTTGATCGGGTATCGGCTCTCCGATCCCGGCACGCAACGGGTATTGTATATCGTCACAGTGCTCTGTCTGGGCGGGGCCTATCTCTTGTGCCGCTGGATCATTCGTTCGCGGGCCGGACGGGTATTGGTCGCTGTGCGGGACAGCGAGCAGCGTGTTACGTTTTCGGGGTACACTCCGGCCAACTATAAACTGTTTGTCTTTGTCGTGGCTGCGGCTCTGGCCGGATTGGCCGGGATGCTCTATGCGCCTCAGGTCGGCATCATCACGCCGGCGCAGATCGGGGTGCTGCCGTCGCTTGAAATGGTCATTTGGGTGGCGGTGGGAGGCCGTGCCAGTCTGGCAGGGGCTGTATTAGGGGCTGTGAGTGTGAATTACGGGCGCAGTATCCTCACGAACTATTTCCCCGAACTCTGGCCCTTCATTCTCGGCGGGCTCTTCGTTGTCGTCGTGCTGCTGTTTCCAGATGGGCTCATTGGCATCATGCGTAAGATGAAAGAGCGGATGAGGATGGGTAAAGCAGCGGCGGCTTCGGAAGGGAAGCGTTAAGATGACCGAGCAAAAGTCCTTCCAAAACTCCATCATCTATCTCGATGCCGTGACGGTCGATTATGACGGGTTCAAAGCGTTGAACCAACTGACCTTCATGGTCAACTATAAGGAATTGCGCGTCGTCATCGGGCCGAATGGAGCGGGAAAGACAACGCTGCTGGATGTGATCTGCGGGAAGACGAAACCGGCGGCAGGCCGTGTCGTTTTCGGCCAGGACAAGGAACTGATCGGGAAACAGGCGGATGAAATCGTGAAGCTCGGCATCGGGCGAAAATTCCAAGCCCCCTCCATCTATGGCAATCTGACCGTGTGGGAAAATCTCGATCTGTCGTTGAAACGGAACAGCAAAGGGGTCTTCCCTACGTTGTTGGGAAAATCGACGGCGGAAGAACGGGAACGCATCGCGCAGAACCTCGAAACGATCAACCTGAAAGACTATGCCCATACCAGAGCCGGGTCGTTGTCGCATGGGCAGAAGCAATGGCTCGAAATCGGCATGGTGATCCTGCTGGAGCCCTCGTTGCTGCTGGTCGACGAACCGGTTGCAGGGATGACCGATAAAGAAACGGAACAGACCGGTCGGTTGCTTCAATCATTGGCGGAGCAACGAGCGATCGTCGTCATCGAGCACGATATGGATTTTGTCCGTCAGATTGCCCGCACCGTCACTGTGCTTCACGAAGGCACGGTCATCTGCGAAGGCACCGTCGAAAAGGTGCAGGCCGACGACAGGGTAAGGGAAATCTATCTTGGGCGCCAAAAAGTGGCGCATTAGCATGATGTCGAAACGTGTCTCCAGCTTCGTTCTCGGCTCGACAAGATCCTCAACGTACCCCAGAGGGTACGCTTCCGGTCTTCTCTCGCCTGCGGCCTTGCTGGAAGCCCGTTTGAACATCCTGCAACTGCACCCGAAGCGACGCCATGCTTGAGCTGAAGAACGTCAATGCCTACTATGGGGAAAGTCACATTCTTCGGAACGTGACGTTCACGGTCGAGCCGGGCGAAGTTGCCTGTTTGATGGGTCGCAATGGTGTGGGCAAGACCACGACATTGAAGGCCATTACCGGGCTGCTGCCGGTGCGGTCAGGCCAGATATCCTTCGCCGGCAAGGATATGACAACGTTGCCGACCGATCGTCGGGCTCGGCAGGGTTTAGCCTATGTTCCACAAGGGCGTGAGATCATTCCCCATTTGACCGTGCGACAAAATCTGCAGCTCGGCTTTTGGGCGAGGTCGGACAGGCCGAATGGTTCGGTGGAGAAGACTGCGTTCGACGAAGTCTATCAGCTCTTTCCCAAGCTCACGCAAATTCTCAATCGTCCGGGCGGGGTGTTGAGCGGGGGAGAGCAGCAGCAATTGGCGATCGGCCGTGCGATCCTGTCAAATCCCAAACTACTCTTGCTCGATGAGCCGACGGAAGGGATTCAGCCTTCGATCGTGGACCAGATCGAAGATGTGATTATCGGATTCAAACAGCAACGCCGGTTTGCGATTTTGCTGGTCGAGCAAGGACTCCACTTTGCCGCCCGCCTGGCGGAAAAGTATGTGGTGATGGCCAAAGGGGCGGTGGTGGCGGCGGGCAAGAGCGATGAGTTGAGCGCGGATATGGTGAAGCAGCATTTGACGGTGTAGCGAAGAAGTAAGGCAGGCAGGCAGGATAACACTTAACTAAGGAGGCTCTCATGGTATCTGCTCCCAAAATCATCGGTCTCATGTCTTGTGGGTTTCTGCTGTGTCTTGGTCTGTCTAATACGGCGCAGGCAGAGAACGCGGCTCCGGCTGTAGAGGGGGAGAAAGCCAGCACGCCTCATGCGAGGCAGCCTGGTGATCCGAGGGTAGGCGGGCAAGGTGGTCAGCCGGCTGCGGCTCTAAAGGGGGAAGCTGACAAGCCTCATGCGAGGCAGAAGGGTGATCCGAGGGTAGGCGGGCAAGGTGGGCAGCCGGATAAGGGACAGGCTCTAAAGGGAGAAGCTGGCACACCTCATGCGAGGCAGAAGGGTGGTCCAAGGGTAGGTGGGCAAGGGGGGCAGTAACACGATCAGCCTGATAACGCTGACTAAAGGGGCAGTGGTGGTGTCGAGCAAGAGCAGTGAGTTGAGCGCGGAAATGGTGAAGAAGCATTTGACGGTGTAGCGGGCGCGGGACGGCTAGGTGGGTTCCTTGCTCGCAGAACGCGCACGATCAGAATGTGCTCGTTCGATGCGCGCAGTAGAACCCAACCTAGCCGTCCCGCGCATGCCATTTTCCCGCTCCCTTGAGGGAATAGAAAAAAAGAAATGAGGGATGGAGCCTGATGATCTTCTGTGCTCGCGCAACGCGCGGCCTCAGAAGGATGGGAAAGGGAGCGGCCAGGTGCCCTCTTTGCTCGCAGAACGCGCAAGATAAAAAGGATTGGAAGGACACCCACGTTGATCCTGTGCTCCCGGAACGCGCGCCCTGAGAAGGGCCTCGTTCGACGGCCGCACGTAGACCAACATGGGTGCCCTTCCAAGAGAGGGAAAGCAAGCGAGCTTGGAAGGATCATTGATGCGCGCAGTAGAGGGCAGCCTTGGCCACTCCCTTAGAGGAGCGGTAGCTAGAATCGAAGGGCCCTCGCCTGGACTAATGGCACGTCTCGGCGTGCCAGTGGGCGAGCGGGTGAGAAAGTTGCGCGCAGTTGAAGTCATCCTGACCACCCGTTACTATTCTGGGCCTCTCTTGAGTCGAGGGAGCAAGGCTGAGTTCTAGCAGGCTGCGGAAAAACTTAGCCGCACGAGACAGGCGGGACGGGCAAGACGCATGGGTTCGATGTCCGAAGTTCGAGGCTTTCGGAACGTGTAACCCGGAACTTCGAACTACGGATCGTGCCTTTCTCGAATGTCTCGCGTTTCACGCGCCACTGACCATTGACGGAGTTCGACTATGCATCTGACACCACGGGAACAAGAAAAACTGCTGATCTATGTCGCGGCGAATTTGGCCAAGGAGCGGAAGGCGCGCGGGTTGAAGCTGAATCACCCTGAAGCGGTCGCGTTTATCACGGCGGCCATTCTGGAAGGCATTCGTGACGGTCGTTCCGTCTCGAACCTCATGAGTTTCGGCGCGACGTTGCTGAAGAAAAAAGATGTTATGTCCGGTGTGGCGGAGATGATTCCAGAACTGCAAGTCGAGGGCACATTCCCGGATGGAACTAAACTTGTGACGGTTCATGAGCCGATTCGATAGGTGAATCGATGAAGAAGAAAACCAAAGCCAAGCAGAAAGTGACGAAGCGAAGGGGCGTGAGTCGGGATGCCAAGAAGGCTTCGATTCAGTCCACTGCTGTGATTCCTGGTGAGGTCATCCTTGGTGAAGGCGACATCGTTGCATTCAAGGGCCGTCAGACGGTTGAGATGATTGTCGCCAATACCGGGGATCGGCCAATCCAGGTTGGGTCGCATTGTCATTTCTTCGAGGCGAATCGCGCGCTGCGGTTCGATCGGGAGAAGGCCTATGGATTTCGGTTGCAAGTTCCTGCTGGAACTGCGGTGCGGTTTGAGCCGGGCGAAGACAAGCGGGTGACGCTGGTCTCGATAGGCGGCAATCGGGTGGCCTATGGGATCAATGGATTGGTGAATGGTCGTCTGGATGATCCGACGGTAAAGACCAAGGCGCTCGTTGCAGCTCAAGCACAGGGGTTCATCGTTAAACGTTAACCGTTATACGTATACGCGATTAACGATTCACGAGTAACGATTAACGGAGAACACTATGAAAATCCCGCGTCGCCAATACAACGATCTCTACGGTCCAACGGCAGGCGATCGCATTCGTCTGGCTGACACGGATCTCCTCATTGAAATTACCCGCGATCTGACGGTGCCTGGCGAAGAGGCCAAGTTCGGAGGCGGCAAGGTCATCCGCGACGGCATGGGCCAGTCTCCGTCAGCCACCCGCGCGAAGGGCGCGCTCGACCTTGTGATCACGAATGCGATCATCATCGATTGGTGGGGGATCGTGAAGGCCGATATCGGCATCCGCGATGGCCGCATCGCCGGCATCGGCAAGGCAGGCAATCCCGATTTGATGGAAGGTGTCACAAAGGGGATGGAGGTCGGCGCTTGTACCGAGGTGCTTTCGGCGGAAGGCAAGATCGTGACGGCGGGAGGCATCGATACGCACATCCATTTCATCTGTCCGCAGATTATTACTGAAGCGATTGCGAACGGATTGACCACGTTGATCGGCGGTGGGACTGGCCCAGCCACCGGCACGAATGCTACAACCTGCACGCCAGGCGCATGGAATATCCATCGCATGCTGGAAGCAGCGGAGGGATTTCCGATCAATCTCGGTTTTCTTGGGAAGGGCAATTCGTCGCTGCCGGATGGACTCCGCGAGCAAGTCGAGGCCGGCGCGATCGGGCTCAAGTTGCACGAAGACTGGGGTACGACTCCGGCGGCGATTTCGACTTGCCTCGATGTCGCGGAAGAATACGATGTCCAAGTCGCCATCCATACCGACACATTGAACGAAGCTGGCTTTGTCGAAGATACGATCAAAGCTTTCAAGGGACGGACGATCCACTCCTTTCATACTGAAGGCGCAGGCGGTGGACATGCTCCCGACATCATCAAAGTCTGCGGTGAGGCAAACGTGCTTCCCTCGTCCACGAATCCGACGATGCCCTTCACGGTCAATACGATGGATGAGCATTTGGACATGCTCATGGTATGTCACCATTTGAACCCTCGTGTGCCTGAAGACATTGCCTTTGCCGAGTCTCGCATCCGTCGGGAAACCATTGCGGCGGAGGATATCCTGCACGACATGGGAGCGATCAGCATCATGTCGTCGGACTCGCAGGCGATGGGGCGGGTCGGTGAAGTCATCATTCGCACCTGGCAGACGGCGCATAAGATGAAAGTGCAGCGAGGGCACCTGTCTCAGACGGCGGTTGAAAAGCCGTCCGGCGTGAATGACAACTTTCGTGCTCAGCGCTACATTTCAAAGTACACGATCAATCCGGCGATCGCGCATGGCATCGGGCATGAAGTCGGGTCGGTCGAGGTCGGAAAGCTGGCGGATCTCGTGTTATGGAAACCGGCCTTCTTCGGTGTGAAACCGGAGATTGTCCTCAAAGGTGGCTTTCCTATGTCCGCCGCCATGGGAGATCCCAATGCGTCGATCCCGACACCGCAGCCGGTTTTCACCAGGCCCATGTTCGGAAGCTTTGGCCGCGCTCCCTTTTCCACCAGCCTCACCTTTCTCTCCCAAGCTGCCCTAGACCACGAGGTGCATAAGTCACTCGGCCTCCAGAAGCGCGTTGCGGCGGTAAAGCAATGCCGCAGCATCGGCAAACGCAATATGAAGCTGAACGATGCGTTGCCACATATGGAAGTTGATCCGGAGACCTATGTTGTGAAGGCCGACGGGCAGATTTTGACATGCGATCCGATGGAGATCTTACCAATGGCCCAACGGTATTTTTTGTTCTAACGGCTGCTGAAAACGCCGTCCAGCATCGTTCTCACCTTGAACGCATCCTCAACGTACCCCACTCGGGGAAAGAGCTGTCTCGGCAGCTCGGGGTGGGCGGGTGAGGAATGGTACGCCTCCGGTGCGTCCGTCGGCTCGGCCTTGCTGGACAACGTTTTGAGCAGCCTAGCGGTTAGGGATAATCTATGGAGAAGGGCTCACCGTGTAATGCGATGAATACTCTATCGCTTCTGAACGGTCTGCGATTCATCGATAGCTTCTTTCCATCAGGTGGCTATGCCTTCTCCTCGGGACTTGAGGCGGCGGTGCAGGGGGGTGCAGTTCGGAATGCGGAGGAGCTGTCGCGTTACGTGGTCGAGTCGCTCACGACTGGAATGGGAGAACGCGAGGCAGTAGCGGTCGGATTGGCGCATGACGCTGTCGTTTCCGGTAGCTTGGAAATTGCGTTCAAGGCGGATCTTGACCTGGATGCGATGAAGCTGGGCCGTGAATCACGGATTGCCAGCCGTCAAATGGGCCGCCAGGTGATTCGCATAGCAGCGGAACAGCATCACGGACATCCATCACTCGAAGACTATTTAGCCGGTGTTGAAGCCGGGCGGAGTCCCGGGCATATGGCCGTCAGTCTGGGGCTCACGCTGGCGGCGGCCGGTTGGTGCAAAGAAGACAGCATTGCTTCGTTCCTCTATCAAACGGCGACTGGTTTTGTGGCGGCAGCCATGAAGTTGTTGCCGATAGGGCAGCGTGAAGGACAGCGACTCTTGGAAGGTTGGATCGAAGTCATTGAGCGGGTGAGCAAGCAGGCAACGCAGCAGAGAGAACTGCGCTCCTGGTCGCCGATTCAGGATATCTATGGAATGAAGCATAGCCGGTTGGAGTCGCGGCTTTTTCGGTCTTGAGCGCGCATGGCCTCCAGCAAGTCGTCAGGGCGATGCGATAGGTTCCCTTGCTGTTGGGTTCTGAGCCGTCGACTTTTTTCTACAACCCCATCCTCTTCCGTTCGCAGCCCTGCAATTACAGCGGCGATTCCTGTCTCGTCAGGGTCGAGTGAATTTTCCGTAGATAGGCGCGGCATGCGTCGTACTTCGATCAGCGTATCTGGGCGTTATGGTAGTGCTGACCACAACGGGTCGGCGCATTGCGGGTAGCTCAAGGTCCGTGCGTTCCGGTGCGGTTTCGGAGTAGAGGAGGGATGCTGGGAAACGGGAGGAGTTTGCCCTGCCATGTCGAAGCAGCGGGGGCTGGTACGGAGTCCAAATCCGTTTTGTGGGGGAGGGTGATAATGAAAACTGTTCCTTGGCCGACGGTGCTCTGTGCTTCGATTGTGCCGGTATGTTCTTGAATGATTTGATGGACGATCGAGAGGCCGAGCCCGGTTCCCGCATGCTCCGCGCTGTCGTGTTTGGTTGTAAAGAAGGGGTCGAAAATGTGCGGCAGATCTTCAGGCGTAATCCCGCTGCCGGTATCGGAGATCTCGATCTGTATCCATTGGGTGCCGTCGAGGCGGGTGATGTCGCGTGTCGCGACGCTCAATCGCCCTCCGGTCTTCATCGCGTCGATCGCGTTTAGGACGAGATTCATCAACACTTGTTTAATTTGCTGACGATCGAGCACTATTGGAGTGAGCTGTTCGGCCAGATGCTTCTCAATCGACACTCCCAGGCTGTTCGCCTTGACTTCAATGAAGTGCAGGCAGGAGCTAACGATCTCGTTCAGCGATTCCAAGGAGAATTTGGGCTTCATATAGCGCGCGTAGTCCAGTATTTCTTCGATGAGGCGCTCGATGCGCGCAAGATCGTCGGCGACCACCGGGCTGAAGGAGTCCATGAACTCAGCGTCGTCCCGTCGCAACGGCGCCAGTTGGATGAACGTTTTGATCGATGTTAGAGGGTTCCGTATCTCATGGGCGAATCCCCCTGCGATGGTTTCCAGTGAGCGGAGGCGATCCGTGCGCCGAATGAGAAGCTGCGAGCGTTTCCAATCCTCATAGAGCATGGCATTGTCGAGCGCAATCGCAGCGTTGTTTGCCAGAGAGCCGAGAAGTTTGATCTCGTCCAACGAATAGATTGCCAGAAGGGGCTTGTGCCCGAGATTGACAAAGCCGATGAGCCGAGCCTTGTTGACAAGGGGCAGACAGACTTCAGAGTCCATCTTCGTCAATACTTCCACCAGGGCGGCAGTCAGTGCTTCATCTTTTCCCAGAAGTCCATGTTGGAGTTCTTCCTTGATGATCGGCTGGTTGTGCTCCACGAGAAAACCGGAGAAAGACTCATGGCTTGTGAGCTGAATGGCATTGGCCTGGGCTTTGTCTATCCCGTACGATGCTTTGAGCCCGTAGCGACCGTCTTCCTTTTCTAGGAGAAAGAGCGAGATCTTCTCGATGCCCATGACGTGTTGCAGCGCACGGACGATCTCATTTTGCAAATTGGCGAGATCGAGATTCGTGACCATGGTCTGGCTGAAGCGCGCCAAGGTGTTGTACGCGTCATGCCTGCCTGGGAAAAGCGCTTTATTGAGAGCGGATTGAAGGCGCGGTTGGAAGGTGACATACAGCACCGTGAACGTCGCGGTCGCGGCAACAAGAGTTCCGGTCAAGGCTGCTGGAGAGAGGTCGCTCAGCCCATTTGCAAGCAGGACGAGCGCAAGCGTGAATGGGACGAGCGGGAGATAGGTGGCGCTCAGGGAGACGAATAGGGCGGCATCGAGAAGCTGATAGCGCAGAATGGCGATCGTGACGATGATGGTCAGCAGAAAAATTGGAACATATCCGAAGGGGTAGAGTGCATAGCCGAGGGCCGGCACGAAATCGACTGAGCCCAGATAGGCGATCACAAACGCGATCAGAACGAACCTGATCTGCTGACGCTTAATGGGCGTTGTGACAGTGCCGTAGGCGCGAACATAGTCAGTGAATGCGACGGCCATATAGGAGAAGAACAGGGCGAAAAACGGCACACTGGCGGGACCCCACTGCGGAAAATATCCCCACCAATATTGGTGGACGCCTGCGACGAAATCTTGCCGAACGAGGACGGCTCCGGCCAGAAGTGTGGCGAGTCCATAGCCAAGCAGAATGGAACGGGGGCGATGAAGCTGGAGGAATTCCGAGGAGAATGCATAGAACGCGACAGAGATATACATGACGCCGACATTGTCGAGCCTAAACCAGTTCAAGGCTCTGTCCGCTGTGGTCGCGCAGAGGCCGATGCTGGTCGCGGTGAGCCACAACGCGATACTGGCGCAGAGAATGAGGAAATGGCGGTGCGAAGCGGATTGCCGATTCGACCGATAGACCAGGACTCCCAGTCCTAGCGTGACGAGCCCCATGAGCAGCATGGGGATGGCGTGAACATTGAGCGTGTAGGCCGGAGCAACAGACATAGAGATTATTCTATCGTTCGTGCTTGGGCGATTCGGAGCAGATGCTCGTCGGTAACGTAGCCTCCAGAATTTCGAAAGCGCGCAAGGCGGAAACCAAGCGCGCGACCGGCGGCAATGATGTGCGCGGCATGCGATGGATCGGCTTTGCCGAGGGAGTAATGTCCGGTCCATCCTATGGCGGTCAAGATCATGGTTTCGGAGAGACAACCGAGGGCTTCCCCTGGGGCCAGGTCCAGGTCAAAGTGCACGTCGACATCGGGCGTTTGGACCACGGCGGATTCGATGACCACGACATCGGGCCGCTGGCGCGGGATCTCCTCCGATACATTTTTTGGCTGGGCTGCATCGATCACAATCGCGCCGGGCTTCAAGTGATCAGCAGTTAGCAGGATGTGCGGGTTGTTGGTTGCGGCGATAACGATATCTGCCTCTCGTACTCGACTGAGACTCGTGGCGCCCTCCACGACGGCCGGCTGGTTTGCCAATTGCGCAACCAGGTTTTGCAGCGCATCTTTCTTGATGTCGATGATAAGGAGGCTGGCTACTAATCGGGCGAGCATTTTTGCGCAGGCGGAACCTACCGACCCGGCTCCTCCGACGATCGCAACAGTGGCGTGCGGAAGGCTGAGATTCGTCAGGGCGGCGGCTTGAAGAATATTTTGGACGGCGATAGCGGCGGAATGAGGATTCCCCGTGGTCAATCCAAGGTGAACCTTCCCCTCAAGATCCCGTCCGTCTCGCGTGACGATCGATGTGAAGGCGCCTAAGCCTGCAATCTTCGCTCCCATTTTTTCAGCCAGCCGAATGGTCTGCAGGACACGCTGTCGGGCGAGCCGAGGGTTGCGAATCATCTGCTCTGTCGTCAGCGGAGAAATCAGCATCGCTCCGGTCGTAGGAGATCCGTTCGCCAGGGTCAGGCCGGTGATGTAGGAGGCGACAAAGGGCCATTGGTGCCGAAACCACCGCTCCACGATATGCGCCGGCAAGAAGTGCGCGAACGGGAATTTCCGTGGAACGTCGTCTAGTATGCGAGGGTGTCCGATGAATGCAAAGGTAATGGGTGTGATAAAGAGGCGGGCAAGGGAGCCAGGCAGGAATCGGATGCTCAAATCACGAAGGACTTGCGTGAGAAGCCCGAAGCCTTGCCAGGCCATACTCCAGGAAAAGTGTCGGGGAGGCATCTTGGAAGCCTGGGGCGCCGGCACAGAGTCTGTATTCTGTATCGCCTGTTGAACTGGCGTCGAATCGATGTGTTGGGCCGAGCTGCGAGACCGATTGTCGGGGCCGACCGACAATCGGTAGGGAAGGTGATAGGGATTATCGGTGATGAACAGGGAAAGAATGGACCGGGGGTTACTGGTAACGAGTCTCGCGCGCTCTGCCGCGCGCTCGTCGCTGTCCGGGGCTCCGAGGCTGTGCAGATAGATTTCCAGCTCTTCAAATGTAGACTCGAGGATCTGCCGCTCGATATCTCCCAGAGGCAGCAGGTGGATATCGATACGGAACTGTGTCGTCGGATTTCCGCTCTCTTCGGTCACGGCGGCCACCCGGCCTGTCAATGGCATATAGGCGACATTGCGGCTGAAGTAGAAGAGTACGGAGACCGATGTGTCTACTGGAGATGCGCAATCGGTTAAGAGGGAAAGGGAGTCGAGGCAGAGATCCTGGGTCACTCCTCGCGCCAATGTGCCCTGAAAATCTACGACAATTGGAAGACTCACTCCGAGTCGGTTTGAAATTGCGCTCTCCATCGTCACCTCTTTATCCGTCCGAACAGATATCTTCACCCGTAAAACCGTTGAGAGTCGACGTCCCAAGTCGATTGAGTTAGGAGCGCGCCTTGTCGCCTAGACATAGACTGCGGCTCAGTATAGCCACACCCGAGGTGTAATACACCTTACTATTGTATGTGGTGAATGGTTTGTCAACCAAAGCGTTTCTAAAGGCTGGGATCGCAAGAAGCCTTATGGGCTGTAATCGAATACAGGTATTGTCAAAACTGAATGGATGATATGTATATTAACGTATGAAATTCAGTCGATTGCTGCTATCTCTTATGAAATTGTTAGGGATGTATTGTGCGGACAGACATAATTGCACGAATGTTGCAAAGAGATCGATTGGCGCTATGTCAGGAGATTGTGGATGGAGGCATATCTCATGCGGACGAACTCCATATGTAATGCGATAGGGATCGCTCGGCGCGCGAGCGGAGGGCGAGGGTATCAATCGAAATCATGGGTGAGGTTCGCGGGTGCCTGTGGCCTGCTCATGATACTGGTGTTTCCCGCCGCTGTTTTTGCAGGTGCGTTCCAGGTTTTTGATCATAGTGCCTCCGGGACAGCCCAGGGTGGCGCCTTCGCAGCCCAGGCCGATGATCCTTCAGCCATATATTTCAATCCGGCTGGAATGACTCAACTGAGCGGCATTCAGACCAGTGTCGGAACCCTGCTGCTCGGGGGAGGCACAAATTTTACCAGTCCGTCCGGGGCGACCACGAGAGGTGATTTTGGCGGCAGTGTAGCCTCCCCGCCTCCGAGCAATTTTTATCTCACCGCGAACCTCAAAAGTCTCGGGGTGGCCGCATTGGAGAATCTTTCTGTGGGAATCGGCGTCGTTTCGCCGTTCGGAGTCTTGTACCGCTATTCCAACGACAGTCCGTTCGCTACAGCTGTGACATCGCAGTCATTGCCGTTGATGGATATCAAACCAACCCTGGCGTATAAGGTGAATGACCAATTGTCTGTCGGGCTTGGCGCAGATATCTATACCTTCGCAAGCTTTTGGGGCACAGGACAGGCTGTGACAAAATTCAATTCATCGGGAGGACCGGGCTTGCCACCGCCCGGAACCTTGATGGAAGTGAATGGGGGGGATACGGCTGCCGGGTTCAACGTGAGTTTGCTGTACACACCGCTGCGGAACGCAGACGGGCGGCCATTGGTCAACGTCGGTCTGGTGTACCGCAGCCAGGCGACTCTCCACTTAGACGGTCAGTTTCTCGCCGGTGGAACGCGCGTTTCGGATGCCTCTACCACTCTGGTGCTTCCACAGGTCTTTACAGGGGGCATTGCAATTTGGCCGATCCGCGATGCGGCACATGAATGGAAGCTGGAACTCGATGTCGACCATACGGGGTGGAGCTCGATGCGCAATCTCGACGTGCACCTCTCGACCGGTGGCACAATTCCATTCCCACAGAACTGGCGGAATGCCTATACGTTCAAGATCGGAACTGAATATAAATGGCTCGATCCGGCTGTGCTGCCGGATTGGGACATTGCGTTGCGTGGAGGTTATTGGCATTCCCAAACGCCTGTTCCCGATCGATCCTTTACGCCTACCGTTCCAGACTCAGATCAGCAAGCGATCTCAGGAGGACTGGGCTTGCTATGCAAGGGGGGAGGCCGGTTTCTCGGACTGATCCCCTGCGGTGCGGCAGAAGGTTCATCGTTTTGGCCTAAAGGGATAGGAATAGACTTGGCCTATCAGCTGATTCTGTATGAGCCGCGGACGGTCAGCGGTAGTGCGCACCCGGTCGCTATTCCCGGCGTCATAGATGGAACATACCAAACCACCTGGCATGTTGGTTCACTGAACCTTCGGGTCAATTTCTGAGTTCCGGCGGTAGCGAGGGTTCGACAGACCGTGGAATCCGATGCCCGTATCGCAGGCGGGCTGCTCAGCTTCCGTATGAACCCTGTCACGTGGTGAGCTTAGGCCTGTTATCTGTTCACGTCTCACGCACCGCTCTGTGGGGTCACCCTCACAACGACCCATCTCTTTCTTCTGTTGTTTCTGCTATAAGCTATATGTTCTGAGCCATCAGCGCTGGGACTCCTATGCATCAAGCCGATGAACATATGGTTGGCAGCGGCCGTGTCACGGAGGCGCGGGCGCGTCATATTCCTGTAATCGGGGTCGGCGGGCCGGTGGGGTCTGGCAAGACCGCCCTTGTCGAAGCGCTCTGTCTCCGCCTCCGAGATCGCGTGAGTTTGGCGGTCGTGACCAATGACATCTTTACCAAGGAAGATGCCGAGTTTCTCACTCGCCGTGGCGCACTGCCGCAAGACCGTATTCTGGGTGTCGAAACCGGTGGCTGCCCCCATACGGCGATCCGTGAAGATGCGTCGCACAATCAGGAAGCCTTGGACGATTTGCTCAAGCGCCATCCCGAAGTCGAACTGATGTTTGTCGAGAGCGGCGGCGACAATCTGGCTGCGACATTCAGCCCTGAACTCGCGGACAAGGTTATCTACGTGATCGATGTGGCAGCCGGTGACAAGATCCCGCGCAAAGGCGGCCCTGGTATTACTCGCTCCGATCTACTCGTCATCAACAAGATCGATCTCGCGCCCCATGTCGGCGCGGATCTCGACGTTATGGATCGAGATAGCAGGCGGATGCGCGGGGACTTGCCGTTCATCTTTACGAATCTCAAAACAGGGCAAGGCCTCGACCAGGTGGTGGCGTGGGTTGAGCAGCTCATAGCAGGATGCTGAAAAAGGTTCCCAACGTCGTTCTCGGCTGGTAAAGTCCTCAGCGTACCGCAGAGGGTACGCCTCCGGTTTTGCCTGCGTCTGCGGCCTAGTTGGATAACCTTTTTGAGCATCCTGGGCGCTTCTCTCCTGCCTGGTCCAAAGTAACCAACAAACGAAACAAACCAAATGAACCAAACAAACGAGTCCATCCTCGGTGCAGTCGGTCGCCGTGGGGCGCTGAGTTATGAGTTCGAGCGGCAAGGCTCGCGCACGGTCCTCGCCCGGTCATCCTGCTCAAGTCCCTGGCATCACTTTCCTCCTTCGTATCTCGACGACAGCGGTTGCGCCTGCACCTGGCTTGTGAATCCATCCGGAGGCTTAGTCGGTGGGGACTATGTCTCGATAGAGGCGCAGCTCCATGCCGGGACGCATGTGCTGATGACGAGTCCTTCCGCCAATCGTGTCTATCGAAGTCTGTCCGAGCCGGCGGTGCAAGAAGTTCGACTGTCGGTCGGTCCTGACGCTCGGCTGGAATGGATGCCCGAGGTTACGATTCCTTTTGCCGGTGCTCGCTTTCGCCAAAGAATCCATGTGGATCTTGCGCCTGGCGCGACGGTGGTACTGTGGGATGGTCTTGCCTCCGGCCGGGTAGCCATGCAGGAACGCTGGGCATTCGCATTGGTCGAAAACGAGATCTGCATAAGGGGACTGGCTCCGCCGTCCGCGGCGGTGCCTGTCCCCTTGCTTTCCGGACAGGGACAGGCGCCAAAAGAAAAGGCGCCGGTCTCCTGGTCGGTTGTCGAACGATATTGCCTGGTTCCCGGTTCATTGTCGGAATCGGTAGGCCTCGTCGGGAGCTGGGACTATGTTGCATCGTGCTTCGTCATCGGCGATGCCGTCGAGGCCGGCGTCTGGAAACATCTTGAAGAGGTATTGGCTACTATAATGGAGCAACATTCCGGCCCGGTGCTGGGTGCAGTTTCAACCCCGGCAGCTCCAGGTCTGGTCGTGAAACTCGTCGCGCGTTCGGCTCCAGACCTGACTGCGACCTTGGAAGCGATGTGGGCGGCAGTCCGAAAAAGTCTGTGGAATCTTCCGATGCCGAATCTGAGGAGGTACTAGCCGGCGCGACGCCGATTGGTACCTCTTGTTTATTTGGTTTGTTTGGTTTATCTGGTTGAGTGAGACAAACCAAGTGAACAAAACAAACTAGATCAACCAGACAAACCAGGATGCGTACCCTTCGAATCGCCATCGCCCAAATGAATCCGACGGTCGGTGATATCGACGGGAATGTCCGCCTGATTATCGCTCGGTTGCGCGAGGCCAAGAAGGCGAAGGCTGATTTGGTCGTCTTTCCGGAACTGGCGATTACCGGCTATCCGCCCGAAGACCTTCTGCTGAAGCCGCGTTTTGTGGCAGACAACTGCCGCGCGCTTCAAGAAGTCGTCCGCCACTGCCGGGGTCTTGCGGCGATCGTAGGCTATGTCAGCCAGTGCGACGGCATCGATCCGAAACAGGCTCGTTCGTCGGTGGTGTCGGCCGGCGTGCATGAACTCTACAATGCGGCGGCGGTCATTGCGGACCAGCAGCTCATCACGACCTACTGCAAGTGGTACTTGCCGAACTACGGGGTGTTCGATGAAAGCCGCTATTTCCATCCGGGCCGGAGGCTGCCCCTCGTTCGTCTGCGCGGCACGATGGTCGGGGTGAACATCTGTGAGGATATCTGGTTGCCGGACGGTCCGACCGGTTTCCAGGCTGTAGCAGGCGCCGAAGTCATCGTGAATATCAGCGCCTCGCCCTTTCATCTTGGGAAGAGTCTGGTGCGCGAACGGATGTTGGCGACCCGCGCGCGAGAACATGGAGTGTTGCTCGCCTACAGCAACGCGGTCGGCGGTCAGGACGAACTGGTCTTCGACGGGAATAGTGTGATTGTGGATCATCGGGGCGAGATCATCGCGCGAGGGAAAGCGTTTGAAGAAGCTCTCATCGTTGCAGACCTCAATATAGAGGCGGTCGCGCGGGCGAGGCGCACCGGCAGGAAAAAACCCTTGCCGCGGCGGATCGCCTCCGCTGTGGAGCTCTATGGTGCATCGCTCCCCTCCGTTAAGAAGAATCCGGTGCGCGCTATCTCCGATGTGGCGACGGTCCCTGATCAGCTGGAGGAGGTCTATCTGGCCCTCACGCTGGGGGTGCGCGACTATGTGAGGAAAAATGGATTTACGCGAGTCGTCATCGGCTTGAGCGGTGGCATAGACTCGGCGCTGACCGCCGTGCTGGCTGTCGATGCGCTCGGCGCCGAGAACGTGTCCGGTCTTTTCATGCCGTCGCCCTATACCTCGCAAGATAGCCATGAGGATGTTGCCGAGTTGGGGGCAACAATCGGGATCTCCGTCCGAACGATCCCTATCACGGCGTTGTTCGACAACTATCGACAGGCGCTTGCGGAGACCTTTGCGGGGCGCGCGCCGGATACGACGGAAGAGAACCTCCAGGCCCGTATCCGAGGCAATTTCCTGATGGCCTTCTCCAATAAGTTCGGCGACCTCGTGCTTACGACCGGCAACAAGAGCGAGATGAGCGTCGGCTATGCCACGCTCTATGGCGACATGGCCGGCGGTTTCGCCGTGATCAAAGACGTGCCGAAGACGATGGTGTACGACCTGGCCAGGCTCCGCAACCTTCGTGGGACAGTCCCGGTCATTCCCAAACGGACCTTAGACCGGCCGCCCACCGCCGAGCTGAGGCCCGATCAAAAGGATGAAGATTCCTTGCCGCCCTACGAGATCTTGGATCCCATACTTCAGGCCTATGTGGAAGAAGACCGGTCTCTGGAAGAGATTGTCGAAGCAGGGTACGACCGAGCCACGGTCGCGCGCGTGATGAGGCTGGTGGATGGCAGCGAGTACAAGCGCCGACAGGCGCCGATCGGCATCAAGATCACACACAGGGCTTTAGGGAAGGACAGGCGGATGCCGATTACGAACGGGTATGGAAGAAGGCTGAAGGTTGAAAGGCCAAAGGCTGAAGGTTGAAAGGCTGAAGGTCGGATCAGAGGTCCGGCGCTCCGAAAGCTTCAGTCTTCGGACTATCAACCTTCAACCTTGAGTTTCGGCCTTCACTTTTTCTGCGGCGCTGGTTTTCGCCTTAGGCTGTCTTGTTTGGTTGGTTGGCTGCCGAGTTGTTCTTGAACGGACTTCAGTTCTTTCCTGAGAGTTTCCACTTCCTGAGCCAGGGCTTCTGTGGTTGGAGATGTCGCTTCGGGCGCTTTGGTCTCTGCTTGAGCGCTGGGCATCGGAGCAGTCCGTTCCACTTGAGGCAGGGTGTGAGTGGCGGTCGGCGCCTGTTGCAGCAGTTCGTAATCGACGGCGACAAACCGATCGGTCGGTTTCACCCTTGCCGGCGGGTCGAAACTATCCGACCGCTGCGCGATTTTCGGCGTGAAGAAGAGAAGACGGTCGCGGAGACCTGTAAAGTCAGGTGGACTGGGCCTGCTTGTGCCCCTGCCCAGGTTCTGGTTTGTTCTGGCCACGCTGGATCGATATTGTGAGACCGTCACATAGAGCTGTCTGCCATAGGCGTAGAGAGACCCAGAGGTAGTCTCTGTGCCGGACGATTCGAATAGAGAGCCATCGTAGGCGGTTCGGACAAGAAACTGGACAGACTCATCCGGCGTCGCCCTGCGTAGACCCTCTGCAAGCAGGGGGGCGAGGAATCGGATTTGATCGTCCGAGAAGACGGGAGCAGAGCCTGTTGGCCCTGCGACCATTTTCTGGATGCCGAACGACTCCTTCTCCTGAACCTCCAATCCCTGCAGGACCTTGGCAAGAAGAGTCGGATCCAGATCCACCGGGTGGTTTGCCTGAATCGACTGATCGGACATTGTCTGCAGAGATAGGGTGCCGCGTGGGTCGTCAAAAAAGACTTTTCCCGGCAGGCCGGTCGTGCTACAGGCAGCGGTGACAACACAGAGTAGGGCCAGCAGGATACTGTTCAGAGGAACCGTGAACCGTGAAGCGTGAAACGTGAAACGTGGGTCAGCTGCTGGAAAGAGCGAATGGTGTGGTGAAGGGGCCATAGATGGGGGAGAATCTAGCATAGGTCGAGGAGGAAAGGCGAGACGGGCGAAGGGGGGTAAAGG
>JABFSG010000068.1 GCA_013140715.1 Nitrospiraceae bacterium
GGACAATGTGAGTGTGACGGGGGAGTTGATTAGCCCGATTGCGATGGATCAGGGGTTACGGTTCGCGGTGCGGGAGGGCGGCAAGACGGTCGGCTCCGGTGTCGTCACCGAAATCCTGGCGTAACGAAGCCGTGAGGAGTCAGGCATAAGGAGAGAGAGATGCGAGAGATCATTGATTTGGCATGCACGATTTGCAAACAGCGAAATTATTCCACGATGAAGAATAAGAAGAACGATCCCGACCGGTTAGAGCGGAATAAGTTCTGCAAATTTTGTCGGAAGCACATTGCCCATAAGGAAGTGAAGTAGCTTGGTTGCCTGTTCAATGGCTGAGGTCGGCTGCCGTAGGGGCATGGTGTCAATGGTAGCACATCGGTCTCCAAAACCGAGAGTCTGGGTTCAAATCCTAGTGCCCCTGCCACCCACTGCATAGTGGGAGGGGCAGGCTCAATGCCGACGGCTGTATTGAGGGTGGGTCTGTTTCTCTAAGTGCGACGTCGAGGGGGGTATGGTTAAGAATTTTATCGCGACTATTCGTGAGTTTTTTAACGATGTGCGCGGAGAGTTGAAGAAGGTCTCGTTTCCGACTCGAGCTGAAACGATCGGGTCCACGACGGTGGTCATTGTGTTTTGCATTATCATGTCCCTGTACCTGTCGTTCGTCGATTCGATTCTCGTTTGGGTGGTGAGCAAGATTTTGTGAGTTGAGGGTCCGGAGGTAAGAGTCCCGCATGGCACATAGTCAACCAATGATCCGAGGGTAGGGCATGGCAAAGAATTGGTACGTCATTCATACCTACGCAGGCTTCGAGGGGCGGGTGAAGACCAGCTTGCTCGAACGGGCCAATCAAATGGGATTGGTTGAAAAGCTGGGGCAGGTACTTGTGCCGACGGAGGATGTGATCGAGATTAAGGACGGTAAGCGGCGAACGTCTCGACGGAAATTTTTCCCCGGTTATGTGATTGTGGAGTTGGAGTCCCCGCTGATCGATGAAACCTTGCAGATGATCAAGGAAACGCCGAAGGTCACCGGTTTTGTCGGCGCCGGCGCACAACCGACACCCCTGTCTATGCATGAGGTCGAGTCGCTGTTGAAGCAGGTCGATGTCGGGGCAGCAGGGCCGCGCGAGCAGGTCAAGTTTATCAAGACGGATAATGTGCGGATCATCGACGGTCCGTTCCTCGGGTTCAATGGGGTGGTGGACGAGGTATCTCAGGACCATGGCCGGCTTAAAGTCCTGGTCAGTATCTTTGGTCGTTCCACTCCGGTGGAACTTGGGTTTTTGCAGGTGGAACGGATTTAACCTCAGTAATGGGCGAACGTTCGTAGGAGTGTAGGACATGGCCAAAGAAGTATCGGCACAAATTAAGTTGCAGATTCCGGCTGGGAAAGCGAACCCTGCCCCTCCCGTTGGACCGTCGCTGGGTCAGCACGGCGTCAACATCATGGAGTTTTGCAAGCAGTTCAACGCGAAAACGCAGAAGGAAGGCGACAGCATCATTCCGGTGATCATCACGGTCTATAAAGACCGGTCGTTTACCTTTGTGATGAAGACTCCGCCGGCATCCGATCTCTTGAAGAAAGCGGCGGGAATTATCAAGGGATCGGGCGTCCCTCAGAAAGACAAGGTTGGAAAGATCACGAAGGCGCAATTGCGCGAGATCGCGCAAAAGAAGATGACGGATCTCAATGCCGTCGACCTTGAAGGTGCGATCAAGATCATTGAAGGAACGGCCCGCAGCATGGGAGTGGTGGTTCAGGGGTAATCGAGCTCGGTTAGCCGACTGTTGAGAAAAGAGAGGGAGTGCGATGGGAAAGAAGATGAAAGCAGCGGTAGAAAAGCTTGAGCCTCGGGCCTATGCCTTACGTGAGGCGGTTGAGGCGGTGAAGCGATTGGCCTATACCAAGTTCGATGAATCCGTCGATCTGGCGCTTCGATTGGGTGTCGATCCGAAGCGAGCCGATCAAATGGTGCGTGGCACGACGTCTCTGCCGCACGGCACGGGGAAGAAGATTCGTGTCTTGGTCTTTGCCAAGGGAGAGAAGGAGCAGGAAGCGCGGCAAGCCGGCGCCGACTATGTCGGGTCCGATGACCTGATGGAAAAAATCAAGGGTGGCTGGCTGGACTTCGATTGCGCCATCTCCACACCGGATCTTATGGCGGCCGTCGGTAAGCTCGGAAAGGCGTTGGGACCCCGCGGACTCATGCCGAATCCGAAGACCGGGACCGTGACCTTCGAGGTCGGGAAGGCCGTATCGGAAATTCGGAAGGGGCGAGTCGAGTATAAGGTAGAGAAAGCAGGGATCGTGCAGGTGCCTGTCGGGAAAGTGTCGTTTAAGCCGGAGCAGCTCTATGACAATGCGGCTGCGGTTCTTGAGGCAGTGATCAAGGCCAAGCCTGCCTCGTGCAAAGGGCGCTATCTGATGAGCGCAACGATCTCGAGCACGATGGGGCCCGGCGTGAAGCTGGATGCCATTGCATTAGCTAAGGAATGGAGTTAGTCGGGTCGTTGCCGCGCAGAAGGGGAAGGGTTCGATTATGAATAAGGATGAGAAAGCGACAGCAGTTGCGGAGTTGACGGAGACATTCGGTCGTGCACGGCTTGCCATTGTCACGGAGAGCGCCGCCCTCTCCGTCAACCAGGTTACGGAGCTTCGCAAGCTCTTGAGGGGCGCCAAGGCCGAGTACAAGGTCGTGAAGAACACCTTGGCTGCCCGTGCCGCTGAAGGTACGATCCTGTCCGGGGTGACGGCATACCTGAAGGGGCCAACGGGGCTGGTGATCGGTTACGACGATCCGGTGCTCCCGACCAAGATCCTTCAAGACTTTCTTCTGGCCGAAAAGCGCGACCAAAAGATGAAGATCACCGTCGGGGTGTTGGAGGGGAAGGTCGTGCGGCCGGCTGAGTTGGCGGCCGTTGCAAAGTTGCCGAAGAAGGAAGTCCTCATTGCGATGTTGTTGTCGGCCATGCAGGGACCGGCGCGTGGCCTTGTGTATACGCTCAGTGCGGTCTTGTCGAAATTTGTGAGAGTCATTGCAGCCATTCAGGATAAACGAAAAGGAGATGGGGATATGTCAACGACTACGGCAAAATTGTCACAGGAAGAATTGATCAAAGCCATTGAGACGATGAGTGTGCTCGATTTGGCGGAACTCGTGAAGGGATTGGAGGCCCGCTTTGGCGTCACTGCCGCTGCGCCGGTCGCCGCTGCCGCTCCCGCCGCAGGCGGTGGTGCCGCAGTTGCAGCCGAAGAGAAGACGGCATTCGACGTCGTGCTGGTGTCTGCTCCGGCGGACAAGAAAATCCAAGTCATCAAGGTCGTCCGCGAGCTTACCAGTCTCGGCTTGAAAGAGGCGAAAGATCTGGTCGAAGGCGCGCCGAAGCCAGTCAAGACCGGTGTCACAAAAGAAGAATGCGACACCATGAAGAAGAAGCTCGAAGAGAGCGGCGCCAAGGTCGAGATCAAGTAGTTCTGATTGGACCGTTGCCAGCTTCCAGTGGGTGCCTGCCTTCTGCGGGTCCCCACGCTTAACCATTGTATTGGAGGACAGGGGAATGTCCGAAACGACTCTACAGGAGTTCGTCGAGCGGAAAGACTACTCTCGTATCCATAGCAGCATCGAAATTCCTGATCTTATCGAGATTCAGAAGCGCTCCTATGAAGAATTTCTTCAGCGGGAGGTCGAGCCTGAACGTCGCAAGGATCATGGGCTCCAGGCTGCTTTGGCGAGCGTGTTTCCGATTCCGGATTACAATAATACCGCCGTATTGGAGTTTACGAGTTACACGCTCGGCACTCCAAAATACGACGAGCGGGAATGTCTTGAGCAGGGGATGACCTTTGCCGTTCCGTTGAAGCTCCGGGTGCGCCTGGTCGTTTTCGACAAGGAAGACAAGGGTTCCAAGAAAAAAGTCCTCGACGTGCGAGAGCAGGAAGTCTATGTCGGCGAGCTGCCGCTCATGACGGAACGGGGAACCTTTATCGTCAACGGGACGGAGCGTGTCGTGGTGAGCCAGTTACACCGGTCGCCCGGTGCCTCCTTTACGCACGATAAGGGCCGGACGCATTCCAGCGGCAAGGTGTTGTATTCCGCCAGGATCATTCCCTATCGCGGATCGTGGCTGGATTTCGAATTCGACGCGCGAGACATTCTCTATGTGCGCATCGACCGCCGGCGGAAGATGCCGACGACCATTCTCTTGAAGGCATTCGGGTTTTCGAGCGACGACTTGCTCAAAATGTATTACCCGGTCGAAGAGATCCGGGTCGTCAAGGGCAAGATGTTGCGGAAACTCGACCCTGAGATCCATCAGGGGCTGCGCTGTTCGGCTGAAGTGGTTGAAAAGGGCGGCAAGGAGCCGTTGGTGCGGGAAGGGGCCAAGCTGACGAAGGGTCTCATTGCCAAGCTCAAGGCGGCCGGTGTGAAGGAAATCCCGCTTGCCCCCAGCGAATTGATTGGGCGCGCCGTTCTGACCGAACTGGTGGATTCAAAGAAGAACAAGATAGCCGAAAGAAATCAACGGCTCACGGCTGAGATTATCGAAGCGCTGCTGGAGAGCGATATCGAAGAGTTCAAGGCGATCTATTTCGATACGGTCACATCCACCCCGGTGATTCTGGACACGCTGGAGATGGATAAGACAACCTCCAAAGAGGAGGCGATGGTCGAGATCTATCGCCGCTTGCGGCCGGGAGAAACTCCCTCGGTCGACACGGCTCGCGCACTCTTCGACAACATGTTCTTGAACTCCAAACGGTACGACCTCTCGCCGGTCGGGCGCCTGAAGTTGAACAAGAAGCTCGGTCTCGATTTGCCCTTGGAGCAGCGGACGCTGACAGCCCAGGACATGGTGGAAGTCATCCGCTATCTCGTGAATTTGAAGCTGGGTAAAGGAGAAATCGACGACATCGATCACTTGGGTAATCGCCGTGTCCGTTCGGTGGGCGAGTTGCTAGAGAACCAGTTCCGGCTCGGACTGGTCCGCATGGAACGGAGTATCAAGGAGCGGATGAACCTCCTGGATATGGAAACGGTGCTGCCGCACGACTTGATCAATGCAAAGCCGGTCGTGGCCGCAGTGAAAGAGTTTTTCAGCAGCAGCCAGTTGTCTCAGTTCATGGACCAGACGAATCCGCTTGCGGAAATTACCCACAAGCGCCGGCTATCCGCGCTCGGTCCCGGTGGATTGACCAGGGAGCGGGCGGGGTTCGAAGTTCGCGATGTCCATCCTTCGCACTACAGCCGTATCTGTCCGATCGAAACGCCGGAAGGTCCGAACATCGGATTGATCACGTCTCTGGCGACCTATGCTCGAATCAACAAGTTCGGCTTTATCGAAGCACCCTATCGCAAGGTGGTGAAGGGGCGGGTGACGGACGAGATCGAGTTTCTCTCCGCGATCGAAGGAGACAAGTACATCATCGCGCAAGCGAACGCGAAGGTAGATGGGTCCGGTCGTCTGGCATCCGAAGCTATTTCAGCGCGGGCTGCTGGAGACTTTGTGACCGCGACTTCGGACAAGATCGAGTATATGGATGTGTCGCCCAAGCAGGTAGTGAGCGTGGCCACGGCCCTGGTGCCCTTCTTGGAGCATGACGATGCCAACCGTGCCTTGATGGGATCGAACATGCAACGTCAGGCGGTTCCGCTCCTCACGTCGGAAGCGCCGCTTGTCGGCACGGGGATGGAAACCGTGGTTGCGCGAGACTCCGGTTATGTCGTACAGGCCCGGCGCGCAGGCGTCGTGGAAAGCGTGGATGCCACGAGGATCGTTGTGCGTGCCGATTCGAAAGAAGGTCGCAAGAAGAATGATGCCGGGTTGGATGCCTACGATTTGATCAAGTTCCAGCGATCGAATCAGAGTACGACCATCACGCAGACGCCGGTGGTGCGGCTTGGACAGCCGGTGAAAGTGGGACAGGTCTTGGCCGATGGTCCTGCCATCGATCACGGCGAACTGGCATTAGGCAAGAACATTCTCGTCGCCTTCATGCCTTGGGGCGGATACAACTTCGAAGACGCTATCCTGTTGAGCGAAAAACTGGTGCGTGAAGATGCCTTTACCTCGATCCACATCGAAGAGTTCGAGGTGGAGGCACGCGATACCAAGTTGGGGAAAGAGGATATCACCCGCGATATTCCGAACGTTGGAGAGGAAGCGCTCCGCGATCTCGATGAGAGCGGGATTATCCGTATCGGGGCCGAAGTGAAGCCCGGAAATATTCTGGTCGGGAAGGTGACGCCGAAGGGCGAAACGCAGCTCACGCCGGAAGAGAAACTGTTGCGGGCGATCTTCGGTGAGAAGGCGGGCGACGTGAAGGATACGTCGTTGACGGTGCCGCCTGGCGTCGAGGGCATCGTCGTGGATGTGAAAATCTTCTCGCGCAAGGGGCTTGACAAGGACGAACGGTCCAAGAGCATCGAGAGCGACGATGCGATGAAGCTCCAACGAGATCACCACGAAGAGCTTCGGATCATCGATGAAGAGAAAACGAAGAAGATCAGAAAGCTGTTATTGGGGAAGGTAGTTGGGCGCGATCTGATGGATGCCGAGAGCGGCGATGTCATTTTGAAGAAGAAGGGGAAGCTGACTGCAGAGATACTCAAGCGGTTGCCCGATGATACGGTCCGGTACATCATTCTCAGCGATCCTGACGAGCAAAAGGAACTGGAAGATGTCGAACGGCGGGCGAAGGAGCAGATTGAGATTCTGCAGACTCTGTACGACGAAAAAGTCGGGCGTCTGAAGCGGGGCGATGAGCTTCCGCCTGGCGTGATCAAGCTCGTCAAGGTCTATGTGTCGATGAAACGCAAGATTCAGGTCGGCGACAAGATGGCCGGGCGGCACGGGAACAAAGGCGTGGTCTCTCGGGTTTTGCCTGAAGAGGACATGCCCTGCTTGCCGGATGGGACGCCGGTGGAAATCGTGCTGAATCCTCTCGGTGTGCCGTCGCGTATGAACGTCGGCCAGATTCTGGAAACCCACCTGGGTTGGGCGGCCAAGGCATTGGGGATCAAGGTGGCCAGTCCCGTGTTCGACGGAGCGTCGGAGACGGAGATTAAGGATCTACTCAAGAAAGCGAACTTGCCGACCAGCGGGCAATCCATGCTGATGGACGGCCGGACCGGGGAAATGTTCGGCAGCCCTGTCACGGTCGGGTACATGTATGTCTTAAAGCTACACCACTTGGTGGACGACAAGATTCACGCAAGGTCGATCGGTCCCTATTCGCTCGTTACGCAGCAGCCACTCGGCGGCAAAGCTCAATTCGGCGGCCAGCGATTGGGAGAAATGGAAGTGTGGGCGTTGCAGGCCTATGGCGCTGCTTCCACGCTGCAAGAGTTCTTGACGGTCAAGTCGGACGACGTGCCGGGTCGATCGCGGATGTATGAAGCGATCGTCAAGGGCGAACCGTTCCTGGAACCTGGATTGCCCGAGTCGTTTAACGTCTTGGTCAAAGAGCTTCAGAGTTTGGGGCTTGATGTCGAACTGATCAAGTCGCAAGACTAACCCATTTGTGTGCCGGCCTTAGAGGACGGCATCAGAGGAGGGCATTACATTGGAAGGCGTCTATACATTATTCGAGAAGCCGCGCGATGCGGTGTCGTTCGATTCGATGCGGATCAGGATCGCATCGCCCGAAAAGATTCGGTCGTGGTCTTACGGCGAAGTGAAGAAGCCGGAGACCATCAATTACCGATCGTTTAAACCGGAAAAAGACGGACTGTTTTGCGCGAAAATTTTCGGCCCGATCAAGGACTGGGAGTGCAATTGCGGAAAATACAAACGCATGAAGCACCGAGGAATTGTCTGCGACAAGTGCGGAGTCGAGGTCATTCAATCTAAAGTCCGCCGAGAGCGCATGGGCCATATCGAGCTCGCAGCTCCGGTCGCTCATATCTGGTTCCTCAAGGGCGTGCCGAGCCGGATCGGGACTCTGCTCGACATGAGCCTAAAGGGATTGGAGCGGATTCTCTATTTCGAAAGCTATGTCTGTGTCGATCCTGGCTCGACAGACTTGACGGAGAAGGAGCTGGTGTCGGAGGAAAAGCTTCGTGAACTCCAGGGCGCGGGATACGGTCCCGATTCCTACAAGGTCGGTATCGGCGCCGATGCTATTCGAGAGTTGCTCCGCAAGATCGACATCAATGCCAAGTGGGACGAGATCAAGGCCAAGGCCAAGACCTCGGCTTCCGCAGCATTGAAAAAGAAGTACGCAAAGCAGCTGAAAGTCATCGAAGCGTTCCGCAAGTCCGGCAACATGCCTGAGTGGATGATCATGGATGTGATTCCGGTCCTGCCGCCGGAATTGCGCCCGCTTGTGCCGTTGGACGGCGGACGTTTTGCGACCTCGGATTTGAACGATCTGTACCGCCGCGTCATCAATCGGAACAATCGTCTAAAACGGCTGATCGAGTTGAAGGCGCCTGGCGTCATCATCCGAAACGAAATGCGGATGTTGCAGGAAGCGGTCGATGCACTCTTCGACAACGGTCGTCGCGGCCGAGCGATTCGCGGACCTAACAAGCGGCCGCTCAAATCCTTGAGCGACATGCTGAAGGGAAAACAGGGGCGCTTCCGGCAAAACCTGCTCGGTAAACGGGTGGATTATTCGGGCCGAACCGTTATCGTCGTGGGACCGGAGCTCCGGCTGCATCAATGCGGGTTGCCAAAAAAGATGGCGCTCGAACTCTTCAAGCCCTTTATCTTCCACAAACTGGAGGAGCGAGGCGCAGCGACGACAATCAAGAGCGCCAAACGGTTGGTCGAAAAAGAGCGGCCCGAAGTATGGGATGTGCTGGACGAAGTCATTCGTGAACATCCTGTGTTGCTGAACCGTGCGCCGACGTTGCATCGTCTCGGTATCCAAGCCTTCGACCCGGTGTTGGTTGAGGGGAAGGCCATCCGGTTGCATCCGCTGGTTTGCGCGGCATTCAATGCCGACTTCGACGGAGACCAGATGGCTGTCCACGTTCCGCTTTCGGTCGAAGCCCAGGTCGAGGCGCGTGTGTTGCTGATGTCGATCAATAATATTCTCTCACCGGCCAATGGCAAGCCGATTGCGGTGCCATCGCAGGATATGGTGCTCGGCTGTTATTGGCTGACCAAGGAACGTGCTGGATGCAAGGGTGAGGGGAAAGTATTTGGGTCGCCGGAAGAAGTCCGAATCGCATTCGATTCACGGGAATTGGAAGTGCACGCGCGGATCAAGGTGCGGATCGAAGGAAGTCTCGTCCAGACCACCGTCGGGCGAGTCATCCTGTCGGATGTGCTCCCTCCTGGCTTGCCGTTTGCCACGGCGAATAAGCTGATGACCAAAAAGGAAATGACTAAACTTATCGATGCGGTCTACCGTCAGTGCGGTCACCGTGAGACGGTCACGTTCCTGGACAAAGTCAAGGACACAGGGTTTGAGTATGCCACGCGCGCCGGCATTTCGATCTGCATCGACAACATGCATATTCCGACCAAGAAGCAGGATTTGTTGGGCAAGGCTCAGCAAGAGGTCACAGAGATCGAACGGCAATATGCTGAGGGATTGATCACTAACGGCGAACGTTATAACAAGGTGATCGACATCTGGGCTCATGTGACCGAACAGATCGCCAATGAAATGATGAAGGAGCTGGGAGCCGGCGGCGATCCGAGCAAGGCTGAGGCCTTCAATCCGATCTTCATGATGGCGGATTCAGGCGCTCGAGGAAGTTCGCAGCAGATCCGTCAGTTGGGTGGTATGCGCGGTTTGATGGCGAAGCCCTCCGGTGAAATCATCGAGACCCCAATTACCGCCAACTTCCGCGAAGGATTGACGGTGTTGCAGTACTTCATTTCGACGCACGGCGCGCGGAAAGGGTTGGCGGACACGGCGTTGAAGACCGCAAACTCCGGTTATCTCACGCGGCGCTTGGTGGATATCGCGCAGGATGTGATCATCAACGAAATCGATTGCGGGACCACCGACGGCATCATTGTGAGCGCATTGGTGGAGGGTGGTGAAATCATTCAGCCGATCGAAGAGCGGGTGTTAGGACGGTTGGCCGCAGAAGATATCCGCGATCCTGTAACCGGTGAGATCATCGTGTCCTTCAACGAGGAGATCGATGAAGAGCGGACAAAGGCGATTGTGGAGGCGGCGGTCGATCACGTCAAGATTCGTTCGGTGCTGACCTGTCAGTCGCGCCGCGGAGTCTGCCGATCCTGCTATGGGCGGGATTTGGCGCGCGGGCGGTTGGTCGAAAAAGGCGAACCGGTCGGTGTGATTGCAGCCCAGTCGATCGGTGAGCCTGGCACGCAGTTGACCATGCGGACGTTCCACATCGGAGGAACGGCGAGCAAGGTGGTCGAGCAGACGGTGACCGAGGCCAAGCATGCAGGCACGATCAAGTTCATGAGTTTCGATGCGAAGAAGAATGCCGACTTCTCTAACCCCGGAATTGCGGTCCAGAATAAAGAGGGTGAATGGGTCGTCATGAATCGGAACGCAAAAATTGCCATTGTCGACGAGACGGGCCGTGAGCGCGAGAAATACGGGGTTGTCTACGGCGCTAAGATCAAGATTAAAAATGGCGGTCGTGTTGAGGTCGGTCAGAAATTGGTGGAGTGGGACCCCTATTCACTGACTATTCTCACGGAAGTCGGTGGGAAGGTTGCCTATGGAGACATCATCGAAGGTGTCTCTATGAAGGAAGAGTTCGATGAGGTCACCGGCCTCTCCCGCAAAGTCATCGTTGAGCATAGCGGTGCGACGTTGCGTCCTCGTGTGTCGATCAAGGACGAGGGTGGGAAGACGGCCAAGGTTGCGGCGGCGGCAAATGTGGCGCGCTACCTTCTTCCTGTCGGGGCGCATATATTCGTCGAAAAGGGCGCAGTGGTCACTCCCGGTGACGTGTTGGCTAAAATCCCGCGGGAAACGACTAAGACGAAAGATATCACCGGCGGTCTGCCACGTGTGGCTGAGTTGTTCGAGGCCCGGAAACCGAAGGAAACCGCCGTCATAAGCGAGATCGACGGCGAAGTGTCGTACGACGGTTTCGTAAAAGGTATGCGAAAAGTCTTGGTGAATAATAAGATGGGAGATGTGAAGGAATACTTCATACCGAAGGGCAAGCACGTCAATGTGCATGAGGGCGATTGGGTGAGGGCCGGCGAACCGTTGATGGATGGATCGGCCAATCCCCACGACATCCTTGATGTGCTGGGGCCGAATGAATTGCAGAAATATCTTGTCGACGAAGTGCAGGACGTCTACCGGCTGCAAGGCGTGACGATCAACGATAAGCACATCGAGATCATCGTGCGGCAGATGTTGCGCAAGGTCCGGGTCGAAGATCCTGGCGACACGGAGTTCCTGCCGGGCAGCCAGGTCAGCAAGATGCTATTTGATGAGGAGAATGAGCGAGTGTTGGCTAAGGGCGGGCAGCCGGGTCTTGGGAAACCTGTACTGCTGGGTATTACTAAGGCAGCATTAACTACGGATAGCTTTATTTCTGCCGCCTCCTTCCAGGAGACTACGCGTGTCTTGACGGAAGCGGCGATCAACGGGCGTATCGACAATCTATTGGGCCTGAAAGAAAATGTGATCGTCGGTCGATTGATTCCGGCTGGAACCGGATTCGAAGAGTACCGCGACACGTTTGTGATTAGTCCCAAGCCCGAGCCTGCCATTGTGGCTCAGGGAGATGTGGTGGCCATTGCACAAGAGAGCGTAGCGCCGGGATTGGGAGAGCCTGCCCGCTCATAATCCATAGGGCATTGTGACGGGCTTGACACAGCGATCAATGCTCACTACAATCGACCGGCTTTGCCCTTGATGGGTTGAGGAAAACGATCAAACGATATCGAAGATGAGAGTGATGTACTAATGCCAACGATTAATCAGTTAGTCAGAAAAGGTCGCCAGCTGGCGCATGCGAAGACGAAGAGCCCAGCACTCAAGTCCTGTCCGCAGAAGCGCGGGGTTTGTCTTCGTGTCTATACCTCGACGCCGAAGAAGCCGAACTCGGCGCTTCGGAAAGTTGCTCGCGTTCGTTTGACCAATGGAATGGAGGTCACGACCTACATTCCCGGTGTCGGCCACAATCTCCAAGAGCACTCCATTGTGCTCGTCCGTGGCGGCCGCGTAAAGGACTTGCCCGGCGTGCGGTATCACATCGTCAGAGGCGCCCTTGATGCCGTTGGTGTGGCGGATCGAAAACAGAGCCGTTCGAAGTATGGAGCGAAGCGTCCTAAGTAGTTAGGTTGCAAACCACCGGTATTGAGAGAGTGAATGACACATGCCCAGAACTAGATTTTTAGATCACCGAGACCCTCTTCCTGATGTGAGATACCGGGACAAGCTGGTGGGGAAATTTTTGAATATCCTCATGTCTGGTGGAAAGAAGAGCACGGCGGAGCGCATTTGCTACGGGGCGTTCGACGTGATTCACGAGAAGACCGGCAACGATCCGCTGAAGGTATTTCGGACAGCGATCGATAATGTAAAGCCCGTCGTAGAAGTGAAGTCCCGCCGGGTTGGGGGCGCGTCGTATCAGGTGCCGGTAGAAATTCGTCCGGCCCGTCGGATGTCGCTGGCCCTTCGATGGTTGGCGGAGTACTCGCGTACCCGCGGTGGAAAGAGCATGCGAGAGAAGCTCGCAGCCGAATTGCTGGATGCGTCGAACAATACGGGGGCGGCGGTTAAGAAGCGGGAAGACGTGCATCGGATGGCGGAAGCCAATAAGGCCTTCGCGCACTATCGCTGGTAGCGTCGTTCTGTGCTGCAGCTGAGCCTGCTGCGACCCGCTGACGCGGGTGTGTATCGATCGCAGCGTTTTACGGGCCCGGTTGCGGCATATATATTTTTTAGGGGAAGCACGTGGCGCGTCAATCACCATTAGAGCAGACTCGGAACATCGGCATCATGGCGCACATCGATGCCGGTAAAACGACGACGACCGAGCGGATTCTCTTCTACACCGGGATCTCACACAAGATGGGAGAGGTGCACGAAGGCGCGGCGACGATGGATTGGATGGAGCAGGAGAGAGAGCGCGGCATTACGATTACAGCTGCTGCGACGACCTGTTTCTGGCGGGACCATCGGATTAATATCATCGATACTCCAGGTCACGTCGACTTTACGATTGAAGTCGAGCGGTCCCTTCGGGTGCTTGATGGCGCTGTCGCGGTATTCGATTCCGTGCAGGGAGTTGAGCCTCAGTCCGAAACGGTCTGGCGGCAGGCGGATAAGTATAGTGTGCCGAGAATCGCGTTCATGAACAAGATGGACCGGATTGGCGCAGATTTCTATGCCAGTGTTCAAACGATGATCGATCGGTTGGGGGCCAGGCCGGTTCCGATTCAGATCCCGATTGGCAGAGAGTCTGAGTTTCAGGGTTCAATCGATCTCGTGACGATGAAGGCCTATGTCTATGATGACGAGACGCTCGGCGCCAAGTATGTTGTCAGGGAGATTCCTGCTGATCTACTCGATCGAGCCAAGGAATACCGCGAAAAAATGCTGGATGCGGTAGCTGAGTTCGACGAGCAGACGATGGAGAAGTATCTCAATGGTCAGCCTTTAACGGAAGACGAGATTCGACGAGCCATCCGGGCCGGCGTGCTTTCGATGAAGATGACTCCAATTTTATGCGGATCGGCTTTTAAGAATAAGGGCGTCCAGCAGCTGTTGGATGGAGTCGTGGATTTTCTTCCGTCCCCCCTCGACGTTGAATCTGTGACCGGAATTGACCCGAACACCGAGAAGGAAATAAAGCGACGGCCGTCGGATAGTGAGCCCTTCGCGGCGTTGGCTTTTAAGATCATGACAGACCCGTTTGCCGGCCAGCTCACCTTCCTCCGGGTTTATTCCGGCACACTGAAAACTGGAACCTCTGTCGCAAATGTGACGAAGGGGACAAAGGATCGCGTCGGACGTTTATTAAAGATGCATGCAAACAAGCGCGAAGATATCGATGTGGCCTATGCAGGTGATATCGTTGCAGCCGTCGGGTTAAAGGGCGCGACCACCGGGGATACATTGGCGGATGAGAAGCAGCCGGTCCTGCTCGAGGTCATGAAGTTTCCTGAGCCGGTTATCGCGATGGCGGTTGAGCCAAAAACCAAGCAGGATCAAGAAAAGATGGGATTCGCGCTTCAAAAGCTGGCGCAAGAAGATCCATCATTCCGGGTGAAGACAGATGAAGAGACCGCGCAAACCATTATTGCCGGGATGGGAGAGCTCCATCTGGAAATCATCGTGGATCGCATGTTGCGAGAATTCAAGGTGGAGGCCAATGTCGGAAAGCCGGAGGTGGCTTTTCGGGAAACGATTCGTAAAAAGGCTGAAGCCGAGTCGAAGTACATCAAGCAGACTGGCGGTCGTGGCCAGTATGGTCACGTCGTATTGACGGTCGAGCCGGCTGAGTCGGGTAAGGGGTTGGATTTCGTCAATAAGACCGTCGGCGGTTCTATCCCAAGAGAATTCATCCCGGCCATTGAAAAGGGTGTGAAGGAGAGGCTCGATTCCGGCGTGATCGCGGGATATCCAATTCGCGATGTGCGGGTCACGGTCATTGATGGGTCGTTTCACGACGTTGATTCCAACGAAATGGCGTTCAAGATTGCCGGATCAATGGCCTTTCTCGATGCTTGTAAAAGAGCCGACCCTGTGCTGCTAGAGCCGATTATGAAGGTGGAGGTTGTGGTTCCTCAGGACTTTATGGGCGATGTCATCGGTAACTTGAACGGTCGACGTGGCAAGATTCAGGGCATGAAAGCCCGGGCTGCTGCGCAAGTCATCGATGCGTTGGTTCCCCTCAGTGAAATGTTCGGCTATGCCACCGATCTTCGGTCGCGAACGCAGGGCCGAGCCACCTATAGTATGGAGTTCGACCGTTATGAGGCGGTGCCTCGGCAGATTTCAGAGGCCATTATTGCTAAGTATCGGGGTGAGTAGTCGAATCGATTTTGAGTGAGGACGGAAGGGGGCTGGTATGGCGAAGGCGAAATATGAGCGGCGGAAGCCGCATGTGAATATCGGGACGATCGGGCACGTGGACCATGGGAAGACGACGTTGACGGCGGCGTTGACGAAGGTGTCGTCGGAGAAGGGGATGGCG
>JABFSG010000067.1 GCA_013140715.1 Nitrospiraceae bacterium
GGGTGGCGAGCTACCTGTATGCCATGACCCGGTTGCCGCAGTTCAGCAAGAACGTGTCGTTCCCGTTGGTGGGGGCGATCGTAGGGCCGATGATGATTCTCCCGAACGTGGGCCTCAACGAGTGGGGCCATGCCTTCTGGTTCGTCGATGAATTGTTTGCGGCGCCGTTGCATTGGGGCTTTGTGACCTTGGGCTGGTGCGGCTTGTTCGGTGGCACCGGCGGTGTAGCGGCCCAGATCGTCGCCCGGATGTCGAACCTCTGCGACGTGGTCTGGAACAACGAGGACAAGAAGTGCTTGCATGTGATCCCCTACTAAGGGGCGCATGACTTCGTTGGGTTAACAATAGAGAGCTTGTCGGCGTACTAAGCGCCGTCCACGGGCGGCCCTCCTTAAATGGAGGGTCGCCCGTGTCGTTTAAAGTCGAGCATGTTTCCAAGCTTATGGTCCTTCATTGACATAGAGATGAGAGCGGGAGTATGAAGGAACTACCCACACGCTCATCTTCGGAGAGGAGGTCTCTGATGGAAGACCTCGGTGCATCGGTTCTGATGGCCCGCCGATTCGAAGACTGGCCATTTAGCCGGTCTGTCAGGGAAATTTCTGACCATCATACTATTTTCCCATTCGATGAATACCCAATGAGGCTTCTCTGCATGAGAGGAGAGCACCGACTCTACGTGAGCAGGCCCAAGAGATTCAATTTCCCTTTGACGGCTCTTTGTGCTGTTTCTCCTGCAGATGTCTTCCGGAGGTTTTCTGGAAAGAAAGGTATCTTGGAGGTCAATCGCTAGAAGGGAGGGTGCCATGCTTGTCCATGAAGTCATGTCAACGGGTCTGGTCACAGCCAAGAAGACAGATACGGTGCGGTCGGTGGTTATGAAAATGCTGAATCGCCACTGCGCAACCATTCCTGTTGTCGAGGGAGACAATCGGCTCATTGGAATCGTTACCTTGCGCGATGTCTTGCTGCCGCTGTATCCCAACTATGGCGACTACATCCACGACACCGTGCATAGCCGGAATTTTGTCGAGATGGAAGAGGGGTATCTTGAGGTTCTTGGCGGGAAAGTTGAAGAGATCATGAGTCGGAATCCTGTGACAGTGGAGCCCCACGATCCTATTCTGGAGGCGGCATCGTACATGGGTCTCAAGAAATTCAGGCGAATTCCAGTCGTCGACAAGGGGGCCCTTGTGGGGATGGTCAGTCTCGGCGATATTAACCGTGGGCTATTCTTCGAGAAAGGGATGCAGCACTGAACCGTGTTTTCTTGAGACTGCTGTTCCGATGTATAGGGTCATACTCGTCAATACTACGGTGCCAAGTCTGTCCATGCGCATGGGCGACACAGTGCGAGGAATGATTTTCGTGAGTGCTGCCTTAAACCGATGGCATATTGGCCATTATCCGTTCGGTCATTCCACGACCCACAGCGTATAGCCTGATGCCTCACGCAGCAGCTGATCGGTGACACCGCCGCCGAAAAACCGCTTCATCCTGTTCGAGTCTTGACGGCTCACTACGATGGTCCCGTAGCCTCCAGTGCGGGCTTCGTCGAGAATCGTGTGAGCAATATCATCTTCGTGGCCGAATTTCAGTGTGACGCGATCTAGAGGGAATCCGGTCTTTCCAAACAGCTCCAGAGCCGTCAGCAAAATTGGGTGCTCAAACCGACTTTCTGTGCGGACCCAATCTTCTTGGGCCTCCTGCAATTTCTTGGCAAGCCGAACTTCTTCTGCGGGATCTTCAGATCCGCCATGCTCCAGGAGTTCTCGCGGCATTGGCTTTAGCACGTGAAACAACGTGACCTGCGCATCTCGTGTATCGCGCAGAAGCATTCCCACATAGTGCAGAGCTCGTGCGGAGTGTTCGGAGCCATCGACCGCGATCAAGATTTTTTGGAGAAGAGTATTCTCGCGAGAAATTGTCGTTGCGGAAGGTTTCGACGTCATGGCTTACCAGACGGCCGAGGGTGAATGGTGGAATTCCGCGACCACAGGAAATACGAGTGCGGCAAAGTCCATATAGCGCATGCGGATCGCGTCTGAATGGATGTCGGCTTGAAAGGTGATCTGCTCCTCCTCCGTGAGCGATTGATCGATATACACAAGGAGCCTATCGAGGTTGCTGAATGGTGGCATCGCACCCAGCACGCAGTCTGGAAACAGGACTCTGATCTCATCCTCTGCCGCAACTCGCACATGCTGGGCTAGAAAGATATCTTTGAGACGATGGAGATCGATGCTCCAGTTTGCAGGCAGTACCGTCATGACGAATCGCTCATCTGCCTTCACGATCACGACCTTGGCCATTTCGTTCGTCGAGCTTTGGAGCCTGCAGGAGATCTCTGTCGCGCCAAATGTTTCCAGGTTTGGCAAAAGGTCATAATGGATATGTTCATGATCGAGATACGCCTTGAGTGTTTGCGGGATGTGCATGGTGACACCTCCTCTAGTGGGCGAGCTCCGAACGGAGATCATTGTCTGAATGGTTGAGGGGAATACTGGACTGTTCGATGACGATCTGACGGAGGCAGGGGTATCGTTCATGATCAAGGCTCCGCTGTGATCATGATGCTCACTCGATATGTTGAGTATACGCCCTTTGTCTTGCTCAAGAAAGATCCAAGCCCACTGAGTAATGGGACAGATAATGTGGAAGGGGTTTGCTAGAGCCGAGCAAGAAAGTCAGAGAAGATACTATCGGCATCAAGGGATCGCACCATCTATCTCTCCCACCGGTTGTCGCGGGCCCTTGACATCCACAGTCTCGAAGTATTGGAATGGAAGGCGTCAGCATCTCCGTTCCAACATCGGACAGTACTACTTGTGCTCCATGAGGAAGCAGGTCAGCCGTCAGCGCCTGATCGCACTCTCAGCCCGCTCCATCGCTCTGCTCTCCGGCGCATTGGGCTTGAGCTATGCTGAGGTAAAGGACGGGCCTCTCCAAGTTGATTCATGATCCGAGGCTGGTCGATCCGATGAGGACATTACATGTGAATCGTCATAACTTGAAGGAACAGGGGTATTTGCTCCTGTCGGCCGCTGCCTCAGTATTCTGGTCATTGATCGTATTTTTGTATCTGAGTTATGTTCCAGCCTATGCGGAATGGGTGGCGGTTGAGAAAGACTATCCATTATCAGGTTTGCAAATTCTATATGTTGAGCCAGATACCCTTCGGAGGGAGGGGAGTCTGGTGACGCTCTGGCAACTAATAGACTTTAAGTGGATGCAAGGAAGCGCGAGGGGACCCACCAGATTTTTATCGACGAAGACGCACAAGCAATTCAACTGCGCGGAAAAGCGACTTCGGTTGCTTGCGTTTACGGAATTTTCACACCCGATGGGAACCGGTATCTCGGCTAATGGCTATGTAGATAAAGACATCTGGCTGCCGGTTGAACGAGAGAGTATCAACCACGCTCTGTGGGAAGTGGCTTGTGGTAAGGGGTGATCGCACAGCCATAGACAGGAGGCAAAACGAAGTTTTTTAGCTGGCGCGAGCTCCGGCTAATTTGAGTACCAGGACCCATTCCATTTCTGTTACAGGCTGGACCGAAAGGCGGGAGCCTTTTTGTAGCAAGACCATGTTTTTTAGTTGAGGCTCCTCCCGCAGTCTATCGAGCGACAGGCTGGCCTTGAACGTCTGGCGATATTGGATGTCCACCATATCCCAGCGTGGAGCAGAGGGAGCACTGGCCGGGTCGTAGTGATGGCTACTCTTATCGAACTGGGTCTTGTCCGGGTAGGCCGTCCGCACAACCTCCGCAATCCCCACCACAGCCGGTGGCTCAGCATTACTATGGTAGAAGAGTACCTGGTCGCCAACGGTCATTGCACGCATGAAGTTGCGGGCCTGGTAGTTCCGCACGCCATCCCAACAGGTGGTCTGTTTCGAGGATTGGGCAAGATCCTCGATCGAAAAGACGCGCGGTTCCGACTTCATGAGCCAATAGCGGCGTCCTGGTTTCATCGTAGCATCTCCTCCCGCGCGGTCATATGACTCACGCTGTTCTTCTTAGCCAAAAAAACACGGGAGGGAGAGGTAAACCCTCTCCCTCCCGTTGACTTCACTCCCTCGACCTGACGAATTACTTCAGGCCTTCGTAGATGCTCTTATCTGCCGTGCCCTCTACCTTCAGCAAGCCAACTGCGCCCTTGGCAATACGGAAGATCGAGTGGTCAACGTTGATGTAGGTTCCAGGGTACTCGACCTTGAACTCTGCCATGGAAGATCCACCGGCAGGCACCACAGTGGTCTGGAGGTTCTGCAACGGAGGGGTCACCAATGAACCTTCCGGGTACACCCGGTCAAATATCTCACCGATCACGTGCCACGAGGCAACCAGGTTTGGTCCTGCGTTGATGTAGAACATACGAACGGTGTCGCCCACCTTGGCGGTCAGAGGATTCTTCACGAGCGAGCCTGCGCTGCCGTTAAACACCACATGTGAGGGGTGCTCCATCAAGCCATTTTCCATGGAGAACTCCAAGGTTTCGCCCTTCTTGCCGGTTCCCTTCGTGTAGAACTCACTCTGCACGACATAGAACTCTTTTTCGGCTTTAGGAAGTCCGCCAGCCGGCTCGACGAGAATCGCGCCATACATTCCGTTGGCGATATGCTCGGGGATGGATGGAGATGAGGTGGCGCAGTGATAGAAATAGAGGCCGGCATTGAGAGCCTTGAACTTGAGCTTGGTTTCTTCCCCTGGCTCAGTGTTCAGCATGGCGGCGCCACCACCTGGTCCCGTGACCGCGTGGAAGTCGATATTATGGCTCTCCTTGCTGTCCTTCCGATTCTTCAAATGGATCTCAACCGTATCGCCCACCATCACCCGGATCATCGGACCTGGAACGGTGCCGTTAAAACCCCAGAACCGATAGTTGGCATCGTCGCTGAGCCGACCGTTGAACTCGGTCGCTTCAAGATCTACGATGACATGGGCCGGCTGGGTCCGGGTGATCGGAGGTGGAACATTGGGCGCGGTTGTGACTTGAGCCTTAATGGTCTCCATCGCAAAGCCGGTGCTGGCAAGAAGCGACAAAGCCACAACAGCTGCGCTGAATAATCCTGCATTGCGCACGCTACGTGAAAAACGAATAGACATGGGACCTCCTTTAATTTTTAACTACACCGACGGTTGCTTCGATCCTGAACGTATTACCCACCGAATAGACGCAGCCCCAACTTCGGGGCATTGGGATGCCCTCCTCTTTAAGGTTTGTAATCCGTGTGTTCAGATGGTTTTCCTCCATGCGAGAACTGGTGCTCGAATGCCATCACTTGCCAGATTTGTTCTTCAGACAAGAGGCTCTTCCAGGCCTTCATCTTTGTCTTCGGAATGCCTTCCGCGATTCGCCAGAACCAGAAGCTATCCGAGTAACGTCCGACATTTTTCTGATCACGAAGATCCCGCGCGCCCTTCTTCACCGGCTGACCGTCCTTGCCGTGGCAGCTGCCGCAGTTGACGACCGGATTCGATTCGCCGCTGTAGATCTTTGCTCCCTCTTCAATGGCCTTAGGGTCGGTCCACCCGCCAGCGGGCATATGTTTGTCTGCATACTCTGCTGGAACTGGGGGCAACGGGGGCAAATCTTCAGCAGAGGCCATGCCTCCTGACAGAATCAGAGCGCACCCCATCATCACGGCCGACATCCCAATCTTACTTCCCGTCATTCACGCCTCCTTTTTTCTGATGGTGAGTCTCGTCTCTCGACGAGGTTTTGCCTCATGGGCTCAACACAGGTGACAGCTAGGATAACACATGCGTACGAACCGCGATCTAATTCCCGGTTTTTGACACAATCTTGATCAGCCCATCGAACTCGGCATGGCGATACCGAACCACAGCAATCATGCCCAATTCGCCGTCGATGCTAGGCCCCCCTCTTGGTACAGCTATTAGACCTGGCTCGCCACACAAAATCATCCGCACAGGCTTGACGGGTTTGCTTGCCGCCTAGTCGTTGATGGAGTGAAGACGATTGTGCTGGGAATGTTGTGTATGATTCGAGCAACGAGGTCATTGACGATTATGATATCAGACATGGTTGATGATGAAAAGCATCGTACCTAAGGCACCGATTGCTCTTCTGCAGTCGATAATTTTTACATTTCTTTGTGTGATGGCCCATGTGTGTAGATTAGGTGATACTCAGATGAGGAGCAACGTCTGTCCTAGATCAAAGGTTAACCCACTATTTAGGCCGTTGATCTACCAATATAAGCCCCAGGATCTCATTCGTGGTGTTTCCCTTTGAGCCAGAGCATCGAAATTAGGTCAGTTTTACCCCCATAATTTCGACACGTGGAGCCCATTTACACATACGTATTATCTAGTGTCAAGGGGTTTGTGAAGGACGCGATTGAAGATGGTCTTACCTGATTGGACTGGATGTTCAGGAAAGGAACACCCAGCCCAATCTGTAAGAAAAGCGATAGGGGAAGCCTATTTCGTGATCTGTTTGGCCGTTTCGACAATCGACCGTGCTCCGATACCGAAGTGATCGACAAGCTCGTCCGGTTTCCCGCTGTGGGGGATCGTGCGAACGGCAAGCTTATGTACCTTGATGCCCTCCGGGCCAACCGCGCTGAGTACCGCATCCCCGAGGCCTCCGTGTGCATAGTGGTCTTCAACAGTAAGGATGCGCCCCTGCGTGGCCCTCGCGCTGTCCAGCAACGTGGTGCGATCGATTGGGGCGATACTGTAGAGGTCGACGATCCGCACGGAGACGCCGGCCGTTTTCAATGTGTCGTAGGCCTTCAAGGCTTCGAAGAGCGTGACGCCGGCTGCCACGATCGTGAGGACATCCGATGCGCTTTGGCGCAGAACTTTCGATCCGCCGATTTGGAACGTTTCATCCGGCCCATACAGGACCAACGACTTTGGCCGGCCAGCCCGAATGTAGACCATCCCTTTGTGCTTCGCAGCCATTTCGACAAGCCGATAGGTACAAGTCGCATCGGACGGATACAGCACAGTCACGCCCGGTTGCGCAGCCATCATCGCAATATCTTCCAAGCCCATCTGTGAGGGACCGTCTTCCCCGATGCTCACGCCGACGTGGGTGCCGACAAGCTTAATGTTCGAGCCGCTGATGGCAGCCATGCGGACGAAATCGTAGGCTCTCGTAAAGAATGCGGCAAACGTCGCCACGAACGGAACTTTTCCGCAGGCAGCTAACCCAGCTGCAGCTCCGAGCATGTTTTGCTCTGCAATGAAATTTTCAAAGAATCGATTGGGAAACTTCTTGCCGAACTTATCCGTATAGGTCGAATTCTTCACGTCGGCATCCAGCCCCACGGTCAACGGATTGACTGCGCCCAATGCTTCGAATGCCTGGCCGAACGCTTCGCGTGTCGCGACCGTATCGCCCACTTTGTAGGGCGAAGGCGGGAGGGGACTGATCGACGAAGGTCCCTGAGCCGCCGTTGATGGCTTCTTAAAGGCAATGACTGTGCTGCTCGGCTTCAACTGCTTGGTCAATTCATCGATCGCTTTTTGGGTTTCCTCGCCTTTCGCAATCGGCTTTCCATGCCAGCTTGGATGGTTTTCCATAAAGGAGATGCCCTTGCCCTTAAACGTCTTGGCCAGAAGCACCGTCGGCTTGCCCTTGGTGGCTGCAGCAGTGTCGAACGCCGCAAGCAGCGCTGAGAGATCGTGCCCGTCGACTACCAGGGCCTGCCAGCCAAAGCCGGCCCACCGGGACCGATAGGCCTCCATATCATGTTGCAGCATGGTGGGATCGCTTTGCCCCAGCCGGTTCACATCGACAATGGCGCAGAGGTTATCCAACCCATGATGGCGAGCTACTTCAGCCGCTTCCCAATTAGATCCCTCGACCGATTCTCCATCGCCCATCAAGACGTAGGTCCTGTGATCCAGCTTATCGACGAACTTTGCGTTCAGAGCGATGCCGATGCCGACGGGAAGCCCCTGTCCCAACGAACCGGTCGCCATATCGACAAACGACAAGCGAGGGGTCGGGTGGCCTTCAAGGTCGGACGTCAAAGTCCGGAGCTTCAGCAGTTCGCTCTTGGGAAAGAGCCCTGCTTCAGCCCAAGCGGCATAGAGCAGGGGGGCTGCATGGCCCTTTGACAGCACGAACCGATCGTTATTGAGGGCTTTCGGGTTTTTAGGATCGTATTTCATGACGGAGAAGAAGAGGGCCGCCACGATGTCCGCAGCGGAACAGCAGCTGGACGGATGCCCGCTCCCTGCTTCAGTCGTGGCACGAACACTTTCGATCCGGAGCTGCGTGGCCTTATTCTGTAGTTCAGTAAGCATGTCGGGGGAGGCGGTTGAGCTAGCCATCGGAACTCCTTTCGGGATTGGATGCCAAAGGTGCTGTCGGACTATTCTCGTCTTCTCTATCGGTAGCAATGTGCGGGGTCTTGAGGCTAACAAAATGAAATGGGCGAGTCAATGAAGCTCAACGAGAAGCGGTTTCGCAATAACGTGAATAGCTTATCCGTTCGTGACCTTGCGGCTACGATTGTGTATGGACGGTATGGAAATGGTGAATGGCCAATGTTGGTAGCTGCTCAGGTGTTCAGGCTCAAGGCCGAAGTGTGAAGATCATAAAGGTTCTCGGGAAACGCGAATCACGCCATTCAAGGCCGTATCGGGTTTTGCGACCTTGGATTCAAGCAGAAATGATTCTCGTTGCGCCAGAGGCCCAACCCCTAAAAGCCTTCAGCCTATCTACCTGAATAGTTATGAATGTTGAATCATAGGATGAGGAGATTGCGATGAGGATATCCAGATGCAGTATGGTCCTTGTTATCGGATTGCTGGCGGTAGTGGGGCTATGGGGCTGTAATCAGGAGACGCCGATAGAGAAGACGAAGGCTGCGGCTGCGTCCGGCAGTGCGGCGACGCAAGCAGCAGGGCAGGCTGTGGTGGGTGCAATACAGACTCCGATGGATCAGGCCCGTCAGGCAGAAAGTACATTGGAGCAATCAGCTGAGCAGGCGGCCGCTGAGATCAAGGAATCGACGAAGTAGCAGGGGAGAGGGGTGGCCTGGTTGGTCCCCCGTGCTCACGGAACCCCCACGATGAAGCAGTGGTCGTTCGACGTGCGCAGTTGGGGGCCAAACCAGGCCACCCCTTGAAAGAAAGTAACGAGCGAGCTTGGACGGATCATTGAAAGAATAATAAGGTGTCAGCATTGTTTGGATTTACGGCTGTGAGTTTTGGCGAATATGCTGACACCATTATCTCTCAGGTCAAGTAATGAAACTCGTGAGCGCTTCACCCACGTTCATATCAGCCACACTTTAGCCACAGGGTGAAGACTTCCAGAATGAAAACAGGAAGTTTGGGAGTGGCTGCGAATATGCAATCCGCAGACTTCACAGGGCCTCAAGGGCAAGGCTAGAGTCTTCAATCTTGATAATTCCTCCGAAACAGGCTAATCAAAAGCGATGTCAAAAAAAAAGCAACCGAAGACCAAACCCGCCGCAACGCTCAAGACTTGGGCTCATACTTGGAGCGTTAGCTACCATAATCAGTCTAATTGCTGCGCTGATCACTTTTTTGCCGCGCATGACTGTGACCCCTGATGGGGCCACGGACCCTTTGAACCCATTCCCAATTTCCTTCACGATCACGAATATCAACTTCATTTCGCTTCACAAGATGAATATACTCCTTGGGCTCTGTTATTTCGGAACTGCTCCGACAGTCCAGCCGCCCTGCAAGGGACCATATGTGTCTCGATTGACTCTGGAAAGTTGGCAAAATAAAAATCTTGCGATGGACGAACGCTTTACCATTACCCTAGACGACATGTTGAAAATCGACCACGCAGCCAAATTTGCAGGAGCGGATTTTTCAATCATTGTGAGTTATCATCCATGGATCATCCCGATTCGATTTGAAAGAGAGTTTAGATTCGCCACTAAATTGCAGAGCGATGGTCTCTTGCACTGGTTTTCGTTGCCCGTGGATAGCGTTTCTGGCGGTGGATCTTTGTAGCTCATCTGTAGCGGAACCATCATGCTCCATCTGGCTTAATCGGTCTTTCATCTGCCTCTGATCTTCGTAAATGATTGAGATAGAGCCGATACGGTGAGATCAGGCCCTATAGTCTCTGGCGCATCAGGGTTTTCAAATCTCGCCCCTCCGCCATTTCCTGATAGGCAAAGCGGGGGGAAGCTTTTGGGCTGCTGCACAATGACACTCATGAGCGCTCTGGTTTTCATCCACTTGCTTCCTTCAGGATGACCTAGTCGGTCCTCGATCCCGCTTGTTGGACGAGATAAATAATCCTTCCAAGCATGCTCGTTGTCTCTTTAGGGATGGGGGCTGATTGATCTTCCACTGCGCGCGGCTTTCTCACCCGCCCACCCACTGGCACGCCGAGACGTGCCAGTTACCCTGGCGGGGGCCTCCGAATTTCTTATGCCGTTTTTGGAAGGAGTGGCCAAGGTTGCCCTCTACTGCGCGCATCGAACGAGCACCGTTTCACCGTGCGCGTTCTGCGAGCAAGGAGGGCACCTGGCCGCTCCTTCTCTCTTCTCTTTGAAAGGGCAGAGGCGAGTATGTTATACAGCGCTTCCCCTGAATGATCGAACTGCGCAACAATATCTTCTCTCATTTCTATGGAACGAGAAACTAAGACTTATGTGCTGAAGCGGTCTGACGATGAGGCTACCACGCGCGAACTTTCCATCGACTATCGTGCTGCCTTGAATTCTCAGCAACTGGCGGCTGTGACGGCGGGGGAAGGCCCTTCGCTCGTGATTGCCGGCGCCGGCAGCGGTAAGACGCGGACTCTGGTCTATCGCGTGGCCTATCTGATCGATTCCGGTATCGATCCCTCGAACATTCTGCTGCTCACCTTTACGCGCAAGTCGGCGCAGGAAATGCTGGAGCGCGCCGGTGAGTTGATCGGCGCGAGGAGCCAGAGGGTCTGTGGCGGCACGTTTCATTCTGTGGCGAATCTCTTGCTGCGGCGCTATGGCCGGTCGATCGGAGTGGAGCCGGGCTTTACGATTCTGGATCGAGGCGATGCGGAAGATCTCATTGCGCTGATGCGGGCGCAGTTGGGGCTGAACGAAAAAGATAAGCGGTTCCCTCGCAAGGGGACGATCATGGAGATGGTCAGTAAGAGCGCGAATACGCTCCGCAGTCTGGACGAGATCATCATCGACGAGTTCGGTCACTTTGCCGACCATATGGAGGATCTGGGGCGGTTGCAGCAGGCCTATCAATCGGCCAAGCGCCAGAAGCAGCTTCTCGACTATGACGACCTGCTGGTGATGTTGCGAGAACTGCTGTTGCGGGACGAGACGGCCCGCACGACGATTTCACGCCAGTACCGCTACATTCTCGTGGATGAGTATCAGGATACGAATCGGCTGCAGGCCGAGGTCATCCGTCAGTTGGCCTCGACCCACAACAATGTGATGATCGTCGGAGACGATAGCCAGTCGATCTACGGGTTTCGCGGCGCGACGTTTAAAAACATTATGGAATTTCCGACGCTCTTCCCCGGCACCACGATGTACAAGCTGGAAGAAAACTACCGCAGTACGCAGCCCATCCTGAATTTGGCCAACTGCATTATCGATGAAGCGACGGAGAAATATACCAAGCGCCTCTTCACCAGAAAGATCGACGGCCCGCTCCCGTCTCTGGTGGAAGCAGGCGGTGAAAATACCCAGTCGCGGTTTATTGCGCAGAAGATTCTCGAGCTACGTGAAGAAGGTGTGCCGCTGAGCGAGGTGGCGGTACTGTTTCGATCCAGTTTCCATTCATTCGACCTGGAGATCGAACTCTCGCGGAAGGGGTTGCCCTTCATCAAACGCGGGGGTGTCAAATTTATCGAGACCGCTCATGTGAAGGATCTGCTGGCCCATGTACGGGTGATTGCCAACCCACTCGATACGGTCAGCTGGCATCGAGTGCTTTTGCTGGTGGAGGGGGTGGGGCCGAAGAAGGCGCAGGATCTGCTCGCGGCGATTGTGAAGGCTGGACAGCCCTTCGATGTGTTGCGCAGCGTGACGGGTCGTTCGGGGCAAGGGCTGAAAAATTTGGCCAACACGCTGGAGAGTCTCTCCGGTGCAGAGGACCGGCGCCCCGCCGAGCAGGTAAACCATGTGTATGAATATTATCTGCCGATTTTGAAGGAGCAGTACGACGACTATCCCAAGCGTATAAGGGATCTCGATCATCTCCAGACGATTGCTGAAGGCTATCCGGGTGTCGATGAATTTCTAGCAGACCTGGCTCTGGAACCGCCGGATGGCAGTGCCGTGGGTGTGGATGCGCCGGATCGGGATGATGAACGGCTGGTCCTCTCGACAATCCACTCGGCGAAGGGACTGGAGTGGCAATGTGTCTTTGTGATTTGGGTGGTGGATGGCCGGTTCCCGTCCGTCTATTCGTTTGTCGCTGACGACGAATTGGAAGAGGAGCGGCGGCTGTTCTATGTTGCCGTGACCAGAGCCAAGCGGCATCTATTCCTGACGTACCCAATTAATGTGTTCGATAAGGGGAGCGGCATGTTGCTCTCGAAGCCCTCTCGGTTTCTGGACCCTGTCACGCCTGCTCTGTTGGATCAGCTCGTCCTGGTGGAAGAAGGTGGGCGGCCTGATTGGTATGCCCGTGATGACCACTACATCTGAGCTCTATTCTCTGAGTTGCCCATCCCACCATCGATGCGGATGATCTGTATGATGCCTGCGTGGTGCAGAGCGATCGTGCTAGGTGTTCTCTTGGGTGGACTGCTCCTCGGTCCGAATGTGGTAATGGCAGAGGAACACGTGCCGTCATCCGAGCGGATGTGGCGGCAATTGCTGGCTGAGGCCCAGGCCCTGGGCCTCCCGACAAAATTTCTCAAGGCCATTCCACCGAGTTTTGTTCGATTTGAGTTCGACGATTTGCACAGTTATGCCGCCGAGTACCATCTCGGGGAACATCGAATGGTACTCAGTCGAAGGCTGTCCTTCAATGGAGCCGGGGCGACCTTGCGACCGCTTGGGCGACTGACCCCTATCGAAATCGCCACGCTCTATCACGAACTGTTCCACGCCTATCTCGATTATTTGGTAACAGCGGCAGAGGCCTCCCCTCAGGTTTCGCCGGATCCGCTGCTCGCTTTTGCGAGGGCACAGCAGGGTTGCCGCTACGGGGCGGTCTTGATCACGCCGGTCGTGCAGAGGAGAGGAGAGACTGAGGAGCGATTTTTGAGCGAGCGGGAGTCCTGGGAAGCGCTCAACGAAACATGGGCGGTGTTTGTCGGGTGGGTCATATGGAATCAATTGGAATTGTCGGGACGGGGAGGACAATCGATTCAGCAATCTGGGAAACATCAGGATGAATGGGTGAGTCGTCTCAGAATTGCCGATCGAGAAGGCACTCTCCTCGGGTATTACGAGCCGGAAGATCCTGGTGAGCGGGTCGTAGCACGAAAGCGATATTTGGCCCCTGCCTCTCGTCTATCGGAGCGGGAGGCGGCGGTACTGATGAAAGAGGCTCTTGAGTTTTCCTCCGGGCTCCTCACTCGTGCGAGCGGAGTATTTTCTTTTGTAGACCGAGAGGTTGCGCGATATGGGCAATGTGAATAGGGTGGCGTGTCTCCATCAAGTCTATAGCCCATGGAATATCTGTGGAGGTAGGGGGCAGCAAGAAGATTTTGGCCGATAGGTGTGGTCGGAGAAAAAACAAGAGAATTCTACTTTTGGCCCTTGACATCGCCATACTTCATCAATAGAATCCAGCATTTCCTGAACAGGCTCTGTCCTCAGCTCCTCATCGGTATCCTTAACTTGTAAGGAAGGGGAAGCTGTGCGTGGACTAGCTTGCTCTTCTTTTTCCGTCATGTGGACGAAGAAGACCATCGTTGAGCATTGAGATTTGTGTTGTATGCAGGGTGTTTCGGGCAGGTACCCAAGTGGCCAAAGGGGGCAGACTGTAAATCTGTTGCCATCGGCTTCCAAGGTTCGAATCCTTGCCTGCCCACCAAGCAGCGCAGGCTCGACCGGGGGCCCTCGTAGTGATTCTTAGCGATAGGCAATAGAGGGCACTAAGGGTTTCTTGTTCTGAGCTTTGGCGTGAGGTTTACTGGTGCAAGAGAATTACTGTTTGAATGAAGCCAGAGGACGTTAGCTGTCAATTATTTATGGGCGGGCGTAGCTCAGTGGTAGAGTTCCAGCCTTCCAAGCTGGCTGTCGTGGGTTCAAATCCCATCGCCCGCTCCAGTGAGTGAAGAATGGAAACGGAAGACGTGAAGCGTTATTCGTTAAACGTAAAACGGGTTCTTTGTGGAATGTGCTGAGGTTGTCTTGCGAATAATAAATAACGGTTCGCGATTAACGAAGAGCGCCCACGTAGCTCAGTTGGTAGAGCACGTCCTTGGTAAGGACGAGGTCACGCGTTCAATCCGCGTCGTGGGCTCCATAATAGGCTGACGTGTGGCGAGTGATGAGTGATGTGCGGGCCGCGGGGCCTGATACCCATCACTGATCACCATTCACTCATCGCGTTTGTAGGAGGATTTATGGCGAAGGCGAAATATGAGCGGCGGAAGCCGCATGTGAATATCGGGACGATCGGGCACGTGGACCATGGGAAGACGACGTTGACGGCGGCGTTGACGAAGGTGTCGTCGGAGAAGGGGATGGCG
>JABFSG010000063.1 GCA_013140715.1 Nitrospiraceae bacterium
ATAGTCTTCCGCTGCCGACGGTATCGGCGGAGGCCTCCGCCGATACCGTCGGCAGCGGAAGACTATTGCGCGCCGCAGAGACCGCCACGAAATGCCTCGCGAGCAACGGAATGTCGGCGGAACGTTCTCGTAACGGCGGCACCGTGATGGGGAACACATTCAATCGGTAATACAAGTCTTCCCGAAACCGTCCCTGCTCCACTTCGTGATACAGCGATCGGTTGGTCGTTGCGATGACCCGAATGTTCACGGATACCGGCTCACGCCCCCCGACTCGATCCACTTCCCGTTCCTGAATCACACGGAGCAACTTGGCCTGCAACCCCATGTTCATCTCGCTGATTTCATCCAGCAACAACGTACCGGTATGCGCCATCTCAAACTTGCCCAGTTTTTTCACGATGGCCCCGGTAAAGGCCCCCCGCTCATGGCCGAACAGTTCGCTCTCCAAGAGCCCATCCGGCAAGGCAGCACAATTGACGGCGATAAACGGACGATGCGCGCGAGGGCTTCTATTATGGATAAAGCGGGCCAGCAGTTCCTTTCCTGTGCCGCTTTCACCATTAATAAGGATCGTCGCTTGACTTGCCGCAACTCCTTCAACGGTGCTCAGGAGACGGGCCATGCCGGGATCTTGCGTCAAAATCGACCGCTGATCGATCGGTGACCTCGATGAGGCCGAGGCATCGGCGCCACGGGCCTTCAGATTGCCGATCACTCGCTCCAACAAATCGGTAGAAAAGGGTTTGAGGATGTAGTCGCTCGCCCCGTATTTCATCGCCTCTACGGCGGTCTCCACCGTCCCGTAAGCGGTCATCAGGACCATCAACGTCTGTGGCGAGCGACGCTTGATCTCCTTGATCAAATCGAGGCCGCCAAGACGAGGCATCTTCAGATCGGTCACCACCAACCAGGGCCTGAAGAGGCTGACCCGTTCAACCGCGTCGGCGCCATCGACCGCGCCCTGCACGTCATACCCGAGACGACGGACCGACTCCATCAACGCTGTCCTCATGGACGGCTCGTCATCGACGATCAAAATTCTCTCGGCCTGCGCGGGAACATCCGTCGCAGAACCCGCTGTGTGATGGTCGCTCATGCGGAGGTCTCCTCTTCGACAAAATGGCCCTCATCGATCGTGGGGACGGCTGCCCCGTCTCCGCGATCGGAAACCGGCATTTCCGGTTCCTGAACGCAGTCCGTTTCCCGATGGCATGGAAGCGCGATCGTAAATGTGGTGCCGCGGCCTTCGATGCTCTCCACGTCGATCCTGCCCCGATGCCCCTCGACAATCGCATGGACGATGGCCAGCCCCAATCCGGTACCATCGTCCCTCGTCGTAAAAAATGGATCGAAAATCCTCGATCGCTGAACAGCCGGAATGCCGACGCCTGTATCCGAGACCGAGAGACAGATCTCCGGTCCTCCGGAAGCTCGCCCCGCTGCGAGAGCGGCGGACAACGTCAATGTTCCACTTCCTGGCATGGCGTGAATACCGTTCAGAATCAAGTTGAGAAGCACTTGTTTCATTTGGCCCGCGTCGCACCAAATTCGATCCGTCTGAGGATCGATATCGAGACGAATGTCGATTCTGGTGTTCGCAATTGCATGGGCGGCGAGCGTCAATGAGTCGAGCATGAGTGCTTCCGTCTCATGCCACTCCCCATGGGAGCAATCGGGCTTGGTATAGAGCAGAAGATTGGTCAAGAGGCGATTCATCATGTGGACAGAGGATGAAATATGCTCGGCGTATCCTCGCAGGGCCGGAGCGCCGGTCAAATCGCGGCGCAGCATCGAGGCAAACAGTTCGATACTGCCGAGGGGGTTCCGAATTTCGTGGGCGATTCGCCCGACCATCTCCCCCATCGCCGCCAGCCGATTCCGGCGTTGCAGCCGGTCCTCCAGTTCTCGCACCGCCGTGACATCCTGAATCAAAACCACGCTCCCTGCCTGGCACCCAGCGCTGCTCTGCAACGCGCGCTGGGAAAGTGTGACGGCCGCGCCCTGTCGCGTAGTTAAGGGGTAGGCCTCCCCATCCAGCTGCGCCTCCTTGAGACAGTCGACTAACGAGCGGCCCATCATCTGTTCGCGTGTCAGCCCCAGAAGTTGCTCCCCAGCCCGATTACAGCGCGTGATCAACCCCTCTGTGTTCAATACGAGCAAACCCGTCGAGAGGGACTCCACAATCGCCGTCAAGTGCTCCCGCAGTTCTTCATTGGCTCGCAAATTCTGCCCGAGCGCTTCGTTACGGTCGGCAAGCTCCACATCAAGCTGTTCCAAGCGAGACGTCAATGTCTGATAGGACTGTTGCAACGTCGCAGCTGCATCGTCGAAACTTCGAAACGCCTCATGCAGCAAATCACTCTCCGTCGTCGTTGAAACTGCATCTATGTTCATCGCATTATTCTCCTTCCTTCACTCTGGACGTTTGAAGCCCTATCTGCATCGCTCCCGCCGCGCGGTGAAGGAGTGGATCGTGAAACCCTGGATCCTGCACCACAGACCTCGATTGCCCCCCCTGACGACTCTTGGCTCCGGGGTTCAACAGAATCTGCGCCCGTGCCCATTCCGCCTCTACCGCATCAGGTCCGGCCTGCAGAACCTGGCTGTAGAGATCCGCAGCGCGCTCCTGGCGATTCAGTTTCACCAGCAGATCGGCGTACAGCAGAATATCCTGCGGCGTTCGAAGCGCGTGGCTTCGCAATGCAGTCTCGAATGCCTCGACGGCCTCCTCATGCTTCTGGTCTTCCGCCAACGTCCGCGCAAGCGTCACATACATCCATCCTTGCGCCGCATCCTTCGGGTGCAACCTCATCCACCGCCGCATCATCCTGATCGCACTCCGACGATCCCCCTGCCCAAGCATGGCTTCCGTCAATTGCCGGGACACGAGCGGCGAGCGAGCGCTCTGGGGATACTGCAAACGGAAACTTTCGAATACGTTTCGAGCGGCTGCTGGGTCGAGCTGATCCAAGTAACTTTCCCCCAGACCCATGAGCGCCGCTTCGTGGAGCGGAGCCACCTTCCGACTGCGGACGAACGTTTGATAGAGATGAACCGCTTCGCCGGAGAAGCCCAAACGACGATGTCTATCGGCCACCTCCAATAATATCGGCGTCCCTAGGTAATGCTGCTCCGGAGCCTGCCCGTGGCTATGAAACAACGTAAGCACCTGGATATCATTCTTGCCCTTGAGTGCCGTTTCCAGCTGGGGCTTCAAGATGGAGGTCAGACGAAGTCCCGCAGCCGGCGGCCACGGATCATGCGGAATGATGCCAGTCCGCCGAGTAACGTCTTGAAAGACATGGATGCCTCGCGCAGGGTCTCCCCGCAACTCGTAATACTCTGCCAAATGGAACAGCGCCTCGCTGCCAAGAATGTCATCCCGATGCTCTATCGCGATGGTCTTGTAGAGATCTTCGGCTTCGGATGGCTCCAGATAGGAAATGGCGCTGCCTTGGATGATCCCTTCCACCTTTTTACGCAATAAGCTTTCTCCTGCCGACAGGGCAACTTCCTGTTGGATTCTTGACAGGCGCATACGCGCAACGACCCCTGATGCTGTTTTTGGGTACTGCGTCTGAGCCGCCGTATAAAATAGCTCCGCCGATGTTCGAAGCCCGAGCCGGCTACTGCTGTCCCCAAGGCGGACGAGTGCCGCACCCGCATGCCGGTTCGAAGGGAAAAGATTGTACAGCAGCAGATCGATGTCACGCGCCTTTTTCAGCTCCTGAATTTCAAAGAGGACGGCGCCATACTGCTGCAACCCGTCGGGATCCCTTTTCAGAAGATCCGGCCAACGCCGATACAGGAGATCGTACAGCGATAGCGCGTCTGAATTGCGCCTCTGAGCATAGAGCGCATTGGCCAGATCCAAGGTCGCCCTTGCGACAAGACGATCGTCCGTCGCGCGCTTTCTGACCTGATCTAAGGCGTTTTCTGCATCTGCCCATCGCTCCAGCTTTCCAAGTATGCCCCCCAGAGCAAGCAGGGATCGGTCCGCATCGGGACGAGGCAGTTCGCGGGAAAGAGCATATTCATAAGCGACGATAGCCTCCTGGAACCATCCCAATTCGACATACAGGTCACCGATCCGCCAGAGTGCCCGGAATGCATTGGCATTTTTCGGATACGAACCAATGATGCTGCGATATTGTGTAATCGCCTCTCTCCGGCCATGGTCGGTCGGGTCCTCGAGCAGGGCGAGTTCAGCCAAGAAAGCCCTCAACGGTGGAAGCAACTCACTGGAAGAATCAAGCGCAACGAGCTTGTCAAAATCTGCGCGGGCCACGGCATATTGCCCGCGTCCGAGCGCCTCGACCGCCGCTTGAAACTGTAATGCCCCCGGTGCCTCCATCATTCGATCATAGCGGGGCCCATCATCCGGCAATTCAATCCTCGGCGAAGCATTCCCGACACTCGCCTGACGGTGCATCGCTGGAATGGGTGGCTGCGTGGCTTCCGCCGCTCCCGGCTCAACCGCCAATGCGAAATACTGTGGAAGGGCCAGCGCGAGCAAGCAGATTATGACGCAATGGCAATAGATGATGATTCGCATAAGCACATCTGGGCATCAGCAATTCCTGTGCCTTTTTTGCCGCGTGAAATAATTGCCTGTTGTATTGGAGAAACTGCGACTCTCCGCATTATGATTCTGCAAAACCTGTCAAATGCCCGACGTGTTCCTCATAGGTTCGTCAATGGATTGACGAGGCGAGACGAAAGGAGATTCTTCGCGCACATGCTGGATCGGGCGGCTATCGGGAAAGATAATCTGGGCAGCAGGTCGTCCTGACAGACTTCTCAACGGCACGATGGGGCGAGCTACAAGGAGGCCCTGCAGAAGCATCGAGCGGTGCGAGCAAGGGGGGAATGTTGGAGATTGAGGCCGGCGACAGGGAAAAAAGCCGCCGGCAGATCGTTTGCCGCAGAAGAACGGTATTACTTGGACAGGCTTCTAGGAGACGGAACAACCCTGAGCCTTCGAGGCAAACCCTTTCCGTTTCATCTTTTCGACGAGGGTCGTGCGGTTCACATGAAGCAGTTGAGCCGCTTTACTCGTAATCCCGTTGGCCTGTCGTAGCGCGCCGACAATCAGGCGGTTTTCCAATTGCTCAATCTCTCGCGGCAAATTCACCCCCTGATCGCTGAAAGAAATAAAATGCGTTTCCGGTTGATCGACGGAGACCGGACGGCGCTGGAGACGTTCGGGAAGATCGGAGGCTTCGATCGTCCCCGACCGACTCAACACGACGAGACGCTCGATCATGTTCTCCAACTCACGGATATTTCCCGGCCAGTGGTGCTCCATGAGACAGACCATTGCATCCGATGAACAGCCGGCCATAGAGGTCTGCCTGCCGCGAGGTATCCGCTTCAGGAAATGATTCACCAATTGGGGGATATCGCTTCGCCGATCTCTCAACGGTGGAATCGTGACAGGGATGACATTCAGGCGATAATACAAATCCTCGCGGAAACGTTTTTGCTGCACGGCCACTTCCAAATCCTGATTGGTAGCAGCCACGACGCGTACGTCCACGTCGATGGTTCTCGTGCCCCCCACCCGTTCGAACGACCGCTCTTGCAACACCCGAAGCAGCTTCACCTGTAACGCCGGACTCAACTCGCCGATTTCATCCAGAAAAATCGTCCCGCCATGCGCCAGCTCGAAGCGGCCCATTCGCGCCTGCGCTGCGCCGGTAAACGCTCCCTTTTCATGCCCGAACAGCTCAGATTCGAGCAGATTTTCTGGAATGGCGCCACAGTTGATCGGGATAAGGGGACGGTCTTTGCGCACACTGTTAAAATGCAACATCCGCGCGACCAACTCCTTGCCGGTCCCGCTTTCCCCTTGAATCAAGACTGTACTGTCGCAGTCTGCCACCTGCGACACAAACTCAAGCACGCGCCGGATCGGTTCGCTGGTGCCGACGAACTGCTCCAATCGATATTGCTCACGAACGGCTTTCCGTGACGACTGCTTGTGCTCGCGACAGCGATGCGCTTCCAAGGCCTTGTCGATCAAGCCGACGACGACTTCGTTCTCGAACGGTTTCGGGAGAAAATCATAGGCTCCAACCTTCATGGCTTTGACTGCCCCGTCGATCGAGCCATAGCCGGTCATCACAATCCCGATCACCTTGGAGTCGATCTGGAGAACACGCTCTAAAACCGCCATGCCATCAATATCAGGCAACTTCAGATCCGTCACCAGCACGTGAACTGGAATCTCTTGGACCGTGCGAATGGCCTCCTGCCCGCTCCCGACAACTGTGACCCGACGTCCCTCACGGGACAACAGTCTCTGGAGAAGACCTCGCAGACTTGCATCGTCCTCGACCACAAGAATTGACTGCATGCTCATATGGTATTCCTCTTAAAGTGTGGCAGCACATGCATACGAATCGGTGCGAGCGCAGAAGATCTCTGCAATTGCAAACTGGTCGTGAACCATGGCTTATGAGATTCTCGGCGCCGGGACAATACGCATCGCATCGATACTAAGCTTATAAGAGATTCTTTAATCGGAAAGTGCCTAATAGCTCTCATATTGATGGAATTACAGACTTATCAATGTACCGCTAATAGCCCCTATATGTAGGAGCTATTAGGCACTAATATGCTCTATGCCATAGGACTACAAATTCTGTCGGCTGCTCGAATTGATTGTCTCGTGAAATAGGCAAGGCTCGCGGGAAAAAATGAGAACCTCGCGCTTCGCACCTAAGATCGATGTCAGGGCTAGCAGGCTGTTGACAAGCTACTTGAGTATGAGAGGAATGCAAGGCTCGGACACTCACAGACCCGTTCAACAGCCTGCTAGCGATCCGGCAGCCTATTGGAGATCGTGAATGATGGAGGAGAGTCGATTCCCGGATCTCTACGGCATGGGAGAAGAAACAATCATTTCGTGGCGGTTACCAGAATTTCACCGGATCATTGCCTCCTCCCGCAATGACGACGGATCCCCTTCGATGTCTAGAAAAGGAGTCGCGGGTGAAATAGGCTGCGGCCTGAGCGCGTCGGGTCACTTTCAGCTTCTGAAAGATGAATCGAACATAGTTCTTCACGGTCTTGTCGCTCAGGTCGAGCGAGAGACCGATTTCCTTATTCGTTTTCCCCTCAGCCACGAGGGCGAGCACACGCTGCTGCTGCGCGGAGAGAGTCGTCCGTGAGGACTCAGATGCCGCCTCTTTCTCCAGCCGAATCCGGGTCAACAGGGGCTGCGTAATGGCCGGATCAAGGATCGACTGCCCGGCAGCCACCGCATAAATGGCTTGGGCCAAGGCGTCGGCATTCACGTGCTTCAACAGATAGCCGGCCGCTCCCCCGATGACCGCCGCAAGCACCGCTTCATCGTCCTGATAGGAGGTGAGAAAGAGCACCCGCGTCGCGGGGCAGGAGTCTCGGATAGCGCGGCAGGCGTCCACTCCATTCCCGTCGGGCAAACGGACATCCATTAACACGACATCCGGGTGAAGCCGGCAGGCCGTCTCGACAGCCTCCTTGATGCTCGCCCCCTCGCCGACGACCGTGATCCTGTCCTTTCGACTGAGAAGGGCCCGCAACCCCACCCGCGTGACTTCATGGTCGTCCACAATCACTATCTTAATCGGTTTCACATCAGAAGCGATCAATCTTTATGCCCTTCTTAGAGGTGGTTGAGCCCGTGAGAACTACCATTTTCCACACCTTTTCTCCGCACAACAGGTTTTATCAATCCCCAGATCTGGCTGGATCAAGGCAGGCAGATAGGGGGGTCTTATGACCGGCGATGGGCGGGAAGAAACCAAAGGAACATCCACCATCTGCATGTCCGATCTATCATTCGATTACCATGACACTAGCGACACTTAATACACTGATAGGAATAGGAAGTAAACTAGGCACATCCCTAGGTCTACAAATACTGTCCTTCAGCGAGCAAGCCACCGAGAATTACTCATGAGCGTTTCTCATCCGATCCTGAGGCCTTGAACTAACGGGTAGCGGCGAATGACGGGTGTAGCTGGAGGAAGGAAACAATCAGATTACGGTCTTGCACCGAAGCATCATCGGTTTTTTATCTTCTCCTGCAAGGGCTGCAGACCCGTCGGATACTCCGAAAAAGAGTCGCGGGTGAAATAGGCTGCGGCCTGAGCGCGTCGGGTCACTTTCAGCTTCTGAAAGATGAATCGAACATAGTTCTTCACGGTCTTGTCGCTCAGGTCGAGCGAGAGACCGATTTCCTTATTCGTTTTCCCCTCAGCCACGAGGGCGAGCACACGCTGCTGCTGCGCGGAGAGAGTCGTCCGTGAGGACTCAGATGCCGCCTCTTTCTCCAGCCGAATCCGGGTCAACAGGGGCTGCGTAATGGCCGGATCAAGGATCGACTGCCCGGCAGCCACCGCATAAATGGCTTGGGCCAAGGCGTCGGCATTCACGTGCTTCAACAGATAGCCGGCCGCTCCCCCGATGACCGCCGCAAGCACCGCTTCATCGTCCTGATAGGAGGTGAGAAAGAGCACCCGCGTCGCGGGGCAGGAGTCTCGGATAGCGCGGCAGGCGTCCACTCCATTCCCGTCGGGCAAACGGACATCCATTAACACGACATCCGGGTGAAGCCGGCAGGCCGTCTCGACAGCCTCCTTGATGCTCGCCCCCTCGCCGACGACCGTGATCCTGTCCTTTCGACTGAGAAGGGTCCGCAACCCCACCCGTGTGACTTCATGGTCGTCCACAATTACTATCTTAATCGGTTTCATAAGAAACACATACCCTCGATGCATACTGAGTGGGTTAATGCCATCTCACGTCATCGAGGATGCAACGACCTACCGCATGCCGTTCTTGTCACGCGCGGAACTCCCATCGAAATAAAATTCTTTCGATAGATCGGCTATCAGAAGCATCTGACTCAGCCGGAGACATGAGCGAGAAGAGGGAACATTCATATCGATAGTCCACACTCAGACTATTGAATGACTGTCAGTTTCGATTCGATGTTAAATGCATTTCTTATTAAGAACAATGATGCCAATCAGCTCTAAGATGGCGACCTCTAATCGTTGTTTATACACAATCAGTGCTGACTTTCCCTGACCTACGTAAGTTACCTAGGTCTAGCAAGCGCCCAGAAAACGAAGGCCATCTCTCAGGTCAAAAGCCAGCCGAAAAACCCTTACCCATACGATGAAGCGCACGGGTGCGAACCTCCGCAAAACACTTGCGTGTGACAAGACGCTTAATATTTTTCCCCCATCGACCGATACAGATTTCGACAGATTCTGAGCCCTATCTACTGATCTCACATATAGAGGAGGACCGATCATGTGGCAGCCCGAGAAGCAGGACACGAGACGTTCGATGCAATCTCTCACGGGTGAAGGTGGACTGACATACCCGAACACCAGGCCGGAATCGACAGAAGCAGTCGTAGCCTTCATCGGTAAAGGCGTCGAATTCAAAGGAACAATTTCCTACAGCGGGTCTGTGAGAATCGACGGATTGCTCGATGGGGAGATCCACACGGATGGAACCCTGTTGGTCGGAGAAGAAGCCGTCATCACCGCAAAGGTAACGGCAGGAACCATCGTCTGTATGGGAAAGATCACCGGCGACGTCGAGGCAAAAGACAAGGTCAAGCTGCAGTCCCCTGCCGTTCTCAATGGCGGGGTGAAGACGCCGATGCTTTCAATAGAAGAGGGAGTGCTCTTCAATGGGACGCTCGAAATGACGCAGGCAGTTCGGGAAATGCCTCGCGTAATACCTCGAGAAGTGGTTCGTGAAACGTCGGCCCGTTCCGTCGATGATTCAGATGCCACAGTTCTCAAACGAGCCAATGCATAACGCTAACGAGGCGAAGCCACCATTGGATGCATCGGGTAGAAGGTCGAGCTAGCCAGGAAACCTGACTGCCCCATCAACGGAAATAGGCCTGTTAGGAGTCTGTCATCTTGGTATTCGGAAAAAACCAGGCCGGAACAGCGGCGGAGAAAGAAGAATACTCGTTCATGGGGAAGGATGTGACCTTCGAAGGAGTCCTGACCGTGGAAGGAAATGTACAGATCGATGGTCGAGTGAAGGGGGAACTCCGCACCACTGGAACCTTGACGATTGGAGAGCACGCCATCATCAATGGTAATGTCTTGGCAGGAACCTTGATCATGAGCGGTAAAATTGAGGGCAATGTTATTGCGTCTGAAAAAATCAAGATCCTTAAACCAGGGATCTTGATCGGCGATATCCGCACTCGGGCGATCTCCATTGAAGCGGGTGCCCATTTTCACGGCCAGTCCGATATGGGGTACGATACGCAGACTGAGAGCCACGGTGGAGCGAGTAAGAACGTTCATGCCCTCCCCGTTTCCCGCAGGAACCAACGCGCGAAAAACGACTAGCCTCCTTTGAGAAGCTGTCGTACAAGACCCTGCGGACCACTGGACTCACAATGGCACCCTCCTCACAGATTAACCCGCATTATTCACGAAGGTTCGCGACGAAACCGGCAAGACGCCAAGCGAGACGGGTGCGCGGAGGCCAGGGGACTGGCTCCGCCGTCTGCGGCGGTGCCAGTCCCCACCAGTATGCCGACCGAGCGAGGGACAAGCCCACCCGCCGCCAGGCTTGTTGCAGCGGCATATCGGCGGTTGCCGCAGAAGCCTTCGCGAATGATGCGGGTTAAGGTTCCGACACATTCGACCGACAAGAGATTGCACCACCCACAGAGAACACCGATCGGCACAGTGGACCAGCAGCACCATGGATACAACAATACCTCACGCTCACAACGTAGGAATGCCGGAGCAGATTGAGCGGGCCTTAGCCGAACGGATCGACAAGGATCGGATCGAGCTTCCCGTGTTGCCGCAAGTCGCCGGCCGGGTCATGGCTCTGGCGAACGACCCATCCGCAGATGCAGCCCGTCTGTCAGCCCTCATTCACCAGGACCAGGCACTGGCAGCCCATGTGCTGAGAATTGCCAATTCACCGGCCTATATGCCTCGGACTCCGATTGCCTCGCTCCAACATGCCGTCGCCATGCTCGGAGTCAATCAACTGTCGGAGATCGCCGTCACAATTTCTTTGAAAAGTGCCGCCGTAAAGATCCCGGGTCATGAAACGGAAGTACGGCAACTCTGGCGTCACGCGCTGGCCAGCGGAGCCTACGCCAAAGAGATCGCGCGCATGCGTCGCTACAATGTTGAAAGCGCGTACCTGTGCGGGCTCCTGCATGCCGTTGGGAAACCGGTCGTACTCAAGACCGTCGCAACCATTTCCGCAGAACTGCATATCCCGCTCAAACCTCACGAAGTCATCTCGTTCCTCGACGGCTACCATTCCCGCATCGGCAGCTTAATCGCAACTGAATGGGCCTTACCCCCACAGGTCGCTGAAGCCATCACCTACTATTGGGCCTATGAGCAGGCAACATCGCATCGGCAAGAAGCCATGATGACCTGCCTGGCAGACCGATTGGCAACCTATCTCCTCGTTCCCGATTCCTTCGATGCCAGCACCCTGCGCGAACACAGTGTCTTTGCCGATCTCAACCTCTACCCCAACGATATTGAGACCCTCCTCAATCTGAACGAGAAGATTCTCCATCTCGTGGACACGATGGCGCAATGAGCACCGTGATTCACTACGACATTGTGGTGATCGGAAGCGGTCCGGCCGGCCAAAAGGCCGCCATCCAGGGCGCCAAAGCCGGCAAACATGTGGCGATGATCGAACGAGAGCCTGGCGTAGGGGGCGGTTGTGTGTACCGAGGAACAATTCCAAGCAAAACGCTTCGGGAAAGTGCGCTGCAAATGGACCGGATGAAACGGTCTTCGACCGCACTGGGCAAGCAGATCCCTTCGAACGTTTTGGTGTCCACACTGATGCGTCGCTTGGATGAGGTCGTCACCTCACATGGCGATTATATGATGAACCAGCTGACGCGCAACGGCATCACGTTGTTCCATGGCCGAGCCAACTTCTGTTCCGACCGACTGATCGAACTGCTTACGGTCGACGGCATGACACAAATGCTCACCGCCGACACGATCGTCATTGCCACAGGATCCAGGCCACGCGCACCGGTCGAGATTCCGATCGACCATGAACATATTCTGGACAGTGATTCTATTCTCTCGATGATCTATTTGCCGCGTTCCCTGACTGTATTGGGAGGCGGCATCATTGCATCGGAGTATGCATCGATCTTCGCTGCGCTCGGTGTGCAGGTCACCATGATCGACAAGGCGGATCGCCCCCTTCAGTTTTTCGATGAGGAACTCATCCGCACGTTCATGCAAAGCTTCGAACTCGACGGCGGTCGTTATTGCGGGGGGCAGAAAATCAAAACCATCCAGTGGGACGGCATCTCTCAAGTAGTGACGACACTCCAGGACGGGCAGGTATTCACGAGCGATAAAATGCTCGTGGCGTTGGGAAGACAGGCAAATCTTGAAGATCTCAGTATCAGCGCCGCCGGCTTGACCCTCACAGAAAAAGGAATGTTGGTCGTCAATGAACATTGCCAGACAGCGATTCCACACATTTACGGCGTCGGCGATCTCATCGGTCCCCCAGGCTTGGCCTCCACCGCCATGGAACAGGGACGACGTGCGGTCTGCCACGCCCTGGGTCTCTCGGAGGGACAAGGCGCAAGCATCATTCCAGTCGGAATTTATACGATCCCAGAGATGGCCAGCATCGGACTCGATGAGGCGGCGGCTCATGTGCGCTATCGAGGAATCCTGGTAGGCCGGTCGCGATTTAACGAGATCGCCCGCGGCCAGATCTCGGATATTCGCAACGGATTATTGAAGTTGATCGCTGACCCGACAGGCGAACACCTACTCGGTATCCAAATTGTCGGGGAAGGCGCGACGGAACTGATTCATCTCGGTCAGATGGCGCTGCAACATGCAGCCACGATCGACTCCTTTGTCGAGAACATCTTCAACTTTCCGACGTTGGCTGAAACCTATCGCGTCGCTGCGCTTGATATCGTGGGCCAACGTCAAAGACTTCGAGCCTCGATCGCTGCATAACACCAGCGAGACTATTCGTGAAGCGTCGTTCGTGAAACGTGAAGCGCAAGCGGTGTGTGCTGCTCCTTCGCTTCACGAGATACGCTTCACAAATGTATCGACTGTGCCGACAATCCCACCGCAAGAAAACGCCTGTCGATCACGTCGAGGATATGTCGGCGCAGTTCATCCCGAAAGGGCCCGAAACTCTCAGCCTGCAGATACCGGTCGACCGTACGAGGCAGCCGCCTCCGCCAGGCCTGTGCCGCCTGCCTTGCACCATCTGCAACAGATCCGCCGCGAGCAAGAATCCTATGAACCTCAACTTCAAAAAACCCTACATGGACTTCTTCATCTTCTAAGATGGAAATCAAATCAGGCCGCAATCCGACTAACAATCGCGCAAATTCCAATCCCAGCGTTTCATACCCGTAGAGATGGACCGCGAGGACTCTCCATTGATTGGGCATACGAGGAAGCGCCGACTTACCGTGCGAGCTCGTTCCCAGCAACAGCTCAAACTGCTTGAGGTGTTCGGCCTCTTCTTCCTCATGACGGCGCAAAAACTGCAGTACTGCGGGCGGAACATCCTGCGCTTGCGCAGAACGTACCGCCCACAAGGCCATCGCCTCCGCCTTGAGAAATTGCTCCAAGATCGCCCGTTCGCAGCTGGAAGGCAGGGGATGAATCATGTGCCCAGCTTATCGGAAGGACGGGACGAAACCAACACCTAATAGGATGCTCATGCGGTTGTCCGGTGTATTTGGTTTGTCTTGTTTGTCTGGTTTATCGGGTCTGTCTGGTTAGTTTCGTTCAACCAAAAACCAGATGGACCAGACAAACAAAATAAACCAGATCAATCAGATGCAGTAGACACTCTTCAAATCATTCCTGTATCATACCGCCCGCTCACGTACCATCGTTTCCGGCGGTGTAGCTCAGTTGGTAGAGCAGCGGACTCATAAGCCGCGGGTCCCCCGTTCAATCCGGGGCACCGCCACCAAATCACACTTCGCTGGGTTTCTCTACTCGCAACATCCGCCTGTGAAGACCTGCCGCTGTCGAAAGATACAGCGGCAACGTTCGCACAGTTCAACGGTTGAATGGGCCGCCCGATCGACGCAGGCAACTCCTCCGTAGACCGTTGCCCCGCAGTCAAAACAGATGCCGACGACTGGACTGTCTACTCTACGCTCTTGGGTCAGCATGGAGCACCATCCTCGTATTCGGGCGAACGCGCCGATTGCAGACGGTAGACATGAATTCCTGTCTACCTTTTACGCTCACGAGATTCCGCCATAACCACACAAATAACGGCTCCGATTTGACCCGATACAACTCCCCCTTCACCTCGTGTAACTGCCCATTCAATACATCCACCGTTCGCTTCAAATCAGCGAGCCGGTCTGCCCTAAGGGATCGTCCTGCTGTGAGCATCTTGCCCTCCCTCCTCTCAATGACAGGCTATTGACAAAGTCTGCCAGCTTGTCTTGTTCATTTGGTATATTTGGTGTGTCTCGTTTGTTTGGTTCGAAGAACGGAAGAAACCAGATAGCCCAAATGAACCGCATTCGTTACACCGCACAATGTCGAATCACACCGATGAGAAGACCTTCGATCTGAAACGTATCTGACGGTTTCACGATAATCGGCTGCATCGCCGCGTTCGCAGGGTGCAGCTCAATGTGCGAATCCTTTTTAAAGTAGGTCTTGATCGTCGCATCATGATTGACCAGCGCGACGATGGTCTGCCCGTTCCTGGCGGTCTCCTGTTTCCGCACCACCACAAGATCGCCCGGCAGAATACCGTCATCTTTCATCGATTCCCCCTTGACCCGAAGCGCGAACGTATCTCCACCGCGTAGCATGCTGGGCGGCACATCTATGAGCTCAGACTGCTGCACCGGTTCGATCGGCGAGCCGGCTGCCACCATTCCTGCCATGGAGATTTCAGACGATCGCCCTAACTGGTCGATCGCGACCTTCACCATGCCAGGAATCCGCCGCATACCCGCTTCATATCGCGCCACCGACACACGTGTGGTTCGCAATGCATCGGCCAATTGCTGCTGTGTGAGGCCGAGCTGTTCCCGAAGACGTTTTAAATCGGCAGGCTTCATGGTGTAACCAATGGTTACATAAACAGCGACTCCCTGTCAAGCGCTCTGAATGGACTCCTTACAATGGATCAGAAACTACTTTCCAGGAGCGATGTCTGTGCATAACTCACCTTCGAACGGCTCTCCCAGCACTGCAATTCAGAATCGTGATGCACGATATGCCTATGTCTACCTAGGGTTTGTTGTTTCTCACTGATTTTCCTGAGAGCACCCCTATATCTTGTGGTGTACAGCTCTCTTCAACCAATGCATGTTTTTTAGGCAATCACGTCTCCGATACCGAAAAATGCGCAGTGTTTGGGCAGTGCAGCTGGCTTATGAACAGACTTATCCACAGAAGTTGGGGAGAGGGTTTCGCAGATATTTTCCTTGACGTTTCTTATATGTCTTGGTCGTTTCCTCCTTGGCGATTACCTAAACTCCGTGGAAAATGATTTAGAAGAAGTTCGATAGTTACCTTAGGCAGCAGATCTTGGCACGAGATGTACGGCCCCGGCTTTGATCGCCGCCACAACTGCTGAACCAACTTTGAGACCGAGCTCTTCTCTGGCGCCCCGCGTAATCACCGCGCGCAGGGGGAATCCACAGTCGACCGTGACCGTCACTAACACACCCTGCTGCTGCATTTCGACCACAGAACCGGACAGGTGATTCCGAGCGCTCGTGACGCCGCTCCCCGTCTGTTCGAGCAGGACATCTTCCGCACGAATACAGACATACACGGCTGAACCCGTCAGATCCGTTCCTAAACTCTTCAACTTCGTCCCGTTTACCGACAGGGTCGCCAACCCATTGTCGTTCGCAACGACTTGACCCTGCACGACCGTCTCGATACCGACGATCTGAGCAACCTCCGCATTCGCCGGACGGGAGAACACCTCCTGTGGCGAACCGGTTTGAAGAATCGTCCCGCCCTGCATCACCGCAATAATATCGCCCAACGTCAAGGCCTCGGCCCAATCGTGCGTAACAACGATGGAAGGGATGTGCAACTGCGTCAGGAGAGATCGCAATTCTCCCCTCAAGCGACTGCGTGTCGGCGCATCCAAGGCGGAGAGGGGTTCATCCAGCAACAAAAGCTGCGGTCGTCTGGCGATCGCGCGCGCGAGCGCCACACGTTGCTGTTGCCCACCGGACAACTGAGCCGGCTTAGCCTGCTCAAGCCCCTGAAGCTGCAGCAAGGCGATCAACTCACGGACACGCTCCCGGCGTGCTTCAGCCAGCAGCTCGCTCAATCCATATTCAATATTGCCGGCAACCGTATGCGTGGGAAAGAGCGCATAGTCCTGCGGCATGTACCCGATTCGCCGCGCTTGCGGCGAGAGGCGAATGTTGGACGATGCATCGACCCAGGTCGTCGAATCGAATTGAATCCGCCCTTCTTCCGGCCATTCCAACCCGGCAAGACAGCGCAACAGAGTCGTTTTCCCCGACCCGGACGGCCCGAAGAGAATCAGCACGCGCGGTGGGTCGAGCGGCAACGTGAGCTGCGCCGCCATGGTAAATCGGCTGGGGAAGGCCTTTCGGCAATCAACCGTCAGCGCTGCGGCCATGCGCCCCAGACCTTTCGATTCATCGCATAGACCAGCAGCAGCACGCCATAGGAGACAGCAAGCAACAACAGCGCCGTCTTGGCGGCTCCGGCATAATTGAGCGCTTGCACCTCATCGTAAATATCGATCGAGACGGTGCGCGTTTCGCCCTCGATGTTGCCGCCGACCATCAGCACCACGCCGAACTCCCCGAGCGTATGGGCAAAGCTCAGCACTGCTCCGGTGATGAGGCCTGCTGTTGAAAGCGGAACAATCAACTGAAAGAAGGTCTTGAGCTTCGACACCCCGAGGGTCCAGGAGGTTTCGATCAACCGGCGATCGACCTGCTCAAAAGCTGTGGCGAACGGTTGCACGGCAAATGGCAAACTGTAGAAAATTGACGCAACGAGCAGACCTTCAAACGTAAAAGGGAGCGGGTGCCCGACCATGTCGGTGTAGAATCGACCGATCGGGCTGTGCGGGCCGATTGCGACTAGAATATAAAAACCCAGCACCGTCGGAGGCAGCACGAGCGGAAGCGCGACCACCGACTCGACAATGAACTTCCAACGCCACCTCGAAAAGGTGAGCCAGTACGCAATCGGCAGTCCAATAACCAGCAAGACACCGGCCGTCAGGCAGGCCAGTTTGATCGTGACCCAGATCGCCAACCAATTCACAATTGCACCTTTGTCACGGTCTGCCCTACCGAAACCGGCGCGATGGTAGGACGCCGCGATCTGGAACGCCCACGCACGCTATTTCCCAATCATGACTTCCGTAGCTTTTATGGCAACCAGCACGGAGTCGTTGACCTTCAAACCCATGTTCTTGACCGATCCCTCCGTAATCGCCGCCACAAATTCGAGCGCACCGACTTTCACCATCACCTCGGCCATGGCTTGCCCTTCCGTGATCTTGGTGACCGTACCCTGGAATTGATTTCGCGCGCTGAGCTTCATGACAACCTCCTGTGTTGGGGAAGCGATGTCTCCTTGAACCTCATTTATACTGATCGAACCCGATCATGAATCCTTCAGGACCAGTTACCTCAAATCGAATCGCTTTACGATGGCCGCGACTCACCTCAGGCTTCAATCGAGAGTGAACGATCTTGGTACGTCTTCCTCGGCCAGTTGCGAGAGTGTGGATGCTCGGTATGAGCCCCACGTCTGCCTGCATTGCAGCGACGTCCGGAACCGCGAAATTGATTTGTACCCAGCCTGTCGGACGCGCAGTTCGCAAGTCCTGCCGAACCACGATCAAAACACCTCGGTAACAATAGCCACGGAGAGGGTCCACTTGTGGATGATCCAGGCTCTGGACAACCGGCGCGTGCAAGACGGATTCAAAGAATTGCTCGTACCGCGTGATATCGAACGTTTCAACCTGCACGCTTTCGAATCCTTCAACAGTACCTGGGCCCTGAATCTCCACTGTGCACAATCGTTCCTGAGAAGCCGAATCGCCCTGACGATGCTGGACCTGCGGCACGTCTTCAGCCGATGCAGCCGACATCGCAATCAGGAGCACGCCGGCGCTCATCAGCAACGCCACTCTCTTCATGCCTCTCTCCCCTACTTGCATCGAAACTGAATTCCCCAGCGCCGTCCGGTCATTTCTCCTTCCGCCCCTTGCACGCTGGACATACTGGAGTATCCCCGCACTTCCCCATCCTTGAGGATACTGAAGCCTGAAGGACATTTATCCTCGATGAGCTTTAACGCTTCCCGGCGATGCTGCGACCCCATCGGACCGCCACGGTCTTCTTTGAACAAGTAGGTGACGATGCCCTCATTCTCTGTTTCCTGGGTCATCAGGACTGCTTGCGAGCAGCCGGCGCTGATCACAAGCACGGCCAGCCAGACCATACTCCCCCATTGCTTAGTTGGACTGCAAGAATCCATTGCGCTTCATGATCTCCTGTCCTTGCTCTCCTTTGACAAATGCAAGGAACTGTTTCGCAAACTCCTGTTGCTTCGACGATTTCAAGATGACGACAGCCTGCTCAAGAGGCAGATGGGCCTCAGTTGGGATCTCCCAATACACCCCCTTCGATTTCATGGCCGGAGTCACCGCCAGAGACAACGCGATGATGCCGATGTCGCAGGCCCCGGATTCGATAAATTGCGCCGCTTGCGAGATATTCTCTCCCAATACCAGCTTGGCTTTGACCTGGTCATAGACCTTGAAATACTCCATCGCGGCCACAGCTGCCCTGCCATAGGGAGCATGTTTGGGATTGGCAATGGCGACTTTCTTGACGGTCGGCTCGCGCAACGCCTCAATCCCTTTTGTCACATCGATGCGCGACTCATGCCCTGTCCACACGACAATCCGCCCGATGGCATACTGATAGAGCGAGCCGGAGACAGTCAGGCCGGCTTCTTCCAATTTCTGGGGATACTCGAGGTCGGCTGAAAAGAACAGATCAAACGGCGCGCCATTTTGTATCTGCGCATAGAAATTTCCGGACGATCCGAACGTCAACCTCACCTGATTGCCGCTCGCTTTTTCATACTCCGTCGCAATGTCTCTGAAGGCAAAGTTCAAATTTGACGCCGCCGCAATCGTAATCTCCTCGGCGACCGCGAGGTTCACACTCATAACGACAAATAGACACAAGGCGAGGATGATTCGAATCATGGACTACCCCCTCAGACGCATGTTTGACCATTCACGCAACGGCATTGCAGATCGTAATATCAGCGCATTTCTACAATCTGACTCTCACTGCAGCATAAAAATAATCCGAATCTTTGTTTCCACCGGCAGGTAATTGAGCGAGGATGGCGGGGCTGTCAAAATAGGATCCCTTGAACCAATGGACGTAGCCGAAGTCAAAGTCCATGTTTTGTCTCATCGCCCATAGCGGAGCCCATTGCGCACGAAGTTCCACATCGTGTCCTAAATAGTTTCCTGACCCTCCTGTGCGATCTTGCAAGCCATTACCCGAAAATGCTGCGGTTGATTCTGCCAGATACCAGAACCGCTGCTTGACGGTGAGTACCAAATTATCGGCAGGGGTGAGGATCAGCCTCCAACCGGGGGTGCTGATGTTGACCCGGGCAAATGCGCTCCAAATGCCCGTAGGGTTCAAATCAAATCGACGGGCGCCGAACAGGATATCGAAGTTTCCGTCCTGGCTTCCTCCTGGCGTGCGACTGCCGCTGGAGTAGGTATACTGTGCCAACAACCGGGGAGTCCAAGGCAGATTAAACGTATACCCCGCTTCCACATTGGGGTTATAGGCGAAATGCTTGACGGTGCCCAAGTGTCCCGTTTGAACGGCTCCCTCGAATTCATAATCGAATTCGTTGAGCGCAGGTAACTTGAAAAGGCGAAGACCGTACGTATTATACGTACGTTGAAGAGTTTTATTTTGAGATTCTTGATCGTTTAAGCCGAAATAATATGCATTCACATTGAGCCAGGGTACGTGCGCGCTCTCCCCGTAGGCCCCCCAGAAGACACTCTTTGCGGTCTGCGTGTCCAGTTGCGAATCATCCCGAAACACCGGTTCCACTACAAAGGCCCTGAACCGCCAGGTTTGGCCTTCGCCGATTTGCCAATGAACCCCATCGAAGGCGTTGGTGGTATTTCGGAAATCGTTGCGGGCCACGTACCGACGCATGCCGAAATCCATGGTCATACGCCCGACATGCAAGTCTGTTCGCAACCCGCTCCCCCCAACATTGTTGATGCTCAATGCCCCGAAGAGCTGCAGGATGTCGAATTGGTTGACCGTATTGGTAGTCCTGAAATCCCCCGGCTCATCGCTCGACAAGGCCCGCGAATCCTGCCCTTCGAAGAGAAACCGGAAGGGGCCATTGCCCCCCAATCCGACGCGCGCTCTGGATCGGAGAAGTAACTGAGCATCGGTTCCCCCGCCCCCAATGCGTTGATTGCTTCGCCAGGGATGGTCATACGATTCAAACCGGGTCCGGTTTTCGAAGCCCAGGTCAATCCAATCGGGTAAGTGCATTGCGGTTTTCATATAGCGGGTCCACTCGATGTCTCTTCGTAGATTGAGGACTGCATCAGCTGGTTCGATCCAGTTTTTCCCCTTTTGCGCTGACACTTCGAAGGCTCTCTCGTTCGTGATCAGCCCCTTCGTGCGCATGAGTTTGAGTACAGGGTCTTCGGTCGATCGAAATACCCACTCTCCATTCCTCTGCACCAGATCACCATACTCAACAGCCCTCACCGACTCCGTTCCCGCAACAAGAAAAAAGGCTATCAGCAAAGCGCACCACCAACTTCTCTCGCCCATCGATCCTCCTTGCTATTTGCAACCGCAATCGTGAAACATTTATGTATCCGTGCGTGTGTCAGCCGACACGCAGCGCATGGAGCTTTCCTGTTTCGCTGGTGTCATACCCGCCCAGCGCTTCGATCTCATTTCGAAACGGGCGGCTGACGAGGGTTTCGAACAAATGGGCTAGCGTCGGATGTGACTTCAGATAGGCTTTGGGTACGACAAGGTCGTAACGCGCGGCTTGAAGTGGCACGAAGTCCAGCCCAAACAGCTGCGCAGCGGATCGAATCCCAATCCCGACATCAGCCTGATGACCTGCAATCGCGCGCGCAATATCAAAATGTGAAGCGACGATCGTGTCATAACCCTTTACTTGATGATGCTTGATTCCCGCCGCACGCAACCGCTGGTCCAATAACAGCCTGGCTCCAGCTCCCTCTTCCCGATTCACGAGTGTCACATCAGGATGGACGATGTCTTCGATCGTACGGATCGATTTAGGATTACCCACTCGAACAAGCAAGCCCTCTTCCCAAGTTGCAAATGTTACGACCTCGTAGTTCGAACTTTTCAATGCTCTCCGGAGGAATGGCAAGTTCGATTCCCCGCTCACCGGATCGAAGAGATGCAGACCTGCAACATGAACCTCGCCCTGCTGCAAGGCTCGAAGCGCCGCCATACTTCCCATCGTCCAGCCGACCAAGGAAGTCTGATCCTTACGACGTCGCATGTGCTCCCCTGCCAGGAAGATCGCCGGGTCACAACCTGCCACAGAGATTGTTTGATCGATCGCCTGGCGATCTCGGGAGAGTTTTACGCGCACCGTGGCACCCGACGTCTGACCATACGTTTCCACGACATAGCCATCAGCAGGAACGGTGAAGGAAAGCACCTCACCTAATCCAGTTATCGGACGCACCACCATCTTTGAACCCACCGTCGACACTTTGACTCGGATGGGTGATGCCATCATGTCATGTTGCGGAAGATAACCTATTAACTTGCCCTCAACGATATCCTCGGCGGCTCTGAGGTTGAAAAGTTCTTCAACGCGACATGCCAGCGCCGAAGCCAGATGAAGAGCAACACCTATTGTTGGCAAATATAGATTCGACTCAATTGCAGACACCGCCTGCCGCGTGATCCCTGCACGAACAGCCAGTTCCTCCTGCGAGAAGCCCTTCTGTGTCCGTAGAGTCTTAAGGTGATTGGAAAACTGTTCAATGGTTTCTGTCGGCTTCTTCGGGTTTTTCATGGCCATTGGATAGCAAGTATTATGTCTAGATGTCAAGTATTATGTCTTCATATGACAATATTACACGTTTAAACTGATCATCGAACAGGTTCATAATGCCCATAGTAGCATTATAATGTTCTATTAGTTTATATTGTTGACAAACTATATCTACTTACCTTACGATATATACATCAATACTTGATCGGTTATGTGTACATTGTACGGTGGCTAGAAAGGATCTTCTGAGCATGAGCACCCAACAACGAGTGATTCAGAGCCAGGAGCATAACCAGGACATCGCACAGAAGATCCTCCTCGCCATCAAGGACCTCCGCTTTGGATCGGTGGAAGTCATCATCCACGACTCAAAAATAGTCCAGATTGAGCGCAAGGAAAAGATTCGCATCGAGACGGATTCTGCACGGACGACCTAAGGCCAATACATGCGGAGAATATGAACAGACCATACTGTTGTCGGAATTAACGGAGGACTTAGCCGTCCAGACATCTGGAGGCATCATGTTTCGCATTTCAATTACACAATGTAATCGGCAACTGACCGGACCACCGGAAGTTCCCATGTCAAGGAGGGAAGCGACATGAGAATTTTCGGGGTGCTCGTACTGTTCATGATGATGATCTCATTCACCCGCGTGCCGCCGGTACAAGCCGTCGAGGAAGGACAGCTGGTCAAGAAAGACGGCAAGTGGGAATACTATGTCGGTGAGGATCCAGGACTCAAATACCTCCTTCTCAAAGGCATTATCAACGAAGAGGAATACACCAAGGGGCTCAAGGCGTTGGAAATCAAGGAGCGAATAGCAAAACCGAATTTCAACATCGACGTGAATAATGGATTGAATATCCGCGTCGGGGAGAAATTCCTCCTCAAAGTGAGACTGCTTGCGCAGACGCGCTACAGCTACAGCACCTTCAATGACGCGTGGGGGACGGTCGGGAACTCCAGGAACGCAGAAATTCTCGGAGGTCAGGTTGAGTTTCGCGCCTTCAGGCGCCAGAGCGATTCGAGTCAGTTTACCGTTCCCCGTGTGCGCCTCCAGTTCCTTGGGCATGCCTTCGATCCCAATTTGCGCTACAACGTGAGTCTGGCGATGGATTCGACTCCGTGGAATCAAGAGGGAGGCAACGGACGGGCCGCACTTCAAGATGCCTATATTTCTTCCTGGCATATCCCATGGGCGACGGTCCAGGTCGGCCAACAGGTAGTCTGGTTCAACCGCGCCCTCATTAGCTCGGTCGCCACATCGACCTTTGCCGACAACATGATCGTGCAGAATATGTTTGCCTCTAATCTCCAAAACAGCCGCGACATCGGGATCAGCGTCCTCAGCAATGAGGATCAATACCGATTCAATTATGCCTTTGGTATCTGGGGGGGAGTCGGGCCCAACCTCGCGCGAGACGGGACGGCCGTCAGCCAGGCCATCCTACCGCCTACTGGAGGGGGAGGGCCGCCGTCAGGAACTACTCGAACCTACAACTATGACACCCGCTTTATGAGCGGCGAGCTCATGTATACAGCCCGTGTACTGTACAAAATCGCTGGCAATCCCGGCTATGGCCAGGGAGACATTCTCAACTCGCGCACGCTGCAGGCGGCCATTGCCTTCGGCTATGCCTACGACCCGGCCCAGAACTATCTGAGTGCCATTCGCTCCGACATCGTGGACCGCTCATATCGCCAAGCCGTGACCTCTGCACAGAATGGGAGGCTGCTCGGCGGAGGCATCTACGATTTCCAGACCTATGAAACGGATTTCATCGCAAAGTACCAAGGGTGGTCCTTCCAAGCTGAAGGCTACTACCGGCACCAGCGGGTACGGAACAAAGACGCCGGAACCAGGCCGTTCGACCTAAACACTATCCCCTCAGCATTGTTTACGGGTCCCCCGGTGGATCTCGGCCAGGCTTGGGGTTGGTACGTGCAGGTGGGAAAATACGTCATCCCGCGAAAGCTCGAACTTGCTGTCCGCTACGGGGTCCTGGATCCCTCGACCAAACAGAAAGACGATTTGACCAAGGAGTTCGGGGCCTCCATCAACTACAGCTTCGATGGCACCTACAACAACCGGCTGGTCGTCGACTATTCCAACCTCACAGTGGGAAGCGGCGGGCGAGCACCGGACCGGTTCCCTTTCGAGAGCCAGCCGGGATTCGGCCGCGATCTCATCGAAAACCGAGTAAATGTGCAGTACCAATTCTATTTCTAGACATATGACGAACTTTATTACGATGACCAGGAGGTACGTTATGACAGGGCGAACTCTACTCTTGAGAAATCTGTTGCTCTTCGCAGTATTGGCGACAAGTGTTTTGGCAGCGCCATCGGTACAGGCGGCACCTGAGACCCTCACCATTGCAGCCGCCAACAGTCTGAGGGATGCATTTCGACAGATACTTCCGCTCTTCGAAGCATACAATAAGGACATCAACGTGAGAGTCATCTACGGGTCGTCGAAAACCCTCACCAAACAAATCGAAGAGGGCGCACCAGTCGATGTGTTCCTGCCTTCGCAGGTTGAAGACATCGAACAACTCGATAAAAAAGGGCTCGTCATTCAAGGCACAAAGCGCGTCTATGCCGGCACCTCGTTGGTCCTGATCGCCGGCCCCGAGTTTCCGGCGCCGATCACGTCGGTCCAGGACCTTCGAACGACTTTGGTTCGGTTTATCGCCGTCGGCGACCCGAAAACCTCGTCGGTGGGAAAAGTGGCGGCTCAGTATTTCAATCACAGCAAGCTCGATTCTCAACTGAAATCACAATTTGTCTATGGCGAGCATTCGCGAGCCGTCCTGGACCTGGTCGCCAAGGGCGAAGCCGACATCGGCGTCGTCTACCGGACAGACGCCGTCACGAATAAAAAGATCCGCATTCTCGATGAGGCACCAAAGGACTCGCACCAGCCGGTTCACTATGGAGTGGCCGCCGTCTGGACCGCCAGGAACATCCCGGCCGCAGGGGATTTCATCAATTTCCTGGAAACACCTAAGGTACAAGCCCTCTTACAAGACCACGGCTTCGACCGCATCGCCCCGCAAGACGACCTCGCTCAACGGCAGGAGGGACAATAATGATTCATCATCTGAACAATTTGACGGAGCGGTATGCCTGGTCGCTGCGCGCGCTGTTGATCATCGTCGGCATATTCCTCACGATCGGTTGCGCAAGCCAGCCTGTCACGTCGGTGAGAACAATCCTCGATGCGGGACTGAATACCGTCCGGGTGGAGTTGGACCCTGACTCCTCATCCAATGCACATCCTGTCACGCTGACGCCGGCGGAGGTCGGTACCTTGCTCCGGGGAGTCCGCGCATCGGAGCGGCGGAATATCGTGCACCGCCTGCTGTTCGGTCAAGCCGACCGAACCAGGGCATTCCGAAAAGAAGAGATCGCCGTGTTGGCCGGGCCCCTTTCAACGGCGCTGGCTCTGGCTGAATCGACAGAACGTGTCTTTTTCAACTTAAGCCACGCCACGGATCAGGGAGATCAGGAAACCACCACGGGCTGGATTTCCATCAAAGGCTCGATTCTGAACCTGACAATCAGCGGTGTGCACCTCCGGCACGGCCCGGGTCCCGACATCAGCAAGTACGAACGGCAACTGCCGAACATTCCGGAGACCTCGGCATCGTATGACGTGCTGTTCGAGCCGGAGGAGTTTTTGGTCGAGGCCAGCTCGTCGGCCCGTTTCTGGGCGCCGGATCAGCGGGAGGAGTTGCAGATCCGGTATCAGGAGGCGCTTTCCGAGTTGACCGTTCAGCCAAGCCCTGAGCGTGGTGGAAAGAAACCATCATCACAGCCGTGATTGAACTGCAGCGAACGAGTGGCAGTAGGAATATCCTGCTGCCACTCATCGAACGACCAAAGGGATCCATGAGTATCCTTGTTGTCAGTGGCAATTCGGCCGAGATATTTCGGCAGCAAACGGGCGGCGGGCATGGGTACGAAACGCGCACGCCACGGGGGTCCGACACATCATGCCCCTTGGATTTGGCCCAATGGTTGAGCACACCATCGGCAACGGAGTCGATGGTCGAATGACAACATCTGTCTGATTATAGAAGCCCATTACGAATCGAAAGGACCGTACCATGAATTTAAAGCCGTTCGCTCTCACGCTCGCACTCCTGACCGGAGCCGTGGCATTTGCTGCGTCTGTCCAGGCAGGGCAATCCACCTCGCTGCTCAACGTTTCGTACGATCCGACTCGCGAACTCTATCAGGAGTTCAACGCGGCCTTCACTAAACACTGGCTGGCCAAGACCGGCCAAACGGTCAGCATCAAACAGTCTCACGGAGGCTCGAGCAAACAGGCGCGCGCCATCATCGACGGCCTGGAGGCGGACGTGGTGACATTGGCGTTGGCATACGATATCGATGCCATCTCCGAGAAAGCCGGGCTGCTTCCCGCAAACTGGCAGAGCCGTCTTCCTCACAACAGCGCGCCGTACAGCTCGACCATCGTGTTTCTGGTCCGCAAGGGCAATCCCAAGGGCATTAAAAACTGGGACGACCTGGTCAAGCCGGGAATCTCCGTCATTACCCCGAATCCTAAAACATCCGGTGTCGCCCGCTGGAACTACCTGGCCGCCTGGGGCTATGCGCTGAAACAGCCGGGCGGAGATGACACGAAAGCGCAGGATTTTGTCCAGCGCCTCTTCAAGAACGTGCCGGTGCTCGACTCGGGCGCCCGCGGCGCGACGACCACTTTCGTGGAACGGGGCATCGGCGACGTCCTGATTAACTGGGAAAACGAGATCTTGTTGAGCACCAAAGGCACGGGAAAGGACAAGTTCGATATTGTCGTGCCGCCGGTCAGTATTCTGGCGGAGCCGACGGTCAGTCTCGTGGACAAGATCGTGGACAAGCGAGGCACCAGGCAAATTGCTCAAGCCTATCTTGAATATCTCTATTCGGAAGAAGGCCAGGACATTGCCGGCAAGAACTACTACCGCCCGCAGCTCCAATCAGTCGCCGCCAAGTATGCGACGGCGTTCCCGACGGTGGAACGGTTCACACTGCAAGAATTCTTCGGGAACTGGCAGAAGGCGCACAAGACACACTTTGCCGATGACGGCACCTTCGATCAGATCTATCTGAAGGGGTCCAAGTAGAACCGATGAGACCAATGGCATTGGTGTTAAAACAGCCCAGCGTCCTTCCCGGATTCGGGTTGACGCTTGGATTTGCGCTGTTCTATTTCAGCTTGATTGTGTTGATCCCCTTAAGCGGCCTCTTCATCAAGACAAGCACGCTTACATGGAGTCAATTCGTGCACACGGTGACGGAACCGCGTGCGCTGGCTTCCTATCGGCTGACATTTGGCGCGTCATTCCTGGGGGCCTTGATCAACGGCTTCTTCGGATCGGTGGTCGCCTGGGTCCTCGTGCGATACCGCTTTCCCGGGCGTTCGATCGTGGACGCGCTCGTGGACCTTCCCTTTGCCCTGCCGACAGCCGTGGCAGGAATCACCTTGACCGCCATCTATTCGTCAAACGGATGGATCGGGCAATATCTCGAACCGCTGGGTCTCAAAATCGCCTTTACACCACTGGGTGTCCTGGTGGCACTCACTTTCATCGGTTTGCCGTTCGTCGTGCGAACCGTACAACCTGTCCTACAAGATCTGGACAAGGAAGTGGAGGAAGCCGCCACGACGCTGGGAGCCAGTCGGTGGCAAACAGTCCGTGCCGTGATCATGCCGGAACTGTGGCCTGCCCTGCTGACCGGCATGGCGATGGCATTCGCACGTTCCGTCGGAGAATACGGCTCGGTCATCTTTATCGCCGGCAATATGCCGCTCAAATCGGAGATCACACCGTTGTTGATCATGACCAAGCTCGAACAATACGATTATGCCGGAGCCACCGCGCTGGGAGTCGTCATGCTGGTGGCGTCGTTTCTGCTCGTCCTCATGATCAATCTCCTTCAATGGTGGAGCAGCTCACGCCATACCGCTCGGTAGAAAGACACACATGTCAACAGAGATTGCAACCACAGTAAAAAACGAAGAATGGAAGGCCTCATTGACCGGCGAAAGCACATGGGTCCGCTGGACGCTCATTGCTTTGGCTCTTGGATATTTGACGCTGTTCCTCTTCGTCCCGCTCGCAGCCGTCTTTGCCGAGGCATTGAAAAACGGGCTTGAGAGCTACTTCGCCCCGTTTCAGGATCCGGATACCCTGGTGGCCATTCGCCTCACATTCATCGCCGCAGCCCTGGCCGTTCCGCTGAATCTGGTGTTCGGGGTCGCCGCAGCCTGGGCCATCGCCAAATTCGAATTCATCGGGAAACAACTGCTCATCACCATCATCGACATCCCGTTGGCCGTATCCCCCGTGATCTCGGGATTGATCTATGTACTGCTCTTCGGAGCCCAGGGCTGGGTGGGCCCCTGGCTGATCGAGCACGACATCAAGATCATCTTTGCATTACCGGGCATCGTGCTCGCCACGATCTTTGTCACCGTTCCCTTCATTGCGCGCGAACTCATCCCGTTGATGCAATCGCAGGGACGGGAGGAAGAAGAGGCCGCGTTCACATTGGGCGCGTCGGGATGGCAGACCTTTATCCACGTCACGCTCCCGAATATCAAGTGGAGCCTGCTCTATGGCATCATCCTCTGCAACGCGCGGGCGATGGGAGAGTTCGGAGCGGTCTCCGTCGTATCGGGCCATATTCGAGGGCTCACCAATACGTTACCGCTGCATGTCGAGATCCTGTACAACGAATATAACGCCGTCGGAGCCTTCGCAGTAGCCTCGCTCCTCACCCTGTTGGCCATTGTGACGCTCATCGTGAAAACGGTCATCGAACGGAAATCCGGTCCCGCGCAATCAGCGCACGATCCTGCCTGGAGCCCGCAGCCTGGGAGTCCATCTTGAGTATTCAAGTCGAACATGTCACGAAACGATTCGGCACGTTCACTGTTCTGAATGACGTGAGTCTTCACGTACAGACAGGTGAACTCATCGCGCTCCTCGGCCCCTCCGGTTGCGGCAAGACCACTCTACTCAGAATTCTGGCAGGATTGGAAAGACCCGACGAGGGGAAAATTCTCCTGCATGGTAACGAGGTCACGGATCGGCAGATCACCGACCGTCGCGTTGGATTCGTCTTCCAGCATTACGCGTTGTTTCGGCATATGACCGTCGCAGAAAACGTCTCGTTCGGGCTACGAGTGCTTCCCAAGGCGCAACGGCCCTCTCCTGACAAGATCCAGAAGAAGGTCAATGACTTGCTCGCATTGGTGCAGTTGCAGGCGATGGCCGACCGCTACCCGAACCAACTTTCCGGTGGACAACGTCAACGAGTGGCCCTGGCCAGAGCGTTGGCCGTGGAACCGAAAATGCTCCTGCTCGATGAACCCTTTGGTGCGCTGGATACCAAAGTCAGAAAAGAACTGAGACGCTGGCTCCGGCGACTCCACGACGAACTGCACATTACCAGCATCCTTGTGACGCATGACCAGGAAGAAGCCTTAGAAGCGGCGGACCGTGTCGTGGTCATGCACCAAGGACGCATCGAGCAAGCCGGCACACCTGAGGAGGTCTACGAACACCCGGCGACGCCGTTCGTCTACCGGTTTCTTGGCGATGTCAACGTGTTTCATGGCCGGATTGCTCACGACGAGACCGTGCACGAAGAGATGGAGAGGGAACTTCCCCCAGGGGCAGACTCATCGGGCGAACACGAAGTCACCTTTGTCCGCCCACACGATCTGGAACTCAGTCCGACCAGAACCACGACGGCACAACTAGAAGCAACCGTGCGATTTGTCATCGCCGCAGGGTCGCGAGTCCGGATCGAGCTGATGTCGAAGGACTCGTCACAGACCATCGAAGTCGAACTCACCAAGGAGCGCTATCGGGAGTTGAAACTTCGCCAAGGCGATGTAGTCTTTGTGCACCCGAAACAGCAACAGACATTCAGAATGCCAGGACCCTCATCAGGATAACGGAATGCCGATGGAGCACATATGCCCTCAGCTCTTCATTATTGAGATGAGGTGAGCGACTGGCAGATTAAGGCGTTCTATCTGAGCGTATGACTAACGCCTGGTTTGTTCGATTGATCAATTCCGGCATCTCGCTTCTCACTGCACGGGCCTTTAACAGACCGATCAGTTCAACCCGTAGTGTGGTATTGAGACGTTGCCGGGCTTCAAATGGCAGACTTAGAAACTCCACTCCAAACTGTTCGCCCTGAACCCATTTAACCGTGCCGAGTTCGATCGACAGCGCCGGCGTCTGATTTGGAAGCAGGACACTCACTCGCACCTCGCTGCCGCAGAGAACCTCTCGGTCGCACAGGATAGAGCATCCCATCAGCGACAGATTGGTCAGAACCCCTTCGCCGACAAACGGGGCCCCGCCGAAAATGACGGGATAGTGGAGTGGGAACCGATGATAGGTCCGGGAATAATGTGGGAGCGCCATCATAACCTCCGTGACGTCGGATTGTACCGAGGTGCGCAGGCTAGCGGTATCCCACCTTAGGAGGGGGCTCTCATACTGTACCCAACCGTATTGGTCCGTAGGTCTGGCGAGCTTGCTGGAGTTCCTTCATGTGGCGGCGGAGGGCCGGCCCGAATGCAGAGGTAAGGACTGCCTTTCTGTGAGGCGCGATGGTGCGTTCGACTTGCTCGATCGATTCAACCAACTGTTTGAACAGCCGTTGGCCTGAGCCGGTGAGCCATTTGAGATGCCAGCCGGCATACTCCAAATCCTGGATCGAATAGCGGACGGATTCCACCTCCTCAAGACAGCGAAAACGGGCGCGCTGAAGATCGCGGGAGGTCAGCCCCGCTCGCTTCCACCGGGCCGATCCACCAGCCCCAGACGCCCAGGTCGATAACCGCTCAAACAGCAGCGCCCCCACCGTGAACGTAAATGCCGCGTGCAAAATACCCCTGAGCGGACGCAGACTTCGGCGCCAGGGAGAATAGAAGATTTGCTGGTTGCGATCTCCGTGAAAGAGAATCTGTTTCCGCAATAAAAGATTGAGATGGTGATGGCTATTCTCGTGAATCAAATCATCGATCAGATCGAGATCGTCCCGGTCGAAGCAATTAATAAAGGATAGTCCAGGACGGTGGCGATAGCTGAAACTGACGACGCCCTTGGCCTTGAGCGGGACAATCCGAGCGGTCAAGAGTGAGAGGATCTCCTGTCCTTCCGGCCAGGCCTCTCGTACGATGGTCCATGCCAGCCCGATTCGAGAAACCTGATCAGCTGAGGTAGGGTCCACCCTGCGAGGTTGGCGATCTTTCCCGTAGACGAGCGAAGGCCCGACTGTGACGGCTCCAGATGAAGTCTCCGCTGCCACAACTGCCGGGAGATGCTTCCAACTCCATTGCAACCGATTGCTTCGCATCGTGCAGAGAGGCGTCACCAATCGTCCAATCCTCAGAGACAGTTCGCGAGGCTGGATGAGAATGGTCGCCTGGCCGGACGATTGCCTGAGGGCGCTCTTTATCGATGGAGGAGCCTCGTAGACATCGCCCGCCATCCCCACAGTCATCGTTCCCGATATTTCTCCCCGCTCGACGTTGTGGCCGAGATGTGCCTGTACGGTCCAGGACGAAATCTTGCGGGAGGCGCACCACTGCATCGGAAGTCCCGGCACAAGACAAAGCGATTCCTGAATCAGCTCCTGAGTCAGCCTTCTGCAGAGTCCATGCAGTCGCCGTTCGAGTCCCGAGGCCTGCGGGACTCCGCGCGGGAACAGATCGTCCAGATAACTGTTTTCGAAGAACTTCTCCTGACACTCGACAAACAACTGAGCCGCGAATTCACGACGATTCTGCTCTCCTCGAATCTGTCGCAGCAGATCGATGAAATATACGAGGTCGTTCAGCGCCTCGATCCAGCCGACGACTTTCCAGTGGTCATAGGCATCCCGTTCGAGCGCTTGCCTCAGGAACCTGAAATATGCGACGGGTAACGACAAGGATTTCGCAACATCTGCATATTGGCTTTCCAAATCCAGACAGAGGTCGTCCAAAAGATGTTTCATCGACAGGCGAAACTCTTCCTGAAGGCGAGTGAGCAAGGGCAGATCGAGTAACGGCATAGGGAGACAGGCTCCGAGATACAGACGGCAGACTCTACCGGAGAAGCCTGCGCGCTGCAATATAGTCTGTCAGGGTGTGGAGAAACTTCGTCGGCAAGAGATCCTGAAACAGACTGGGAGTGAAGTCACGGGGCAAAGAATGGTGGAGGTTCGAGGCTGAAGGCTGAAAGCGAATGAAGATACGGTTCTTTGACCTGTTGCATTGTGTGGCGGACTCTTAACAAAGGTCACTCGATAGGCGTCAATGTTGCAGATGGACGATTGACCTTTCTCCGCTTCTCCTTGTTCGGCAAGTAGCCGAGCTCATCAAGGTGCAACACTTTGACATGCTGCATCACATGATGGGTAAAGTCGGTCTGTACGTATGTGTTCTGTGAGGGCGTAGAGCCTTTTGCCAGCACGAAAGGCAGTTCATCCTTCCAGAGCAGATGCCCCTCGCGATTGAGCAGATACAGATAGAGGCGTCGTGAACCCTCTGCTTTCCGCCCCCAGTCGCTCGGATGGGAAGATGATTCGGCTATTCGGCTGACGAGAATGGTATCGACACCCAAGTCTCGCGTGACTTCTTTGGCCAGGATACTGCGATCTGCATCATCAGCGTTTCCCGAACGGAAATCGGCAACAGTACCTTCAGCCGAGGCGGTCGGAAGCGATTCGACGCGCAATGCAGTTTCCTGTTGCAACAAAGTTGCAAGCCGCACACCCATTTCAGGGTCCCCCTCAACCGGGAGAACCGCAACACTCGTCACCTTGGAATTGAAAACCGCATCGCCCGATTGGTCCCGTTTCGCCACCCAAGATTTCTCAAACTGCCCGAAACTCACATGGCCGCTCGTCTCTGCATTCACTGCCACTTGTCCCACCCAAGATTCTTCGAACGACCCGACGGTTCCATTGCTATTTCGCATGGTATCTACCGCCACCAGTGCTACCCAGGCCCCGGCGAGACAACCTTGCAGCAACAAAGATCCTGCCACAACCAGGCTCAGACTCAAGACACGCGTCCAATTACATCGATTGCCGGCTCCGGCTGCCCGCAGACCTAGACTTTCTGTCCTCGAATCGAATTTCATACAGGGACCTTTCAGCAAGAGAAATGCCTGCTGAAGAAAGACTTACACAGGTGTTCCAACCTGTCGAGTTATTTACGGTTCTCGACAGACCGGCGGGAATAACCCCTACCCAATCCCATTGATTGAGGGTTGAATACATACAGCGCCACGAACAAGATGGAACGCCGAAAACCAGCCAGAATTATTCATGAATGTCGGCGCGGATGCCGAACGAGAGAAACTTCGCAGGCAAGAAACCCAGACCACTCAGCAAACGCTCATGAATCGTCCTGGCTAGGAAAGAGAATCAATACGACAGCAGATGCTGTGTGCGGGATCGAAACCTTATGGACCGGATGTCGAAAGCACCCTAAGTAATCAGCGCCCCCCGGCATTGCCTGGATGACCGGCACCGATCCTATAGATGCACACTGCTTTACGCGACGCGACGGAGTCGCGGCACAGCTGTTTTTGTCTCAAGTAGCCGCGAAGCTCCCGCCTGCTGGATCATCCGATGCTTCTGGATGAGCGGATCGACAATGTTCCCGCATGATACACATCGCCACCCCTTCATCCACATCGGAATACTGCTCTCCATCATGTCGATCAGGTTGTCGGCAACCATGAAACCATTGCACTTGGTGCACTGCATGGAGTCCTCCTCCTGTTCAGGCTAGAACCACGCCCATTCCCCTTCCAAGCTTAGCAGACGTGTGGCTAGCCGTTTACCCGCATCATGTAGCAATCGCGGTGCCACGATGCTGATGACAACTGCTTGCGTGTTTTAGCGGTGAATCGTAGAGTGGAGTCGGATCGAATCCGGTCTGAACCGCTTCCACCTGCGACAGATTGGTCCCATGCGGCAAAAATGATCCGATCCGGAAGCCAAACCAGCCGATGGCCTGAACGACAAGTTTCCTCATTCGTGGTACGTCAACGCTGGATTCTTCAAATACAACGGTCGATCTAGGGAAATTGTGGCACTCACTGCGTCAGAAATTTCGAAGGTGACGAGTGAAATTATTCCAGCCTTAGCCGGAGGCTGGATTCAAAAGATTTACCAGCCTACGGATCGGACGATAGTGCTGGAGATCCGCACTCCGGGACGGACGCACCGATTGCTTATCTCATGCCATCATGAATCCACCAGACTGCACTTCACCACTTCGGCCTTGCAGAATCCACCGACACCCCCACCTTTCTGTCAATTTCTCCGCGCCCATCTGCAAGGGGCCCACATCGACCAGATTGAACAGATTCAAGGAGATCGGATGATTCATCTCGCATTAACCGGCAAGGAAGGCCCCTGCCGGTTGGTTATAGAACTGACAGGGAAGACTGCCAATCTCCTTCTGCTCGATGGGGTGGGGTTTATCCGACGAGACCTGAACGGAATGAAAGATCGTCTGGGGCAACTCTACGTTCCTCCTACTCGTCCACAACGAGAGGAAGATCTCACCGACCACGTTCGATTCAACCTGGATAATCCAGAATCCCCATTTCCTCTATCGGCTGCCATCGAGACCCACTACCGAAAAACAGAAGCCGCTTCCAGCGTCGAGACTCTTCGGAACTCCCGATCAGGGGTATTGAGGAAATCCATCAAGAAACTCCGCCGCCGCATAGCTGCCTGGCACGAAGACCTCGCAAAGGCAGAGAAGTACAAGAACTACGCGCGATACGGCGAACTCATCAAGGCAAATCTTGGGACCATCCGCAAAGGCCAGACCGACGTCACGCTGGTGGACTACTTCGATGAAGAGCTTCCCTGCCTAACAGTTCCACTCGACCAAGCCAAAACTCCCCAGGGCAATATGGACGACTACTTCCGAAAACATCGGAAGCACCTGGCCGCGGAGAGAGAGTTGCGCCCACGCATCGAAGAAGGGCAGAAAGAACTGGAGACGCTGCAGGGAGAATTAACCGCCATCGAACAGGGAACCTGGCAGACGCCCGACAAACCCCATCCGATCGCACGCACAAGAGCCCTTTCACGGATACGTAGAGAGAAGGAACGTCCGGGGCAGCATCAAGGTCCGTTCCGCCGCTTCACTTCATCGGACGGTCTGACAATTTATGTCGGAAGAAACGCGCGCGAGAACGACGAACTGACGTTCGGACTCGCCAAGAGCGACGACCTCTGGCTGCATGCCCGTGGCACGCCCGGTTCACACGTCGTGGTGCGTTTGGAGAAAGGAAGCGATCCACCGCCCGAAACGATACGAGATGCCGCCACGCTGGCGCTGCTCTATAGCGATTTAAAGAAAAGCGGTAAAGGCGATGTCATCTACACGAGACGGAAATGGGTCAAAAAGACCAAGGGCCAGGCGCCAGGGGCGGTCACCGTCACCCAGGAAAAATCTCTGCATGTGAGTCTGGAAAAGAATCGGCTGGACGCACTCAAAACCCGAACGGCTCAGACGTAACTACAGACGCCCCTCTCCTTCGTCCATGCCGCCGGAAACGAAGAATATCTCGCTATGGACGCGGTCCGGTACTATGCTGCTGATGGGTAACCACACGATATGTCAGGACTGCAAGATCTCACGCCGCAATCCACGTCGCCGACCATTCTGGTGGTCGATGACGAACCGTCCATCACGAAGTTGTGCAAGGCAATCCTTCAGCAGGCAGGCTTTTCAGTCCTCACGACGGACGACAGCTCAGAGGCTCTCAAAATCTTCGTGCAGCACAAAGACACCATCGATCTGCTGCTCACAGATCTCGTCCTACCGCCTCCTGGTTTTCAATTGGCATCAAGCTCCAATCAATTCCCCCACGTGCACGGCCATGAGTTGGCCGTCCGCGCGCTCCACATGCAAAAAAACCTGCGAGTCGTCTTGATGTCCGGCAATATCGACCATGATTTGGCGGGATACGGCATTCGTCGTGGGAACCTTCCATTTCTTTCCAAACCGTTCGAGCAGCAAGCCCTGGTGACGGTCATACGACAGACCCTGCAGTCGCCTCCACCTTCGGTCGAGAATATCGAAAACCTGGCGGTGCGCCAGACGGGAATTCCAAAAGTCGGCGATGGGTGGGTGGATTAGCTTACTGCTTCAGCATCCTCATAAAGAATGCGCCTCCCGAACTTCCCCCGACAAATAAATCTCCGACAGGCTCTACAGTCTTTCTCCAACTGCCCTGTCAGTATCCCGCAAATCAAGTTTTCCTTGCCTCTACCGATATGTTCTATAGCATTCAGAACAGGAGCTTCTTGCGATGCAACCACGAGGTCGTCTTCGAGTGCCAGTCGGCTATCCTGCCAGTATCCAAAGCGATACCAGCGCCGGAGAAGGGGTCTTGTTGGACCTCTCACCCACTGGATGTAAAATGCGTAGCAACATTGCGCTGAGTGCAGGAACCTATCTCGCGCTGCAGATTGCTGTTACTCATGAGCTAATCCCCCTGGCGGTGGAAGTGTCGGTGGTTCGCTGGTGTAAAGACGGCCACTTCGGAGTAGAGTTTCTTCGGTACAGTCAGGGAGACCGTGAGAGAGTTACAAATCTTGTCGGAGTCTTGCCACCATCGGCGATTCACACCTACCCCAATCACGCGACACCTACGCTGAGCGCTGTCGGCGCATAATCTTTTCTGAGACAGGGACCTGCCCTAACCGGAATATGCGCGTGGTTCGCGAATCGTCTCTCGCTATTCGCATAAAACTTGCCCGAAAAACGGGACGGGGCTGAAGGTTCATCTTTGTGAGTCCCGCCTGTCGCGCATGGCCCGCTCACATTTCCCAAAATACAAAGGCGATCGGCCCCTACTGGACCGACCGCCTTGTTGCAAGCTTACCGCAAACGCGGCGCTATCGATTAGTTTTTCTCGTGATTGTCGCCATCTTCGTGCTTGTCCCTATCACCATGTTTCTCATGATCTTTGTGCTTCCCACCGCCCTTATGCTCCCCATCTTTCCGATGCCCGTGGCTCTTACCTTTCTCCCGATGCCCCTTCTTCATCTTGCCATGCTTTTCTTTCTCTCCTTCGGACTTAGGCGCTTCCATCGCTGGAGCAGGAGCCTCTGCCGGAGCCTGAGAAGCTGATGCCGCCGGTGGAGCGGTCGGAGCCGACTCCGGCGCTTGAGCCAACGCACTGGTAAAGGCATACAACACTGCGGCGGCCGTCAATGAAGCGACTGTTCTGATCATGCTGATCCCCCTTGAGTTATGTTTGAATATCGAAGTCCATGGTCTCACGAACGCAAGGGCGATGCCACAAATACATCTGAAACATCCTTACATTTCCGGGGAAAATGAGGGTCGCGCGCTGGCTAGAGACACCTACAAACAGCAGATGAGGCGAAATGTCTGGTTACTCCTCCATCACGCCTCAGCAGTCTTAAATGCTATAGCCGCTCTTCATCGAGCTCAATGACATCGGCCCATGTCTGAACGGAAGGGAGAGACGAAAACACTACACCGCGTTTCGTGGCGATGTCTTGCAACCGTCCCCGGAATCGCTGGCATGCCGCATCGTCTTTTGGCCCGGATGACAGAAGATCCTGACTCCATTGCGCGATCTCCTGCTCGGATGGTTTTCGACTATTGGCCTTCACCCAGACAAGCAATTCCTCATCTGTTCCACCAGCCAACACCAACTGCTCAAACGCTTTCGGATCGATCTGCAGAAAATCGACCAGGTACTTATCGAACCCGACCGTGATGTAGTTGTACTCCTGAATCTTGCCAGCATTCCGTAACCGAATCTTGTCGATAAACCGCCCCAAGTGGGCAATGCCGCCGAGGAGTATTTTGGGACTGCGGGGATAAGTTTGCTGCGTCATCATAGTTTCTCCAGAATTGTGGCTAGCCAAAACATACAGATGAATGCGAGAGAAGTCTAGAAGGGGTGACGGCCGCTGACATGCCGCCGCTGCTCCCCACCTCCCAGAACGGCCCTTCCGGGCTTGGCCGAGCGGAAGCCTTCTGGAATTCCCTCAGCTGCGATCACACGATCGCAGTACTTCGGTCAGTTCCAGCTTTCCCAGCGCGCATGATCCATGAGGGCCTACTGCAACTGTGGACACGCCGCTACGACAAGCCAGTATGCTCATCGTCTACATACTGGCAGGCGGGCTCGCCCCTCTCGACCTCAACGTACTGCTTCGAGTACGCCTCGGCCTCTCGGGGCTCCACGCGCCCGTCTCGCTTGGCGTCTCCACAGTTTCGTCACGAGCCCCCATGAATTATGCGCGATGGCCTCACCTCGGTGGGTCCCCGTTCTTCCGGTGAGGTCGCGCGGCAGCATGCCAGCGCTCGGAGCAATCAACGGCTCGTGAAGTCTTTTCTTTGTTTGAACCTATTCTTTGCCGGGTGCCAGTCTTAGCGTACACATTTGCGGGTTTAATGTTGGACCTCAGCGGCCGCCGGAGGCGGTCCGCTGAAAGGAAGGGTTAGCCATCATTGCGGCAGTGTCCAACCAAGAGTTTCGAAGGTAACTACGCCAGTTCTAGGCAACATCTCATCGGCAAATAGGGTCCACTCAATCAGCGCGGCCTGGCGAAGTGCGTCTGCTTCCGTCTTGGGAAAGCGAAAGCCAAGCTCTACGACCGACGTGTTCATTCCAGGGTGATACACATTGGTATGGCTACTGAATTGGCGCGCCTGGATACCTTCATAGAGGCGGTCTATGTTCTGAAGCGTGCCGCTGACATCTTGAATTTGGACCAGTGGTGCAGGGGGAAAACGCATCAAGATGACAACTTCGCGCCCGACTCGGCGCCCGACGTTCCGAACGAAAAGACGCATGTGAGAGAGATTCGTCCAGGGAGGCTCTCCATCGTAGGAGGCAGGTGCTGTCGTGGGCATGAAGACTATATCAAGCACTGGCGAAAGACGACGGCCAAACTTTCGCGCAACGAGATCATGCTCCATGGGCAGGCACTCAATGCCTGACCGTCGGTAGTAACGCTTGTCATAGAGGCTTTGATGTGGTGGGTCCTGACTCTCAGGGACATCAAGCAAGAGGACTTGTGGATTGATCTCTGGAATCAGCCGCCTTCTCAATCCAACGATGGGTGGGCGAATCTGAGCATTGATCACACGATCGAGTGTCTCCACCTTCCTGACTTCGATAGGCACAATTTTTTGCGGCAATGTCTTGTCGGCTGGGTCCGTGGCAACTCCATAGACGATTACACCTCCAAGTGAGTTGGCCATGCCAGTCACATCTTTCGCAATCTCAGCCTTGTCGCGATCGTTGAACGGAACTTCCGCTGTCTTGTACTCGAGCACTTCGGATTCGCGCGCCCCTTCTGCGACAAGTGATTCGATAGCTGTGAGGCTCGTGAGTTGGTCAAAGAGATCGGACATAGAGAAGCCACGGGTGGGTGTACAGCTAACTATTAAGTGAGCAGCGGCAAGGATACGGCTACAGACAGCTTCTCCCTGACCGTGCCAGAACTCTGGTGACTAAAAAGCTGAGAGATCATCCGCATTTCGAGGATCTGTGTCAATGACCGCCCACCAGAATACACTGCCATTCGCATAGGTGTGCCAGGGCTCAGCGCTGACTTTGCCGGAGGAGCGGGGACCCACCGAGACTCAGCCGAGAAGGAAAGCTGGAACTGACTGAGGGACCGCGGTCATCGACCGCAGCCGAAGGAATTCCAGAAGGCTTCCACTCGGATGAGTCCGGAAGGGTCGCTCCGGGAGGCGAGGAAGCGCTGAGCCTTGGCACACCTTGGAATTTGGTAGGGGAAACCGGCTAGTCGGTCAGAAATTAAGAGACAGCTTTCTTCGCTGTTCTGTTCACATGGAGGTATTTATTGATCCCTGCCGCCATCTTGCGGCGTTCGAGACTCACCCCTACGCCACGAATAAATAAACTACATAAACGTATTTCCAGCTCTTCCGCGCATCTTTGCGTTGACACGACTACCGAAAGAGCGTATTCGTTTCCCTCATAAAGTGAAAGGATGGTGCAAGTGATGGGACGAATGACCCTAGTCGTCGGCATCGTTGGACTCTTCCTCTCAGGCTGTGCCTTTGATCTCGCCCATGTCACCTACACAACCACGACGTTTCAAGCAACACAAAACTCGGCTCGCAGAATCGTGCTCTCAGACGATGTGCGGTTGACAGATACCCCCTGTTACTCACGAACTTTGCGCAAGACAACCCGATGGGACCAAGTAGGGACGATTTCGGAAGGAGACGTGCTTCGCTCCAAGGATCAAGTCCTGACGCTCGAATGTTCAAATATTCACGAAGCCTACCTGGTCATGTCCGGGAAGAAACTTATAGGCTTCTTTCTTCCTTTCGAGAAGGGGTTTGTGCCTCACTCTCCTCCGATTGAGCTCCCAGTCAAGCAGTAAACACAGGAGGGGCTGTCCATGATCATAGGACTTCGGCTGTTCGCCTGCTGCCTCGTTGCGCTAACACTTTCCGCTTGCGCGTCCGGTGTAAAGTTCACCGAACTGAATCCCAGCACCATGCCGAAAAATCAAGACTCCGGAAGAATTTTCTTCTACCGCACCACGGTCTTAGGTGCAGCCCTGCAGCCGGACATCCGTCTTAATGGGGTCAAGGTCGGCGATGCGATTGCGCAGGGTTTCTTCTATGTGGATCGCCCGTCAGGCAACTATGAGGTTGTGACTAGCACCGAGGTTGATCGAAAGATCACCTTTGTCCTAGAAAAGGAGCAGACACGCTTCGTGAGGTTTTCCGTTAGCATTGGCTTCTTTGTCGGGCATGTTTATGGCGAACTTGTCGATTCGGCGGAGGCGCTGGAAGAGATTAAGGAGTGCAAATATACAGGAGCCGAGGAAGCGCCGAAGTAATGGCAGATGGCTTTGGTCAGATTAAGAGAGGGGCTATCGAACGGATAGCGTGGCAGACTTGCCGGCGCGCAGATACTGATCGATCCCCGCCGCCATCTTGCGGCCTTCGGCAATGGCCCAGACGATGAGGGAGGCGCCACGTTTGGTGTCGCCGCCGGCAAAGACGCCGTCGAGGTTGGTCATGAACTGCTCGTCTACCGACACCGCACCGCGCTGATCGTACTTGACGCCGAGACTGTCGAGCAGACCGGTCTTCACGGGGCCGGTGAACCCCATGGCAAGCAGCACCAGATCCGCATCCATTTCGAAATCGCTGTTTGGGATTGCCGTGAACTTGCCCTTCTCGAACTTCACCCGATTGCCATGAAGCTTCGTCACCTGGCCATTGTGGCCGGTGAACTTCGTGGTTGAAATACTCCACTGCCGGTCACAACCTTCTTCATGCGCATGCGAGGTACGGAGCTGCATGGGCCAGAGCGGCCAGGGTGTCGAGCCGGCGCGTTGCGGCGACGGCTCCGGCAAGAGTTCAAACTGATGCGCTTCGATGCAGCCCTGGCGATGAGCCGTGCCTAGACAGTCCGAACCGGTATCGCCGCCGCCGATGATGACGACGCGCTTGCCCTTGGCCGTAATCGGTTCGTCCGTAACCGTCTCGCCGGCGTTCCGTTTGTTCTGCTGGGTCAGATAGTCCATCGCGAGATGGATGCCCTTGAGTTCTCGGCCTGGAATCGGCAGCTCACGCGCCTGCTCCGCGCCCAGGGTCAGGCCAACCGCATCGAACTGCTGCCGCAACTGTTCACCTGTGAGGTCTTTTCCAATAGAGACGCCGGTCCTGAACTCCACCCCTTCAGCCTTCATCTGTTCCAACCGACGGTCGATGACCCATTTCTCCATTTTAAAATCCGGGATGCCATAACGCAGTAGGCCGCCGATGCGATCGGACTTCTCAAAGAGCGTGACACTGTGACCGGCGCGCGCCAATTGTTGCGCTGCCGCCATACCGGCCGGACCTGAACCGACAATGGCTACCGTCTTGCCCGTCTTCACTGCCGACAACGCCGGTTCGACCAAGCCCTCGCTGAAGCCACGGTCGATGATATTCCACTCGATGATCCTGATAGAGACCGGATCTTCGTTGATGCCGAGCACGCAGGCCCCTTCACAGGGGGCCGGACAGAGCCGGCCGGTAAACTCAGGGAAATTGTTTGTCGTATGAAGCGCCTTGAGTGCATCTTTCCAACGGCCTCGAGAGGTCAGATCGTTCCAGTCAGGAATCAGGTTGACGACCGGACAGCCGGTGTTGCCCTGACAGAAGGGGACGCCGCAGTCCATGCAGCGAGCACCTTGCGTCTTGAGCTTCTCCTCGGAGATGGGTTCATACATCTCCTTCCAATCGAGCACACGAAGCTCGACCGGCTTCCGCTTCGGCCCCTCACGGGCGTATTTCATGAAACCTTTGGGATCACCCATCTCTTCAACTCTTCAGGTTGAGGTTAAGGCCAAGGTTGAGTCGAAATCCTTCTTGCTTAGCCTCAACCTTAACCTCGTCCTACTTCTTTGCAATCGCTTTCTTCTTCCGTTCTTCCAGCACGCGCTTGTAGTCCACGGGCATGATTTTCTCAAACTTCGGCAGCATCGACTCCCAGCTGTCGAGGATACGCTTCGCGTTCCGGCTGCCGGTTTGCACGAAATGTGACGTAATCATCTGGTGCAACGTCTTCTTATCATCCGCAGTTTTGACCTTTTCCAATTCCACCATGCCGAGGTTGCAACGGGACTGGAACTGGTCGAACTCGTTCAACACAAAGGCCACACCGCCCGACATGCCTGCCGCGAAGTTTCGTCCCGTCTGGCCCAACACGACGACCACCCCGCCGGTCATGTACTCGCAACCATGATCGCCGATCCCTTCGACCACCGCCCTGACACCGCTGTTCCGCACTGCAAACCGCTCACCCGCCATCCCATAAAAATAGGCCTCGCCTTGTGTCGCGCCATAGAGCGACGTGTTGCCGATCAAAATCGTCTCCTCCGGTGCATAGATGGCCTGCTTCGGAGGAAAGACAACGATCTTCCCGCCGGACAATCCCTTGCCTAGATAATCGTTCGACTCCCCTTCGAGAATGAGCGTAATGCCATGCGAGAGGAATGCGCCGAACGATTGCCCGGCGGACCCGGAAAACTTGATCGTAATGGTGTCATCCGGCAACCCTTCAAGCCCATACTGCTTCGCCACCCGGCTGGATAACATTGTCCCCACGGTGCGATTCACGTTTCGAATGGGCAGATCTAGGGAGACCTTCTCCTTCTTTTCCAATGCCGGCTTGCAGAGATCGATGAGTTTGTTATCGAGTACGCCTGCAAGACCGTGATCCTGCTTCTGCACACAGTAGCGGGGAACTTCCGGACTCACGTTCGGCGCTTGCAAGAGCGGGGTCAGATCCAGCCCCTTAGCCTTCCAGTGGTCGACGGCCTTGTGGACTTTCAATTTATCCACCCGTCCGACCATTTCATTGATGGTCCGGAAACCCAATTTAGCCATGATCTGCCGCAGTTCTTCCGCAACGAAGAAAAAGAAATTCACGATATGTTCCGGTTGTCCGGCAAACTTCTTCCGCAAAGCCGGGTCCTGCGTCGCAATGCCGACGGGGCAGGTATTGAGATGGCATTTCCGCATCATAATGCAGCCCTCGACGATCAGGGGCGCGGTTGCAAATCCAAACTCCTCGGCGCCCAACAGGGTGGCGATCGCCACATCGCGCCCGGTTTTCATTTGCCCGTCGGTTTCCACCCGGATCCGCCCTCGCAGATCGTTGAGCACGAGGGTCTGATGCGTCTCAGCCAAACCCAATTCCCACGGCACTCCCGCATACTTGATGGACGAGAGTGGAGAGGCGCCGGTGCCGCCTGAGTCGCCGCTGATGAGCACCTTGTCCGCATGGGCCTTGGCCACGCCGGCCGCAATCGTGCCGACACCCACTTCCGACACCAGCTTCACCGACACAGCCGCGTCCGGATTGGAATTTTTCAAATCGAAAATGAGCTGCGCCAGATCTTCGATGGAATAGATGTCGTGATGCGGCGGAGGCGAAATGAGCTGCACGCCCGGCATCGAATAGCGGAGCCTCGCGATGTTCTCATCGACCTTGTGCCCCGGCAACTGCCCGCCTTCGCCCGGCTTGGCCCCCTGCGCCATCTTGATCTGCAGTTCTTTCGCATTCACCAAGTAGTGGCTGGTCACGCCGAATCGGGCCGAAGCCACCTGTTTGATATAACTGTTCTTCGAATCGCCGTTGGGCAAAGGTGTGAACCGCTCGGAGTCCTCTCCCCCTTCGCCGGTGTTACTCTTGGCGCCGAGGCGGTTCATGGCAATGGCCATCGTCTCATGCGCTTCCTTGCTGATCGAACCGAAGGACATGGCGCCCGTTGTGAATCGCTTGACGATCTCCTTCGCCGATTCCACTTCCTCGACGGGGATGGGCTCCGGCAGAAACTTGAATTCGAGCAGCCCGCGCAAATTTGATCGCCGCCGACTCTCATCGTTCACGAGCTGGGAAAATTCGGCGAAGGTCTTCGGATCGTTGGCCCTCGTCGCATGCTGCAGTTTATAGATCGTGTCGGGATTCCAATTGTGGTGCTCACCCTGGATGCGATAGTGGATCTCCCCGCCGAAATCGAGCTGCCTGATCGGTGTCGGTTCATAGGCAACACGGTGACGCCGGAGCGTCTCTTCGCCGAGTTCGCGGATGCCGACCCCCTCCACACGCGACGGCGTGCCGGTGAAGTAGCGGCCAATGAGTTCGTGATTCAATCCGATGGCCTCGAAGATCTGCGCGCCGCAATAGGATTGCACAGTCGAGATACCCATCTTCGAGAAGATCTTGAGCAGCCCCTTATTGATCGCTTTAATGTACTTGCCTTCCGCAGTCTGCGCATCCAACCCTTCAGGGAAATAACCCTCGCGCTCCAAGTCCACGATCGACTCGAAGACGAGATACGGATTCACGGTGCCGGCTCCATAGCCGATCAAACAGGCGAAATGGTGCACGTCGCGCGGCTCGCCGGTCTCCACAATAAGGCCGGCTTCGGTCCTCGTGCATTCGCGAACAAGATGATGGTGAACCGATGCGATGCCAAGGAGACTCGGAATCGGCGCCCATTCTTCGTTGATACCGCGATCGCTCAAGATCAAGAACTTGTAGCCCTCTTTTATCGCCTGGGACGCCTGTCGACAGAGATCGTCGACTGCCGCTCCGAGCCCCTCAGGCCCCTCGGCCACCCTAAAGAGCATCTTGAGCGTCTTACTCTTAAAATGCGGATCCGCGATCTCACGGATCTTCTGGAGTTCGGCATTGGTCAGAATCGGCTGTTTGACCCTGATGCGCCTGCAGGACTCCGGATTCTCATCCATCAGATTCGGCTTGGGTCCGATGCTGGTTGTGAGCGACATCACCAATTCTTCACGGATCGGATCGATCGGCGGATTGGTCACCTGGGCGAACATCTGCTTAAAGTATTTGAAGAGCAGCTGTGGCCGATCGGAGAGTACGGCCAAGGGCGTGTCCGTCCCCATTGAAGAGGTCGTTTCTTGCCCCTCCACCACCATGGGTGTGACAACCATCTTCAACTCTTCCACCGTGTAGCTAAATGCCAGTTGACGCTGGCGCAACGTCGGATGATCCGGCTGCGGCACATTGCTGGGATCGGGCAGTTCGTCGAGCGAAATCCGATATTGGGTGACCCAGGACCGATAGGGTTTGCGGCTCACGATCTCAGCCTTCACTTCCTCGTCATCGATAATGCGCCCTTGCACGGTATCGACCAGGAACATCCGGCCCGGCATGAGACGCCCCTTCTGCCTGATCTTTTTGGCATCCATTGGCAACACACCGGCTTCCGAGGACAAAATCACGAGACCATCCGTCGTCACTTGGTAGCGGCAGGGACGCAGTCCGTTGCGATCGAGCGTCGCGCCGATGAGCTTACCGTCGGTAAAACAGACCGCCGCAGGACCGTCCCAGGGTTCCTGCATCGCCGCATGGTATTCATAGAACCCCCGACGATCGAGATCCATTTGCGGATTCGCGACCCAGGGTTCGGGAATCAACATCATCATCACGTGCGGGAGAGACCGGCCTCCCATCGTCAAAAATTCCACTGCGTTGTCCAGACAGGCGGAGTCGCTCTGCTGCTCGGACACGACCGGAAAAAGTTTCGCCAGATCCTGGCCGAACAGGTCGGAGTTGAGCCGGCCCTGCCGGGCGCGCATCCAATTCACATTGCCCTTGAGCGTATTGATCTCGCCGTTATGGCAAATGTAGCGGTAGGGATGGGCCAGCGGCCAGGTGGGAAACGTATTTGTGCTGAAGCGGGAATGGACGAGAGCGAGCGCGCTCGTCAGCCGCTCATCTTTCAAGTCCTGGTAGTACGCCGACATCTGCTCCGGAAGCAACAGCCCCTTGTAGACGATCGTGCTTGCCGACAGGCTTGAAATATAGAAGTAGTCGCGCCCCTGAATGGCCGATTCGCGAATGGCTGTTTCCACTCGTTTGCGAATGACATAGAGCTTGCGCTCGAACTGCCCTTCATTGAGCACATCCCGCGCAATGAACACCTGCCGCATAAAGGGCTCGGTACTGCGCGCCACGACACCGATCGCATCGCTCTTGACCGGCACATCGCGCCAACCGAGGAGCCGAGCGCCTTCCTCGCCGATAATTCTGGCGAAGAGCGCTTCACACTGTTGTCGCGCATCGGCATGGGACGGAAGAAAGACCATCCCAACGCCATACTCTCCGGCATTGGGCAAGGAGACTCCAACATCGCCGGCCGCACGTTTGAGAAATTCATGCGGTACTTGAAGCAAGATGCCGGCGCCGTCTCCCGTGCAGGAGTCACAGCCCTGGGCCCCACGGTGACTCAGGTTCTCAAGAATCTGGAGCCCCTGCTGAACGATCGTATGGGATTTTTGCCCCTTGATGTTGACGACAAAACCGATCCCGCAGGAGTCTTTTTCCTGTGCAGGGTCGTAAAGGCCTTGCTTGGCTGGAAGCCCTGGGATGCTCATTGCTCGTCTCGCATGAAAAATGTAGGCGAGTTTGCTACTGGACGGAGGCTACACCAGAGAGGCGGTCGGGATGGATAACCCCGTCACTCACAAGGCGAATTCCGTTCGTATCCGCTTCGCTCACCTTAATAGAAGCACGATTCCTCTGTCAAGATTACCTGTCAGACAAATAGCCCGAACCACCAGCCCCCCCCAAAGGGGTGACTGGCTTGACTTTGTTTCCTTTTCTGCCCTACCATCCGCCGCATGCCCCAAAGCCCAATCACCCCTGCGATCAACACCATGGTAGACGTCTGGGAGGCGTACCGTGATGAATTGGAAGGGATGGAGCGCCAAGCTCGGACGAATCTCGATTCCAGCGTGACGCTTGTCAATACCGTTGCCGCCCACATCCTGAACAGTGGCGGAAAACGAATTCGGCCTTTTCTACTTCTACTTTCTGCCCGTCTCTGCGGTTATACCGGTCACGATCATTATCAACTCGCCAGCTTGGTAGAATTTATTCATACCGCTTCTCTGCTCCATGATGATGTGGTCGACGACGCCGATATCCGGCGAGGCCGACGGACCGCCCGAAAAGTCTGGGGCAACCAAATCAGCATCCTCGTCGGCGACTATCTCTACTCCAAAGCCTTCTGCCAGGTCGTCGAGTTCCGGAACCACGGGATCAACGAGGTACTCGGCGAAGCCTGCAAGAAGATGGCAGAGGGTGAAGTGCTTCAACTCTATTACAACGGCAACCCCTCGATGCCGGAATCGGAATACCTCAAGATTGTCGAACACAAAACAGCCGGTTTGATGGCCGCCTCCTGTCGCATGGGCGCCATTCTCGCAGACGCCTCGGATGCCCAACAGGATGCGCTGTTCCGATTCGGGCTCCATCTTGGAATCGCCTTCCAAGTGGCCGACGATACGCTCGACTATACGGCCAACGGCGAACACTTGGGCAAGGCCCTGGGACAAGACCTCCGCGAAGGTAAAGCCACGTTGCCGCTGCTGCATCTGCTGCATCACTGTTCTGAACAGGACCGCCTGATGATCATCGACCGTATGGAAACTAGAACCTTGACAGAGGAAGACCTCACTCGGTTCATTCGCTTGATGGAAGAGTTGGGTTCGATTAACTATGCCATGGATCGGGCACGATCCTACATTGACGCAGCCCAACGGGATCTCGACCAGTTCGATGATAGTACGGCTAAACGAGCCCTCTCGGTGACTGCCGACTATATGGTTACCCGCGATCGATAACCTTTCTCCCCGCGTGTTTCCAGGGGCCAACCATGGAAACGGCACCGCGCCGGTAGAAAGGGCACCCTTCCTACAGTGGTTACACTAACGCCCTGAACTATTTTCACAGAGCAAAGGATTCGTCATGGCCAAGATCATTCCGTTTCACGGGACCTCATTCAATACAGCAGTGGTCGGAGACGTCACTCAGGTCGTCGCGCCACCCTACGATATCATTGACGCCGCGGGACAACAGGCCCTGCACGACCGCCATCCACAAAACATCATCCGCCTGGAACTCAGCCTCGACCAGCCAGGCGATAGCCCCACGAACAATCGCTATACGCGGGCTGGGTCGACACTCCATGAATGGCTCCGAAGCGGAGCCTTGAAACGTGACACGCAGCCAACCATCTACTACCACACTATCGACTATCGACCTCCGGCATCGGATCCTCGAGCCCCGATGAAGGTACTCAAGGGATTTCTTACCACCGTCAAACTGGAAGCGCTCGACTCAGGCCACATCTATCCGCATGAAAATACTCGCGCCGCGGCGAAAACCGATCGCCTGAATTTGCTCGAAGCCTGCCACACGAACTTCAGTCCGATCTGGTCGCTCTATTCGGATCCCCAGAACATCGTGATCGGACTCCTCGAAGCAGCCGTCAAAGGAAAGCCGGCACGGATCGACTTTACGGATGATGTTGGATTTCGACAACAGTTGTGGGCCGTCACAGATCCCGCAATCCTTGCCCAAGCGGTCGAAGCGATGGGCCCCAAGCCACTCTTCATCGCGGATGGCCATCATCGCTATGAAACAGCGCTGAACTATCAACGGCTGCGCCGACAGCAGGCCGGCTCACCAGCCGGTTTCCAATCCTACGACGGTGTGCTGATGTTGCTGGCCGCTCTCGAAGACCCAGGACTCACCGTCTTGCCGACCCATCGAGTCATTACCACCTCACTCCCTTCCTATGACAAGGTACAAGCCCTCTTCGCCGACCAGTTCGAGCTACAGAAATTTCCCTTTACCGCTGGAACTCAAACGGCAGTCCGCGCGCAATTCATTGAAGCCTTGCGAACCAACGGCCGTACGGTTCCGATGTTCGGCATGGCATTGAAGGGAACAGACTCCTACCTCACGTTAACCCTTAAACCAGCCCATCGCCCGCCGGTAGACGCATCGCCTCGGACGAAGCTGGATGTCTCTCTCCTTCAGCAGCTCATCGTCACCACACTCTGCCGGACACAGCAGGAACAAGAATCGATTCTCTACACCAAAGACGACCATGAGGCATTGGATTGGGTGGCGCAAGGGACCGGAACGGGAGCCTTGCTCCTCAATCCCACTAAAGTCGGCGAAATTCAAGCCGTCGCAACGGCCGGAGAACGTATGCCGCATAAGTCGACATATTTTTTCCCGAAGCCACTGACTGGATTGGTGATGAACGTCATGGAGGCGTAGAAGTGAGTGAGTGCGCGAGCGAGCGAGGATGATTCCCTTGCTCGCGGAGCCCCCACGATGAAACGGTGGTTGCTCGACACGCGCAGTTGGAATCATTTTCACCCTCTCACAAGTGGAGGGACAAGGTGAAAGCCAAAATCCTCATCGTCGACGACGATCCGGATATTGTCACAATGCTGGAGGATCGCCTGCAGGCCTCCGACTACGGGACCGTGGTCGCACGAGATGGGGTGCAGGCACTAGAACTGATCGAGCAGGAAACTCCTCACCTCATGTTGCTCGATCTGGACATGCCACGCCTGACAGGCCTTGAGGTCCTCAGAAGACTCCAGAAAATCAGAACAGTCGAAGATATCCCCGTAATCGTCATGACGGCCCATGCCTCGATCGATGCCGCCGTCGAGGCCATGAAAACCGGCGCCTACGATTTTCTAACCAAGCCGCTGGACAAAGACCATCTCCTCTTCGTGATCAGCAAAGCCTTGGAAAGAAACACCCTCAAACGGCAGGTCGCCTGCCTCAAGTCTGAGGTCGACAGTCGCTACGCCTCGATTGTGGGCATGAGCGCCAAGATCCGTGCAGTGATGGAGTCGGCCCAACGTGCTGCGAAATCCGACGCCAGCGTGTTACTGCTCGGCGAAAGCGGCACGGGCAAAGAACTCTTCGCCCGTTCTATCCACCAGTGGAGTCCACGTCAGGCCCTGCCTCTGGTGGTTATCAACTGCGTCGCCCTCACAGAAACGTTACTCGAAAACGAGCTCTTCGGGCATGAACGCGGCGCGTTCACCGGCGCGGACCGCCTGCAAAAGGGCAAACTGGAAATGGCGGATGGAGGCACGATCTTCCTGGACGAAATCGGCGACATGCCGCTCCCGCTGCAAGCCAAGCTACTGCGCGTGCTCCAGGACAGAGAGTTTCATCGAGTCGGCGGGACACGCCTCGTATCGATCAATATACGGATCATTGCAGCCACCAACAAGGACCTCCGGCAGGCTGTGAAATCCGGTGAGTTTCGCGAGGATCTCTTTTTCCGTCTGAACGTCATCAGCCTCACCCTACCCCCGCTCAGAGAACGGCCGGATGACCTCCCCGCTCTGGCCAAGTTTTTTTTGAACCGGCATGCCAGAGAAGCAAAACGCCCAGGCATGATGTTCAGCCCCGCTGCCATGGAAGCCATGAGCCGGTACCGTTGGCCGGGAAATATTCGCGAGTTGGAAAATGTTGTCGCACGATCTGTTGTCCTGAACCAGTCGGACACCATCGAACCGGACATGCTATCGCTGGATGATACGGGCCATACCTCGCAGGGCGAACGTCTCCCCTATCTCTTACTCCCGTACCACGAATCGATGAAAGAACATACGCGCACCCTCATTTTTCACGCCCTCCGCGAAGAATGCGGCAACCAGACAAAAGCCGCCGCCAGACTCGGCTTACAGCGAACCTACCTCGCCCGCCTGATTAAACAGTACGACATTGCATCAGATCAAAGCATGCCACCCTGAATCTCTCCAAAGGCCGCTTCCCGTTCCATTGGGACCTTCGGTGCGACTTTCCACAATTCAAAACGCTCAACGTTCTGTTTGTCGGCTGACTCGACTGTGCTGATTGCAGGCAGGTTGTAGATGGGGCAACCAGGCCTTAGTTTGGTTTATCCGGTCTACTTCGTTGTTTGAACCAACTACGCCAGATAAATACGAACACTACAGACCCAAAAGCGGCTAGACAGAGAAGAGCGATCAAGTATGCCAGATCGATCAGTTGATCGCTGTTAGCGAAAGCTTCCATGATGCTGCTAGGTAAAGATCGATTGCCAGAAGGAAATGATCCATCCCTTAATCGTGGACAACCAATCATTTTCGACTGGTTCGGCAGGTTGGCTGTTCACCGGCGGAGGATTCCGGTTGGCTGTGGTCGGATTTACGGATGCTGCCGGTGCCGTCACTGCCGGTTTGGGGACAGAATCTGCTTGGCCAGCCACCTGCGCTGGCGGGGCAGTGGATGCCGCAGTTTGTTCGTTGATCGGTGCGACCGACGAAGGAGACTGCGATGCACTAAATCCGTTTGCCTCGCCCAGTTTGGACTTATAGGTTTCAACGACCGATTGCAACGCAGGTCGCTCTTCGTTCGCACGCTGAAGGGCATACCGCAGCCTGTTCTGTTGGGCGGTCAGCTGGCCGATTGTCCAGCTAAGCTTGCTCAGCCGTTCCTGGGAGGCGGCACGCTCGATTTTCATCTTCTGCTTGGCTAGCTGGAGCGCCGACGAGGCGGCCTCTACGCGCTGTGCAAGATCGTTCTTGAGCTCTTGGAGTTCGTTGATTTGTTCCGTAAGCGTCTGAGATTGGCTTCTGGCGCTGTCGAGCTCGGCTCTAGTTGCTGCGAGATCAGCGACAGCTTCGCCGTAGGTGCTCCGCATGACACAGGCTCCGGTGGTAAGAGCCATGAGACACAGCATCCCGGCTGTGGCGGTGTGGATCTTCATGCCTTGCCTCATTGGTTGGTTCTCGCATGACGGCCCGGAGAGCTGCATCCCTCTGGCGCGGACGTCTTGTCGCCGCGAAGGATACCCTTTTTGCGGCAGGAAATCACCCCGGTTTATTTATTTGTTTGATTAGGGGGACAAGATACCCATCTACCAGATTTATCTACTTATTTTGCTCATCGACTCAGAAAATTCCAAGACCCGAAATATGCCCAATGGCCAAGAATGAACAAAACTACCTGGGGAAGGGCACGCTACCTGCCTGGAAACAGGAACCTGATCAGCCTGGCATGACCTTCATGGCGATGTTCGCTATAGCAGACCCCAGTGTGATAGAGTACCTGAATAGGCTGAACGATGGGGCACTCCTAATCAACGCGCTCCATTCCGTGCTGATAACAGCCCCACGGGATCGTCTCTGTGGCCGCCGCTGTTCTTCCGGCAATGAATGCCGATTCATTTCGTTTTTAACGGGAGGCCATGCATCAAGCAAGGGCATTGCGGCATCTCCACAACGGCTGGGTAGGCGACGGAATCAGACAGTACTTTTCACTCCACATTGGATTACAGGGAGAGACCATGAACACCATGAAGCCCATAAAGCCCGTGCAGTCAGGAACAGCCTCGGCTTGGGTCCGCATTCCTGATGGCACGAAAGTGAAGCATCGGCATGAAGGGCATGTCGGATTCATTGATGGGCTCACTGAGATCGTCAGTGGACCCAACCGGAATCCTGATGGGAAGACCCAATATCGCATGAATATTGGAGCGCCGGATCGTCAGCTCGTGACCGAGAGCGACCTATCTATTCTTGTCGACGACGAAGAACTCGTCATCATGCTGCGCCAGAAGGCACCCTATCGCCGTGCGGTCACACAATCGCTGCACAGCGTGCTGGCGCCGGATCGCTTCGTCAAGCCGTCCTAGCAACGCGGGCTCCAGGTTATAGATACCAAAAGGATTTGCGATTTGAGACGCGAAACATCTACACGAGATAGGCCATTACGGATGGCCACAACGAGTTGAGAGACTTTTAAGAAGATCCAGGCCAAGTCGACGATACGCATGACAGAAACCTGCTACTCCAAAGGCCAGAAAGTAATCTTGGTCACCAGCCAGACCAAGAATGGTAATTGGTTGTGCAAGTTTTCGATTCCCGGGTTCAACAATCTTGACGGCAGTCTGCATGGCCAGGATCCGTCCAAAGGCTACAAGACGGAATGGGAAGCGAGAACGAACGCATTTCAGCGCGCCAAGTTGCTCCTTGACTCACCACAGGATATACCGCAGACGTCCATACTGAAGAGGGTCTAAGAAACAGCTCGCGATAGTTTCTCTAATCTGCCCGGCGTCTTCGGATCTTCGACTAACAATTCGGCGCCGTGGCCATTGACGGCGTTACAGAACTTCTCCACAACTTGAGTCAACTTCAGCTCATCCGGTGGATCCTCTCACGCTTCGTCAGGCCACCTTTACTGGGTCCGCATACGCATTCGTATAGTGCCCAGACCAATGGCAATAGCGTCTGTTGGCCCACGTGTTCACTTCACCGTTCTGGGTTGGGCCATAACGCTTCGCCAGCACGGCAGTAAATGCGACCAGGCTTCCTTCGATCTCCAGAAGATCCGCATCTGTAATCTTTCCCCATTTCGCTTTCAACGGCGCCTTCAGTTGAGCCCAAAACGCTTTGAATTGCTCTTGATTCATCCTGCATTCCTTTCTCATTTGATGTAATGACCGATGGTACCCATCACGACTGCGCTCGGCAGAGACAGACATCGTGGGTCGCAGACATGCGTCCACCAATGGACACGCTGGCGTAGAAGCTGCGGAGACCGGAGAATCAAACGCACAGGAACGTAGAAGAGAGTGCGGTGCGAAAGATGGGACAGTCGGCGTGGCTCAATACGTCATCCTCACCATACAGGGCACAGAAGGGAAGAGTCAACGCAAACATTTTCAGCATTGTGCTCAGACATCCGGAATCTGCCAATCGATCGGAGCCAGCCCAGCCTCGGCTAGATTTTTGTTGGTGTGGGAGAAGCACCGGCAGCCAGAAAACTTTCTGACCGACAAGGGCGAGGGATGGGCGCACATAATTACGGCATGGTGCGACTGCGCGATCAACTTCTGCTTTTTCTGGGCTTCACGTCCCCACAACAAGAAGACCACTCGCGTCCGCTTCTCAGCAACAAGCTCGATCATGCGATCGGTGAACCGCTCCCAGCCGCGCCCCTGATGCGAATTGGCCTTGTGCGCTCTGACCGTAAGGACCGTATTGAGCATGAGGATGCCCTGGCCGGCCCAAGGTTTCAGATATCCATTATTCGGGATCTGACATCCCAGATCCTCACGGAGCTCTCGATAGACGTTTCGCAGCGAGAACGGCAGGGGCCGGACAGTCGGTTGCACGGAAAAGCAGAGCCCGTGGGCCTGACCAGGGGTCGGATAGGGATCCTGGCCGACCAGCAGCACACGAACCTGCTCGTACGACGTTGCAGCTAAGGCGTTAAAAATGTCTTTGCGGGCCGGCAGGATCGTCTGACCATCGGCAAGCTCCTGCGCAAGAAACGAATCAAGCGCGCGATAATATGGTTTGCCAGTTTCCCCCTTGAGTAAGGATCGCCAGCCTGGAGGAATGGGAGGGAGCATGGTAAGCCTCATACCGCAGAGCCGGCCGGAATATGCCTCGGTGTCATTGGGCAATACGGGCAACCTGCATTACAAGATATTTATCTCCCTGTCTCAACCGACATCTATCTAAACTTGCGAATGTTCCGTCATGAACCATCCGGCAATTGAGAGCCGACGCCGGTCACCTGCGACTTGATCAACCCGGCAGACACGGTGGAAGCGGGGAACGGTGAACATGACGAGAGAACCTGGCCGCGGCTCGATACAGTGCGTCACTTCAAGGTCTGGATGCTCAGAGCTATGGGTCTTCCGCTTCGCATAGATGATGAGTTCCCCCCCCCAATCGGATCGCCATTCGTCATGAAAATAGCTGACCAGTGCAATTCGCCTGAGAGAGACGGGTGCGCCTTCGACCTGATACCCTTGATCCGTGTCGTCGTGCGTCAGCAGAGAATCCCCTGCCGCATACGAATAATAGTTGAATCCCACGCGCCGGCCCGAGATATTCGGAAAGGATTCCATGTAGGACTGAATACATGGCAACTGCACACGCGAAAACAACTGCTGCCCTTGGGCTCTGCCGATTTCCGCCTTCGCCCAGTTTCCCGCATTCGGAAAATCTGCTCTGACCTTGGGCAGATCCGACAGACTCTTCCACGCTGCTTGTCCCATTCCCTCACGGAAAAACTTCCGCTCTTCCAGCGACCAGAAGTTTTCAACGACAAGGACGGGATTCTTGTGAAAAGAGAATGACGACAGGTCGGCTACCGAGACGGGCGCAGACATCGGCTCCCCTTGAATACCCATCAGCTTCTCCACGAAAACATGGTCTGACAACCTCTATCCCGACCATCCCTTCACAGTTTGCCGCGCAGTCGATCACGTTCCCGACTGGCGAAAAAAATAGGGCTGTCATCCTGGCGACAACAGCCCTCGGTCACATTT
>JABFSG010000029.1 GCA_013140715.1 Nitrospiraceae bacterium
TTTCCACAAGCGAGCCATTTAACCCGCTGCTGACACATGGTATCAGGCTCATAACATGCGGCCCTACACTACTATGTCTCTAGCTTGGGGAAATATATTCGCAACACGGTCGAACTTGATTACCCATTCTCTTCTACATGGAGTTCGCACGATGAAACTACTTTATCTCATCACGCTCACGGCTTCAGTGTGCGCGGCACTTTCTGGCTGCGCTGATAACGCCCTTTTCCCACCGGAAGTCATGGACAAGGTCTCTCCGACGTTTCATTTTGAGGCCTGGCGTGACGCTGGTCCTACAAACGAGTCGGGGAAATCCGATGCAGGGATCAAAGTTCTACTGGGAGGCCGGATCGCCCAGGCTACCAAGAACGGCAAGGGGATTGTGATTGTGGCGGAACAACTTCCGATCGTAAATCATCCCGCATATGGCCCCACGGAAGATGTTAAGAGAACTGGTGATCATGAATTCGCATTTCTCTATGGAGGAGAGCTTGAATCGTTGGATCTGATGAAGGGGAACCGATTCATCGTTGTGGGAACGACTACAGGCAGACGGCCAGTTCTGGTAAACGGAATACCCAAGACCGAACCCTTCTTGGTCGCAGACTGTATTCATGTGTGGCAGACAGGCGGGGCAGAAATCGCCGAATTTAAAGAAGATGCCGGAGGGGGGTATTCATCCCTTCCTGAAAAAACATACTGCGTTGCCAAAAAGTAGCGGGGATTGGAAACAAACAATTCGAGCAATTCAATAAATCTCTCTTTGGGAGTGTCGCAAAGAGAAAAATGTCATGACGGAGGTATTCGAATGACACGACTGTGGTTTGCAACTCTTGCCTGTGTGATCAGCCTAGGACCCATTGTCCAGGCCGAAGTTGCTCAAGCCGGCCTTGAAGATATTCTCTATGAAAAAGGGCAGATCACCAAAGAAGAATGGCTCAAAACTAAGGCCGATCAGGAAAAAGCAGGTCCTCCAGTACAGGGGGTGCAGGCGCCTACTAGTATGACGTCCGGACCAGATCCGGCGAATCTCGATACGCGCATAGGCGTGATCGAAGAGTGGAAGGCCAAGATCGAAAGGCTTCCCTCGCTGGGCGGCAAGTTTAACATTGGAATGAACGCCCTACAGTTTCTCTACACACACCAGGATGCCCACGTCGTCGAGGGTAAAAGCCAAGATAACTTCTCGGTCAGACGGTCAGAGATACTCATGTATGGAAAGATCAACGAATACATTCCGAAATGGCACACCCTTTTGGAAATGCAGAGTAACAACTTGACCAACAGCACGCCTGGCTGTACAGCGGGGGCTAACTGTAGCGCCGCCGCATCTGGGGCCGGGACTGCAACCACGATGTTCCGTGAAGCCTATATCGATTTCAGGCCGATGCCCAGCATCGCTCCGAATCTCAACGTCATTCGGATGGGTGTATTCCGTATGCCCTTCGGCATTTTTACAGAGCAGTCAGGCGGTCTCCGCGATGTCATCAGTTCACCCTACCTCAACTCGGTCGGCAGCGGCACTGTCGCGCGAAACGGATCGGGCAACAGCACCGTCGGCACCATCGATTTCATTCAAGAGCGCGACTATTTCGCCGATGTCAGGGGAACTCTGTTCCATCGCCTGGACTATGTGCTGGGAATCATGAACAACAATAACTACCAGGCCAATGCCGTGGGAGCGAACGGCCCCAAGGTCTACTACGGCAGGGTCCGTTTACTGGCGACGGATATATCGTTTCTCAGCTTTACGGTACTTTCTGGAGAGAGCAACAATACCAATACTGAAATCAACGGACGTGGGAAAGGAGCCTTTGACCGCTACGGACTCGACTTCCGTTATACCTCTCGTTATTTACCCGGCTTCATGGTGCAGGGCGAATGGTGGCAAGGGCACGACGGAGCCAACCAAACGACGGTCGGCACCCCAGCTCAAGGCGCTTGTTTAAATGTGGTTCAATGTGGCGGAAACGGATCCCCTGGTGTTCAGCGGAGGACATGGTATGTTCTGGGAAAATATTTTATTTCCGATGGGCCTCTCCAAAACTTCGAGCCAGTGGTGATGTATGAACAGTTCGATCCCAGCACCTCAATGAGCAATGATTTGTATACTCGGGCGATCGTAGGGTTCAACTACTACTTCGAGAATCTTCCACCCAAGATCCAGAGTAAGATCTCGATCAATTACGAGTTCCGCCACCACCAGGGAACCGGCCCAGGCACTTTCGTTCCTGAAACCGATGCCTTCGCACAGAATGTCTTTTTGGCTCAATTTCAAGTCCGATACCAGTAGGCAGGATTCGAGTCAGCACGGATAGAAGAGAGAACGGATACTGTGAAGATGGAGTGGTACGCGCAAAGTCGATTATAATGCGCTACTCCCCTTCCGCTATGCAGAAAGGCTTCACCCCTCACTGTTGCTTTCTATGAGAGAGGACTATTACTCGCAAATGGAGACAACAGTGCCGCATCGGCCGCAATCTCATGCGCCGGCTTGGGAGAATCAGCTTATTGTGCTTGCTCTGTTCTCGCTGGCGAGCTGTGCGCCGGACGCTCAGATTATCGATGAAACGGCAACGGGAGGGACTATGCTCTACTCCTACATCGAGGAGCACGATGTGCTGACCTCACCGGAGCGTCGAGATGCGCTCTACCTAATGAGTGAAAAATGCCCATCCGGTTACCGCATTTCTCGTGAGGGAGAAGTGCCGAGAATCGACCAGGCAGTCGATCGAGCATGGATGGGACAGGTCTCGCGGGATGGACAGGTATCCAGAGAAAGGCGCTGGGCGATCCAATATGTTTGTAAATAGCCCACTGCGGCACCTCGCTTGTGCGGCAGCGCGGCTCGCAGAGCTGACTCGATTTGCGCAGTGCGGAAGGGCCGCGACTGGGTTGGTCATCGGTCAGTCTTGCCTGCTGGTTCTGACCGCCTGTGGAACAATCAGCCATGAGCGCCTTCTCTATCGGGCGTCAGGCATTCAGGTCGGCATCGTGACCGATGTATCGACCGATGAGCAGGCCACGCCACCCGTGAGGAACCGACATCCTGCAAATCTCACCCCGCAAGAAATTCGCACACTGCTTGGTTCGCTTGAAGTGTCGGGATGGAGCGGGACTCTAGTTGGATTGTTCAACACGCCTCAGCCGAGGCCTGTATTCACCTGGGCTGAAATGGTCGAGCTGGCTGAGCCTCTTGCCGCGGCCTTCCACGAAGCAACTCCACGCGAACGGGTGTTTTTTACCATCCAAAACCATGCCGCACCCTATGACGGTGATCGCACATCTGGAAAATTATTTTTCCGAGACGACTACCTGCATATAGTACTCACGGATCACTACAGCCTATTACAAACTGACCCTGGAGGGGGCGAGAAACGCGATCTGCGCGATACAAAAGGCATGAAACTATGGGTAGTCAAGCCGGCTCGGGCCGCCACCGTCCCTGAGGAGAAAGAGCCGCGTTGGAATGCGTTTGAAAAGGTTCACATCTCTCTCAGACCGGTAGAAGTTCTGGCAGAACGACGGGCGCCCCAGGCAATAACGGACTCCTCTCGCCCTCAGGTCGCGCTACCCACAGCAGAACGTCCGGCATTGAAAGGCGACACTGCGGCAATGAACGCGACAGAAACCCTCCATGATCTTCGTCTTCAAATCCGCGAACTCACCAACGCCAATCTCGATCTGCGCTCTCAACTGAAAGAACAGTCCGGCACGATTGAAAAACTCCAAGCCGAGTTTGAGGAACTTCGTAACGAGAAAAACCCGGGTGCCCGGGAACCTTCTTCAACTCGCAAGCCTTCTCGTAAATAGATCTCGCCCAAGAACTCGATACACCGGCAGTTCTACTCCAAGTGCCATCACTCAGGCCCTGATGAGATCAGGTCTTGCCATCCCGATGGAATCTGGCATGCGTAAGATTCCCGCAGCTCGCCAAACGCTTGTCTGATTTTTTTTGGAATCTCCATACAGAATTAACCATCCTGTAACACCGCCGTCATCTCATCTTAATCGATTGGATTTATCCTTCAAGTCAACGAAGGCAATCGATAACTCTCAACAAGAAAGAAGGAGGCACGTAAATGAGACGACTGTGGTTCGCGATCATCGCCTGCACGATCGGCCTTGGAGTCGCCACTCAGGCAGAAATTGCTCAAGCCGACTTGACGGATCTTCTCTACGACAAGGGGCAGATCACAAAGGAAGAATGGCTCAAGGAGAAAGCCGACCGTGAAAGAGTAGAAGCAATCATCACGGCAGAACGTAGCACGACCGAAAAATGGTATGACAAAATCAGCATCAGGGGTTACACCCAGTTTCGCTATAATGCCACGTTGGACGATAAAAAACTGGTGGACGAGTACGATAGCTCCATCGGTAATAACACAGGCTTTCTGGTTCGCCGAGCCCGTATCATCATCTCCGGCGATATCCACGAGCGGGTGTCCCTCTATCTCCAAACAGATTTTGGACAGGGTGTTTCTGCAGTCAGTGGAACCGCCATTAATAACCAAAACTTTGCTCAACTCCGAGACCTCTATGCCGATGTGTTCCTGACAAAGGACAAAGAATTTCGTATTCGAGCAGGAATCTCGAAGGTGCCCTTTGGGTTTGATGTGTTACAGTCGAGCCAGAATCGTGCCGCGTTCGATCGGAGCGACGCCATCAACAGCGCATCGCCCAATGAACGGGATACCGGACTGTTTTTCTACTACACGCCGGTTGAAACCAGAAAATTGTTCCGCAGCCTGGTGGAGAAGGGTCTCAAGGGATCCGGAGACTATGGCATCCTGGGCGTTGGGGTCTATAACGGCCAGACTCTCAATGTCACGGAAAGAAATGACAATAAGCATGTCGTGTTGCATGCCACCTACCCCTTTGAATTGCCATATGGACAGATTGTGCAAGTCGGAGTTGATGCCTACCGTGGGTTGATCAATGTCCCTGTGTCGGCTGGGGTAACGATTCCTGACGGAGGGAATATCAACGATGAGAGAATCGGCACACATTTCATCCTCTATCCTCAGCCCTTTGGGCTCCAGGCAGAATGGAACTGGGGCCGCGGACCGGAGCTGAACGCAGCCCACACAGCCGTTCAGGAAGGGTCTCTCCAAGGCGGGTACGTTCAAGCAATGTATAAATGGGACAACATTCTCCCCTACGTACGCTGGCAGGAATACCAAGGTGGAAAAAAGAACCGATTCAATTCACCCTTCAATGTCGTGAGAGAAACGGAAGTCGGTGTCGAGTATCAAATCAACAAGGCACTTGAGCTGACCGTCGCCTATGCCTGGATGAAACGCACGGATACAATAAACGCGCCCTACGCCATCCACAATGGAGATGTTCTTCGATTTCAATTGCAGTGGAATTATTAACGACGAGCGTTTTCTTGACAGGAACGGAGGGCTCACCCTTCCCAGTCCAGTTACATGGAAAGCGTAGCATTATCTGGAAAGTTAACACGGATGTAACACGCCTGTTACACGTTGATAATAGACCTCGATCATACTTCGGGACAATGAAAGGAGTTTCAATGAAAAGATTAATTGCCAGGCCGGGTCTCTCGTTCCTCGTCTTCTTCTGGGCCTTTGTTTTCTCCATGCCTCTAGCATGGGCCGATGACGCGATTATCCTCGACCCAGCCCTCAAAGGCTACATCAAGGTCAGTGGAGTGTCAGGCAATGTCAACAGTATCGGGTCCGATACTCTCAACAATCTCATGACGCTTTGGGCTGAAGGATTTCGCAAGCAATATCCCAACGTCAAAATCCAGATCGAAGGCAAGGGCTCAAGTACCGCCCCTCCTGCTTTGATCGAAGGCACGGCGCAACTTGGGCCGATGTCTCGCACGATGAAAAATACCGAGTTGGATGCCTTCGAAAGAAAGTTCAGATACAAACCCACCGCCTTTCCAGTTGCCATCGATGCCCTTGCTGTCTACGTCAATAAGGATAATACGGTCAAGGGATTCACTCTGGCGCAAGTCGATGCGATCTTCTCCAAGAGCCGTCGTTGGGGCCACAACGAGAACATTCAGCTTTGGAAACAAGCAGGCTGGGATGACGGCTCGGCTAACAGTCCTATCAGTATCTATGGACGGAATTCCGCCTCCGGAACTTACGGGTTTTTCAAGGAGCATGCCCTCAAGAACGGAGACTTTAAGGATGAAGTCAAAGAACAGCCAGGGTCTGCCTCTGTGGTCCAAAGTGTGAGTGAAGATCAAGCCGGCATCGGCTACAGCGGCATTGGATACATTACCTCGAACGTACGTGCCGTTCCACTGGCGGAAAAAGAGGGCATGCCATTTCAGGAGGCTAACCAGCAGAACGCGGACAATGGATCCTATCCACTCTGGCGCCACCTCTATCTCTATGTAAACAAGGCGCCGAACAAACCGCTGGATCCGATCGTCGGAGAATTCATCAAGTTCATCTACAGCAAAGAAGGTCAGAAAGTCGTGATCAAGGACGGGTTCTTCCCACTGAAAGCCGAACTGATCGAGAAAGAACTCAAGAAACTTGAGTAGCCGATCCGATTCCACTCCGGCTCCCTCTCCCGCTGCAGGGGTGCACGTCCATGCACCCCTGCACAGCATTACGCATCCTTCAACCAGCCTGACCTGGCGCCGCATCTTCGATCGGCTGGCTCAAGTCGTCATTACCATGGGCGGGATCGCCGTCATTCTGAGCATTATCGGTATTTTTGTGTTTTTGGTAAAGGAAGTGACTCCCCTATTCTTTTCTCCACAGGGCAACCAGACCGGTCTGGTTGCAGGCGCTCCTCCACCGACAGCGCTCCCACAATCCAGCCTTGTCGGGATGGACGAACATCAAGAACTCATCTATCAACTTATCGGAGGATCCGATCGCCAGATTCGTTTCTTCAATGTGCGATCCGGCGCACCTATCCCCTATAACATTCCTACAGACTTAGCCAATGTCCATGTCACCTCCATCGCTCGAGCGGTCGGAACTCTTGATCGATTTGCCTTGGGCACAGAGGATGGTCGCCTCATTCCCGTGACGATCGAGTTTGCAGCAAGCTTCGAAGGGGTGCGCCAGGTCGTTCCCACGGTCACCCTCGGATCTCCGGTGCAATTGGCGCCGGCCCCGGAGCGCATTATTCGACTGGCCTATCAGCCGACTGAGAGAGGGACGCTCACGGCAGCCCTGACAGATCGAGGAAGCCTGTGGTACAGCATCTCGCCATTCGACCATCCTCCAGCTGCACTGACCGGCCACGGCAGCGAGCCTGTGACTTCCTTGATCTTTGACAGCCGTGGCGAAACGCTCTTGGTTGGAACAGCTGCCGGGAATCTCTACTACTATAATGTGCGTGACGATGCGGAACCGAGTCTGATCGAAGTTGTCTCGGTGGCTCCATCCGGCACTTCAGTCACTGCCCTCTCCTACTTGATCGGAGATCGTTCTCTGGTCATCGGCACCAGCGCCGGCGATGTCTCAGTCTGGATGCCGGTGCGTCAAACCCAAGAAAGCCAGATCACACCCCTGCGCCAGATTCATCGCTTCGATGCCCATCCTGCTCCCGTCACTGGGATCTCTCCCTCGCTTCGCGACAAGGGATTCATCACCGGCGATGCGCAGGGCAATCTGTTTGTCCATTACTCCACCTCTGCACAGACTCTGTTGAAGCTTGCCGGGAACCAGGGGGCAATCCGCACCCTGACATTTTCCCCCAAAGCCAATGGCGCCGTAGCCTTGACCGGAAAGGGGGAATTACTCACCTATGAGATTCACAATCCCCATCCGGAGACGACCATCGCAAGCCTGTTCAAGCCTGTCTGGTATGAGGGTTACGAGAAACCTGAACATGTGTGGCAATCCTCCAGCGGCGCGGACGATTTCGAAGCGAAGTTCGGCTTCCTGCCCCTGATCTTCGGCACGTTGAAAGGGACCTTTTACGCCATGTTGGTCGCAGTGCCCCTGGCCCTCCTAGGCGCGATCTACACCTCGATGTTCATGCACCCCAATCTTCGAGCCAAGGTCAAACCGACCATCGAGATCATGGCGGCGCTCCCAACCGTGATCCTGGGGTTCCTAGCCGGCTTGTGGTTGGCCCCTCTGCTCGAACGGATGTTTCCTGCTATGGTCGCCATGACTGTAGTGGTGCCGGCAAGCGTGGCGATTACGGCAACGCTTTGGCACTATCTGCCGGCCACGATCATTCGTCGCCTTCGCCCTGGGATGGAGACGTTTGTCCTGATTCCCATCATCGTTGGCACAGCTTGGCTCTGCCTGGGCTTGAATCAGCCGATCGAGTCCTTCCTATTTGGATCCGATTACAAGGCCTGGTTTGCCACCCATTGGGGTCTTCGATATGACCAGCGAAATGCCCTCGTCGTTGGATTTGCCATGGGTTTTGCCATCGTGCCTATTATCTTCAGCATTTCTGAAGAAGCCCTGTCCAACGTCCCTCGCCATCTGATTGCCGGATCTCTGGCATTGGGCGCGACACGCTGGCAAACCCTGGTCAAGCTCATGCTGATCTCGGCAAGCCCCGGAATCTTCTCTGCGATCATGATCGGTTTCGGACGGGCCATCGGGGAAACGATGATCGTCCTTATGGCCACAGGTAATACCCCCATTATGGATTGGAGCCTCTTCAACGGCTTTCGTACCCTATCGGCCAATATCGCCGTAGAGATTCCCGAGGCCCCTCATGGCGGCACCCTCTATCGCCTCTTATTTTTGGCTGCCGTCCTGTTATTCGCATTTACGTTTCTGATTAACACCATAGCCGAAATCGTCAGGCAACGATTGCGGACCAAGTACAGTCAATATTGATGCGCAGCCCATTCAAAACATTCCTCGCCTCAGGCAATGTCTTCATCTGGGGCTGTGCCGCAGGGGTCTCTGTCTCCCTGCTCATGGTCTTCGGACTGTTGCTGTTAATCGTCATCAACGGCCTAGGGTACTTCTGGACCTCAAATGTCGTCGATCTCACCTTGAAAAGTGGACAGCATGTCATGGGGCAACTGGCCGGGCGCGAAGTCATCCCTCGCTCTGTCACGCCGGACCGCCCGGAAGGGAAGGGCCGCCTTAGGGTCAAGATCGGGAATCGTGATATCAATGGCCTTGATTTCAAATGGGTCAATGAGGATCAGATCGTCTCGCAAGCCTATCCAGCAGATGCCGCGTTACTAGAACGACGCGAATGGGGCAACATGTATGGCAGGGTCAAGGCTGTCTACAAAGGAGAGACCCTGCAGGTGGAAGGGAATGACGCCGGGTGGATCGCCTTGGCCCCGCTTATCAGCGCTACCAACGATCTCCATCAACAGATCGCCCGGATCGAACAAATCGAGATTGGCTCTATCAACGCAGAGCTCGAACAGGCGCGGCTGAAGACCCGCTCATTCGAACTGGGGAAGGAAAGAGGATCACTCAACGACCTCACGGCACAGATCGCTGCCGCCGAATCCCGTTACCAGGCAAAAACCGTAGAGTTGGACGCATTGCGCACACAGTTCGACGAATACTCTGTCCTCATGGTGGATGCAAATGGGCAAGAGAAACAGATCTCCGTGGGGCAAATCATTCGCGCCCTACACCCGAACGAGATGGGTCTCTTGCACAAGAGCTGGATCTACCTCACGAATGTCTGGTCCGTCGTGAGTACCGAGCCCAGAGAAGCCAACACGGAAGGTGGAATTTTTCCGGCCATTTTCGGAACCGTGATGATGGTCATCATCATGAGCCTCGTCGTAGCTCCTTTCGGTGTGCTGGCCGCTCTCTATCTGCGAGAATATGCCAGACAAGGCGTCATGGTTCGTCTCGTGAGAATCGCCGTCAACAATCTCGCAGGCGTCCCTTCGATTGTCTTCGGTGTGTTCGGATTGGGATTTTTTATCTACGCGATAGGCGGAACCCTCGATACGCTTTTCTTTCCTGAACGACTTCCGACACCGACGTTCGGCACCGGTGGTATTCTCTGGGCATCGCTCACGTTGGCCCTACTCACGGTCCCGGTGGTCATTGTCGCCACAGAAGAGGGATTGGCGGCTGTGCCCAGAGAGTTTCGCGAGGGATCGTTGGCTCTTGGCGCAACCAAGTTGGAAACCATGCTCAAAGTCGTGATACCCTCTGCCCTGCCCGGCATTCTGACTGGGTTGATTTTGGCAATGGCCAGGGCGGCTGGTGAGGTGGCGCCTCTCATGCTGACAGGCGTGGTGAAGCTAGCCCCTTCGCTCCCCGTCGACGGTTCTTGGCCCTTTTTCCATTTCGATCGGAAGTTTATGCACCTGGGATTTCATATTTACGACGTGGGTTTCCAGTCACCTAATGTGGAAGCAGCCAAACCGATGGTTTATATCACAACCCTGGTCTTGATCGCCGTCGTCGTGCTGTTAAATTGTACCGCGATCGTCCTCCGTAACCATTTGCGCAAGAAATATGCAGGCTCCGTGTTATAGAGGATGCGATGTATCCTTCTCCATCTGTGACGCAACAGCCGTCTCAATCACAACCGCTCAGCTCGCAAAGGTTTGACGTGCAAGACGGTCATCTCCAGTCGCCTGACAATCGCTCCAACAGCCAGGCCGTGAAACTTGCCTTGCAACAGGTCAACTTTTTTTACGGGTCCAGCCAGGCTCTCTTCAAGATCGATATCGAGATCATGAAGAATCAAGTCACGTCGTTTATCGGGCCATCCGGTTGCGGGAAATCTACTCTACTCCGATGCCTCAATAGGCTGAACGACTTGATTGAAGGCGCCCGGGTCGAGGGAGCCATGCTGCTGGACGGCGTGGATATCAATGGCCACGATGTGGATATCACCGATCTCCGAAAACGTGTCGGCATGGTCTTTCAGAAATCGAACCCCTTCCCGAAATCGATTTACGAAAACGTGGCCTATGGGCCGCGTCTTCATGGCATCCGAAACCGTGCCCAGTTGGATCAGATTGTCGAAGAGGGGCTCAAAGGCGCAGGGCTGTGGGAAGAAGTGAAAGACCGCCTGCAAGCAAGCGCATTCGGACTCTCCGGAGGGCAACAACAACGACTCTGTATCGCCCGCGCCCTCGCGGTCAAACCGGATGTCTTGTTGATGGACGAACCCTGCTCGGCTCTGGACCCGGTCGCCACCGCCAAAATCGAAGAATTACTCTTTTCCTTGAAACAAGAGTTAACGGTGATTATTGTGACTCACAACATGCAGCAGGCCGCGCGAGTGTCCGATTGGACGGCCTTCATGTACCTCGGCGAAATGGTGGAGTTCGGCCTCACCAAGCAGATCTTTACCAACCCATCCAAGAAACAGACCGACGATTACATCACCGGACGATTTGGATAGACCCTATGCCACACCGCCATTTTGATGAAGAACTCGAGGATCTGAAAACAAAACTCCTGCGGATGGCCGGGCTGGCAGAAGATCAGATCGACAAGGCCCTCACCGCCCTGATGACACGTGACTCGACACTGGCCCGCGAGGTCATCGAGCGAGACCGCGCGGTCAATACCTTGGACGTAGAGATCGACGAAGAATGTATCCGGTTGTTGGCGCTCCATCAGCCTGCCGCGCGCGACTTGCGGCTGGTGACGACGGCGATGAAGATCTCCACCGAGCTCGAACGAATCAGCGACCTGGCGGAGAATATTTCCGAACGAGCCATTGAGCTGAACGAAGAACCGCAGCTCAAACCCTACATCGATATCCCGATGATGGGCAAGATGGCCCGCGCGATGGTGAAGGAAAGCATCGATGCCTTTGTCAAAGACGATGCCGCTGTTGCCCGGAAGGTGCTCACGAACGACGATTTTGTCGACGATCTGATGGAGCAGATATTCCGTGAGCTGCTCTCCTTTATGATCGAGGATACTCGCACGATTACCAGAGCCATTCGCCTCAGCTTCATTGCCAAATATCTCGAACGGATCGCCGACCATGCCACCAACATTGCCGAGCTGGTCGTCTATCTCGTGGAAGGCAAGATCATCCGGCACACCATCCCGCCAGGATCTCAAGAAGTATCGTAAGTCTTTGAGCTTGTGAAGAGGCTACCAGTTGCTTGCCCCATTCTCCCCGTTCGCAATATACTGCGCCATGAGTCGATTGTTCACGTTCTCACGCCAGCTGGCATGGCTCTCTCTGGTATTCACCGCACTTGCCGGATGTGCCTCAGGGCAATTCCCTACCCTGACCATCTATGATTCGCCGCACGCCTTCGTGCGCCTCGAAACCGATCGAGCGATCTGGCAACATACTGAATATAGCCATCCAGCCAATATTTCCACTGAACAAATGATGGCAACCCTCAGAGGCATCATTGTTCAAGAACCGCTGATTCGATTGCCGCTCTACGACGATCTTAGCGTCCCCCGTCGACACCGTGCGTTTGACGATAAAGCTGTCATGCTCTTAGCTCCATTGCTGAGTCAGGCTTTACACAAGGCCACTTCCGAAGAACTGGTCACGTTCTACCAATCACGGCCGCTATCTGGAGTTGCGCAGGAGGTTACATCCGGAGGAGTTTTCCTAATTGGAGAGAACCTGCACTTCATACTAAGCAATTATCGATCGAATACCCGTTTCACTGCCGACACCGGCTCGGCCTCCACTCTAGACGACCGACTTACACCCATGCAGCCCCTAGCGCCGCAACAGGTACAACTTGATTTTGAGCCTAGTGCGGCCTTGGAACCTAAGCCTTCAAGCCTATGGATGAAAATTCTACAGACTGATAAGCGGGAACTGATTATTCGCTCACGACAACTTATGTTCCATCCTCAGAACGAAACACCAACCGAAAAGCCAGTATCCACTGACACCGGACGGTGAAATCTTGCCGGCTCCTCTCGGAGCCAAGGTTTCTCGTGATCTATAACAATCGAAATGGGGGTAATGCGATGCCGCGGTCAGCGTACTTCTGCTATTCCACGAAATGGACGGAGAAAAGCATGTATTCGAATCGATGTCGGCGGAGAACGATTTTCTTGCATCGGGAAAGTTGGTCTATACGGTAGAAAATTTGACTCCAGGTATATTGAGGCATTAGGCAGACGAGCGTGTCCATGCTGATGACGGTCTGTTCATTGAGATGATCGAGAATGGCGACCGTGAGAATATCGCTCTGAGGGCTTTCTCTCTCACACCCATGAATATCCGGGTCCGATTCAAGAAGAGAACTAGTAGGCATATAGATCTCCCGATGTGATTAGGGGACTGAGTATTCCCGTCGATCGGCCTGCTGCGCGAGAATCGACTGTGCCGGGCTATACCGAATGGCCACAATACGCATGACTCCCAATGTGAGTATGATGCATCCAAGTATCGCGAACTGATGCCATTCACCGCTGGTGAACCATCGTGAAATAACTTCCGTCAACATGACGACAAGGACTGTATCGATAATAAAGGTGACCCGAACGCGGCCATCTGCACAGTATGCGAGGGTGGTCCTTAACACTTCGACGACCGCCAGTAGAGTCAGGGTATCCACCAAGACTTGCCGAAGAGCCACTTCTACATCTGTGGATAGCAGCAGCCTCAGATCGAGAAACGTTTTTACGACGCCGCCCGCCAGACCAAGGAGAATCGTCAAGGTGAGGAAACTCAGGATGAGTCTCGTGCCCGCTTCCCAGACATGCGCGATGTCATAGGCCATAAGCCGCATGATGAATCGCTTAGGCCGACTACTCGGCAGAATCTGTTCCATTGTGGTTTGTGTCATGGTGCTGGCAATGTCCTCAGAACTCATTCCGAATATTTCACCCAATTCACTGCCTTGTCTGCTCCCAGTCTAACTGGGGCACATTCCAATCCTGTGAACTTCCAGTAAACAATGTGTAAATTGTGCTTTGAGTAGAACAAAGGACTAAGCGGATCAGAAAGTCACGCGAGACCGCCGACTACGCAGCAGGTATACATCGATGAGTCATCGGTCAGTGATATAGCCATTCTTACGTCTTATGTTTCATGTTGTTATGCCACTACTCTAGACTTTTACATTACCTACTCGTTCGTATAATTGTTCTACCGCTGTGGACTCTGCTACTCTGCCGCCTCGATCACTTGTTGATTATGAGGCACATATGACCGCTGTCGATAGTCTCATGCTGGACGCGAAGCAAGCGATCATGGACGAACATCATCGACGCTTTCAGACCCTCCACCAGGAAGGACGAGTGGAGGAGGCCCTGCAACAAATCCATGCGACTCTGAGTTGTGCCGCTGACCTGCTCAATGAATCGCTCAGAGTCCTCGATGAAACTCTTGAATCTCACAACCATATTTCTGTCGATAGCGCCACTCCACCTCCCACAACCACCTAGCGCTACTCCCAGCAATCCATCCTCACAGGACAAGGACGTTGCTGACAGGCATACGGCTGAAAGCTTGAAATAGCCAGAGACCTATTCACTGGAACATGCCGGGAACTATTTCGAGCAGAGGACGACGCAGACACAGGAGACCGTTTAACGAACGAGAACGGTATTATTCGGGCAGGCTCTTCGCAGAATACTTGAGATTGTTATCGTGGTGGCGAGTCAACAGTTCAACGCCAGGACTGAGGAA
>JABFSG010000022.1 GCA_013140715.1 Nitrospiraceae bacterium
CCTCTACCCCGAGCCGTACGTTACCCCCGATCATCCCTCTACCCCAAGCCTTACCCCGCCCCGCCGTCCCTATATCCCTTCATCCCGGAGGATTCGCTGTGCGAATCCTCGTAACCGGAGGCGCCGGGTTTATCGGCGCCAACTTTGTGTTGGACTGGCTGGCGCATCACAACGAGCCAGTCATCAATCTCGATAAACTCACCTACGCGGGCAATCTTGAGAATCTTGCCGGTTTGCAGGGCGATGAACGGCATATCTTCGTGCGTGGAGACATCGGAGAGACTGCACTGGTCGATAGACTGCTGGCCGAGCACCATCCTCGTGCCGTCATCAATTTTGCCGCTGAGAGCCATGTCGATCGCTCCATCCACGGTCCTGGTGAATTTATCCAGACCAACATCGTCGGTACTTTTCATCTGTTGGAATCGGTACGCGCCTACTGGAACAAGCTGGAGGGTGAGGCCAAAAGCCACTTCCGTTTTCTGCATGTATCCACCGATGAAGTCTACGGTTCGTTGCGGAAAGATGATCCAGCCTTCAAAGAAACAAATCGATATGAGCCCAATAGCCCCTATTCGGCCAGCAAGGCTGCCAGCGATCACTTGGTGCGTGCCTATCACCACACCTATGGTCTGCCAGTGCTCACGACTAACTGCTCCAACAACTACGGTCCCTACCAGTTCCCGGAAAAGCTGATTCCGCTCGTCATCCACAACGCGTTGACAGGGAAACCGCTGCCTATCTATGGTGATGGCCAGCAGATCCGAGACTGGCTCTATGTCAAAGACCACTGTAGCGCCATCCGCCTGGTACTCGAAGCCGGACGGGTAGGGGCGGTCTACAACATCGGAGGCTGCAACGAAAAACCCAATATAGAAATCGTCCACACTGTGTGCGCGCTGCTGGACGAACTCCGTCCACTTCCCACTTCCCACTCCCCACTCCCCACTTACCGCTCTTTAATCACATACGTCACCGACCGTCCAGGTCATGATCGTCGTTACGCCATTGATGCCGGCAAACTCGAACATGAGCTGGGTTGGAGACCTCAAGAAACCTTTGAAACAGGCATTCGCAAGACAGTAGCCTGGTATTTGGAGAACCAGGGTTGGGTCGCCAATGTTACCAGCGGCGCTTACCGCAATTGGGTCGAAAGGCAATATGGTAAGTAGCAAGATGGTGAGTAGTGAGTGGCAAGTAGTTAGTGGAGAGTGGTCAGTTGGAAAACCTTGCACGTTGCCCATCTATTTCCCACTGCCTACTAGCCACTCGCAACTTCCTACTGACAACTTACCAGGCCCTGCAACTTGCCACTGGCTACCCCCTACTCACCACCGAGTATGAAGATTTTGCTCCTGGGGAAGAACGGGCAGGTTGGCTTTGAGTTGCAGCGTGCGCTGGCTCCCTTGGGGGAAGTCTGTGCGGTGGACCAGCCTGAATGTGATTTAGCAGAGGCCTCTGCCATCCGAGAACTGGTGCGTTCGTTCAAACCGGACTTGATCGTCAATCCCGCAGCCTATACCGCAGTGGACAAGGCAGAGTCCAATCAAGAGATGGCTCACGCACTTAATGCCGTTGCTCCCGGAGTACTCGGAGAAGAAGCAGCGAAACTTGGCGCATGGGTTATGCATTATTCCACCGACTATGTGTTCGATGGCATCAAGCCTGGCGCCTACACCGAAGATGACCCGACAAACCCGCAAAATGTCTATGGCCGCACCAAGCGAGCAGGCGAGATTGCACTCCAGCAAAGCGGGGCTCGACACTTGATCTTTCGCACGAGCTGGGTGGTTGGAGCGCATGGTAGTAATTTTGCCAAAACCATCTTGCGATTGGCTGCGGAGCGAGAGGATTTGACCGTGGTGGCGGATCAGTATGGCGCGCCAACTTCTGCCGCCTTGCTGGCTGATGTAACCGCGCAGTTGGTTTGGCAGCGACAGCGTGCGGGGGGCGAAAGCTTCGGTTTTGGTTTGTATCACCTGGTGGCTGGTGGAGAGACCAACTGGTGCGACTATGCGAAGTTTGTTCTGTCGGAAGCTCTTGCCGCCGGTCAGCCGCTCAAGCTCTTACCGGATTCCATTCGTGCGATTACCTCTTCTGAATATCCCACGCCGGCTAAGCGTCCGGCCAATTCACGAATGGATACCAGCAAACTGCGCAGCACTTTTGGCTTGGAATTGCCCGACTGGAAAATCGGTGTCCGGCACATCCTTCAACAGATCTTGGGGAGGTAAGTAGTGAGTGGTAAGTGGTGAGTAGGAAGTAGGTATCAAACTTTCAACTTACTACTCACTACTTACCAGTAGCTAGCAATGGGTAAACCACATGAACAACTGGAAGCGTGGAAGTTCGCGATGCAACTGGTCAAGGCTGTATATGAGCTCACGGCAGATTTTCCAGCGGAGGAACGTTATGGGCTTTCCCAACAAATGAGGCGAGCAGCCGTGTCTATACCGAGCAATATTGCCGAAGGCACAGGCCGCAATGGTGCAAAGGAGTTCTCGAATTTCATAGGAGTATCACGAGGCTCACTGGCTGAACTTGAAACCCAACTACAACTCGCAGTTATGCTCGGCTTCGCCGTGCCCGGCCACCCCGCATTTGAATTGGCTAATGGCACCGGAAAGTTATTAACTGGTTTACACAAGAAATTGAGCACCACATGACTCCACTCACTACTTCCCACTCACTACTTCCTAAGGGCTACTCCCCTCTCACCAGAAAAGGCATTATCCTCGCGGGAGGATCTGGGACCAGACTGCACCCGGCCACATTGGCTATCAGCAAACAGCTGCTGCCTGTGTTCGACAAGCCGATGATCTATTACCCGCTCAGCACCCTGATGTTGGCTGGGATCCGTGATGTCCTCATTATTTCCACGCCCCAGGACACCCCGCGTTTTCAGCAACTCCTCGGTAGTGGTGAGCAATGGGGCTTGAATCTACAATATGCCGTGCAGCCCTCGCCTGATGGTCTAGCCCAAGCATTTCTCATCGGCGAATCGTTCATTGGAGACGATCTTTCCGCCCTGGTGCTGGGCGACAACATCTTTTACGGCCACGATTTCCACGACTTGTTGCGCAATGCCATGTCCCGCACCCAAGGCGGGACCGTGTTTGCCTACCACGTGCAGGATCCTCAGCGTTATGGTGTTGCCGAATTCGACTCAAATGGCAAGGTGCTGTCGCTGGAAGAAAAGCCCAAACAGCCAAAATCCAACTATGCCGTGACCGGTCTCTATTTCTACGATCGGCAAGTCATTGATCTGACCAAAAGCCTCAAACCCTCGAGTCGTGGTGAATTGGAAATTACCGATCTCAATCGGCTGTATCTTGAACGGGACTTGCTCAATGTCGAAGTCATGGGCCGAGGCTATGCTTGGCTGGATACTGGCACGCATGAATCGCTGCTCGAAGCCAGCCAATTCATTGCCACGTTGGAAAACCGGCAAGGCTTGAAGGTGGCATGTCCGGAAGAAATCGCCTACAGGTTAAAGTGGATCGATGCTGCCCAACTGGAAAAGCTCGCACAGCCCTTGATCAAGAATGGTTACGGCCAATACCTGCTGCGGGTGCTCAAAGAAAAAGTATTTTAACGAGGCTCAAGGGGTGAGCAGTTTTTTGTAGGCAGTTTAGGCAGTGTCGGTTAGGATAGCCAGGCGAAACGTAGAGAGACGGTTTATCTGGTTTATTTCGTTTGTTTTGTTCATCTGGTTGGCCTAGTTCAACTAACCAACGAGATAAACCAAACAAGCCAAACAAACCGAATAAACCAGACGAACGATCCCATGGCCCGACGAGCAGCAACTAAGAAAACAGCTCGACCCAGGAAAGTAGCACGCAAGCTGCTTAATCGGATTCGTCTGTTTGCCACTGACGTCGATGGAGTCTTAACCGATGCCGGGATGTACTATGCCGAGTCGGGCGATGAGTGGAAGAAGTTCAACACGCGAGACGGCATGGGCATCAAGCTCTTGCAGAGGGCAGGCATCGTCACGGCCATTGTCACGCAGGAACGGACAAAACTCGTGGCGCGGCGCGCCGAGAAGCTCGCGATTCCTGAGTTGCATCAAGGGGTGATGGATAAGCTGCCGTGTGTGCGTGAGATGGCAGCGCGCCATGGGTTTACGCTCGACCAGGTTGCCTATATCGGGGACGACATCAACGACCTTGAAACACTGAAAGCCGTGGGATTTTCTGCCAGCCCGGCCGACGGGATGCCCCTAATCGCTGCGGCGGTCGACTATGTCTGTCAGAAGAAGGGCGGGGAGGGGGCAGTCCGTGAAATCGTCGAGATGATTCTGGACGCGCAAGGGCGAAGTTCAAAATTTCAAGTGCCTGATAACGCTCGTAGGTAGGAGAATCAGTCTATGGCTTCTCTCAAACCTCGAACCTCAAACCTCAAGCTGCATAACCATCTTTACCCCGTGATCATGGCGGGCGGCAGCGGCACCAGGTTTTGGCCGCTCAGCCGGCAGCTGTTTCCCAAGCAGCTGTTGCGGATCATGGGAGATGAAACGTTGATTCAGCAGACCCTACGCCGCGTGGTTACTGCTTCGGCGCCTGAGCGGGTGATGATTTCCACGAATCCGGCCCAAGCAGAGTCCATTCGTGTCCAGCTAAGCGAATGGAAAGACGCGCTCAGAGATAATTTCGTGCTTGAGCCGGAAGGGCGTAATACCGCTCCGGCTATCGCTTTGGTCGCGTTAGAACTCGTCCGTCGGGATCCGGATGCCATCATGCTGGTTCTGCCTGCCGATCATATTGTAAAGGGTCAGCGCGATTTCGATGCGGCAGTATCGCTGGCTGCGAACCTTGCATTACAAGGCCTATTGGTCACGTTCGGTATTCAGCCGATTCGCCCTGAAACAGGGTATGGCTACATCAAGCCGAACCGGAAGACCGTCCTGGCCACACGGGGCAAGCTTAAAGGCCATCCAGTGGCTCGCTTTGTCGAGAAACCGAATGAGGCCAAAGCGGCGCAATATCTCAAGGCGGGCGACTATTATTGGAACAGCGGAATGTTTGTCTGGCGTGCCGCAACGATTCTTGATGAAATTCGTCGTCACCAAGCAGTTCTCTATCGTGGGATCGAGCATATCAGCCGGCTGATGCAGCAGGGTGCATCGCGATCCGCGATCGATGACGAATATCGAAAATTGCCTTCGGTATCGATCGATACTGGAGTGATGGAGAAGTCCACGAAATCCGCGATGGTGCCTGTGTCTTTTCAATGGTCTGACGTCGGGAGTTGGGGGAGTCTGGATGAAGTCGCGTCGAAGAATAAGGCCGGCAATGTCGTGGTCGGTCGCGTGGTCGATCTCGGAAGCCGACGATCGATCATCTACGGAGATCGACGAGTAGTGGCCACAATCGGTCTGACGGACATGGTGGTCGTGGATACGCCGGACGCCACGTTAGTCTGTCCTAAATCCCGCGCGCAAGATGTGAAACAATTGGTCGAAGTTCTGAAACAGCAGAAAGCGCCGGAGTATCTTGAGCACATGACTGTCCAGCGGCCCTGGGGCTCCTATACCATTCTCGAAGAAGGACTCGGCTACAAGGTAAAGCGTGTGACGGTGAATCCCGGTGGGCGGTTGTCTTTACAGATGCACCACAAACGCAGCGAGCACTGGGTCGTGATTGCTGGAACGGCGCGCGTGACCAGGGGAGAAGAAGTCTTCGATCTCAAGATCGGCCATAGCACAGAAATTCCTGTCGAGACCCGTCATCGGCTGGAAAATCATGGTCAGGAGATCCTGCATATCATCGAAGTGCAAAATGGGCCCTATCTTGGGGAAGACGACATTGTGCGGTTTCAGGACGACTATGGGAGAACGAAGACTTGAGTATCATAACGTCATCATGACGTCTTTACAGTCGTCAAATCGACCCTTCACGACCTTCAGTCTAATAACCTTCAGCCTTTCTACCTGAGCGAGGAACCATGGGACTTTTTCGTGAATACGATCTACGCGGCATTGTCGGGCAGGAACTGACCGAGCCGATTGCCGAGCTGGTCGGTCGCGCCTATTGTACCTATGTGAAAGATCGTGGGGTCAAGACGATCTCGGTCGGTCGAGATGGCCGGCTGAGTTCGCCAGGACTCTACAAATCGCTTGTGCGGGGGCTCCTCGCCGGTGGATTGAACGTCGTGGACATCGGTATTTGCCCCTCACCGCTGGTGTATTTCTCCCTGTTTCAGTTGCCGGTTGACGGCGGCATTATGATCACAGGCAGCCACAATGCGGCTGAATATAATGGATTTAAGATTTGCATCGGGAAAGAGGCGATCCATGGAGAGGAGATCCAGGCGCTTCGCGCGGTGATGGAGGCAGGCTCGTTTGTCTCCGGAGCAGGGCAGTTATCGGAGCATCCCATCATTCCCGACTATCTCGCCTACATCAAGAAGAGCTTCGCTCACGTCAATGCTCAGCGCTTGCATGTGGTCATCGATTGCGGAAACGGTGTCGCTGCTTTGGTGGCCCAACAGGCCTTGGAATTCTTGGGCTGTCGCGTGACCGGGCTCTATTGCGATCTCGACGGGAGATTCCCCAACCATCATCCCGATCCCACAGTTTTGGAGAATCTCGACGATCTCGTTCAGGCCGTCAAACAACACAAAGCCGACGTCGGGATCGGTTACGATGGGGATGCCGATCGCATCGGGGCCATCGATGAGCAGGGGAATGTCTTATGGGGCGATCGCCTGCTGGTGATTTACGCGCGCGATATTCTGGAGGCCAAGCCAGGGAGTACGATCATCTCAGAAGTCAAATCGTCGCAAAGCCTCTATGACGATATTGCAAAACGAGGGGGGCGACCGATCATGTGGAAAACCGGTCACTCTTTGATTAAGACGAAGATGAAGAGCGAGCAGGCTGTCTTGGCAGGCGAGATGTCCGGGCACATGTTTTTTGCCGATCGGTACTTTGGGTATGACGATGCAGTTTATGCTTCGTGCCGGCTCGTGGAGATTCTAGCTAAAACCACTCATCCACTCTCTTCGTTGGTGGCGGATCTTCCACAGACGTCTGTGACTCCGGAAATTCGGGTTGACGTGTCCGACTCGATTAAGTTTGAGTTGGTCAGGCATGTGCAGGATCGATTGGCAGGTTGTGCGAAAACCCGCAAGGAGCTTGGTCCAGCCAAGCTGGTGATTCGTGACCTCGTCACCATCGATGGGGTGCGGGCCATTTTCAACGATGGATGGGGTCTGATCCGGGCCTCGAATACCCAGCCCGCGTTAGTATTGCGGTTTGAAGCCACATCGCCGGAGCGTTTGGGCGCCATCCGCTCAGTCATCGAAGCCGAACTGACTGAAGCCCAACGGGCTCTCATCGCACGTCGTTCGTGAGGTGCGAGAAACAGATTGTTTCTCTTGTTCATTTGGTTTGTCTCGTTTGTTTGGTCGAATCGGACTAAGCAGAAAAACCAGAGAAACCAGAGAAACCAGATAAACAAAACACACCAGATGAACCCGCCTTGCCTGTCCTCCCTTTCATGAATCCAATCTTCCTTTCCCTCGTCCTGGTGAGCGCTGCCGTTTGGGATGTGCAGGATACGGTGGCGCTTGCAGCTGAGGCGACTCACAAACAGGCTATCCAGCCTGGCGAGCAGCTGACCTACGATATTTCCTGGGCGTTTATCACAGCCGGCACAGCCGTCATGGCTGTGCATGACGCCGGCACGGACGGAGACCTATCCCAGGTGAAACTGCTCACCACGGCACAGTCGAGGCCTGCGATCACCAAATTCTTTCCCGTCGATAACCGTGTCGAGTCGCTTCTGGATCTCACCACACTTTTCCCTGAGCATTTGACCTTCAGGCGGCGAGAAGGGAAGAAAAAAGAAGATATCGAGTATGCCTTCCATCAGAAAGAGGGGACGGTGACGGTCCTCAAAGGTGGGCTGACCGAAACATTGGATATGCCGACAGGCACCCAAGACGTCATCTCCTGTCTCTATTATGCACGCAGCGAATTATCGCTCCAGCCTGGATCATCCCTGACAATGAACGTCTATCACGATAAGAAAAACCGCAAGGTGGAGGCGCGTGTTGAGGAAATTGAGACGATCGACGGACCGTGGGGGGAGGTTGAAACTGCTCGTGTCTTGGTCATCATGCCGTTTCAAGGTCTCTTCCTCAACCAGGGCAATATCCGCGTGTGGTTTACCAACGATGAGCGGCGTATTCCAGTTCGCATGAAGGCTAAAGTCATCATCGGGTCGATTGTGGCCGATCTTGTCGACGGATGGCAGGCCTCATCGCCCACGCAATGAGGGAACGAGCCTTTCGTTGCCCGCCTTCTCCAAAACGGTTATACTCGCCTCTACCATGGGACAGTTTCCTCTTACTTTAGGCAGATTTATCTCTCAGAAGCAGGCGGACGACCAGGGAGCTTCCGGAGGATTGCCCGGTCTTCTCGTTCAGGTCGGCTTGGTTGGGAAACTCATTGCGCAGGATCTCAGACGCGCGGGGCTTCTCAATATTCTGGGGACGACCGGTCAGATCAATGTGCAGGGGGAGACGGTCAAGAAACTCGATGAGATTGCGAACGAGACCTTCGTCAAGGTATTTGAGCAGAACGGACTTGTCTGCGCGCTGGCGTCGGAAGAACTGGAAAAACCGGTCCTGTTTCCGGAGAATTGGCCGCAGACCAAGTATATGTTGCTCTTCGATCCCCTCGATGGGTCATCGAACACTGACAGCAACATGCCGCTCGGCGCGATCTTTTCTGTCGTGCGGTTCGAGAGCAAAGACCGGATGCCAACGGAGGATGCTTTGGCCCGCAAGGGAACAGAGCAGGTGGCTGCAGGCTATCTCCTCTACGGGTCTAGTACAATGCTGGTCTATACGGTTGGACAAGGAGTTCATGGGTTTACGTTGGATCCCGGCATCGGCGAGTATCTCCTGTCTCACGAGTCGATCCTCATTCCTGCGCGAGGCAAGGTCTATAGCGTGAACGAAGGCAACTATCAGAAATGGGCAGCCGGCACGAAACAGTATGTCGAGTATCTCAAGATTTTCGATACAGCCACGCGGCGGCCCTACAGTGGACGTTATTCCGGTTGTCTCGTGGCCGACGTACACCGGATTCTTCTCGATGGAGGTATCTATCTCTATCCCGGCGAGTTGGCCAAACCTGAGGGCAAGCTCCGGCTACTGTATGAAGCCAATCCATTGGCCTTGGTCGTGGAACAGGCAGGAGGAAGAGCCAGCACCGGGACGATGCGAATCATGGATGTCGAGCCAAAGCAGCTGCATCAACGGGTGCCGTTGCTGATCGGCAGTTCGAATGATGTGCGCGACGCGGAGGAATTTATCCAAGGGAAACGGCCAGGTGGATAGGCTACGGGCACAGGCTGAAGGCGTTTAGACTGAAGGTTGAAGTGTTCGATCTCCGGCCTTCAGCCTAAAAGCCTTCAGTCTGAACACCGGCGTAGGCACTAACGTTTTACGAATCCAGGGGGGGAGAGACATGGCTGATCGAGTGCAAGAGATTCTGAGTTGGTACAGCAGCGATAACGCCGGCACAAAAACGAATATTGCCCGTTTGTTGCGCCATGGGAAGTTAGCAGGGACAGGCAAGCTGGTGATTTTGCCTGTGGACCAAGGATTCGAGCATGGTCCGGCCCGGAGCTTTGCAGTCAATCCTGGCGGCTATAATCCCCTCTATCATTTTCAGTTGGCGATCGACGCCGGCTGCAATGCCTATGCTGCGCCGTTGGGATTCCTGGAGGCTGGCGCGAGTCAATATGCCGGGCAGATCCCTCTCATTCTGAAGCTCAACAGCCACGATACGTTGCATGATGAAAAGGATCCATTGCCTTCCGTGACCGGCAGCGTCAACGATGCGCTACGATTAGGCTGTGCCGCGGTGGGTTTCACGATCTATCCTGGGTCTGCTCATTGTAATGCCATGTATGAACAGCTACGCGAGATTGCAGAAGACGCCAAGGACTGTGGCTTGGCGGTTGTCGTGTGGTCCTATCCGCGCGGGACGGTGCTCAGTAAGGAAGGGGAGACGGCGATCGATGTTGTGGCCTATGCGGCTCAAATTGCCGCCCAGCTCGGCGCCCATGTGATTAAGGTCAAGCTTCCCACTGCGCATCTTGAACAGGCTGCTGCGAAGAAGGTCTATGAATCGGCCAAGATTCCGATTGCTACATTGGCGGAGCGCGTCAAGCATGTGGTGCAGAGTTCCTTCGATGGACGTCGAATCGTCATTTTCTCCGGAGGAGCGAAAAGCGAGGATGCGAATGTGTTCGAAGAAGCTCGTGCCATTCGTGACGGAGGCGGGTTTGGCTCCATCATCGGGCGAAACTCGTTTCAGCGTCCTAAACCAGAGGCCATGAAGTTTCTCCACACCATCATGGGCATCTACTCCGGCGAGATACAGTGACGCACTCTGGTATCCTGTTTATGTGTGTTCGTTCGGGCTATGAGAGATGAAACGTAAGGAACACCTATGAGACTCATTCGTGCGTGGCTGGTTCCGTTTACCCTGGTCACCGGGGGGATCGTCATCGGGGTTGTGGTGGCATCGAACATGGGTTGGCTGCCGACCGGCGCGGCCGGGCCTGAGCCGATTCCCAACCCGATCGTTCGTCCTGTCGCTACCGCCCCGCAGCTGCCGATGGCAGGGGGGGATGGGAAAAACTTCGTCGAGATTGCCAAATCGGTAAAGCCGGCGGTGGTTAACATCGCCGCGACTCGGACCGGAAAGTCTGGGGATAATCCGCACAGTTCCCCGCTCGACGATCCATTTTTTCGCAAGTTCTTCGGCGATGAATTTTTGAAGCGCGATACCCCTCATCAACAACGGGAGCCCAAGGAGCGGGGGCAGGGGTCCGGGGTCATTGTGGAGTCCAACGGGTTGATCATCACGAACAACCATGTCGTGAACAAGGCCGACGACATTCGGGTATTTTTGTCGGACAAAAGAGAGTTTAAAGGCAAGCTGATCGGAACCGATGCGAAGACGGATATTGCGATTGTCAAAATCGAAGCGACAGGGCTTGCAACCATTCCCTGGGCTGACTCAGACCAACTGGAGGTCGGGGAGTATGTATTGGCTGTAGGGAGCCCCTTTGGGCTGACCCAGACTGTCACGATGGGGATTGTCAGTGCCGTCGGACGAGCGAGCATGGGTATCGCCGAATACGAAGACTTTATCCAGACCGATGCAGCGATCAATCCGGGCAATTCCGGAGGCGCCTTAGTGAACGTACGCGGCGAATTAGTCGGGATCAATACGGCGATTTTCAGTCAAAGCGGCGGCAGTATGGGGATTGGATTTGCGGTGCCCAGCAACCTGTCGCGAGCCGTTATGGACCAGTTGGTACGGACTGGCAAGGTTGTTCGTGGCTGGCTCGGTGTCTCGATTCAAGATTTGACTCCTGAATTGGCTTCCCAGTTCGGGATCATCGACACGAAGGGTGTGCTCGTCAGCGATGTCTTGGCGGATAGTCCTGCGAAGAAGGCTGGGTTCGAGCGGGCAGATGTCATCGTGGAATATGACGGCAAGTCGATGGATTCTCCGACACATCTTCGGAATGCCGTGGCACAGACCCCGATCGGGAAAAAGGTCTCGGTCAAGATGATCAGGGACAAGAAGCCCAAGACGATCGAGGTTACGATTGTGGAGCAACCGAAGTCGTTAGGCCAGCCAGGCGCAGAGGAGAGCAGGGAATCAGCTGTGCCAACCGGAGTTCTCTCGGATCTTGACGTGCGAGAGGTCAACGAGGAGCTGGCGACCCGGTATGGACTGAAGGGCGTCGAACGTGGCGTGGTGGTCGTCAAGATCAAGCCAGGAAGCACCGCGGAGGAAATGGGTGTGCGTGAGGGGGATATTATCCTCGAAATCAATCGTAAGGCAGTCACGTCGCTCAAGTCCTATGAACAGGCCGCCTCTGGTCTAGCCAAGGATCACCCAGTGCTCTTGCTGCTCAAGCGGAAGGGCCAGACGATCTATCTTACGCTGAAACCGTAGCAGGCAGCCGAAAAGCCGGTTCGTTTGGTTTGTTTAGTTTATTCGGTTTGTCTTGTTTGTTTAGTTGAATCAGACTGACCGCAAAAACTAGGGAAGGTCTGATTAATTCAAAGTTCTAGATAGGGACCAATCAGATCCCCAGTGTTTTGCCTGTTGGCTGGCCACAATCGGGAATTAATCAGACCTTCCCTAGATGAACCAATCCAACCAAACAAACAAAACAAACCAGACAGACCACCGAGGCTCTTTGGTGGTGGCGCTTGTTCCAGCCGCAGGCCGGGGGCTTCGAATGGGAGGCTCCGTTCCCAAACAATTTCTTTCGATCGGCGGTGAACCGCTTATCGTTCAATCGTTGAGGGTATTACAGGCTGCTTCCGCGATCGACCAGATCGTTCTTGCCGTGCCATCGGCAGACATCGAATATTGTGAGAGGGAGATTGTCGCACGGCATCGATTCACTAAAGTGACGAGGGTGGTGGCTGGCGGTGCAGAGAGACAGGATTCGGTGCGGTGCGCACTGGCGCAGATACCCTCCGATACCGAGATCGTGCTCATCCACGACGCAGTCCGTCCATTTGTGACCCAACGGATGGTCGAAGAGGTGGTGGCTGCGGCGAGGAAAGAGGGAGCGGCGATCATCGCCCTTCCAATGCGAGATACGGTGAAACAGGTACGGAAGGATGGGATGATCGAGCGCACGGTCGATCGCAACCCCCTATGGCTCGCGCAAACTCCGCAGGCCTTTCGACGGGACTGGATCGAGACCGCTCACAGAAAAGGACAGATTGAAGGAGTTCAAGCTACTGATGACTCATTCCTGGTGGAATGGCTAGGCCATTCGGTGGCGGTGGTTGAGGGGAGCGGGGAGAATATTAAAGTCACGAGGCCCGAAGACATGGTGATCGGCGAAGCGATTCTGGCGGCACGAAAGGCACGTTAAACGTTATTCGTGAATCGCAGGAGGAAGCGTTGTTTCGTTTACGTATAGCGATTCAGGTTTGACGACTACCGAAAGGAAGACGTATGCGCATCGGCTGCGGCTATGACATCCATCCATTAGGGGCCGGGCGAAAGCTGATTCTCGGCGGCATCGAGATCCCGCACAGCAAGGGTTTGCTGGGACATTCCGACTCCGATGCCCTGGTCCATGCCTTGTGCGATGCGATGCTTGGCGCGATGGGCGAGGGAGATCTGGGCCGGCACTATCCCAGCTCCGATCAGCGGTTCAAAGATATTTCGAGCCTAAAATTGTTGGAGGATGTAGTCGGGAAGATGCGGGCGAAAGGGTATCGTGTCGTGAACGTCGACACGGTCATTATCGCGCAGGCTCCCCGGCTGAGTTCATACTTGGGCGCCATGCAGAAGCAGATGGCGCTGGTTCTTGGAGTCGATCAGGATCTTGTGAATGTGAAGGTGAAGAGCGGAGAGGGAATCGGCATGATCGGCCGTGAAGAAGGGATCGCCGCCCAGGCAGTCTGTTTGATCGAACGGCCTTCAACAGCGTAAGATATTTCCATTATGGTGATGAAAGCCATCAGAGCAGATCTCCGGGCCGTATTCGACCGAGATCCGGCTGCGACCAGTTGGCTTGAAGTCGTGCTGACCTACGCCGGCTTCCATGCCGTGGTGGCCTACCGTGTATCCCATTGGTTCAAGACCCATCATATCCCGTTTTTCCCCCGCTTCATTTCTCAGACTGCTCGGATATTGACAGGAATCGAAATCCATCCTTCGGCGACGATCGGTACCGGGTTCTTCATCGATCATGGAATGGGTGTGGTCATTGGCGAGACTGCCGAGATCGGGGATTACGTGACTCTCTTTCAGGGCGTGACGCTTGGCGGGACGGGGAAGGAACGAGGGAAACGCCATCCTACACTCGGCAATCACGTGGTCGTCGGGGCCGGAGCCAAGATTCTTGGCGGGATTACGATTGGCGACAATGTGAAGATCGGCGCCAACTCAGTAGTGCTCAAGCATGTCACTGCCAATTCTACCGTCATTGGCGTGCCGGCCCGTGTCATTAAAACTCAAGGTGAGCGGTTACCCGATGCTACGATGGACCACAGTAATCTTCCGGACCCGGTCAGTGACCGGCTCTTGGCGCTCGAGCAGGAGTTGATCGAACTACGCAAGAAGGTGGAGAACCAGGACTCCCCCCACCTCTTTTAGCCGGGGACTGGCTCCGCCTGTTTTCGGCGGTGCCTGTCCCCGTTCCCGTGCTGCTTGTTTCTTTAGTTTGTTTAGTTTTTTTGGTGCTTCGAACAAAACAAACCAAATGAACCGCACAAACGAGATGAACTTATTGCGCACGTCTAGCTTGTCTCGCTCTCATTAACTAGAAAGGCAGGTGCTCATAAACGTTTTGCGTTCTTCGCCCTTGAGTCCTTTTGTTCCCGCTTCTTTATTGCAAGATTTCATCTTGCTCTGCTGCTGAGTCCCACCAGCCTTCACCGCCTTTGCCGCCTTTGTAGAGAGGCATTCTTTCATGAATGCCCTTCGCTCATCACCCTTCCCTTCGCCCAATCCCTTCGCGTTCGCTTCTTCGTTGCACGTTTTCATTTTATTTTGCTGAGCCGGTGCCGCCATGGCAAATGGCGCAACGCACAGCCCGGAGACAAAGAGGGAAACCACCAGGATGCCGGCTGTCTTCGTCATATGGAGCTCCTTTGGTGAGAGGGGGGGTGAAAGAATGTGCATAGGATAGCAAATCTTTTCTGATCTGTCTCCAGGAATTTTCGGCACCCGCTCGGCAGGTCGCTGAAGCACTGTTGAATTGTGAGAAATTTCTGAAAGCATGCCAGACTTTCACTGGTCTGCATGTCTGAGAAAATGGAAGTATAAGCTAGCAGGCTGTTGACAAAGTCCGCCAACGGCGTTCTCGCGGCACTCAGAGGCTCAACGTACTGCAACGCTTCGCTACTTCGCTTGCTGCGGCCTTGCTGGGCGGCCGTTCTGAACAGCCTGCGACGGCTGCTGAACGGGTCGGTGAGTATTCTGGCCTTGCGTTTCTGTCAGGTTCAAGTAGTTTGTCAATACGCTGCTACTCGTAATCGACGCGCATCAGGCAGAGTCCATGGGCCGGAGCAGTTTGGCCTGCTGCAGAGCGATTTCTAGCCTTCAAGATTTCTTCAAGGCTAGTGGGGGTTCGCCTGCCCAACCCCACTTCGACTACCGTTCCGACAATCGCACGGACCATGTGTTTCAGGAACCGATCTGCATAGGCCTCGATCTGAACCTGGTCGCCTTGGCGGATCACATCGAGTCTCTGTAGATGGCAGATGGGATTGGTATTGTCGGTGAGACTTCCCTCGAAGGAGGAAAAGTCCTGTGATCCGATCAGTGATGTTGCCGCCTGTTGCATGGCACGGTCGTCGAGCGGCCTATAGATGTGCCATACGAATGCACGATCGATCGTTGGGCGGGTGGCGCGGTGGAGTATTCGGTAGGTATAGAGCTTGCCCCGGGCATCGTGTTGGGCATGAAACTGGGTATCGGCGAGGGTTGCGGAACGGACGGCAATATCCTTCGGTAGCACGGCATTGAGCGCCCGCATCCAGGTGAATGCGGGCCAATCGCGGTCTATCTGAAAGCTTGCAACCTGTCCGAGCGCATGCACTCCGGCATCAGTGCGGCCGGCGCCGATGACGGATACCGTGGCCTGGCTGACCTGCCGGACGGCTCCTTCGATCGCCTCTTGGATCGTAGGCTGATCGGGCTGTCGCTGCCACCCGGCATAACAGGTTCCATCGTACTCCAGCACTAACTTGACTGTAGGCATCGACGTGGGGAGCAGGCCGGTGTTGGGGTCATCGCGTGGCGAGTTTTGAAGAGGTGAGGAACGTGTTGATGCCTTCCATGAGCGCTTCTGCTACGCGGGTGGTAAAGAGGCCGGTCCGGAGCAGATCCTCTTCGCCGGAGTTCGAAATATAGGCGATCTCGGCCAGGATGCTGGGCATGCTGGTGAAGCGCAGCACATAGAAGGGTGCGGTCTTTACCCCGTGATCCACCAGGGGGTAGTGGTTGTTGAGATTGCTCACCATGGCCTCTTTGGCGGTCCAGGCAAGTTCAAGCGATTCTTCGATTTTCTTCGCCGTCAGGAGATCGGCGACAAGATATTCCCATCCCACGCCGGTGCTATTGAGCGGGGTTCCATTTTCACGGGCTGCCACTTCCAGCGCCCGTTGATCCTTGGCCTCTCCGAAGTGATAGATTTCGAGCCCTTTTACGGAACGTTGCGGATGCGAATTCACATGGATCGATACGAAGAGGTCAGCCGCCTGTTCATTGGCGAACTTCGCCCGCTCTTCCAGTTCGACGAACTGGTCCCGTTCGCGTGTCATCAGGACGTGAATCCCCGGTTGCCTCATCAAGAGATCGCGAAGCTTTAGCGCAACTTTCAATGTAATATCTTTTTCTTCCGTCCCTCGCTGTCCTCGTGCACCGGGGTCTCGTCCGCCATGTCCAGGATCGATCACGATAGTTTTCAGTGGCTTGGCCCGCGGCTGGGCAGGCTGAGGAGGCGTGGTGAGTGGAAGTCCTCGATCCGATATCGGTTCAGAAATTTGAGAGGCCAGAGGCTCACGAGCAGGCACCACGTCAATGACAAGCCGATGAGGGTTCGACAGTGTCAGTAATTTATAGCTTTGAAATGAACCGGTTGGGAGAGAGACTTCGAGCGATCGTTCCGAGCTCTGGCTGATGATAAAGTGTTTGGGAATCTTGCCGGCTGTCAGTTTTGCCTTGGCGGATTGGCTTAAAGTGGCATTGGGAATTTCGATCGTCAGCCCCTCGGGCTGGAGTTGAGGACTCTTCTTGGGGAGGGCCTTTGCATCGAGATCGAGCACGAGTCTCATCCACCCTGGCGCACTGGCTGTCCGGAGGTTCTGTACTGTGGCTAGGCTGAGCCCATTGGGAGACATGTGGACCGGAGCGGTACGTGACTTTGTGGGCGTAGCAGGGGGCTCCTGTTTGGTAGAACTCGTTGCCGCATAGGCATGGCCTGCATGAAACTGGTCGAGGGCAGGCCAGGGAATGTCGAAGAGTCCGACCAAGAAGGCGAGGATAAGGATGTGCCATCTGGCTGATCGCATGGGCATTGATTATATGTGATGGGAGATAGAGTTTCTCTCAAATGCCGGTGCGGTTGTCAAGGGGCGGTGCGATGGGGCTGGTTGACAGCGAGCGGTGTGAACGGTAGTTTCTCGAACTATGGCACTCCATCTGATCGTCGATGGCTATAACCTCCTGGTTCAGGCAAGCCGGCTTGCTGGACGAGTGAGCCTGCAGTCCGAGATGGCGCGCGAATCGTTGTTGCGGGATTTAGCTCTTTATCGTCAACGAAAGTCCCATGCGATTACGGTGGTTTTTGACGGGTGGCAACAGGGATGGGGCACAGAACAACGGGAACATCGGCTCGGTCTCGAAATCATTTTTTCTCGGCGGGGAGAAAAGGCGGATCAGGTGATTCAACGATTGGCTGCCGAATTCGGATCCGCTTGCGCAGTGGTGAGTTCCGACCGTGAGATTATCGACTCTGCGAAGGCACAGGGGGCCTTCGTGATGAAGGCCCAGGAGTTTGCCGGGAAACTGCACGAGAGGCCGAGCGCGACCGGTGTCTCGGCGCACAAAGAACTGGATACAGGGGAAGATCTTCGTCCAAAGCGAGGTCCCGACAAGCGCGGGAACCCTCGTAAGTTACCCAAGTCGCTGCGGCAGCGCAGCAGCCAGCTCAAGCGATTTTGAACAGGCGTTTCGCGTTCTCGGTCGTGATTCGCTCGATCCGGTCGATCGACAGGCCTTCAGCATCGGTATGAAGCTCCGCTAGTTTTTGCGCAACGAAGGAGACATAGGCCGGTTCGTTACGTTTTCCACGATGGGGCATAGGCGTGAGGTAGGGGCAGTCGGTTTCAATCAGGAGCCGATCGAGCGGAACAGTCTTCGCAATATCCCGTAGCATCGTCGCGTTCTGAAACGTGAGAATCCCGGAGAACGAAAGATAAAAACCTAGATCCAGCGCATCCTTTGCCAGCCAGGCATCTCCTGAGAAGCAGTGAAAGACCCCGCCGATTTCCGATGCGCGCTCCTCTTTCAAAATTGAAATTGTGTCCTCTTGGGCTTCCCGGGTGTGAATGATCACCGGCAGCGTCAGCTCGCGTGCGAGCTGGACCTGTTCGCGGAATCGCTCGCGCTGTTCTTTCGGTGAGGAATGATTGTAGTGGTAGTCCAGGCCGATCTCACCGTAGGCGACGACCTTCCTGCTTTTCGCCAACTGGCGGAAGCCGTCGTACCAGTTGTCCTGGATATGTTTCACTTCATGCGGATGGACGCCGACTGAGGCGTAGATATACGGGTGCTGTTCTGCCAGAGCGACCGCCGCTTGGCTGGTCGCCAGGTCGCAGCCGATGGTCACGAAGGCTTCGACACCTGCTTCCCTGGCGCGGGCGATCATCGCCTCGCGATCATCATTGTAACGGGCATCGTCCAGATGGGTATGGGTGTCGATGAGCATGGAGGTCTATTCGGTTGATTCGGTTTGTTTGGTTTATCTGGTTAGTCTGGTTCAACCAAATAAACCAAACAAACTAGACGAACCAAATAACCATTTAGGCGGGTTTGGTTACAATCATGTCAGCCAGTTCGGAAAGCAGAGATTCGGTTTCTGACCATCCAAGGCAGGCGTCGGTGATAGAGACACCGTGGTTCAGGGCCATACCCTGTTTCCAGGTTTGCTTGCCGGGATTCAGATTACTTTCGAGCATCAGGCCCATGATGGATCGGCGGCCTTCTCGGAATTGGCGGAGGACGTCGCGCGCGACCAGAGACTGACGCCGATGGTCTTTACTGGAGTTATCATGTGAACAGTCGATCATGATGGGGCGCGGGATGCCCTCGCTTGCGACAACGGATTCAGCGCGGGCTACATGCTCCGCTTCATAATTCGTTTTTCCCCCGCCGCCTCGCAGGACGATATGCCGGTCGGGGTTGCCGGTGGTCTTGATGATAGAGGTGAGACCGTCGGCGTTGATGCCCAGAAAATGATGCGGCTGTTTTGCTGCTACCATGGCATTCCAGGCGACCTCCAGGTTTCCCTCCGTGCCGTTCTTGAAGCCAACCGGCATGGACAGTCCGCTGGCCATTTCCCGATGCGGCTGACTTTCGGTGGTGCGGGCGCCGATGGCCACCCAACTCCAGAGATCGGCAATGTATTGGGGCGATACCGGGTCTAAGGCTTCGGCTGCGCAGGGGACCTCTCGTTTGTTGATATTCAGGAGGATCGTTCGCGCGAGTTCCATGCCGGTGGCGATGTCGCAGGTACCGTCCAAATGCGGATCGTTGATGAGTCCTTTCCATCCGACCGTGGTACGGGGCTTTTCGAAATAGGTGCGCATGACGATGAGCAACCGGTCGCGCAATGCATCGGCCACTGGTTTCAGTCGGTCGGCATATTCGTAGGCGGCTTCGGGATCATGGATCGAACAGGGGCCGACGATGACGAGCAGCCGTTCTCGGTCTTGGCCATGCAAAATACGGCGGACAGCGTCTCTGGTTTCCACGACCAGCGCGGCGGCTTGATCGGTAATCGGTAGTGCGGACTTAATCGTTCGGGGCGAGGGCAGTGGCTTGATTTCAATGATGTGCTGATTGTCGAGAGGTCTCTGCATAGTACTGCCTGTTCACATGGGAATCGCCTGTATTGGTCGAGTATGACGGAAACGATGCACGTTGGGTGCGTAAAAATATAACGTATATGAAAGGAAATATCCACTGGAGGCGATCCAGACAGCTGAAGGAGGTCTCGCTATGTTTCGTAAGCCGATTATTTGACAAGCCGTGAAGACCTATGTTACTTAGCTCGCCCGCAATGACTTTACGTACGTCCATGCGATGTCTGTCCGGCTTTCTGCGGGGCAGCCTGGCGATCGGCCTGACTCTCCTCCTGCTGGCTATTGCGCCATTTGCCGTGGCGCAGGATGTCCATCACGAGTTGGCGGCGGCTGATCACGATGGGCACGAACATTCCGATACCGACCTCTGCCAGTGGGTACAGCACCACACATCCGGTTCTCTCGACGATGGCGCTCCTCTCTTCACGGCACAGGAACTCGTAGCCCTGCTGGAACATCCAGCGGATTCCGTTCTCCTCTTGGTCGAACTCTCAACGCCCGGTCCGTCACGCGCCCCTCCACTCACCTAACCACGTCAGTCAAGTCAGGCCATTCTGCGACTATCGTCGTCCGGCTTCCCGTTGGGGGGATGGCCTAGTCTCTTTTTCTACGTGATTGGTGAGGGAAATTATGCGGCCTATCGTATGGCGCTATCGCACTACCTTGGTGTCATGTTTTTGTGCCTGCCTCTGCCTTATGAGTCAGTGTCCTGCTTCTGCCGCTGAACCGAATCTCATTACCGGATCGGTTCAGAACCAAGACCTTCGTCGGGTAGGGCAGGTGGTCGTCGAGGTGAAGGATCAAGAAGGGACGGTAGTAGCGGCAGGTGTCTCGAACGATGTCGGGGAGTTCAGCATTCCCATCCCAGCCGATGGAACCTATTCCGTCAGTGCGGTCCGGGATATTTACCGGAGCGAATATATCGTGCTCAAGATCGGGGCTGAGGCGCCCCCCCCCATCGCCTTGACCCTGTCCAGCACCAAAGAGATTGCGCTGGAAGTGCGGTCGCGTCTTGCACCGATTCAATACAAGGCGTCTAGCGAGACCTACGCGGTGAGCCGAAAAGACGTTGAAGCGTTGCCGCGTGGCAATAATGTCGAGCTACAGGACGTGCTGCTTACGGTTCCGAGCGCCGTCTATGGTTCGCTCAAACAAGTTCATATGCGGCAAGACCATGCGAATCTCCAGTTGCGAATCGACGGTGTGCCGATTCCGGATACGGTATCTTCAACCTTCTCGGATGTGATCTCGCCACGGGCATGGGAGCGGGCGGATATTATTCTGGGCGGTATGGAAGCCCAGTATGGAAACAAAACTGCAGCGGTGTTGGATATCACGACGAAGATCGGCACCAAACCTGGATTCGGGTCTGCCCAAATGTTTGGCGGCTCGAACAATTCCATCAATCCGTCGTTTGAATATGGAGGCACAGTCGGCGAGAAATTCCGTTTTTACGCCTTGAACAGCTATACGGCGACAAACCGTGGCATCGAGCCGCCGACGCTGGGGCATTCGATTTTTCACGGGCAAAGTGAGCGTAATCAGACCTTCATTCGTGGCGACTATCAGCGAGACAATACGAACAATTTCTCGTGGGTATTCCTGAACTCTGTTGCGAAATATCAGATTTCGACGTTACCGGGCCGAACGCTGGATCCCAGCGGGCAGTTATTGCCGCTACTCCAGGCGAGCCAGCCAGGATTCATCCCGGTGGCGTCTCAGGATGTGGATGAAAACCAAAAGGAGCATAACCAGTACGGGCACATGGTTTGGCGACACGATGTGAACAACAGCAACTTTTTCAGCCTGTCAGGGTATGTTCGCCAAACGAGGGCGACCTTTCGGACTGATCCGTTCAATGTCCTGGCTTACACTTCAGATCCGACCGAACCGTTCTCCGCTGGGAGCCAGGACCGGAATGCCTATTCCGGTGGAGTCCGGCTGGACCACACCTATATTCCGAATACAGAACATGTGATCAAAGCAGGGTTTCAGATCGATCGGACTCAGACGGTGAACAAGACGAGACTGTTCACCTTCGCGGATGACGGGGCGGGCAACCCGGCGGGAAATTTGCTGGGGCTGAATGCCGACAATCGACTGATCGGTTGGCGCCAGGAATTCTGGATTCAGGATCAATGGAGCCCGACCAATCAATGGACGTTCAATCTCGGCGTGCGGGCCGATGCAGTGCAGTACCAACGGCATGAGGGGCAAGTCAGTCCGCGGATCGGGGTGACTTATAAGGCCGATCAGGCCAATGTGTTCCACGTCTTTTACGGGCGGCAGTTTACGCCGCCGAATCTCGAAGCGATTTCCTTCGCGAAACTCAATACCACCGGTACGAAGGCAGCGCCGGACGATACGACGAATAATACAGTCCGGGCCGAGCGAGCGCACTATTTCGAAGTCGGCAGCTACCACGCCCTTTCACGCTGGGCGACCCTTCAACTGACCGGCTACTACAAACTTGCGCATTTTCTTTCCGACGCGGGCCAATTTGGCACCACTCCGCTCTTGAACTACTTTGCCTTCGAGCGGGGTTGGCAGCGAGGTATTGATGGCGCGCTGAGGCTGCAACTGATGGAGAACCTGTCCGCACGCGGAAATGTCGCCTGGGGGCAATGTAAGGGCTACGGGCTCCAATCTGGACACGTCTTGTTGGATCAGAAGGAGATCAGCGATATCAATTCTAGGGGTGGAGTATTTTGCGATCACTCACAGACGCTCACGAGCTCGGGGGTGGTGGCCTATCGTTTCTTGGAGCGGACGACACTTACAGGACAGATGCTGTTTGCGTCGGGGCTGCGTACGGCGGAAGCGGGGGGCAAAACCAATTCTACCCATAGCCCCTCGTACACGATCTACAATATGTCCCTCACGCATGTTATCCCCTTGCCGTGGGACAATCAGAAGCTTCTCCTGGGTTTTGATGTGGTGAATTTATTGGACCAACAGTATCTTATCAACCAAGGCGAGGGAAGCATCGGTCTGGGCGTATCCCACGCGGGGATGCCGAGGTCATTTTTCTTCCGTGGCCAATGGTTTTTCTAACCAGATGCCGAACAACGTCACCAGCGGCGTTCTCAGTCGCCCGTCTCCTTGCGACGTACCACAAGGGTACGCCTCAGTCGCCGGACTCCCTGCGGCCTTGCTGGATGACCTTGTTGGGCATCTGGTGGTATAAGCAAATCGTCGGAGAAGAGAGAATGGAACGAGAGATTTGTAAGCGAATGAGACCCTATCGCTTCATTGCACTATTATTGGGATTTTGTGTGTCTCTTTGGTCGGCTATGGCATTTGCGGTGGCCGGTGATGAGGCGACGCATGAGGACGACCACGAGGAAGATGTACTGGAGTTGCCCGAGGTGCATGTCCACGGCCTGCCGCTCAATCAGGATCAACAACGCGCACCGGTTCCCAAAGTTACACCCTGGCCTGCCATTCCACCTGGATTGGACGGCAAAGAACTCGACGACTGGATGAAAGTGCGTGTGTTGGTCTCTAAGGGTGCGGCGGTGACGGTCGTTGTGTTGGAACCGGCCAAACATCGGGAGCTCACCATCGCCGGCATGGTTGCATTGAGCCAATGGACATTCGACCCACAATTGAAAGGCGACGAGCCAGTAGATGGGGAACTCACCGTACGTATCCATTTTCGCACCCACTGATCGCACAAGAGCTGATGGCTAATGGCGGTTAGCGCAGACCAGAATTATTCCAGGCAACCAGACGAACCAGATAGACCAAACAAACGAGATAGACCGGATAGACCATTTTCGAGCTAGACGGTTGACGAATGACGGATGACGCTTTATCGTCACCCCTATGAGTGTGGACGAATCAATTTTCCGTGCCATCAACAGCCTCACTGGACATTCCGACACGCTCGACTGGTTCGCACTCACCCTCTCTAACTCGAGCATTCTTTGGACGCCGGGGATTATTCTCACGGGCTATTGGTTGTGGCTATCCTGGCGTGAGGCTTTGCTCGGGGCGCCTCTTCTTGCGGCATCGATCGGATTGCTCGATTTCCTGGGGGCTAGGATTAAAGATCTCGTCGCTCGGCCACGTCCCTGCATGGCGCTTCTGGATATCAACCAGATCGAAGCCTGCGGCAAGACCTTTGGATTTCCATCGAATCACGCGATCAATACCGCAACGGCGGCGGCCTTTTTCCAGGTACTCTATCCACGTTCAGGCTGGGTGAGTTGGCCGCTGGTCGGACTCATCGGTCTGTCGCGTGTCTATATCGGGGCTCACTATGTTACGGATGTACTGGGAGGGTGGACGATCGGCGGGTTGTTCGGAGCCGGTGTTGCCTGGCTGATTCTGCGCTACTCTCGTGTCCGCTCCTCACGCGAAAACCCTGCCGTGTAGCAGGGTGCTGAAAACGTCTGCCAGTTTCTCAATCGCGTCTATCTGGTCTATCTAGTTTGTTTGGTTGATTTGGACAACCAGATGAACCAGACAAACCAGATCAACTCGTTAACGGTTATTGCTTTTCTGGCTTTCTAAACAACCCAACAATTCTGTTTGGCAACGTTCCTGGTCGTAGCCTCGTCCGATCAACACGATTGCGTGACTCGGTTCGTCGAGCAAGGTGATCGGCGTAGTGGTTGCGTTGCCAGGGGGGGCATATTGAAATTCTTGGAGTTCCGGCCCCTTGGCGAAGCGGAAGAAGCCTTTTGCCCGTTCGAGTTCAGGGGGGAGAGTCTTTGTCCAGCGCAGGAATCGTTCAAGGTTCAAGGGGCCTGGCAGTCGAACCGTCGTGGCGATGGGATGATAGGAAGCCCTTGTGTTGGTCGTGGATGATCGCGGCCCGCCAAATTCCACATTCACCGTCGGCGTTGATGCCATACGGGTGATGGGTTTGAGCAGCGCTGCAGGATCGACCTTAGCATGGCTGGTTTCCCAGACCCGCGCGTAGGGATTCTGGTCGGTGATCGAGGTCTTGAACCCCTCCCAATGGCCTGGGACATAGAGGTCTCGCTTATTGAGAATGAGTTCGTCGGCGCAGCGAATCGCCTGCCTGGTCACAAAGCCTCCCATACTCTCCCGGTCTGTCGGGATCGGATGGAGCAAGGCAATGACTTTTTCCAAGTGTGTGAGCCGCGCCGTGTAGAGATCGGTGACGCCATCGATGACTTCAGCTGGATCAGCCATGCCGGAACATTCCAGAATGATTACATCCGACTCATAGTCCCGCACCAGTTGCGCAATCCCCCAGGACAGGTCTTCCTTCGTATCGCAACAGACACAGCCTCCGGCCAGGTTCATTACTTGTTGTGCGATGGTGCCGGCGCGCGGCCCATCGATACTCACTTCTCCCGCTTCATTCATCAAGACGCCGGCCTTCTTGCCCTGGCCCTTCCAATATTCGAGCAGACGCATCAAGAGCGTGGTCTTGCCAGCGCCAAGAGAGCCGCAGAGGACATAAAAGGGGATCGGGGAGGTGGACATCGTCTCAATCTACATTATTCATGAACAGTTCTACTGCATCGTCGATGCCTGACTCAAACGCGACGGGCGAGGCCAGCTGGTTTCTCTTGTTTATTTGGTCTGTTTGGTTTGTTTCGTTGAACTAGACCAACCAAATGAACAAAACAAACCAGATCAACCTCCCCCGTCCCGCGCGGTTAATGATGCACATGCACGAGCCGCTCATCCTTGTGCTGCGAGGCTAGCGTGGTGAGATCGCAGTGGATCTCTTCTTGGTGGCAACAGTGGGTGCCCATTTGAATCGTCATATGGTTGATGCCGAAATCTGTGCTGACCCTGGCGCGGATGGCATGGAGCAGCTCATTGGTCAACGCCGAGTCGTCTCCTTCGACGAGTATATGACAGGTCATCATAACCAAGCGAGGTTCGACCGCCCAGATATGGAGGTCATGGACGTTTCTCACACCGGGCAGAGATTCAATCGTCGCAGCGACGTGCGAGGCGCTGATCGTGGGAGGGGTGGATTCCAGCAACACGTCGAGGGATTCTTTGAACAGGGGCCAGGCTCCACGGAGAATAGCGCCGACCACGAGGAGACTGATGAGTGGATCGAGCACCGCCCAGCCCGTCAATAGAATTGCGCCGCCGCTCAGGACGACGCCGAGCGAGACCCAGGCATCGCCCAGCATGTGCCAAAAAGCGCCACGGATGTTCAGATCGTCTTTCGCCCCGTGCTGGAGCAACAGGGCAATGCTGAGATTGGCCGCAAAGCTTACGGCGGCAATCACCATGATCCAACCGCCGTCCACTGGAACCGGCTGCATGAGTCGCTTGACTCCGATGAAGACGATGCCGAGGGCAGTCAGCAGGAGAATAAACGAATTGAGAAAGGCCGCAATGACGCCGGCGCGATGGTAGCCGAACGTTCTCGTTTCACTGGCCGGTCGCCTGGTGAGGATGTGCGCGTATAGAGCCAGAAAAAGCGAACCTTGATCGACGAGGTTGTGTCCCGCATCGCTCATCAAGCCGATGCTGTTGAGCAACCACCCGCCGACAAACTCGGCAGCGATAATGACGGCATTCAGTCCGAGTGCCAGATGCAAACGCGAGCGCAGGTGCTCATAGGAGGTCAGGACAGTCATGCACATAGTGTCGCACGAGCCCGCCGATGCATCAAGCGTTGGAGAAATGACGGGTGAGGCTATTGCCGGTTGGCTGATCGAGTGGAGGAGTGCTGACTTCGGGCAGGTTATGTGGTTTGTTTGGTGTATCTGGTTTCTTTTGTGCGAGGTAGCGAGACAAACAAAAAAACGAAACAAGCCAATAAAATTAAATCTCCGTTCTGCGCCGCGAAATGGTTTCCGTGTATTTTATTTCCCTGTGGTGGGGGCAAGAGCTTCAAGGTTTGTGACCCAGGAGTTAAAGTGCGGGCATTTGTTTCTTAAAGCTGAGAGGCCGATGGCAGCAGCAGCGGGCACGCCGACACGTACTTTACTTTTTTCATAGGTGGGCGCATAACGAATAATTCGCTTGCTGGGAGCTGTGGTTGCACCTTCATCAATTTCCTCTGGGGGGATGCCTTTGACTTCGTGCTCGAGCTTACGCAGGCCAACCTCTGATCCTGAAAGTCGTTTTTTGAGCTGTGAAAGATCACAGTAAAGTAATGCTTCAAATTCATGAAGTTGAATGTATGGCATAAAACGGCGATCTGGGAAGTCAGCTTTAAGGGACTCTTCCAATTTTTTTATACGATCCTGTGGATGAGTTAGTTTCTTCGCTTCAGTCCAGCCAGGGAATTGATTAGGCAATGCATACAGGTCAATCATAGTTGTGAATCGTGCGTCACTCTGCGGGTCTTCCTGCATGAGACGGTGCAGGTCACCTCGAATCTTATCGTAATCTATAATGCCTCCACGCTTTCCAAGTTTTCGGTTGGTGAGGACAACCCGTGCCCGTACATCTATGTAATAGATTGCTAGATGTGGGCCTAATACTTCTTCAGCAAACTTTCGCTCAGATTGTCCTTCGGCAGTAACGTAAAGGCGAACCCATTTCATTAGGGTTGGCCTCCCAGTTCATTTTTTTCCCACAACTGGCCTAAGGTGTACTCTTTGAGCCATCCTGCAAGGCGATCCTTGTCTTGACGCGCCAGAACCGTTTCACCGTTTTGATGGTTTGCGACAATTACCTGTTCAGGCTCGAACTCATCAAGCAATACTGACGATTGTGTCGAGACGATTAGTTGAGATCGGTCAGCTGCTTCATGTAGAAGGCTGGCTAAGAGTTTGATGGCTTGAGGGTGTAGTCCGAGCTCCGGCTCGTCTATGAGAATCGTCGAAGGTGGGTCTGGTTGCAGGAGAAGAGTAGCGAGGCAGATGTAGCGCACTGTTCCGTCGGAGAGTTGATGAGGGTAATAAAGAAGATCGGAGTACCGGTCTTTCCAGAGCAACTGGGTTTGTCCAGACCCCACTTTTTTAAGGACAAATGTGCCGAAGAATGGGGCGACCTGGCGCACAGTCTCAAGAATTTGTTCGTAATGTTCTGGATAGCGACTAGACAAGTCCATGAGGAATGCAGCAATATTTGCGGCGTTGCTGTGTAGTACGTCGTTATCAACGATGTTGCACCTACCCATGACTGGGGCTGATGGGGAGGTGTCATGGAAGTGATAGACTCGCCAGTCTCGGATGGTGTTTGCCACCCACTGTTGTGAACTGCTGAGATTGGTCGAACGGGCCAAAGGGCTTTCAAGGTGTCCGCTGCCTTGTTCGTTCTTTATGTGACCAAAGCGAGGGCCTGCGGATGGTGCAGATTCTTGGGCAAAAAAGAGTGACCTATCGTCAGCCGCGCGCAAAGTGAACTTATATTCATTGAGCCCAAATTTCAAATGCGCTTTGAATTCTGGCGTTACTTTTATGCCTCGGAAAAGGAAGGCGTCAGCACGGCCACGGCTGCTGACGTAATTCTGCAATCCTTTGTTGGCATCCATGATGTTGCCAAGCAATTCAAAGAAGCGAATGAAGTTGGTTTTTCCTGAACCGTTGGCTCCGATGAGCACGTTGAGTCCACTATGCATTGGGAATGACTCAAGCTCCCGAAACGATTTGTAGCCGGAAAGAGAAATTTCTTCCAAGGGACGTTTTTCAGAAAATTTCATTAGCTATGAACTCTCAATAATTCATGACCATAAGACGCATGGTCATGAATTTGGTTCTTATCTGTTGGTCAAGGATACCCTTTTTGCTGTTAGAAATCATCCGTACAGAAGTAATTTCTAAGAGTGACGCGGGTAACCGAGTGTCGCTACTTGCTCTATTAATTCTCATTGAATGACATTCCCAAAGGGTTGTCGATGGTCTTTTGCCATGCGCATTGAGGAGCCACTGCTTCACTATAGGGCCTCAGCGAGTGAAGGGCTGAGGCGTGCCCTTTGGGGTACGTTGAGGGTCTGAGCGATGCTGGCGGTCTTTATCGACAGCCTGTTTATTTCGGCACGAATTCCAGAAAGTATTGTTTCGGTAGGAAACTGTGTTCGCGCGCTAGCTTGTACCCCGCTGCGGCCATTTCTTGAATGACCGTATCTCGCGAGACGAGATGGTGTTTCGGGAAACCGAGGTCGCCGGATCGTTCGTCGGGATAGAAATCGATGATGGCGATGCGTGCTCCTATCTTTAAGGACGACCGGAGGTCGCGGAAGTATTTCGACCGCTCCTCAAGATGGTGGATGGTGTTGCAGACGAAGAGAAGATCGATCGATTCGAACGGCAGTTTGGGGCTGTCAGGCATGGCGAGGATGAACTCCGCTGTGTAGGCGGTGTGCATATGGATGACGCTCTCTTTGGCGTAGGCCAGCATCTCCGGTTCGATGTCGACGGCATAGACGATGCCGGTTTCGGTCACGGCTTCGACAAAGCGGCGCGTGAAGTATCCGGAACCGGAGCCAAGGTCGGCGACTGCCATTCCCGGTTTTACTTTGAGCGCATCAATCACCTGGGAAGGTTTCTGGTAGCGATCCCGCTCAGTACTGTCGAGCTGCTCCAGATATTGTTTGATGTCGTCCGGACGCCGATGCTGGTCTTGGGCGAATGCAGGTCCGGCGAGGAATGTGCAGAAGGCGAGTAGGAGGATGATGGTTTTCATGGCGTGCGCCTTTTCTGTGGTAATCGTTCGCTGAGCACGGGAAACATCGCTTGTCCGACGCCGATATTTCCGCTCGCGGGATCGGCTGCCACAACGCGGATGGTGACGCCGTCCAAGGCATCTGTGAGCGACGGCACGAAGAAGGGCGCTTCGAAGCCGGTATTGTCGCTGCCGTAGAACATCTGCAGCCGTTCAACGATGCGGTCGCCGATCAGTACCTCGCCATAGATCTGTATCTTTCGAGAGTCCCAATCCCCATGGGGTCTCACCAGCGCGCCGGATAATGTTCTGATGGTGGCGCGTAGAGTCACGTCGTCTTTTGCAATCAGTGACTCGCCTGATTGTGGCTGTTCGATCTTCACGATGTATCCGTACAGTGCGAGCACGATGCCGTCATTGGTCATGTCCTGGCCCGGAATGAGCCAGGTGCGTGTTGTGGCACGTTGAGTTGCAGCCGGATAGCCCAGCGGACCTTCTGCCGCAATATCCACGAGTACCGGATGGGGCAACTTCAAGATGGTGGTGAATGAAGCGGAGGCGCGTGAGCTGTATAACGGTTCTCCCATCAACCGGGGTGTGCGCATGATTTGATTCTGATCGCCCGCGTCACCCTGCTGAAGACCAGAGGCGAGGATCTGCCCGCTGGCAACATCCGTGATCGTGACGCGAGCCCCTCCCACATCCTTCCCTAGCACCATCGATCCATGTGCGACGATTCGGACGAGAATCGTGGTGGGCTTCGGCTCGTTTAACCGTTGGTCTTGTGACGGAGTCGTTTCAGCCGGGACGGCGAGACAGGGTAGGGCAATCAGAGTAATGGCGACCAGAAGGGTAATGCGGAGCCTGATGCCAGCTCGGTTCATTTCACTTTGGTGCCGGGATCGACTTCTTCCAGGATGGTGGCGAGGCCACGAACTTCGCTGTCGCCTGCGGCCAGGACCATGCCTTGCGATTCGATGCCCATGAGCTTCGCCGGTTTCAAGTTGGCAACAATGACGATCGTTTTTCCGATCAAGGTTTCTGGTTCGTATTTCTTGCCGATGCCTGCCACGATCTGCCTTTGCTCGCTGCCGATAGAGACTTGCAACTTGAGTAACTTTTCCGACTTCGGAACACGCTCTGCGCTCAAGACCTTCGCAGTCTTAAGCTGAATCTTCATGAACTCGTCGATGGTGATCTGTGCTGGGGGAGCGGCTTGTGTCGCGGGGCTAGGGGCATTAGGCGATGGAGATTGCGGGATGGCAGCTGCCGCTGTTGCTGGTGTGGCAGCGGCTGGCGGCAGAGGTTTCGGTGTATCGCTCACGGTGTTAGCTCCTTGTGATTTTGATTCGATGCGGGGGAAAAGGCCTGGGCCTTTGCAAATCTTGACTCCTGCGATTGGAGCATTCCACTCATAGGAATTTTCAGGCAGTGCCTTGGAGAAATCGAATGCAAACCCCAGCTGTTGCGTAAGCTGCGCAGCGGTTTGCGGCATGTAGGGGTATAGCAGCACGGCCAGCAGGCGAAGGGCTCTTGCGGTGGTATTGAGAACGGTTTTGAGCTGCCCATGATTATCCGGGTTTTTTGCCAATTTCCAAGGGGCTGCCTTGTCGATGTATTCGTCGCAGTGCCCGATGAGTTCCCACGCGCTCTGAATATTGTCCCGGAAGGCCAGCTCGGTAAATCCTCTCTCGATTCGCTGAGGCAGGGTGCGTGCGACCTGGGCGATCTGTTCCTCCAGCGTTGGCAAGGCCGGCTGATCTGCTGCGGGAATAGTGCCCTCCGCAAACCGCTCGATCATGGTCAGTGTGCGGCTCAAGAGATTGCCGACTCCGTTGGCCAGATCGCTGTTGATGCTGCCGACCATGGCAGCTTGGGAGAAGTCGCCATCCTGCCCGAATGGAACCTCTCGAAAGAGGAAATACCGGAAGGCATCGACGCCGAATTCATCGACCATCTTGTTCGGGTCCACGACGTTGCCCCGGCTCTTGGACATCTTCTCTCCATCCACCGTCCACCAGCCATGCGCGAAGATCGTCTCCGGTAGTGGCAGGTTAAGGGCCATGAGCATCGTGGACCAATAGACTGCGTGGGTGGTGAGAATATCCTTTCCAACCAAGTGGACCGATGCCGGCCAATAGCGATCTTGTGATGGAGTCGGGGCAAGATAGTCCAATGCCGAGATGTAATTTACCAGCGCATCGAACCAGACGTAGGTGACGTAGTCCTTGTCGAATGGTAATTCGATGCCCCAGGAGAGGCGAGATTTCGGTCGTGAAATGGACAGGTCGCTGAGCTTCTGCGTAGTCAGGAATCCCAGGACTTCATTGCGGCGCGATTCGGGGCGGATGAAGGTTGGATGTTGCGTGATGTATTCGATCAGGCGATCCTGATACTGCCCCATCTTGAAAAAATAATTGTGCTCGCTGATCTGCTCAACCGGCCGTTTACAGTCGGGACAGAGGCCATTCTCTACATCTTTTTCAGTCCAGAACCGCTCGTCGAACGTACAGTACCATCCTGTGTAGTCAGCCTTGTATATCAGTTGGTTATTATGAAGTGTTTGAAGATATTGTTGAACAGTATCTTTATGCTGTTGATCGGTGGTCCTGATGAAGGCGTTGTTGGAAATATTCAGCCGTTTCCAGAGGGTTTGGAATTGGGGCGCCAGCTTGTCGCAATGGGCTTGCGGGTCGATGCCGACTTTGGCCGCAGCCTGCTGAACTTTTTGACCATGCTCGTCGAGCCCGGTGAGAAAGAAGACGTCACGCCCTCGCAGACGCCAGTAGCGAGCCAGGACATCGGCAGCCACGGTGGTATAGGCATGTCCGATATGCGGCACATCGTTGACGTAATAGATCGGCGTTGTGATGTAGAAACTGTTGGGAGTACTCATGGGGCGTGCCAAAAGATATCAGGTAATAAACGGTGAAAGCTAGGCGAGTATTGGAGCAACATCGTGCGAGACATGCGGGACGAGCGGGACAGGCGAGACGGGGTGATCTGGTTCAACCAAACACACGAGGCAAAGCACTTAGGCCAGGCAGACAAAAACAACCAAACAAACCCAAGAAACAAGAGGAACAAGTCCGTGCTAGGCGGGCAGTGGGATGGACGATGCGGTCAGCGCATCGCGCAGGCGGAGCAAGATCATTTCCAGCGCCATGTGGAGGTTGAGGTGCCGAGTGGCTCGTTGCTCGGTCAGTTCAATTTCACGGAGCAGCTCCAATAGTAAATCGGTGTTGGCCTGTTTCGCATAGGCCTCCAGCGTTGTGAGATCGTCGAGATAGAGCACCTGGTCACGATCTCCTCCGATTTGAATCAAGACGAGATCGCGGATCCATCGAGCCAGCCAGACGAGCATGTCCTGTGCGCGGTCGGCCTTTGCAATCGCTTCCGCCGATGAGAGGATTGATCCGATCGACTGCAAGGACTGAGGCCGGACCAAATCCACGAGTTCCTGTTGGCGTGAACGAACGTCTTTGACGTCTGCGGTGAGGGCTTCCCCGATACGGCTCTCGCTGATGATGGCAAGAAATCGCGCGTCTGCCGGTGGGATTTCACGTTGTAGGATGAGCGCGGCTTCCACCTGCGTGCGAGCCGGTGTCGTGAAGCGGAGACTCTGACAACGGGATCGAATGGTGGCCGGTAGGGCGGCGGGGCGACTCGACATCAGGAGAAAGAGACTATGTGCCGGAGGCTCTTCCAGTGTTTTCAACAGTGCGTTGGCCGCACCGATCGTCATGCGGTCGGCATCGTCGATCAGACAGATTTTTCGCTCGCCGACAAGCGGGTGGTACATGATCTGGTGTTCGATCTCGCGAACCTGTTCAATCTTGATTTGCTGGGTGGCCTGTTCTCGGTCCGGTTCAATGACAAAAAAGTCGGGATGCGTGCGGGCGTCGATCTGTCGGCAGGACCGGCAGGCGCCGCAACTGTCGAGGCTTTCCGCATCGGGAGGCTGTTCGCAGCTGAGCGCCTGCGCCAGGCGAATGGCCGTCAGTCGTTTTCCGATCGCGTCTTCGCCGTGGAACAGGTAGGCGTGAGCCAGGCGCTCATGATTGACGGCTGCCTGCAAAAAAGCGATGGATGTTTGATGGCCGATACAGTCGCGAAAGGGCATGCTAACTCCGGCGTGGAGAACGACGCGGTCGAGTCATCCAGCCTAGCACGATCTCGGTGATCTCGTCCTGCACCTGTTTCACGGGCCGATTCGCATTCACGATCTTCATGCGGGTAGGTTTTTCAGCGGCAAGGGTTAGAAATCCCCGGCGCACTTTTCGATGAAAATGTTCCGCTTCACGGTCCAGTCGATTCTGTTGGCCACGATCGGCCCGTCTCCTGGCCAAACCTGATGAAACCGGGAGGTCGAGCAGGAGAGTGAGATCCGGTGTCAGCCCGCCTGTTGCGATTGCATTGGTTGCCCGCAACCATTGAAGGTCGAGGCCGCGCGCGAACCCCTGATAGGCAAGGGTGGAATCGGAAAATCGGTCGCATAACACGATAGTGCCTTGCTGAAGCGCCGGCATGATGAGATGCGTGACGTGCTGACATCTTGCCGCCAAGATCAGCAGGGCTTCGGCTTGGGGTGTGACCGGTTCGTGAGAAGATGCGGTGAGGAGGATATGGCGAATCGCTTCCGCGGTCGCCGTGCCACCCGGTTCTCTGGTTTTGAGCACTGTGTGCCCTGCCTGAGTCAGAAGATTTGCGAGGTGAGAAATCTGGGTACTTTTCCCACTGCCTTCGATTCCCTCCAGGGTAATAAACAGGCCACGAGTCCGCTGCTTCTTTGCCCCCATTGCACGACACCCTAGTCGGTAAAGAAAACGGGCGGGATGGTATTCCAAGTTGTTGAAAATAGCAATAAAAGGCTTGCGAGGCCTGCGCAATTCTCTGTATGATGACCCTCTACCTTCGTCTGCGTGTATTTATGCTGAAAACCTTGCTAAAACGCTACTTTCTGACGGGCTTGCTCGTGATTATCCCTATCTGGGGAACCATCCTCATTTTGAAGGCTCTTTTCGTAGCGGTCGATGGGATTCTCGGGGATCTCCTGATCCGGTTGGTGCCGAGTCATTATGTGCCGGGTCTTGGGATTCTAGCCTTAATTGTCTTGGTCTTTGCGGCAGGTCTGTTCGCCACCAATTTTATGGGCCGGCGAATCGTGAAATGGTGGGAGGACTTGCTGAACCGTGTGCCACTCGTGCGGGGAATCTACTCGACGCTAAAATCCATGATGGATATCTTGTCGGTCTCGGATCAGGCTTCATACAACCGCGTCGTGCTGATTCAGTTTCCTAAGAATGGGCACTATTGCATTGCCTTTGTCACAGGGGTGACCAAAGGGGAAATGCAAGACATTGCGCAGGAGCCGCTGGTCCATGTGTATGTGCCGACCTCGCCGAATCCAACGTCCGGCTATTTCCTGCTGGTGCCGGAACATGAAGTCACCTCTGTCGATATGACAGTCGAAGAGGCGATGAAGCTCATCGTCTCGGGCGGGCTCTGTTCACCGTCCGCGTCTCTGTCATCGGCGGTGACTGCCGCAACGAAGTGGAGTGACGTCAAACAGCCTGAAACGGGAGTACCGATCGGATGAGCCGTATGCTCGCCACTGAAATCCCGATGGGGAAAAAGCAGGTCAACTCCGATCGGCAAGGGAAGATCGCCGGCCTTGCGGTGGTTGTGATGGCTGCGGGGCTTGGGAAGCGCATGTGCTCGAAGCAGGCGAAAGTGCTGCATCGGGTGGCAGGCCAGGCGATGGTGCTCTATTCAGTAGGGCTTGGGCTGCGTGTTGCGGGGGATCGTGTGGCGGTCGTGGTGGGGCATCACGCCGATCTGGTGCGCCAAGTGATCGACCGAGCGACGTCAGGAATGAGCGGCGAAGCTGCTATTGCGATCGTTGAACAGCGAGAGCAATTGGGCACAGGCCATGCGGTCTTGCAGAGCCGACCGGTGTTTGCAGTAGGCAAGCGAGGCGCTCCGTCCAACTATCTCATTCTGAACGGCGATACGCCGTTACTTCAAGAATCAACCGTGCGCGAACTGCTTCGTGTTCACGGAGAGAATCATGCGACTGTGACGGTTCTTACTGCAGTGCTCGAAGACTCAAGCGGATATGGACGGGTGGTACGCGCCCATTCAACAGAGCAGGGTGTCGCTCGCATTGTCGAGGATCGTGACGCGAATGCAGAAGAGCGGGCGATCCGAGAAATCAATGTGGGCACCTATGTGGTCGACGGCGAATTTCTCTTCAGTGCCTTGGAAAAGCTCGATCCCAGTAATGCCCAAGGGGAATATTATCTGACGGATATCGTCCATCTTGCGGAACAATCCGGACGGCACGTGGCCGCTGTGGTACTCGATAATCCCGACGAAGGGCTTGGGGTGAATACACGCCGACAGCTTGCCGAGGCTGAGCAGGTGGTGCGACAACAGATTCGAGAACGTTGGCTGGATGCAGGGGTGACGATGATCGATCCCGCCTCAACCTGGATCGATGCCACAGTGACGATCGGCAAAGACACGGTGCTGTATCCTCACGTGACACTCGAAGGGACGACGGTCATCGGGGAAGATTGTGTGCTGCGGTCTTCGGCACGTCTCACGAATTGCATTGTCGGGAACGGTGTGGAGATTCTGGATCACTGCCTGTTTACCGATTCTCACATTGAGGACGATGCGCATTTGGGTCCATTCGTTCATTTGCGCCCCGGTGTGGTGGTGCGGAAGAAGGCCAAGGTTGGGAATTTTGTCGAGATGAAGAAAACCGATCTGGGTGAAGGGTCGAAGGCGAACCATCTGAGCTACTTGGGGGACACAACGATTGGGAAAGGGGTCAACATCGGCGCCGGCACCATCACCTGTAACTACGACGGTGTGCAAAAATTTCAGACGGTGATCGGGGATGGAGTCTTTCTCGGTAGCGATACCCAGTTGATCGCCCCGGTGACGGTGGGAGCAAGAGCCATCATTGCAGCCGGCACAACGGTGACAGAGGACGTGCCGGAAGATGCCTTGGTGATTGCGCGCGTGGCGCAAGTCAATCGTGCGGGGTGGGCTGCTCGCCGGCGGGCATTACAAGACAGAACAAGTCCTGAAGCGCTGAAGGTGAAACGTGACGCGAAATCTGCTCGTCAGGCTTCTGACGTCTCACGCCTCACGAAGAAGCAACCGTCGGTTTCAAAAGGCAAGCAAGCCAAGAAACGTAAATAGGGGTTAAGCTATGTGTGGAATTGTCGGGTACGTGGGCGATCAGGAAACAGTGCCGATTCTTATTGCCGGTCTTGCCAAGCTGGAATATCGAGGTTACGACTCGTCCGGTGTGGCGGTCCTGCAAGGCGGCAAAATCGAAATTCGGCGCACGGTCGGAAAACTTTCCAATCTTCAGAAGTCGCTCAAGGAAAAAGCCCTCAACGGCACCGTTGGCATTGGCCATACGCGATGGGCGACACACGGGAAACCCTCGGAACAAAACGCCCACCCGCACCGTTCGAAAGGCTGTGTGCTCGTGCATAACGGCATCATCGAAAACTATCAGCCGTTGAAACAACAATTGGAGAAAGAGGGCTACAAATTTCATTCGGAAACGGACACCGAAGTCGTGGCACATCTGATCGACCGATATCTCCAGCAGGGTATGAAGTTGGCTGCGGCGGTACGAGCCGCCACGAAGGATGTGCGAGGCAGTTATGCCCTCGCCGTCATTTCTGAGCGGGAGCCTGGGACGATGGTGGCGGCACGCGCTGGATGCCCGCTGGTCGTTGGCACAGCTGCCAAGGCATCGTTCGTGGCGTCCGACGTGATGGCCATGCTGGCCCACACCCGTTCCGTGACCTACCTCGAAGAGGGCGATGTGGCGGTCGTGACCGCGACGGACATCCATTTTACCGATATCGAAGGCCGTCCGGTAAAGCGGAAACCGACCAAGATTACCTGGGATGCCTCTGCGGCGGAAAAGAGCGGATTTCCGCACTTCATGCTGAAGGAGATTCACGAACAGCCGCAGACGATTCTCGATACAATGCGCGGGCGCTATTCCTACGACACCGGCGAGGCGGATCTGCCGGATATCGGATTGACGCCCAAACAGTTTGCGGCGATCGACCGCATCTGGATCGTGGCTTGCGGGACTTCGTGGCACTCGGGACAGGTGGGGAAGTATCTTTTGGAGGAAATGGTTCGTACGCCGGTGCAGGTCGATATCGCCAGCGAATTCCGCTACCGTGATCCGTTGGTCGGCAAAGAGGATCTGTTTATCACGATCTCGCAGTCCGGCGAGACGGCGGACACATTGGCCGCCGCTCGTGAAGCGAAGGAGAAGGGGGCGCGTGTCGTCTCAATCGTGAATGTGGTAGGCAGTACCCTGGCTCGGGAATCGGACGGCGTCCTCTATACCCATTGCGGGCCTGAGATAGGGGTTGCTTCAACCAAAGCCTTTACTGCTCAACTCACGGCACTCTATCTCCTCGCCTTGCATTTGGGCCGCGTGCGCGGAACCCTGTCAGTCGCAGATGGAAAGGCCTGGCTTGATCGCCTGGTTCGGCTTCCGATGCTGGTCGAGCAGGTGCTTGGTCGTGAGGCGGAAATTGTCGCGATTGCCAAACGGTATTACAAAAAGCGCAACTTCTTGTTTCTCGGTCGAGGTATCAATTTTCCGATCGCGTTAGAAGGAGCCTTGAAGTTGAAAGAGGTGTCCTATATCCATGCCGAAGGCTACGCAGCAGGGGAGATGAAACATGGCCCGATCGCACTCATCGATAAGGACATGCCGGTGGTTGTGCTGGCGCCGAAAGATCGGCTGTATGAAAAGACTGTGAGCAATCTGATGGAAGTGAAAGCCCGGCACGCGCCGGTCATCGCATTCGTGGCGGAAGGCGAGCGGGAGTTGGGGAAGATTGCCGATGCAGTCTTCACGATTCCCGACACCCATCCCTTGCTCTCTCCGATTTTATTCACGATCCCATTGCAGTTCTTGGCCTATCACATTGCAGTGCTGCGCGGCGCGGATGTGGATCAGCCGAGGAATCTGGCGAAGAGTGTCACAGTGGAGTAGTCAGGGGCAGTGTGTCCGGTTTGTCTCGTTCCTTTGGTTGAACCAGACACACAAAACAAACTAAACAAACCAAAGGAGCCTTCCTATGGAGATAACGCAGCAAGAAGTTGAAAAGGTCGCAAAGCTGGCCCGGCTGGCGTTGACGGATATTGAAAAAGCGGCCTTTGCGAAACAGTTGAGCCAGATCCTCACTCATGTGGAGACTCTGAAACAGTACGACACGACAGGCGTCGTACCCACGGCGACCATGCCGGGACAAATGAACGTGTTTCGCCCAGACATGGTACGGCCATCTCTGCCTGTCGATAGTGCGGTGGCCAATGCACCTGAGTCGGTCGACGGATTCTTTGTGGTTCCAAAGATTATTGAGGATCGACAACCCCTTTAAACGAGGTTCGAATGTTCAGGCAAATGTTACGGTCGAAAATTCATCGGGCCACGGTGACGGAGGCCTGCCTCGACTACGAAGGCAGTCTGACCATTGATGAGGATCTGATGGAGGCTGCGGGGATTTTGCCTTACGAAGCCATCGTCTGTTCCAATTTGAATAACGGGGAGCGTTTCATGACCTATGCCGTGGCAGGCACACGTGGAGCGGGCGAGATTATCCTCAATGGGCCGACGGCGAGGAAAGGCGCAGTGCGCGATCAAATTATCATCTTCTGTTACGAGTATTACTCAGAGGAAGAAATCACGCGGCATGCTCCCAAGATCGTCCGAGTCAACGAGAAGAACAGGATTGTGCCGGGGAAGACAAAGCACTGATGTCGACTCATAAACTCTCGCTCTATGAGCTCCATGAAAAGTTTGCTGCCGGCGAAGTGACGGCCGTAGAAATCGTGCGCGCCTACGGATTGCGAATGAGCCAGGTGGAGCCGAAGGTGAAGGCCTATATCACACAGGTAAAAGATACGGCAATTGCGCAAGCAAGCGCGCTCGATGCCTCCTTGAAAGGATGGCGCAAGACATTGCCGATGATGGGCATGCCATTGGCGATCAAGGACAACATCTGTACAGAGGGAGTGCTGACGACCTGTGCTTCCCGCATGCTCGGGAATTTCGTTCCACCGTACGATGCGACAGTGATTGCCAAGTTGCGCGCCCAGGGGTATTTGCTGCTTGGGAAGACGAACCTGGATGAGTTTGCGATGGGTTCCTCAACCGAGAATTCCGCTGTAGGGCCCAGTCGGAATCCCTGGAACTTGCAGTGTGTGCCTGGTGGGTCCAGTGGGGGATCCGCTGCGGCTGTAGCGGCAGACGAATGCGCCGCGGCGCTGGGGTCCGATACAGGCGGATCGATTCGTCAGCCTGCAGCCTTCTGCGGAGTGGTAGGACTCAAGCCGACCTATGGAAGGGTTTCCCGGTATGGTTTGATCGCGTTTGCTTCTTCACTCGATCAAATCGGACCGATTACCAAAGATGTGCGGGACGCAGCATTCCTTCTTGGAGCCATTGCTGGCCACGATCCGCTGGATTCGACATCGGCGGATGTTCCGGTGCCGGATTATCTGAAGGCGCTTAAGAAGAGAGATCTCAAGAAACTGAAGATCGGTGTACCTGCCGAGTTCTTTGCAGAGGGGCTGGACCACGAAGTAGAGCAAGTCGTGCGGGCGGCGATTCAGCAGCTGAAAGAATTGGGAGGGGAGATCAAGGAAATCCAGCTGCCGCAGACCGGTGCCGCAGTAGCGACCTATTATGTGATTGCCACGGCTGAAGCCAGTTCGAATCTGGCCCGCTATGATGGAGTGAAGTTCGGGCTTCGCGCCAAGGAGACTAAGAGTCTGCTTGAGTTGTATATGAAGACCAGGCAGGAAGGTTTCGGGCCGGAAGTAAAACGCCGGATCATGCTGGGAACCTATGTGCTCAGCGCCGGTTATTATGACGCCTATTATGGCAAGGCGCAGGCGGTGCGAACATTGATTCGTCAAGATTTCGAGGCGGCGTTTCAGGATGTCGATCTCATCGCGACGCCTGTGACCCCGACGCCGGCGTTCAAGTTCGGCGCAAAGGCCGACGACCCATTGCAGATGTATCTGTCGGACATTTTCACTATTTCAGCGAATCTGGCCGGTGTGCCGGCTATCTCGGTGCCTTGCGGATTCAGTCAGGCAGGGCTCCCCATCGGGTTCCAGCTGATCGGTCGCCCATTCGAAGAGGAGACGCTTTTGCGCGCGGCCCATGCCTACGAACAGAGTACGCAATGGAGAGCGAAGAAACCGACTATACGGTAGAGCGTGAATCGTTAAACGTAAGAATGTGACGCAAAAAGTGAGCCTGTTCCTCCACTTCTTGCGGTTCACGTTTAACGGTTCGCGTTTTAGGGGGGACGTTATGACTATTGTTGAAATAGCCGCGATTATTGTGGCGATCGCCTTTGCGGTGCTGGTGGCCTGCCTCGTGCCCATGGTGCTTCAAGTTCGCAAGACCGTAGCGGAGTCCGAGCAGCTTCTGGCCAAAATGAACGATGATCTGCCGCCGTTGATCGGTGAACTTCGCGAGATGAGTCACCGTGTGAACGATCTGACCGAGCAAGCCCGCATGGGAGTCGAGCATGCAGCCGTGCTCTTGCATGCGGTCGGAGAAGTGGGGGAGTCGGTTCAGCATGTGCACAATGTTGTGAAGGGATCGAGCGGATCGATGCTAACCAATATGGCAAGCGTGGTCGCCGGATTTAAGGCTGCCAGCCATGTCATGAAGGAACGGTTTCGAGGGGAAGGAGGGCATCACAATGGCGGATGATCGAGGTACTTCATCGTCAGGAATCTTGCTGGCATTTTTAAGCGGTGCAGCGTTAGGCGCGGTGGCAGCGTTGTTACTCACCCCACAAGCAGGGCGGGAATCGCGCGAGCAATTGCGCGGCTATGCCCGTCGCGCAGAGGGTAATCTTCGTGACCTGGCCGTCCAGGCGGGTGAGACCTTCGAAGAGGTTGTGGGGGAAGGGAAAGAATACGTCGACTCCAAGAAGTCGGTTCTGCGCGAAGCGTTCGATGCAGGCCGTGAGGCAATGAGGCGTGAGCGGGATCGGTTGCATGGAGAAGAGGACCGTGGCTAACCGATGATCTACGAAGTCGTTATCGGAGTCGAAGTGCATGCGCAGTTGCGGACGAAGTCCAAACTGTTTTGCGGCTGTGGGACGATGTTCGGACTTTCGGCGAATAGTCAGACCTGTCCCCTGTGTTTGGGGCTCCCCGGCACGTTGCCGGTGATCAACCGGGTTGCGGTCGAAATGGCGGTGCGTGCGGGGCTGGCGCTGAATTGCACGATCAGCGCGAATAACCTGTTTGCGCGGAAAAACTACTTCTATCCGGACCTGCCCAAAGGCTATCAGATTTCGCAATATGAGGCGCCTATCTGCGAGCATGGCTGGATCGAGATTGCAGCGAGCGAAGGTAAGAAACGCGTCCGCATCCGCCGCGCCCACTTGGAAGAAGATGCGGGGAAGAGTGTTCATGTGACCGGTATGAATGGGAGCCGTGTCGATTTGAATCGGGCGGGAACCCCACTGCTGGAAATTGTAACGGAACCGGACTTACGGTCGGCCGATGAAGTCGTGGCTTACTTGAGAGGCCTCCGCGATGTGCTGATGTATCTCGAGGTTTGTGACGGAAACATGGATGAGGGAAGCTTCCGGTGCGAGCCGAACTTGTCGTTGCGTCCATTGGGGCAGCGGGAATTTGGCACCAAAGTCGAACTCAAGAACATTAACTCCTTCAAGTTCGTAAAGGACGCCGTCGAATACGAAATCAAGCGTCAGACGAAGGTCTTGAACGAGGGAGGCAAGATTCATCAAGAGACTCGTCTCTGGAATCTCGATCGCGGCGAGACGGCAGTGATGCGCTCCAAGGAAGAGGCGCATGATTACCGCTACTTCCCCGATCCCGACCTGGTGCCGCTCAAGTTGGATAAGGAATGGATCGAGGGTTGTCGTAAACAGGTCATTGAATTGCCGGCAGCCAGAATGCAGCGATTCGTCGATGACTTTACCCTGTCCGAGTACGATGCGGGAGTATTGACGGCATCGAAGGCGGTGGCCGACTACTTCGAAGCCTGCGTAACATTGTTCAATCAGCCGAAGACCGTGAGCAATTGGGTCATGGGCGAACTCACGAGGGAGCTGAATAACTCGGGGGCTGACGCGAGTGCTTCACCGGTGTCTCCTGAACGGTTGGTCGATCTTCTTCGGTTGGTCGAGCAGGGGACGATCAGCTTGAAAGCCGCGCGCGAGATTTTTTCCGAAGTCTACAGCAGCGGTAAGACTCCGGAGCAAATCGTTCAAGAGAAGGGGCTTGTGCAAGTTTCCGACGAAGGGGCGCTCGATAAAATTATCGAGGATGTACTTGCAAAGAATCCGACGCAGGTGGCGCAGTTCAAAGAGGGGAAGCAGCAAGTGTTGGGTTTCCTCGTTGGGCAGGTCATGAAGGCTTCTGGGGGTAAAGCAAACCCCGGGAAAGTGAATGAGTTATTGAAGAAGAAGCTGGGATGAGGCTGGGTGCCTTCTTTGCTCGCGGAACGCGCACGATGAGACGGTGCTCATTCGACGCGCGCAGTCGAAGGCAACCCAGCCCCATCCCATCCCCTGAGGGTGATGGGGGTAGGGAGACTAAAGGCGGTCAGGCTAAGCAAAAGAGCAGTCAAAGAGACCGCAGCTGATAGAAAACTGGAGACGTACCTCCCGGGGTACCTTGAGAATTTGTTGAGCCGAGAATGATGATTGTGAACGGGCGCGTCTTGGCGCGCTGGGGCTGGGCGGGTGGAAGTGTGGTCTTTTTCAGCAGCCTGAGGGGGTAGCATGAGCGCGATTCGAGAGATCAAAGGGCGGCAAATTTTAGATTCGCGGGGGAATCCGACGATCGAGGCGGATGTCACACTGGAGAGCGGAGCGCACGGGCGCGCGGCTGTGCCCTCCGGGGCCTCGACCGGTGAGAAGGAAGCGATTGAGTTGCGTGACGGCGACAAGAAGCGCTGGATGGGGAAAGGCGTTTCGAAGGCGGTTGCCAACATCAGCAAGCTGATCGCACCGGAACTGTTAGGGAAGGACGCGTTCGACCAAATCGGCATCGACCAGACGATGATCGATCTGGATGGGACGAAAACCAAGGGCAAGCTCGGCGCCAACGCCATTCTCGGTGTGTCGCTGGCTGTGGCGAAAGCTGCAGCGGCAGAGACAGGCCAGCCTCTGTATCGATATCTTGGCGGGGCGAACGCCCGTGTGTTGCCAGTCCCGCTCATGAATATCATCAACGGCGGGGCCCATGCCGATAATCGCTTGGACTTGCAGGAATTCATGATCATGCCGGTGGGGGCGACAAGTTTCAGCGAAGCGTTTCGGATGGCGACGGAGGTGTTTCATACGCTCAAGTCGCTGCTGAAGAAAAAGGGACTGAATACGGCGGTCGGTGACGAAGGTGGATTTGCGCCGGATCTCCAGTCCAATGAAGAGGCGCTTGCCCTGATCATGCAGGCGATCGAGGAGGCCGGTTACAAACCGGGGCGCGACATTGCCCTCGCATTGGACTGTGCGGCCAGCGAACTCTACGAGAAGGGCCGGTACCTCCTTGAGGCCGAAAAGAATCCTGAGCGTTCTTCTGAAGAGATGATCGGTTATTACGGGAAGCTCGTGGATCGATATCCGATTCTCTCCATCGAAGATGGGTTGAGCGAGTTGGATTGGAAGGGCTGGAAGACGATGACAGAGAAGTTAGGAAGGCGGGTCCAATTGGTCGGAGACGATATCTTTGTGACGAACGTTGAGATTTTTGCCAAAGGGATCAAGGAAGGGATTGCGAACTCCATTCTGATCAAGTTGAATCAGATCGGCACCTTGACGGAAACGCTGGAGGCAATCGAGTTGGCAAAACGGTCCGGCTATACGGCGATCATCTCGCATCGATCCGGGGAAACCGAAGATACGACGATTGCTGACGTGGCGGTTGCGACCAATAGCGGGCTTATCAAGACCGGATCTCTGTCCCGAACGGATCGGGTGGCCAAGTACAATCAACTGCTTCGAATCGAGGAGGAGCTGGGTTCGAACGCCATCTATCGAGGTCGTGAGGCGGTGCCGGGGCGATGTTGATGACGAGCGAACGACGATGATCATTAAGCGGAATCGTGGACCTCAGTGGCTCGGTTGGCAGCGCCGTATGCTGACAGGCGCGCACTACGTCGGAGTTGCTGGCTGTCTGCTGCTGCTGGTTGTGTTGGTTTTTGGCGATATGGGACTTCCGCGGTACTTCTCCATGCGTGAGCATGCTCAACAGCTGGAGGTGGACTTACAGGAATTGCAGAGGACGACCCGTACGTTACAGGGACATATCGATCGGCTGGAACACGACCCCGCAAAAATCGAGCAGTTGGCGAGAGAACAGCTGGGCTACGTTCGTAAAGGGGAAACCGTGTATCAATTGATTCCATCGCCATGACAGAAACGGAACAGCATAGCATCATGAAATTTGGAACAGTTGCGATAATCGGCCGGCCGAACGTCGGCAAATCGACATTGCTCAATCGGTTGCTCGAGCAGAAGATTGCGATTGTGTCGGACAAGCCGCAAACTACGAGGACGAGAATTCTAGGGATCGTGCATGTACCGGGGGCGCAGATCGCATTGCTCGATACCCCGGGGTTGCACAAGCCGCAACATCTGCTTAATCGTCGGATGGTCCGCACCACCGTCGAGGTATTGGAGGAGGCGGATATCTTGTACGTGTTGATGGACACGACGGGTTCGCCTGGTCCCGGCGATCTATTGGTCATCGACCATGTGAAGGGGGCGGTCAGGAAGCGTCCGCGTCCGGTGATTCTGGTGCTGAATAAGGTGGATTTGGTGAATAAGCTCAAATTGCTTCCGGTGATGGAAACCTACGCCAGATTATTCGCTTGGACAGACGTGGTGCCTGTATCGGCCGAAACCGGCGACAATGTCGATCGATTGTTGTCCGTCACTGTGGCTCATCTTTCGGAAGGGGATGCGGCCTACGATGCAGACACGGTTACAGATCAGTCTATGAGGACCTTGGCGTCTGAGATGATTCGAGAGAAGATTCTGCATCAGACCTATGAGGAAGTGCCTTACTCGGTTGCCGTGGAGATCGATGAGTTTGTCGAGGAGGGGAAGCTCGCGCGCATCAGCGCGACGGTCTTGGTCGAGCGGGAGTCTCATAAGGCGATCCTGATCGGGAAGCACGGAGAGAGACTCAAGGCAGTCGGGACCGATGCACGACGCGACATGGAACAGATCTTTGAGATGAAAGTGTATCTGCAGCTGTGGGTGAAAGTGCGGGAGGCGTGGCGAGAAGATGAGCATGCCCTCACGGAATTAGGTTACTAGCAGGATTGTGATGCAGCCGACCGACCGTATAACAGAATCGAATCCAACGGATCCACGCCCGCGGCCAGGGGATAAAGATCTTCTCCGCGATACCTTGCGCGATCAGGCGGATAGAGGCCGGACCAAGTCCGACATCGTGCTGTTGTCGGTGCAACGGCTGTTGCACCGGGGTGCGATCACCAATCTTGCCAAGATGCTGGGCCGGATGCATCAGGCCGATATCGCACAAGTGATTACGCACCTGTCGTCCCCCAAGGAAAAAAGGGAAGTGTTTGAGCTGGTGCGAGGCGAGTCGAAGCGCGGCCAAGTGCTGAGCGAGCTCGATAGCGACAGCATCAATCAGGTGCTGGCGGATCTGCTGCATTCGGATATCGCTTGGCTGATCAAAGATCTCGGCCCTGACGACGCGGCATACCTCCTCGGTGTGTTGCCTGAAGAACGAGCCAAAGAGATCCTTGCGCTGATGCGGAAGGAAGACTCCACAGAAGTCGCCGACCTCCTGAAGTATCCGAAGGGTACAGCCGGCGGCATTATGACCACGGAGTTTTTTGCGCTGCCGGAAGATGCAACGGCGCACGATGCCATCCAACGCCTCCAGTTGGCGACCGATACCGAGATGGTGTTTTATATTTATGTGATCGACAAGGATGAGCGCCTAGTCGGGGTCCTTTCGTTGCGACGATTGCTGACGGTTCCTCCTTCAACGCCTCTGAAAAACTTTGTGACGCGAGACATCATCAGCGTGACGGTCGACATGGATCAAGAAGAAGTGGCCCGCCAGGTGGCAAGCTATAACCTGCTCGCGATTCCGGTCCTCGATAACGACAATCGATTGGTCGGTATTATTACAGTCGACGACGTCGTAGACGTGATCAGAGAAGAAGCGACTGAAGACATGCTCAAGATGGCCGGCGCAATTGAAGAGGGCTCGGTCCCAAAATCCTCCAGTGTGGCGTCGGCAAAACATCGTCTTCCATGGCTCTTTACGAATCTGGTCGGCAGTCTCTTCTCGGGCGCGATTCTGTGGGAGTTTCGATATACGATTCAGGAAGTGGTGGCCATCGTGAGTTTTATTCCGGTCATCGCCGCCATGGGTGGGAATGTGGGCCTCCAGTCTTCGACCCTTATCATTCGCGGTTTGGCGACAGGGGTGATCGAGCTGACGGATGTGCGTGCCGTATTTTTGAGAGAAATAAAGGTCGGGCTGCTGATGGGGGTTGCGTGCGGCATCATTCTCACGGTGGTCGGCTGGATTTGGCATCAAGAGTTTCTAGGCATGGTCGTGGGGGTGTCGCTGATTCTGGCGTTTATGGTCTCGACCAGTATGGCGACGTTCATGCCGATCCTGCTGAAGCGAATGGGGGTAGATCCCGCCGTAGCAGCCGGCCCCTTTGTGACGACGGCGAATGACATCACGGGCATTACGATTTATCTTTCTCTGGCCACGCTATTCATGGAATATCTCCGCTAATGAGAACCGTGAAACGTCAGGCGTCAGGCGTGAAACGTAGAACTGTCGAATTCTCTTCATCCGAGGCGGCTCACGCTTCATGCTTTACGTCTCATGAGTTTTCCCCATGCCGCTGATCAAGACCGCGGCTATTACGCTGAAGAGCCGGAAGTGGGGTGATGCGGATCGTATCGTGACCTTTTATACCAAGGAAATGGGAAAGGTTCGTGGTGTGGCGCGAGGGGCTCGCCGGATGAAGAGCCGGCTCGGCGCGTCACTCGAGCCGCTCACCATCTGCCATCTGAACCTCTTCGAAAAGTCAGGAGATTCACTCTATAGAATTTCACAAGTCGATCTCGTAGAGCCGTTTATGAGGTTTCGCGAAGACTTGGGGCTCATGACCGCTGCCGCACGGATGGTCAATGTGGTGGGTGCTGTGACGCCGGACGGGGATCCTGACCCGCAGCTCTTCGAGACGCTCGAACAGGGTCTGCGCGCATTAGTTACGAGCCAAGACCCGGCATTGACGGCACTGCTGTTTCAGATTCGACTGTTGGGCCTTATTGGGTTTCGTCCTCAGACTGATCATTGCGCCGCCTGCGGTAAGGGCCGACTGCTGGGAGAACCGCAGTTCTCGCCTCTGTCCGGAGGCTTGGTCTGCGTCGCTTGTGCGTCGCGCCAGGTCTTCCGTTGTGTGCCGCTTTCACGAGGGAGTCTGGCATTTCTTCAACAGGCGTTACGACTTTCGCCTTCTGTGATCGACCGTCTGAAGGCTGCAGGGCAAGTTCGTCACGAGGTGGAGAAGGCAATCGAGGGGTATGTTACGGTTGTGGCGGGAAGACAATTGCCTCCAGTAAATTTTCTATCGTATCCGTCATAAGGATTTGTACGCATGACGGGTTGATCTGGTTTGTTTTGTTCATCTGGTTGATTTGATTCCTCTGGTTTTTCCGATTAGTCTGATTCAACCAAACAAACTAAATAAACAAGAGAAACCAAAGGAACTCTTAAGATGACCGAGACTGTGTGTGAACCGCGAGACATGGCCTGGATTGAGAAGGGCGTATTGGGCATCGAATGGAGCGATGGGCATAAGGCTGTCTACCCTGTCCGGTATCTCCGTCAGCAATGTCCCTGCGCAGCCTGTGTGGATGAGTGGTCCGGCGCGCGGAGGCTGCAACCGAACGATGTGCCGCTCTTAATCATGCTGCAGGACGTGCAGCCGGTCGGGCGGTATGCGCTGCAATTCTCCTGGAGCGATGGCCACGATACAGGGATTTACTCTTATGCCCTTCTTCGGCGGCTTTGTCAGTGCGATGTCTGTCAGCCTGTAAAGCCTGTAGAGCCAAGGAGCCGGCGCCTCTTGTGATGAAACGTTCAGGTATGCTCAGGCCGACCTGGTGCGGCGCGCATCGGTTTCTGAGTCTTGATTTTCTGATGCGTTCGGGATGGGTCGGAGTGGTTTTTGTCATTGCGATCGGATCGGTTCTCGGTTGCAGTAGGATGCCTCCTTTGGAAGAACAAGAGCGCTATGTGCGAAACAACGATCTGGCGCTCAATCGATTGACGCCCCGCGCATTTGTCGGGGCATGGGGAACGCCGACGTACCATCATGCTGAGTTTATGCAGTTTTTCGGGATGAAAGACGACTCGCTGATTCCACGGTCGAGATTGGCGAGTGGAGAACCCCCGCGTGGATGGGAGATCAGCATGGAAGCCGGCGAAGCGCTGTTTCTGGCTTACCCGGATCGTGGCTGGTTGGTAGTATTTTATGAAGAACGGCTGGTCTATCGCGAAGCGCTGACCTCGGCAGAACTCCATGCGTTGGGACGCAGCTGGAAGCATGAAGAGAAGTTTCGCTCCAGGTTCGAAGTGCCTGCTGCCCAATAATGTGATGAGTCCATCCCCCGTGAAACGTGAAGCGTTCCTCGTGAAGCATATCTCATTATTTGTACGAGACTTGCGAGGCACATCCTGGTGCGTGAGGCGCGGGGCTAGCGAGATTTTGAGTTCCGAGCTTCCGAAAACCCAGAACCCAGAACCCAGAACCCAGAACTTCTGGTTGTGCTTGTCTCGCTCACAATTCACGAACGACGAGTTACGCTTCACGCTTCACGCTTCACGGCTCGCGGCTCCTGGGAGCATCCTATTGGGTTTCCCGTGACACAGCAGCCTCTGAATCTGCTCATGGTCGCCTCCGAAGCGGTTCCCTATGCAAAGACGGGCGGCCTTGCCGATGTCACGGGCGCGTTGCCTCTTGAGTTGGCGAAGCTTGGACATGATGTCATTCTCCTCCTTCCGCGCTATCGTTGCCTGAACGAGTCAGGCAGATCATTCCATCCCGTCTGTTGGTTGCGGGTACCGACACCTCAAGGGCCTGTCGATACGCTGGTTGAAGAAGATATTCTTCTGGCCGGCCAAGGCGATGGTCGGCTGAGGGTCTGGACGATTCAAAACCAGGCTTTGTTCGATCGGCCGGGGCTGTATCAAAATCAGGGGCTTGATTACCCTGATAATCTCGACCGGTTTTCATTTTTCTGTCGGGCAACGATAGAAGTGATAGCCTATCTTCGAAGCTCGTGCCGGTGGAATACCGATCTTCTCCATCTCCATGATTGGCAAACAGCGCTCTGTGCGGTCTATCTCAAGACCATTGCGCAGGATCGGCAGGATGTCGCTGCTCCAGAAGTACGTAGTGTGCTGACATTGCATAATGTGGGGTACCAAGGTCTGTTTCCTGGAGGGCAGTTCGAACACACCGGTCTACCTCTATCGCTTTTTAATCCTGAAGCCCTCGAGTATTACGCTTCGGTGAATTTGCTCAAGGGGGGAATTATCTACGCCGACTATGTGACGACGGTGAGTCCTACCTATGCGCGAGAAATCCTTACGCCAGAATTCGGTTTTGGGCTTGAGGGTGTGTTGCGCAATCGTGAGGACCGACTCCTGGGTATTCTTAACGGTATCGATATCGATCGATGGAATCCGGAAACCGATTCCTATTTGCCAGCCAACTACTCTGTCAGTGACCGTGCGGGGAAAATGGCCTGCAAGCAGTCGCTTCAGCGGGAGTTTCAGTTGCCGGAAACATCGGCTCCGGTTCTTGGCATGATTGCACGGTTGACGTCGCAGAAGGGCTTAGACCTTGCGGCAACCATTATTCCTGAACTCATGGCGATGGATGTGCAGTTAGTGCTCTTGGGAACCGGCGAGCCAGACCTCGAAGCCACGTTTAAGGCGCTTCAGGCTCGTTATTCCCATCGGATAGGCCTTCGAATCGGTTTCGATGAAGGACTCGCACATCGTATTGAAGGCGGAGCCGATGTGTTTGTGATGCCGTCTCGATATGAGCCCTGTGGTCTTAGCCAGCTATACAGCCTTCGTTATGGCACGGTTCCAGTTGTGAGAAAAACAGGCGGATTGGCAGATACAGTTGTGCCTCTGATCCCGCAGGCTCGGCATGCGGGGCGGGCGACGGGGTTTTATATTGAAGCAGACAGGGCAGATGCTTTGCTGGCTGCTTTGCGAAATGCTGTGAAAGTTTATCAGGACCGGCCAATATGGGAGGGGCTGATTGAAGCCGGGATGACGACGGATGTGTCCTGGGCTCGTTCGGCAAACGATTATGACAGGCTATTTGTAACGTTAGTCAGGGAAGGATAGCCGAACGCATCGTGATGCTGTTCCAGCAGATCCATCGGATCGAAGATGGTAGCTAGGGGAGGTTGAGTGTAATCTCGATGGGGTTCATCTCAAGTTCCGAGAGCAGCGTTTTCGCCTGTAAGGTGTAATAAGCATATTCGGAGTGGGGTTGGTAACCGAGAATCGTCTGCAGGATGCCTTTAGCAGCATCAATCTTTCCTGCCTCCACTGCTGCAGAAGCAGCCCGCAAAGAACAGGCTGCGGCCATTGCCTTCACGTCTACCGCAAATCGAGCTGCAGGCGTCGATACAAGTTTTTCAAGCTTGCTTGGTAGGGGGAGGACAAAGGTTTCCTGGTCGAGCGAGTGATTGGCTGCGGCTGTCAGGGTGGATGCGTTTTTGCTCAGTTGGTCTAAATTAGTGGTTGCTTGGCAGTTGGAGTAGGTATTCCATAGGGTCATGAAGCTTACGTTGTCAACGGCTGCCGCTTCTGTTGGTTGCCCAGTAAGATACCCAGTCACTGAAACCAAGATACTCAGTACTATTAAACGAAGGGTCTTCATGCTACCTCATGCCTTGTTCTGCCAGAGTCTTGTTAGTTCAGAGTAGACCGACCAGTTTCGCCTGATGGTATTGCAATCAGCAGACCAAAGTCTTTCATCGCAAGTATCTGATATTATGTCAGAATATTAGCTATAGGCGGATAGCCGCTGTGTTGAAGATCGCGCACTGTGGTGTTTTTAACACGGGTACTGTGGCAGATTATGAATTGAAGACGTGAACGAGGATTCCTGTCCTAGTCGTCGAATTGGTCTTTCTCATTATATGTTTAATGTGTTCTTTTACGGTCTGTTCTGTAATCTCTAACGCATTTGCGATTTCTTTGTTGGTCCATCCCTTAGCGAGGTGCTCGATAACCGATTGCTCGCGATTCGTTAACTGAAATTTTTCTTTAGCTTGATCGGTATTAAGCTGTTGTCGCCGCGCAAGTTCTTCCAACGTGACCACAAGCCTCGCATGTTGGACTCCACCTCGATCTGGAAGGCCGAATCCTCTTAATAAAATTGGCTTTTCAGGGTTTCCTGCCACACGCTTGATCTCGAACTGCTCCCAGTCTTTTGCTTCGGTGCGAACATGGAGAGCCTTGATGATTTCTCCGCAGAGTTCTGTCAGCGCGGTAGGCAGGACTCCATGGGCAGATTTCCTGTTTCCTGCCGTATGTTCTGCCGCGTTAATCAACTTCGACAGCTCTGAGGCCTGGCGATTCATATGGAGCAGTTGCATGGAGGCTGAGAGGACGATGATTCCTGAACCCACGCGCTGATCGGCGAGATTGTCTGTTTGGTCAACGGAGGGCGATAAATCACTCATGGTTGGGGGAATGCTTTCGAAGTCGTTAGAGGAACAAAGCTAATTAATTCGCCACGTTCTTACGCTAGCACATTGATGCTAAGAACGGAACCTAAGAGTGGAAATATTACCTAACCCTTTTGGGGGAGTCAACCATTTTGGGGGAAATCGATACCCACACTTAGGAGGAGCGAAGCCTACGTCATCGGTATTGTCTCTCGTTCTATCCCAGCCTATAGTGTGAAAAATAATGAAGGGAATGGCTTATCTATAGGGTCCAGTGTTTCGAGACATTATAGGGCCCCAACTCTGACAGAAAATCTTGAACCATCATCAAATTGACACGAAGTATTTCCATGCAACAACAGAGGAGGCGCGACGTGGGACAGACAGAGTGGGATTGGCCAATGGCAGATTCTCAGAAAAGTCATAGTGAGCGGGCGGCTCTACTCAGAGCGATACCGTACGAGATGACGATGCCTCCAGAATCCTCGCCCGCATCGATGCAAAGTGGGAAAGCTCTCTCGCTGAACATCAGTAGCGGAGGAATGTTGGTCTTGATGGACCAGTCTCCTGAAATTGCGCAGGTACTAAAGATTTATGTGCCCACACCTATTCTGTTGGCAGAAACGCCGACCCTCGCCGAAGTGCGTTGGACAAAAAAACTATCGTTGGGGAAGCCCACTGGTAGCGGGGTGTATTTTGTTGGGTTGAGGTTCATGTTTTAGTGCAAGCGACGAAAAGAAGACGGCCTCGATTCTCTGTCGACCCTGATGATTTCTAAACTTCGACATATGATCTTTTCCAGGGATCTAGGAGGAATCGCATGATCGATACTATGTTGTATGTGGGCGTCTCGATCGTCTTCTTCGCTGGACTCATGGTGATGGGTATGGGGATGGTTGGAGGATAGTGATTCTTGGATAAGTTTCATGTGAATCGTGTTTAGAATTTACTCTTATTCGCCGATACCTCGCAGCATGCGACGGGGTACGTCATTGATCATCACCTAGCTCTCTTCACCGGAGCGAGCTGCCGTTCCGCCTGTCCCACCATGATTACAGTGAGGCCTCACGTCATTCCCGTCTAACCAGGCACTTTTTGCGCGCATCCTTTCAGTAGAGCCGCATCCTATCCAGCTACCGCCGGGGTATCGTATTTCCTCATGTGGGTTTGATGGACAGCCGCTGTGCATAATCTGTGAGATCATCGATTTCTTGTGCAGGCCCTCCGATGCCCTTCCTAAAGGGGATCCTTGTGGCGAGGGTCAGTGTCTGGCGGTTCAGATTGATCACGCGCCGCTCCTAGATTCGCGATGCTCTTCTAAGGGGAGCTGCCCGAACTCTTCCACCATTGGGGCAATTCGCTCTGCGAATGTGTTGGAGTTGAGGTGAGCTAGTACCAAAGCCTATAGCCGCATGTCGATTCTCGTCGCGTGGACCACTGGTTATCGTTCCGATGGAGCATTCTACGGAAGGAACTGCTCATCGAACATCGACGGAGCTGAGTAGCCCAGCATAGCTGCGCTTCCCTGAAAGGCATGGCTATTTACTCAGCTTCAAAGTGCCACTTAACAGATTGAAAGAAGGTGTTCAGCAACTCGTGGCATACCCTACTTTAGTGGGGAATAGCCCCCTGAATGGGTAGGTTGTCACATGCGTTTTTCCAGTTACGATGCAAGCGCACAAGAGGGGGGATGTTTTTTAACCGGCATAGGGTTGCGTCCAATCAGGTGGCTGTGAATAGCAAGACCATCAACTGCTTCGCATCCATGACCACCCAACTTGGTTGGCTGAGTGCTGATCACGAACACCATAGGTGGCCAATACATTGTTACTCATTGAGCCGCGTTGTCAGTGGGTCAAGTAGTACTGCCTACGGCTGCTGTGGCAGGCGGTCTTTTAGATTGGGATCAAAACCTAGAATGGAGGAGATGTTTCGCAACTTCTGAGGGGGAAGAACCCCTCGGAGTAGGAATTTGCTCCAGGAGCATTCCAGGCTATAGATAGGTGGACAAAAGAAGTCGCGTGTTTCTGTGGGTAGCCCGGCGTGAGCTTAATCAGAAGAAGGTAGCCATGACTATGAGAAGAAGCGGTATGGCGATCATGGGTCTGGTGGGTGTGATGGCCACCACGGCATTGGCGCAACCGATACCGACCGTAATGAGTCCCATCTACGACTCATCACAGGAGAAGTCTTCGCTGATCGTGACGTCAGACTACATTATTGGGCCGGAGGATGTGCTGGATATCACTGTGTGGAAAAATGCGGATCTTTCCAAGACGGTGCAAGTGCGTCCCGATGGCAGGATTTCCTTGCCGCTCATTGGAGACATCGCAGCGGTCAGCCGGACCAGTACGCAACTGACCGATGAGATCTCCACGCGATTAAAGTCTTATATGGAAAATCCTACGGTATCCATCGTGGTGAAAGAGGTTAATAGCTATGCCATTTTTGTAATGGGCGAAGTAGCTAAGCCAGGCCGCTACCCGTTGAAGAGTAAGACGACATTGCTCCAGGCGATCACACTCGCGAGCGGACTTACGCCGGTAGCGTCCAGGAATAAGATGGTCATTTTTCGTTTTGGCAAGGATGGCGATCCGTTGATGAAGATCAAGGCAAGTTATGACGACATAGTTCTGCGAGATGGCACAGATCAGAACATCGAGCTCAAGCCTGGCGACACCATCGTCGTACCGTCTGAGTCGATGGTAATTATTCCAGGGCGATAGTGGCGTTCTGGCGCACGTTCAATCGGACCGACAGCAGCAGTATGACGCATGAGTGCCAGGTCGTTTTGAGAAGGAGGAGTCAGATGCGTTTCGTCACTAGTTGTTTCCTCATTGCAGTGATGGCATTCGGCGCGGCTGGCTGCGTGGCCGACCAAGTCTACTACAAGGTCGACCTGGTTCCGCCTGGTGAGTTTCTCTTGGGTCCGGAAGACGTGCTGGTTGTGACGGTTTGGAAAAATCAGGATCTTTCGCGGGAAGTGGTGATTCGTCCTGATGGAATGATCTCAATGCCGCTGATCGGCGATGTGCCTGCAGCGAATCTGACAGCCAATCACTTGGCCAAGCGTATCGCCGAACGATTAACAGAGTATATGGCGTCTCCTATTGTGTCTGTGCAACTTAAAGAAGTGAATAGTTACTTTATCTATGTCTTGGGCGAGGTCCCGAAACCAGGCAAATATCCGCTGAAGTCTTACGCCAATGTCATGCAAGGGATTTCCCTGGGCGGTGGATTTACTCCGTTTGCGAAGAAAAACAAGATTAAAGTCCTGCGGTCGACGACGGATGGGTCGAGCGACAAATCACAGATCGAGATTCCCGTCCAGTATGACGAGATTTTGCAGGGCCATGCCGCTGTCGGAAATTTTTATCTCAAGTCTGGCGATGTCATCGTGGTGCCGTAGGTGCATCAGGGGGGGCGACATTACGGTGTTGTCGGAATAGTTTTGCTGGGGCTGCTGGGGCTGGTGTCGGTGGGCGAAGCCCAGGTGGGGAGCGGCCC
>JABFSG010000084.1 GCA_013140715.1 Nitrospiraceae bacterium
ACTGTCGACAGTTCGAGACGGTGATCGGGTTGTGACTTCAGGTCTTGTCGGAGATTTTCCCCGAGGGCTTGTGATCGGCACGATTACCCGTATCGATAAACAGGAGGGAGCCCTCTTCCAGTCTGCCGAACTCACGCCGGAAGTCGATGTCGGCCGTGTGGAGGAAGTGTTGGTGATCCAGACGTCGTATGGGCAGTCCTCGAAGGCGATGGGAGCGGACCCGGTCGGGAAACCATTGCCGTGAAATTTCTTATTTATTTCGTTCTCGTGCTGCTGCTCGTTCCTCTGCAGACGACGTTGCTACCCCATCTGAGCGTGTGGGATGTAAAGCCGGATTTAGGCCTTGTGGCTGCGGCGCTTGTCGGGCTTTTTGCCGGTGAATTGGAAGGTCTTTTCGTGGGACTCGCAATCGGTTGGATCCTGAGTATGTTCTCAGCCGGCGAGCTCTGGTTAGTGCTTCTCACGGACGGGGGTGTCGGACTCCTGGCAGGGTTTCTTGGGCGGCAGGTGTCGCAGATGACGGCGATCGCATTAGGTCTGGGGCTTCTGCTCGCATCCTTACTGAGTGGAGTGTTTGCGATAATGAACTTCCAGCACCTCGACGGGTCTCAGATGTGGTGGATGATCGAGTCGATTGTCTTTCCACAAGCTTGTTTTGACGGAGTAGTGGGAGCGGGGCTCTATTGGTTGCTCTCTCAACGGTATGATGTCATCCGCCTAAGGGCCGAATAGCAGGTCTGTGATGGGCGTGGTGGAATGTTGATTGTGACGCATGGCAACAGCTGGTCTGCAGGATTCTGAACTTGGAGAGCTCCAACGCCGGGTGGTCATCCTCCGCATCGGCTTGTTGCTCGTCGTGGCATTGCTGGGGCTTCGACTATGGCACTTGCAGATTCGAGAGGGACCCTACTACCGCGATCTCTCCGAGAATAATCGGACACGCTCCGTCATCGTTGAACCGGCTCGCGGACTCATCTATGACCGCAATGGGGTATTGTTGGCGAATAATGTCCCAAGCTTCACGCTCTACGTCTCGCTCGAGGATGTTAAAGATCGCGACCTGCTCGTCGATCAGCTCAGTAATCTTTTAGGATTAGACGCTGCGCTCGTGAGGAGCAAGCTCACGGCCCGCGGGAGCAGGCAACTGCCGCGCAAGGTGAAGGGTCGATTAACTCTTCGAGAAGCGACGCTAATCGAGTCTCACCGACTGGACTTGCCAGGAGTCATGGTGCAAGTTGAATCGCAACGGAACTATCCTGGCGGAGTAACGGCCTCGCATCTCTTGGGCTATGTCGGAGAAGTGTCGCCCGAGCAGTTAGAGAAACCGGAATATGCCGACCTGCACCAGGGCAGCATCGTCGGACAATATGGGGTCGAGAAATTTTTCGACAGGTTCCTGCGTGGTCAGGCTGGGCAGAAAAGTGTAGAAGTCGATGCCGTTGGTCATGAAAAACAGACGGTAGTCGTCGACCAACCCCATGCCGGAGACAACCTCTATCTCACCATTGATGCACGGCTGCAAAAAGTGGCCGAAAATCTATTGGGAGAGGAGACTGGTGCGATTGTCGCGCTTGATCCAAGGACAGGTGACGTGCTTGCCATGGCCAGCCGTCCTGGTTTCGATCCGAATATTCTTTCGCGAGAGCTCACACCGAAACAATGGACTGAGATTGTGCAGAATGAAGGGCGGCCCTTGAACAATCGAGCCTCGCAAGGGCAGTACCCGCCTGGTTCGGTTTTCAAAGTGATGATGGCTGCGGCTGCGTTGGAAACCAAGACCGTTACCCCGTCGACGACCATTCACTGCAACGGAGGGTATCAATTCGGTCGGCGCTTGTATCATGACTGGAAAGCCGGAGGGCATGGATCGGTGGATCTCAGGCACGCGCTTGTGCAATCGTGCGACGTTTATTTCTACACAGTTGGACAGCGGATGGGGATCGAGACGATGGCCTCCTTCGCCCATCAGTTTGGGTTGGGAGAGGAGACAGGGATCGAATTGCCGTCTGAGCGGGTTGGGATCGTGCCTTCCGAGGCTTGGAAACGGAAAGCCAAGAATGAGCCATGGCTGCCGGGAGAAACGATCTCGGCATCAATCGGACAGGGTTATGTGAATGTAACCCCGCTGCAGATGGCGAGTTTGATCGGCACCGTTGCAAACGACGGTGTGACGTTTCGGCCTCGACTGGTCCAGGCAGTGTTGGATCGGGCGACCGGGGAATTACAAAAAAGGGTTGCGGTTCCCAAACGCACGGTGCAGCTGAGACCTGAGATTCTACCGATCATTAAGGAGGCGCTGGCCGGAGTGGTCAAAGAGGGGACCGCCACGCGGGCGAAGTCGGCGCTGGTGACGATCGCCGGGAAGACCGGCACGGCTCAGGTGGCGGCTTTGCGCGCAGGCCCAGAGAAGGATATTCCGAAGAAGTTCCGCGATCATGCCTGGTTCGTCGCCTTTGCCCCGGTTGAAGCTCCCACAATCGCAGTTGCGGTGCTGGGTGAACATATGGGGCACGGAGGGTCGGCATCGGCGCCGCTCGCCAAGGAACTCATCGAGGCCTATGTGAAGCTAGATCTTCCCGCTTCTACCGGTGTGATGGACGGTGCGAGTGCGAAGAAAGAGGATGCTGGAGGAAGGGAGCCAGATGATCGATCGGGTGATTAATAGCCGAGGCTTCGACAATTTCGATTTCCGTTTTATCGGACTCGTCTTTGCCATCCTGGGGGTCGGCGTCCTGTCGATTTACAGTGTGACGCATGACCAGGGAGCCGCGTTCCCATTTTATGCCAAACAGCTCGTGTGGATTGTCCTCGGTACAGTCGCGTTTCTCGTCATGTGGCTTTCAGACTATCATCGAATCGCGCGGTTGGCGTATCCTGCCTATGCGATTATCCTCATCCTACTCGCCGTCGTGCTGTTTGAAGGCAGGAGTAGCAGAGGGGCGCAGCGATGGATTCCGATGGGACCATTTGCGTTCCAACCGTCGGAATTCGCCAAGCTGGTCCTCATTCTGACTTTGGCGCACTATTATTCGGAGGCGCCGAGGGTTGGGTGGCTCCAACGAGTGGTGCTTCCGGGGCTTTTGGTGCTGCCGGGGCTGCTTCTGATTCTGAAACAGCCGGACCTCGGGAGCGGTTTGAGCTTTATGGCGGTGTATGCCGCGATGTTGCTGATGGTGGGGATGAGGTCGAAAGCGATAGGCGTCATCCTTCTGTTTTCGCTGATGCTGTTCCCCTTCGCCTGGGAGCTGATGTGGGGGTCATTGCATGATTATCAACGACAGCGCATTATGACGTTCGTGGATCCGGTCTACGATCCCGGGGGCAAAGGATACCATGCTCTCCAATCGAAGATTGCCATTGGAGCGGGAGAGTTGACAGGGAAGGGGCTTTACGGAGGGACGCAAAGCCAATTGAAATTTTTGCCCGAAGGGCATACGGACTTTGTTTTTTCGGTGTTTGCCGAGGAATGGGGATTTCTCGGAGTACTGGTTCTCTTGATATTGTTTGTCACGCTGATCTGGCTGTCCCTGGAAATCGTCGGGCGCGCGAAGGATCAGCTGGGGGCTCTATTGGCGGTCGGTATCATATGCATGCTGTGCTTTTGCGTCGTCATCAATATCGGCATGACGGTAGGCATGTTCCCGATCGTGGGAATTCCCCTGCCGCTTATGAGCTATGGCGGAAGTGCGACGGTTATGACCATGGCCTCGCTCGGCCTGCTGTTGAATGTCAAACGCCGTCGATTGAGTTTCTTTTAGTGAATGCGTGATTGCAGGGTCCCGGGAGATCTGGGATCGAGGCAAGAAATGTCATGTTATGGTGCAAACCGCCGGGCCGATGAAAAATCGAGTGGAGGACGGAACCTGGGGAGTCCCCGCGTTCGTTCTGCGCCTCGGTTCGGTGGTTTTGCTGAATGGAAGGAGTCGGTATGGGAGTAGAAATTGCCATCACAGTTGCGCGCGAGGAAACTCGCGTAGCGGTCTTGGACGGTGGAGTCGTCACAGATCTCTTCGGAGATCGTGCGAAGCACAAGGATTTCGTCGGGAATATTTATAAAGGAAAAGTGGCGAAGGTGTTGCCTGGGATGCAGGCGGCATTTGTCGATATCGGCCTTGCGAAGGCGGCTTTCATGCATGTGTCGGATTTGTCGTTGGACTCCGAGCCGGGCGACACACTCGTCGATACGGATGAGGAAGACAAGGATGCCGATAAGGATGGAGACATGCTGGGTCCCCGACGCCAAAGCTCCAAGCCGATCGAGCAGCTGCTGAGCGAAGGGCAGGAACTGATGGTGCAGATTTCCAAAGGGCCTATCGGCACAAAAGGCTCTCGGGTTACGACCTATGTGTCGCTTCCTGGACGGTATCTCGTGTTCATGCCGAACGTGGAGCATATCGGCGTGTCGCGCCGTATCGCCCGCGACGAGGAGCGGGCTCGACTCAAGGACATTATGAAGCGGGTGCGAAACCCAGGTTGTGGATATATCGTTCGCACGGTGAGTGAAGGGGTCAAAGAAGACGAGCTCCGGTCCGATGTCGATTTTCTGCATGTGCTCTGGCAAGACATCTTGGCGAAACGTGAGCAGAAGGGGTCCCCGGCATTGCTCCATGCCGACTTGAGTCTGAGTTTCCGCGTCGTGCGCGATCTCTTTGGAAAGAAAGTCGACCGATTATGGATCGACTCGCGTGAGGAGTACCAGGCAGTCCGTGACTTCGTGCAGCGATTCTCGCCGGAGCAAACGTCGCGCATTCATTTCTACGACAAAGAGGAGAGCCTCTTCGATCATCTGGGAGTAGAGCAGGAAATGGCCCGGGCTCTCAGTCGAAAAGTCTGGCTCAAGTCCGGCGGGCATCTCGTGATCGATCATACGGAGGCGATGACCGTCATCGATGTCAACACCGGACGGTTTGTGGGGAAACGGGATCAGGAGGAAACCATTTTGCGGAACAATCTGGAGGCGGCGAAAGAAGTGGCCTATCAGATGAAGTTACGCGGGATCGGGGGAATCATCATCGTCGACTTCATCGACATGGAGCGAGAAAAAAATCGCGACAAGGTGTACCACGCATTACTCGATGCGATGTCAAGCGATAAGGCCCGCACCAGAGTTTCCAGAATCTCCGATCTTGGACTGATCGAGATTTCTCGTGAACGGGTGAGAGAGGACCTCCTGCGGTCGCTCTCCGAACCCTGTCATTATTGCGAAGGCCGGGGCTATACGAAGTCTCCGACCACGGTGGCCTATGAGATCTTCCGCGATGTCCGTCGGATCGGCAGCAGTCCCGAGCCGCAGCGCATCGTCATCGGCGCCCATCCCACGGTCGTCGGACTGTTGCAAGATGAAGAACGACCGGGTCTTGAGGCGGTGGAACGCGAGTGCGCCTCGAAAATCATCGTCATGCCCGATGAACACTTACATCTGGAACAGTACGATTTGGCCGTTCTCTAGGGTTCTGTTTCCTGTGCGGCGAGACCTATGCAGCCTTTCATTCAGCCTGCCGCTGCCCCTTCTCCTGGCCATAGTATGACCTCGACGATGTTAGAGCCGTGGCTCCGTCTGCGGGCGATCGAGGGAGTGGGGGACCTGACGGTCCTTCGGTTAATTCGTGCCTGGCGCTGTCCTGAGGCTGTTCTGTCTGCGTCACGGGATGAGTTGATTCAGTGCGGATGCAGCCCACAATTGGCAGACGCGATACGGCGTGGGCCTGATAGTTCAGCCCTGCGAGACATTGAGTTGGAGCTCCATGCGATCGAGCGTGGGCACATTGAAGTCCGAAGTCTGTTGGATCCCACCTATCCGGCGCGATTGAAGATGATTGCGGACCCTCCACCGCTTCTCTACATCACGGGGACATTGACCGAGCAGGATGAGCTCGCGGTGGCCATTGTGGGGGCGAGGAATGCGACGATGGCCGGGCGCGCCATGACCGAAGAGTTGAGCCACGACTTAGCGGAAGCGGGCATGACGGTAGTCAGCGGGCTTGCGCGCGGAGTTGATGCGGCAGCCCATCGAGGCGCGCTTGCTTCGATGGGGCGTACGATTGCAGTGCTGGGCTGCGGGATCGATCGGACCTATCCGTTGGAGCATGAACGATTACGAAGACAGATCGAGGGGCAGGGAGCCATTGTATCCGAGACGCCGATGGGTGCGCCACCTTTGAGCCATCACTTTCCTCGTAGGAATCGCATTATCAGCGGATTGTCACTAGGCGTAATTGTCACAGAAGCGGCCATCAATAGTGGATCATTGATCACCGCGAGACTGGCTGCTGAGCAGGGGCGCGAAGTTTTTGCGGTTCCCGGCTTTGTGAAAGACGCCACCAGCCGCGGGACAAATGCCCTGCTCAAAGAGGGTGCAGCCTTGATTGAGTGCGCGCAGGATGCTATCGATTCGATCCTTCCTCAACTGGGACAGACGTTGCGCCTCCGTTTGAAGCCTGCCCGAGAAAAAAAGATGTCTGCCGCTCCGTTGGGCGACGGGGATCAACGGGTGTACGATGTTCTGTCGTATGCTCCGCTGACAGTAGACGACGTGGTTGGCAGCACAGGATTGTCGGTGTCCACCGTGATGGCTTCGCTCTTGTCTCTTGAGCTTCGACAGCGAGTCAGACAGTTGCCGGGGCAACGGTACGTTCGAGCGTAATCATCGAATAGTTGCACAGATTGTTATTATTTGATACGGATGAGTCGGTAACCCTTGTAGCAAACCGGAGTTTTCATGGCCAAGGCACTCATTATTGTCGAGTCTCCGACGAAAGCACGCACCATCACCAAGTATCTTGGACGCGGCTATACCGTCATGGCGTCGGTCGGGCATATCAAGGATCTTCCCACGAGCAAACTTGGCGTGGACCTGGAGCACGATTTCGAGCCGCAGTATGTGACGATCAAGGGAAAATCGAAGGTGTTGGCAGAGATTAAGAAGAAGGCGGAAGCAGTCGATAAGGTGTTCCTTGCGCCGGACCCCGACAGAGAGGGCGAGGCCATTGCGTGGCATCTCGAACAGGAATTGCTCGGTAAATCAAAATCCAAGTCCAAGAAAAAGACAGAGGGCAAGGTATTCCGGGTGCTCTTTAATGAAATCACGGAATCGGCCATCAAGCGCGCGCTGCAATCGCCGGGGCAGGTCGATATGAAGCTGGTGAATGCACAGCAGGCTCGCCGTGTGCTTGACCGGATCGTCGGATATCAAGGGAGCCAATTGCTCTGGACCAAGGTGCGTCGAGGTCTCAGCATGGGCCGGGTCCAGTCTGTGGCGATGCGATTGATTTGCGAGCGTGAGCAGGAACGAGAAGCCTTTCGTGCAGAAGAATATTGGTCGATCGTGGTGACGCTGTCCGGAACCAATCCCCCTCCATTCGAAGCCAAATTGCACAGTATCAACGGACAGGAGGCATCGATTGCGACGGAGACCGATGCGCAACGCATTGTGGATGCTGTTCAAGGGAAAGAGTTTGTCGTCGACTCGATCGAACGAAAGGAAAAAAGGCGGAATCCTGTCGCGCCCTTCATCACCAGCCGGCTTCAGCAGGAAGCAGCGCGCAAGCTGCATTTCTCATCGAAGAAAACAATGACCCTCGCGCAGAAACTGTATGAAGGGATCGAGATCGGGGCAGAAGGTCAGACCGGCCTCATTACCTACATGAGGACGGACTCTCCGCGCATTTCGAATGAGGCGATGGCGGAAGCGCGTCAGGTGATCCAGGACCGGTTTGGAGCCGAATACCTGCCTGCGACACCGAACGTATATAAGACTCAAAAGGCGGCGCAAGAAGCACACGAAGCAATACGTCCCACGGCGGCGGCCCGTGATCCGGAATCGGTCAGGCAGTACCTCGAGCCGGATGTCCACAAGCTCTATCAGCTGATTTGGAATCGATTTATTGCCTCGCAGATGGTCCCGGCGATCCTCGACGTGACTCGGGTCGAGTCGAGTCCCGTCATGACAAATGGGAAATTTCTGTTTCGATCGACCGGCACCGTGGTGAAGTTTCCCGGTCATACGATTGTCTACATGGAGGGAATCGACAAGGAGCTCTTCGCGCAGAAACAAAAAAGCGAGCAGGAGGTCGAAGATGAGGGTGAGCGTCAGCTGCCGCTGCTCAGCGAAGGAGAGCGATTGCATCTCGTATCCCAGGAAGGGCAAACCGTTTCTGGGGTGCTCTCGAAGCAACACTTCACCCAGCCTCCACCACGGTATAACGAGGCCTTGTTGATCAAGGAGTTGGAAGAGAAAGGCATCGGCCGCCCATCCACATATGCAAGCATTATTTCGACCATTCAAGATCGTAAATATGCCGAGAAGACCGAGGGGCGGTTCGCTCCAACCGAAACAGGGCGGACCGTGAACGATTTTCTGATGAAGGGATTCCCGGACTTGATCAATGTCGACTTCACCTCGCACATGGAAGAGGAACTGGATGAAGTCGAAGAAGGCAACAAGCCGTGGGTAACGGCGGTGCGGGAGTTTTACGGGACCTTCACGACGGATCTGGAAAAAGCGAAGACGATTCCCGGGCCCAAGGACACGGTGGAGCCGCCGACCGATGTGCCCTGTGAGAAGTGCGGTCGGATGATGGAGATTAAATGGGGGCGTAACGGCAAGTTTCTCGCCTGTCCTGCATACAAGGACAAACCGCCCTGCAAGAACACGCAGAACTTTGAGAAACTCGATGATGGCACCATTAAAATTGTGCCGAAGATCGAGTTGACGACAGATGAGAAGTGCGAGAAATGCAGCAGTCCGATGGTGGTGAAAACCGGACGGTTTGGAAAGTTTATTGCCTGCTCCGCCTATCCTGAGTGCAAAACCACCAAGCCTCTTGCACTGGGCGTGAAGTGTCCTCAACCTGGCTGTGGCGGCGATCTTGTTCAGAAGCGCACGAGAAAGGGGCGTTCCTTCTTTGCCTGCAGTAAGTATCCAGCTTGCGAATATGCCCTATGGGATCGTCCTATCAACAAGACCTGTCCGACTTGCAGCGCCCCATTCCTCATTGAGAAAGTCAGCAAACAAGTCGGGCGTAGCGTCCAATGCCGTAGCGAGGAATGTGGCTACCGCGAAGCAGGATAGAGTTCGTCACGCATTTCAAAACAGTTGGACCTCGCTCGCCCCTCCGCTTTCATCCAATCGAAACTGAGAATCCATGTCATCGGCCCCGGTCCTGTACCGGCGTTGCCTCGTACCGCTCGGTTGACGAACGGTGTAAAGGTGTCGATAATGAATGGAGGTTTCTTAATGGATCGTGCCGAACAATGACTAACACTGAGTCTCTGAATCTGGGGGCTAGCCCGCAATAAGAAGGGAGGATGCGATGAAAGCAAAAGAAGGGGTGATCAATCTTCTCAACAAGGTTTTGACCGCCGACCTCACAGCCATCAATCAGTACTTTGTCCATGCCAAGATGTGTGAGAATTGGGGATATGAGCGGTTGCATCACAAAGTGCGTGAACGCAGTATCGACGAAATGAAAGATGCGGATGAACTCATTGGCCACGTCCTCTATCTGGATGGTGTGCCGAACGTGCAACGAATGAATACGGTGCAGGTGGGAGAAACGGTTCCTGAACAGTTCAAGCTCGATCTCAAGGCGGAACAGGAGATGTTGACGTTACTCAGCGAGGGTGTGGTGCATTGTACCAAGGTGGGTGATTTCACCACGCGGCATATGTTTGAAGACATGGCGAAGGATGTGGATGCCCATATCGATTGGATCGAGACGCAGATGGAAACGATCAAACAGGTGGGGTTGGAAAACTATCTGGCTGAACAGATCAAAAAAGAGTCATAAGGAATTTCTACCCTCTATTCTTCCGTCGCCCGGTTGCATTTTTCAGGAATGTCGGGGAGGCCTCATGATGAAGCGAGGTATACTTCCCGAGAATTGGGAAGACACAGCTCCCATTATTCGCAGATAAGTCAGCCGCCGGCTGGTCATTGGCTGTTTTCCCGCACGGTACAGATCTCTGTATTGCTCGTCATGGCATCCGCAAGTATATCTACGATCGAGGGGTCGAATTGGGTTCCAGCTGAGACGAAAAGGATTTTCAGTGCGATGACATTGCGCAGGGTGCGATCGTAGACACCGGGAACCCGGATCGCATCAAAGGCGTCAGCTACGGCAAGAATCCTCGCTCCGAGTGGTATAAACTTTCCTCTGATGCCATAGGGGTATCCAAATCCATCCCATCGTTCGTGGTGATGCGCGATGAGGATGGAGGCTTCTCTTAAGAAAGGGAATGGCTCAAGCAATGTCGCGCCGAGTCGGGAGTGATTCTGAAGGGCCACGTAGGACTCATGTTCAAGAAGGCTCTTGCCGTTCGAAAGCTGGGCCGGAAGCATTAACAGTCCTATATCGTGCAGGAAAGCGGCGAGTTTCAGATCGTGCAGCTCGTTGTGGGACAGTTCGATCGCTTGTCCGATCAGCACCGAGATCGATGCTGTGCGTCGGCCATGGCGTGCCTGCCAGGGCAGCGCGCGATCGAGTTCTTTGCTGACTTGCCGCACGAGGATACTTTCGACGTCACGGTGTGACACCGGAGGGAGTTGGAGGCGGTCGATCTTTTTGAGCATCGCCTGTATCGTGATGATCCCAGGGTGGATGTGTTCACAGACCCGCTGTTGCATGTTCCCTTCTCCAAGAAAAACCCAGAGCCCAAGACCACATCATGATCTTGGGCTCTGGGTGAAAAACCTCTGGCCGCTGTCTATGCCGAGTGTCTAGGCGCGTTAGGTCATTCTTCTGCTCCGTGCTTTCCTGCCATCAGTGGTTGCTTCAGAATCCACATCTCGTACAGGGGAATCACCATCATAATCAGAAACCCCACCGTCATGAAGGTATCGCCCGTCAGCATGGTTAAGACAAAAATGGGAGAGATGTAGCTGATGAGCCAAGGAGAGACCAGATCCAGCATGACGCCGCCGAATGAGACCCAGGTCGTGATGAATTTCAGCCGGTTGCCTGCGTTGGTAAGATAGAGCACATGGACCAGAATCATAAATACAACCGGCATGGTAAAGAGATGGAAGTGAGTGATTTCTGCCAGCTCTCTGAAGGACATCGGCTCGCCGAATGTAACATCCGAGCCCCGGTAATGACTGGCGATTCCTTGCGGCGAGAGCCCTGTCATACTGTGAGCCCAAAAAAATGAAAAGGTGAATCCTGCCAACATCAGTAAGAGAAAAAACGTATAGAGTAATCGAATATGCCGGTCCGAATCGCGGAGCCGGAACCGCTGGTTGAAATTGCGCATGGTGGGACGCTCGGTCCGCTTATCCTAATTCCCGAAAATTGATGTGAAAAATCCCTTGTCTGACTTCCCTACAGCGACGGCATTGCTACCTCTTCCGGCCGGTCTCAAATAAAACTCATCGACCAGCACCAGAACTCGTTTAATTCCTGCGGTCATCGAGCGGACCGACATGGTGGCGCCGCTGATGTTGATAATGTCCTTGTTGAGCCTGACCGGATCGGCAGCTGTTTTGCCCTCGTACTGTACGTTGAAGCGCTTGGTCCGGACCTCGCTGCCTCGTGATTCTCGAAAGACGAGCAACTCGACATTGGAAACACGTCCGTGCGCGTCCACTCCGACCATATAGGTCATCGGCTTATGTTTGCCGATGGTATTTTGCACGAAGGCATAGCCATCGATTTGTGCGCCGGTCTCGCCGATGTAGACCTCAAAGGCCTCTTCGGGGAATTTCCAACCGATACGTTCCTCAATCACCGTTTTTTTATCAGAGGGAATCTTCAGGAGGTCTTTCTTGATGCGCTCGGATTTTGGGAACATCAATTTGAGCGCCTCTTCCTCGCTGAGATAGACCTCCGCCATCGACATTTCCTGTTCCGTCAGATAACGCTTGAGATCGTTGTCCCACACCCGTTCAGCCAAGACTATGGTTGGTGACATGAGAAAAGAGATCGCCAGTGAGAGTGTGAGCCATCGAATCATCATGCGGGGGCACATCCCTTTTCTTTCAGCTTGGCGTTGAGCCGATCGACGACGGCGTCGGTCGCCTCCTCCGAAGGCTCGATGGGCCACCACTTCAAGGCTTGCTGGGTGACGCCGCCTCGCGCATGCCAGCGCTGCCTGGTTTCCAAAACACTCACGGAGGCCACGTCATCCATTCGTTTGACAGACAGGGTCATGCGCGCGCGTTCGTTATTGCCAAAACCTTCCCGACCAAAGATGCCGAAAGACCGTTCTGAGGTTGGCGGGACGTCCAGCCAGCCTGTCTCAATTATTCCCTTTTGCCTATCGTAGGTCGCGATGGATTGTCCCTTCATGGTCTCGAGGGCTGCATCCCAGACTCTGTCATAGGAGCATACAAAATATTGCTCTCGGCTTCCGCTCAGTGCGGCGCATCCGACAGAGAGGAGTGCGAGGACGACTACGGCTATTCGAGGGAGAGACATTGTGCTGATCACACTTTCTTGTTTGCGGCGATCCCTTTCCGGTGGAAAGAGATCGCCGCTGTTCGCCTTAGAAATACGTCGCAGCTGAGACGACGAGAGCCCCGTCGTGAATTCGTTGTTCGGTGTTCGGGTTAAACGCCTTCGGCATATACTGATAGCTGATCTTGAAGACTGCATCCTCCACCGGGCGATAGTTTAGTCCGAACGAGATCTGCTCCAGCTCTCCGGAGTTTTCCCCTCGGTTATCCATATTCAGGTTCACCCGGTCATAACGAACTACGGCAGTGAATGTGGATCCCTCACCAAATCTTTTTGGCGAGAATTTGGTCAGGAATGCCGGCATGAAGTGATAGTTTCCTTGGAGATAAAATCCCTGTATCCGTTGTGGGGCAGTTGCCAGGGGATTAAAAGTATTGATTCCCGTCAGAAGAGCGCCTGGAGCAAAGCCGTTAAAGGGGGGTTGGCCTGGGACGGCAGGAATTGCACGGGAGTTTCCCCTCGCATAGGCCCACGCAGCTTCACCGATCAACTCAAATGGTCCCTTTTGGAGTGTCCAGTCGATTGCCGAGATACTGAGCGGGTTATAGCTGGTAGGAGATTGATTCCCATAATAGCTCGATCCGGCAACTTCCACTCCGAGCATCGGGCTAAAGGCGATACGACCAGAGACCGCTTTACCATTGTTGATATCAAGTCCATCAGCGGAGTTGGCACATTTCCGTTGACGGGAGTCCTTCGTGCCGGTCACCTCGTTGAGGCGCGGCTCGCCATCTTTGTTATATCCGCAAGGACCGGTCGTTACGTAGAGTTCATAGTCGAGCTTACTGGTTCGTCCAGGGTAAAAGGTGCCATAGAAGCCTGCACCCGTCTCGGACATGGTCGATGGAATCACGAACTGGCTGACAAGCGGCCGATCCGTCAAATCGTTCAGCGGCGAGTCATGGAGCAGGTTAAACTTGCCGATGGGGATGAGCACAATGCCGGCGCGAATATTCACCGGTTCGTTGACGAGGTAGTCGATATGGGCAAACTCCAAGCTGATTTCGTTTTCTCCGGCTCCTCTAATCCCGTGCTCGATCTCAAGCTCAGAGGCAAACTTCACATGTTCAGTAATGTCTGCATAAATGAAAGGGACAAATCGTTGCTGATCAAAGCCATTCGTCACTCCATTGCCATAACCCTCCAATGCACCTTTCCTATGGGAGCGGTATTGAATGTCAGCATAGCCACCGACGATGGCTTTGGGCGAAGACACGAACGGCTTGGCATAGACGAGGCGGCCTGAACCGGATGAACCGAACGACAAGGCCGGTTGGGACTCGGTCCGGCGCTCACGCCCAACCTCTGGCAATGGACCGACACCAGGCTCGTTTCCTTGTCCGGCGCTCACTTCCTTTCGCTCCATGGCGCCTTCGCGCCGCTCATGCTCTTGTAGTTTTTTCGCCACGGCTTCATCTACTAACTTCTTAATGTCCTCCAGGGTCATGTTTTCAGCCCATACCGAAGTAAACGGCAGAGCGGCGATCACGAGAGCCCCGAGGATTGACCGGATCTTCATCGGTATCCTCCACGGTGAGTGAGATGGTTAAGGTCTGACTCGGGACTCAATGGTCTCTGGCCTTCTCGAAGTAATGAATCGTTTGCTACATGCATTTGCGTATCGATGTTTCGATTGCCTCCTTTCGTCGATCGGCTACTCATGACGTGACGCTGCTCCATCCTTTGATGGAAGAGAAGGGAATCACCACAATCCGTTTGCAACGTTTGCACTTGAGCTCCAGCAGTTGCCCGCGCACCTTGGCGATCAGTTGCCCGCACTCGCAGCG
>JABFSG010000032.1 GCA_013140715.1 Nitrospiraceae bacterium
CCTGCTAGAAGCGATAGCTGATACCGGTAGATAACCCATAGTCTGGCGCCCCGTTGGACAACCCGACTGTGACCCCGCCGTTGAACCGCCATCCGGAAGCGGCTCTATAGTTCATGGCAAAAAAGACATCCCGGGCGTTTTGGCGTCCGGAGACGAGCGACCGATATTCCTCGAAATAGACACTGGTCATCAGGTCGTTCGTGACATAGTAGCCGGCCCCGACATCATACCAATGTTGGTTTCTGAGATTGACTCCTTCCGGCCTGCCGATCACGTTGTATCCGCCATCGACGAATGTAACCAATTTGTCCCCCAAGAGTTTCGATACTTCCATACCGACACCCTCGTCCATTTCGCCGGTACCGAGACCCTGTGAAGCACTGGCTGTCGGAAGTTTGAGTCGCCCCGTCACTGCGATCTGTGGAATCCAGTCCTTTTCTTCGACGACGTAGTATCGCCCCCTTATTATGATGTCGCCGATACCGGAAGTGGTCACCTTCTGTCCGGCAGCGCGAGACGTGGTACCGCAGACACGATTCTTGCCACTGACGTTCGAGTTTTTCCCACTGCAGCCGCCGTCATCAACGGATCCGCCGCCACCACCACCCGTACCGGAATTACTTCCACCTCCATCGTCGACACGGAACGCAGTTCCTCCGACCAGAGTCGTTCGTCCGTCGGTCGTCGCCGTCACGAATGGAATGACCACGGATACATCGCCATATCGAAAGAACCGACGAAGAGAAATCGGGGCGGAGAAAAAGGTACTGGTCGTATTCGTCCCATAGTTTCCACTTGAATAACTTGGCGTGAATCCCACTTGCCAATTCCGATCGGAGGCCGGTTGGGGCCCTGGATCCGTCTTATCCGCCGCCAATCCGCCTGTTGCCGTTCCGATGAGACAAAGAATAGCCCCAATGATCCTGCGACTCCACTTCCCCATTTCTATTCCTCCCTATTATTTAATTCTATGCCGCTTGTTTCTTGTCCACTGACATGTACGAGGTACAGGTTTCGAGCATTGCGGGCTATACGAAGTCTCATCTGTCTCAATCTTCTTATGGGGCCATAAAACACGGAGAGCGATGCCGCCATCCGGCTACATCGCTCTCTGTCGTCGTTTCGTATAACTGTTCTGTTCAGTGCCTTCCCTGCCGTCCCTCTCGTTCCGGCCTCTCCGGTCTCTGGTCGAGATCAACTCGCTCCGGACGGTTATGCCGATCCATCTGAACCGCCCTGGCATTTTCACGCCCCTCACGCCCATGCTCACCTGCCACGCGGTCGGCACGGTCGAGACCTCGGAGTTCTCCGCCTGTATTAGCCCGTCGATCTTCATGCCGGTCCTCTCGGCGGTCCATTTGACGATCTTCTCGGCGATCTGCCTGCCGGTCTTCCTGCCGCACATCACCGACATGGCCCACTCGATGATCGTCCCGACCACCCCGACCGCTATTGTCGCCGCCGCGGCCTGAACCACTGTTGGCCGACCCAGGGCCGCTGTTATCCGAACCACGACCGCTATTTGCTGAGCCGGGACCACTGTCACTTCCGCCACGACTGCCCCGGTCATCGGTGCGACTGCTACCTCGATCACTGCCATCTTCGAGCCGGACACCGCTTGTCGTTCTCAGCGACGACTTGAGGATATCCGACTGCCCATTCTGGATCGGGGAAGACGTCTGAGCTCCTACCGGTACGGCCATGATTGCCAGAGCGCCGACAACCAGGACTGACCTCGTCAAATGTATCATGATCGACCTCCTTTTCAATTAATCTTCAAGTTCCACTTCGCGCCATGTCACGATCAGCCCGTTCAGCCTTCCCTTCACCTTGACCAAGGTACCGACCGTCACAATATTAAAGAAAGCTGCACGGCCAATCAGCTGACCGTTGAGACCTTCGAAGTTGTCATTACTAATTCCCAACATGTCGACCGCCACACCGAGAATCGTCAGATTCGGATTCGACACAATCTGGACTGGTCCTTGGAGATCCACATCGACGTCGCCTGACCTCTGCTCCACACGAGTGGCAATGACCGAGTTGCCGCTGCCTACCCGGCCGCGCACCCGCACATGCTCGCCGACCAATAGATCGTTCAAACCGACGATCGCATTTCCGCCATTCGCCTTGAATTCTGTTTGACTGTTCACATCAACTGTCACACCCGGCAACCCCGAGATCGTGAAGGTCTTCGCGACAAGATCGATAGTGTCCACGTTACCTTCCAGCCGCACGCTCTCATGAAACTTCACATGCTTCGCTGTCAGGATTCCGTTTGCCAATCGTCCCTCGGCAGACAACTTCACCCCCACGACGATCTCATCGATCGTGCCGCCTCGGAATTCCGTGTTTGCCGTCGTCTGCACATGGGTGCTGCCGATGAAGAAATCGCCAAGGCCGTCAACTCGCGTCACAAATCCTTCCACTTCGAACTCGTCTGCCTGCTGGGCAGCCTGATTCTCCGGCTCGACCTTCGTCGCAATAAGAGTCCCTTCCGTCTGAACATTTGGGCCAGGTGTAAATTGGGTGCCCTTTGCTTCCACCAACAAACCATCCCAAACATTGCCGGACGGATTCGGCATATCGTTGATGATCGCCGTCGCATAGTTCACGGTCAAGTTGCCGATCTGGAACGTCTTCGCTCCGTCGTTGTGATTCTTCACAAAGCCCCGCACTTCGGGCGTCACCCCAGCTATCTTTTTTTCAATGAACGTTGCCTGGATTACACCATTGGGACGGATATGGCCGTTCACTTCCACGTTGTCACCGACCACGGGCGTAACGTTATTGTCAAAGATCGTCGTGTTGTCGACCAAAACCGTCTGGCCCATCACCACCAGGCTCAATCCATCGACGGCGATCGACTGCACCAAACCTTCTACTGCATCCTTTTGCTGGACAGAATCGGCGGTATGTTCATTACCATTGAACGAGCCGCTCACGAAGACGGTCATACCCTGTTTAAGGCCGCAATGATTGGCCGGACTAATATCGCACCGATTCGTTGTACCGTCATCTCGGCGCACTTCCACACCATTCGCTTCGAACTTCTTGCCGTTTACAAACACACTGCCGAAACCGGTAATGGTGCCGGATGATGCGGCCGATCCGCTGGCACTGCCTGTCGCCGGACCAGAAGGCGCCCCGCCGCTCCCGCAACCTCCCAGCAATCCCACCAAACCAACTGCGCCGAGAATATTGAATATGATTGATGGCCGTCTCATGACATGACCCCCTGGTTGTTAAACTCATAACTACGATTGTGGTTTTGAATGATCGTCCGTCGGCAATCCGGACGGACGCGGCGCGACAGCCAACACGTCTGCGGACCAGTTGACGCGCGCAGGGCACCACTGCCAAACCCCTAATGTGATGATGCGAGTGAGGCCTGCGGGAAAGCAGGCAATCTTGTTGACCGACAGATCGCGATTGACGAGGCTCGTCGAAACCCCGCACCGATTCAAATAAAACTCAGCGCTGACATGGTGTAAGTCGAAATGGGGCACGAAGAAGGCGACCACCGGTACAGGCAAGACTGCCAGCGAAGAATTATCCACCCACTCGCTCCCAGCACAATGATTGAACGGCCCTGCCGTCTGTTTTACGTTGTCGCGAACTAATGTGGACGTGCAGCCGGACACGAATAAGGCAAGTGCCAACAGGACGAAAACGGTCTTTGAATTGCTCTGCCACATGATACTCTCCCTTCTGCCTTTGTCTGATGGACGATACCCTCGCCATTCTCGCTTTCGATCTAAAACAGGAATTTGAGCCCAACATAAAATGCCCCCTTGCCGTTGGGTTGGCCAAACGGTATGTGTTTTGTCCAGCGCACTTCGGCGAGGGTTGGAATGTCTGCCATAGTAATCGGCGTCGGCACATGGACCTTCATGACCTGTTCGATCGACGGCGGCTGCTCCATCAAGACCAACATCCCTCCATTACTGATGTTCAGAGACAGCAATTGCCCACTGTCGGTCGACGAGGACGAGGCTTCTCCCGTTGTCGTCATCTCGTAGGGTATGGGTCTCAACAACGTCGCTCGAGCACTGTGACTTCTCTGATTCTCTGCAATCGGCACATCCAACCCTGCCTTCGCCATCTCAGACCTCCTCGGTATGAAAAATATTGAGTTCCTCAATCTCATGAATCTCATGATGGTTCGTTGTTTCTCCGGCGAGAGCCACCGAAGCGGAAACTGCCCTTGAATAGATCCGTGCCATGATGCCCTCTCTCCAACCGCGTCTAATGGGTTAGACGGAGGTCAATAAGAAAGGTAAATAGGGAGGGTGAGCGTCTTACTGAATGTCCGGGAAGAATGCGCTGGACAGCCTCGATAGATGAAGCTGGTTGGTCACTCTCGACAGCAACAGGGCCATATGAAACGAGGCGCTCAGGATCACCATCTTGAGCGCCTTGCAATGATAGAAGGATCGACGTTCTGGGCTGGCTCCTGCGAGCCAGCCCATTTCACGAAAGCCGCTACTACTTAATAGGATCCTGTTGAGCTGGAGTGAGCTGACCTTTCCAGACTGGCGGGAGATTCTGCACCCAGCCGTTGTAGACGACTGGAATCGTGAGAATTCCCTGTCCACCCATGCCGGCATTGCCTGTGACCGTATCGTCACTCTTGGTGTCGCCGACCGATGTCAGCAAGACACTCCCGGCAATGGTTGCCTCAGACAGATTCCCGTTGTTGTTCGGATCTGTATCGACCACGATCAATCGGTTCGAGAACTTGCTGGAGACATAGGCATAGTAACCGCCGCCCTGTTTCGCTCCATACTGTACCCCATGGCATCCGGGATCGCAGCCGAGGAACTTCACGACCCTGTCGGTCTTGGGATCGATGATCGCGATCGTGCCGGTCAGCGTGTTCGCCGTGACCATGCTCTTGCCGTCCGGGCTCACCGGTGTCTGGATAGGCAAGGCGCCGCCGAATTCACCACTGATCGTCCCTCCGATTGGATCGTACCCACCCAACAGATTGATGGTCTTCGTCACGATATTATTCTGCATGTCGATGACGGTGATCGTGCTGTCGAGCAAGCTGGCGACATAATACTTTTTCGAATCAGGCGTCATGCCGGTCGCGATTGGAATCACCCCGGCCGGCAGAATCGCATCGATCATGTTGTTGGTGAAGTCGAACTGTGTCGTGTTCGCCGAGAGGGCATTAGGCGTCACCATCGTCTTCCCGTCATGGCTCATCCAATGGGCATGGGGATGGCCTGCTCCAATGTTGATCCGACGCTGAATACCATTGGCCAGGGGCGCCAGTTCCACCACCGAATCGTTGTCCTTCGATCCGTTCAACGCGACATGCAGCTGATCCGTATCGGTTCTGGTCATCACGTGTGATGGCCCTTCACCGACCGTGATGTTGTTCACAAATTTCCCGGTCTCCCGGTTGAACACGGCCAGCTTACTATCGAACCATTGAGTCTGATAGATGAGGGTCTGACTGCGATCCGTCCACATGTTGTGGGGATTGTTCATGTTGATTTCCGGCAACGCAACCTTCCGAGTCGGCTTCCAAGTCTGACCACTGATGGCTGTTGCCGTCCCAGGCTTGGATTTGCCCTTGGTCAGCTCGAACTGCGTATCCACCCAGACCTCTCCGACTGCCGGCGCAGGATTCTTCAACTCGCTCAACGTGATATCGTTGCCATAGCGGGCGCTCAACACGGCATTGAGGTTGGCAACTGCGCCTCCAGTGATTCGAACATCCACGCTCGGATAGTTGATATGCCAGACGGCGGACGATGCGTAGTTCTGCCAATTCGCTGGGTTGGTCGCGATGAAGAAGGTGCGCAACAGTCTGGTCGCCAGATCGCTGCTGGTCGGCACCGTGATTCCGTTCACCAATGTGATGCTGTCCCCGAGATCGAGCCCCGGCGTGCTGGGATTGTCCACGATGACTGCGCCGAACATGTATGGATGGATCTTGCACGTGAAGACATAGAGACCAGGCGTCTGGAGCACCACTGTATCAGACCCCTTGCGCGGCTCCGTATCGAAGGGCATATTCTTCGCGCCGGTTGGGAAAATCAGACTGGTGCGCGTATGGACCGTGTTGGACTTCCCGCTAAACCGCACTTCGGTTCCCGGTGTCGTCACAGCAAGTGAGCCTCCCCCAGCCGTATTCTTAAACCAGGCACCAGGCTCATCGGTTATTTGGAATTCGACTCTCGGGCCGCTTGCATTGGCCGTCGGCAAGGACGAGCCGACAAACCAACAGAGCCCCAAGACCGCCAACATAATCAACCTACGACTTCTCATACGGACCTCCTTTGGTGATTTATGAAACCCACACTTTCCGGCCACCCTCTCAGTGGGGGAGGTTTATAGGTAAGTGTTAATGCCAGTCAATCGTTTACTAGAGCCACTTTGCGGATTTAGACAATCTTTAATCGGCCCAGAGAGCTATATGGCCCTATATAGGGAGGGGCAAATTGGCTACTGTCAGCCAATGAGGACTAACGGACATCACGGAAAAAGGGGCGGGGCAGAGTCGGAAGATGGAATTCGACGTGGAGAATGATGAGGAGCACGCGGAGAAAACTGCGCCAGATACCCATCTTAGAAACTTACGGGCATCGGTCATGACGGGAGGCGACAGGAGCAGTGGGATCGTGACCTTGAGGAGACGTTCGCAGAAGGCAACATCTTCCAGGATCGGCTGATTGGGAAACCCACCGAGCTATTCGAACAGGGCACGACGGACGAAGAGGGCCTGGTCGCCGTAAATGATGCGGCTTCTGATACAACGGAAATTGTCCAGGAACGAGATCGGCTTGCGCAGCGACTCACCTCGCCTCACATCGGCACATACGCTCATATTTGGACAGACGGCTGCCGTTTTTTTCCTGTGTGCCTGGTATTTCAACCTTCTTTGCCCACCAACACTTCGATCTACTGAATTTTCTTGATCAATCTCGCACTACGCCGCGGCACACGCCTTGCTGAGGGATTCTGGGTTGAAAAATAGCCCTCACGCCGAAAGGAGGTTTTTAATGCAGAAGGCTCACAAGCGAACTCTCCCGGTTCTGATCGCTGCCCTGGCTATTGTCGCGTTGGCCATGACTCCGGCGCTGGCCAAGGACGCGAAATACAAGAAGTCCGGCTACTCGCCTACGAAGGTCTCGGCCGAAGCAGCAGGCTCCCATGATCAAAAGCCTGGCCCGGCTTGGAGGACGTTCAGTGGCACAGTCAAGAAGATCGATGGCAACGCCTACACCGTAGAAGATTACGAAGGCAACCACGTCAAGCTGTACATCGGCCAGGGCACGAAACAGATCAAGCAGAAGAAAATCGGGGACACTGTCCGAGCGGAAATTACGCGAGGCGGCTTCGCGAATTCCATTCAGTAACCCCCATTTCGAATCCGCGCACCCACCTCACGCGCGGCGGTGTCCATGAAGGGGCCGACCATCAATAGGTCGGCCCCTTCATTTTTCCCTTCCTCTTACAGATCTATTTTCCAACCTGCGTAAACTGAATATCGCCGTAATAGGCAGTGGCCCGTTCCTTCGTGTTGTCGGTGTCGGTCATGATGGCGACACCGTTCATCAGCGGGGGCTCTTCGCCGAATGCCTTCTTGTAGTCTTCGTAGATATTCCTCTCTTCACTCACCCAGAGCCCGACCTTTTGCATTCCGCTCTCCACGACAACCATCTGCGCAAAATCGGTATAGGCATTCTCAACGATCGCGCCAACCGGCGCTTTGGTGTCCCAAATATAATTCAACGCCCCGATGGGAATGTCGCCGAAAATCGCTTGACCGGCCTTGAACTTGAGCTTCTTGCCGAAACTCACTTTATCCGGATCGTAGGCGAAGGTGATGTAGAGCCTGGCTGGGAAATCGTCGCCGTCTCTCCTCGTGACATCGTTGTGTTTCAGAATGCTCTCCACCTTCCATCGCCACCGCACAATCGGGTATTCCTTGGGGTCGATATTGACTGCTTTGATAAGACCTGAGGCAGAGGCGTCGCTCACGGCCTTGACGACGACCGTATCTCCATCCTTGACCAATTCATACACCGTCTGTTTCGGGATCTTGACAAACGTGAGCGGCTTCCACCCCTCCGGCATTGCCTGGCCAACCGTCCCGCTGGAAAATTTCGCCACATCGATCGCCGCCGGCGACTCAGCTCTTGCAGTTGTAAACACAAGGAGTAGTCCCATCGCAACTAGCATGAATTTCCACACCATTCTTTCCATCCACTTCTGCGGTGAGAGGGGATAGGTTATCCCCACGTGCGCGCGTCCAACGAGGGTCTTCTGATCCCCTATGCCTCTATTTTGGGGGAGCGGCCAAGGCTGCCCTTTACTGCGCGCATCGAACGAGCACTTTCTGAATGTGCGCGTTCTGCGAGCAAGAAGGGCACCTGGCCGCTCCCCCCTATCCCCTCCTCGTCCACGCAAACAACTTCGCCAACCAGGCCTTGGTACTCGGAGTGAAGTGCTCCTTGCGCCAGAGATTCACAACTTTCTTATTGACTTCCGCTTGGGTTGGATAGGGATGAATCGTACCTGCGATCGTCTTGGCGTCGGCGCCGCCCTTCATCGCGACGGAAAACTCGCCGATCATCTCGCCTGCGTGCGCCGCTACGATTGTGGCTCCAAGAATTTTGGCGGTGCCCTTCTGAACGTGAATCCTCGCGAAACCTTCCTCTTCTCCGTCGAGAATCGCGCGGTCGACCTCGTCGAGCTTGTGGGTAAAGGTTTCGACCTCGATGCCTTTCTCCTTCGCATCCTTCTCATACATGCCGACATGCGCGACCTCCGGTTCCGTGAAGGTACACCAGGGCATGATCAAGGACTCCACGCTGGCATAGCCGAGGCCCAGAGGATGAGGGAAGAGGGCATTCTGAATGACGATCTGCGCCATAGCATCGGCCGCATGGGTAAATTTGTAGCGCGAACACACGTCGCCCGCCGCAAAGATCCTTGAATTGGTCGTCTGTAGCCGTTCGTTCACCTTGATCCCGTTCTTGTCATACTCAACGCCGACTGTCTCCAGTCCAATTCCCTCGACATTCGGGGTTCGCCCAACGCCGACAAGAATTTCGTCGACCGTCACATCGTACTTTTGCCCATGCGAATCGACTGTGAGCCGCTTACCACCGGCAATGATTTCTACTGTCAAATCCTTCCCACAACAGAAGAGCTTCACCCCATCACGCACCATGCGCTGTTCAACGATCTCAGCTGCATCACGGTCTTCTTTCGGCAAGATACCGTGAGCTGTTTCAATGAGGTAGACTTGGCTTCCAAAGCGGGCAAACGACTGGGCCAACTCGCAACCGATCGGGCCGGCGCCGATCACCCCGATGCGTGGCGGTAACTCTGTCAGCGAGAATACCGTTTCATTGGTGAGATACCCCGCTTCTTTCAAACCGGGCGTCGGAGGAGCCGACGCTCTCGCGCCTGTACAGACTGCAGCCTTCGCAAAGGGCAAGGTCCGGTTACCGGCCGGTCCTTCGACTTGGATGCGGTCTGGTGCGATAAAGCGCCCGCTGCCGATATAGACATCCACGCCCAACTTTGTATAACGATGGGCCGAATCGTTGTGGCTGATCCGCGCACGCAGCTTTCTCATGCGGGCCATCGAAGCCCCGAAGTCGTACTTCACACCGGGAGGAATGTGCAGGCCGAACTCCTCGGCATTCCGCAAGTCAGCCCAAGCCCTTGCAGCTCGAATGATCCCCTTTGAAGGTACGCAACCGACATTGAGACAGTCGCCGCCCATCAAATGTTTTTCGATCAAGGCCACTTTTGCCCCCAGGCTTGCGGCAATGACCGCCGTAATCAATCCTGCCGTCCCAGCCCCCAGCACCACAATGTTGTAGCGGCCGGCCGGTTCCGGATTCACCCAATTGGACGGATGGACATTCTCCGCAAGAATTCGATTATGCTCATCGTTCGGGAGAACGAAACCCTCTTCATGCTGACTCATCGCGATGACCCTCTCTGACGGCTGAGTGACCATCGCAACACTCCCACTTTTTTCTGCGTTTCACGTTTCACGGCGTCCTCGCTCACGCCTTTTTCGCCGTGAATTTCTTGTAGCCGATCGGCACCAGTGCAAGGAGCCCCAGCAGGGCGAAGGCGGCGATGACATTAGGAGAGGCAATTTCTTTCAACGAATTGATCGTCCCCAGTTGCCGGCCCGCATAGGCATAGACAAAGGAACCCGGGATGATGCCCAGCGCCGTGGCGGCCACATAGCTTCCAACGTTCATCCGCGTCAAACCGGATACCAGATTGACGGCAAAAAATGGAAAGAGCGGAATCAGCCGGAGTGTAATGAGATAGCTAAAGGCATTTTTCGCAAATCCCTGCTGGAGCGGCTCCAACCATCTGCCGAACTTCTGTTCGACCCAGTCGCGCAACATGTAACGAGCAGCCAGAAATGCCAGTGTCGCTCCGCTTGTCGCCCCGAGGTTCACTAACAGGGTCCCGAATACACTGCCGAATAAGAACCCGCCCGCCAAGGTCAAGATGACTGCGCCGGGCAACGACAGCCCAGTCACTGCAATATAGCAAAGGACGAACAGCGCTGCGGCTCCTGCATAATTGGCTTCCGTGAAAGCCAACAGTTGATCGCGATTGTCTTTCAGCGCCGTCAAGGACAAGAACTGTCCGAGGTCAAAATAGAAAAAGGCTCCGATGGCGGCCGCGATCACCGCAGCAATGGCAATTTTCCCGGCACTCGAATTGGCCGGCACAGCTGTCTCAGATAGGGGGCTAGGCATAACAACCTCGTCCTGTATCATGGGGGCTCCTCGTATGACTGTCAATGTCGTGTCCTGCCAGAATGCTGAAAAAGTCCGCCTTGCTAACCTGCATTATTCATGACTCTTCTGCTGCAATCGCCGATTCGCTGTTCCGACGAGCCGGCAGCGGGCGGGCTGAGGAGTGGGACAGGCACCGCCGAAGACGGCGGAGCCAGTCCCCTGGGCTCCACGCGCCGATCTCATGACGCGGCTTGGCGATTTCGCGACGAATTGTCATGAATAATGCGGGCTAAGAGTTTGGTCGCCGCTCTACCCATATTCTTACAAGCTCACGACTCCGTAAGAACACAAACAACCCCCGTAACAGATGGCATGCATAAGACATACGGCCATGGCGCGAAAATGGATGTGCGGAATGGCAAGTTCGCTCAGACTACTAGTCTCGAGGAGAAGACAAATGGAGCCTGTTCAAGAGGCAGACCGGCTCACATGGGAGCCTGCGCGGGACACGTCGACGCCCGCTCTTTTTCTTGGTCGATTCGCAGGGCCCTGAAGGGGGGTTTTACGAGGGGGAGGATACTCTCTCTGATAGTTGCTGACATCGCGATTCATGTCGAGCCGTCCGAGGGTACGTTCGAACGGATCGATCATCCCGTCATGGTTCTTGTCGAGTTCTTGAAAGTGATCATGGAGGATTTCACCCGCCTGAGGGTTTGGCGCTCGACCTGCTCGGCGGTCTATGCTGGGGTCGTAGCGTTGTGGCTGCTCGAGAATTCCGTGATACGAGAGGTCCGGCTTCGGCTCGACGATGGCCGGTGCAAGCCACTTCTTCGCAACCTTCCGATGGCGATGGATCTTCCGGGGAACGGGTTTGGCTGGTACCGGCTGCTTGCTATCCACTGCGGGAATAGCTGTAGAAACTTGCCGATCTGGCGCATGGGGCTGAACTACCGAGGACTTGGCATCCTTCTTCGTCGCGACCGTAGCAGCCAGCACCGGTGGCTCCAACTCGCCGAAACCACTCAGTGCCGCTAAGACACCTGCCAAGAGAAGCCCACATCTGTAAGATCGTAACAGCATTGCTCCCTCGGCAAACTTTGCGAAACCTCTCAAGTGTATCAGGCCCTATGATGCCCCACAGACCCCTGATTCCTTAAATGAATTCTTATTCCAGCCCGAAGATCTCCTCATGACCAATCCACTATGCTTCGAGCAGGATGCTCAAAAAAACTGTCCCCAACGGACGGGGCTCTTCCAGAGCCGTCTGCCCGCGAGAGACGCTCACACCTCACATTTCACGTCTCTGCCAGTTGTCAGAAAGGCCTTGGCTCACGTAGTCTGTGACAAGGAGGCCACCATGGACGAACCAAGCAGACTGACGAAGACGAAGGAGCAATGGGCCAAGGCGCGCCGAGGGGGTGAAGAACGGGAAGTATTCTACGAAGGAGACTCCCGCTTGCCACCGGGACAACACCTCGTGGAGACCTTTCCTGTACTGGATCTGGGATTCAAGCCTGACATTGCCCTATCCGAATGGAGTCTGACCATCGGCGGGTTCGTGACCACCCCTGTTACCTGGACATGGGAGCAATTCCTAGCGCAACCCCAATTCAAAGACCTGTCCGATTTCCACTGTGTGACCAGCTGGAGCCGGTTCGACAACGAGTGGGAAGGAGTTAGTTTTAAGCACATACTGTCAATAGTGAAACCTCTGTCTTCAGCGAAGTTCGTTCTCTTCAAATCGTTCGACGACTACACCACCAATTTGCCGCTTGAAGCCTGCGACGATCAGGACGTGCTCCTGACGTACAAATGGAACGGCAAACCCCTCACAAAGGAACATGGAGGGCCGGTTCGCGTGATTGTCCCGAAACGCTATGCCTGGAAAGGCGCCAAATGGGTGAAAGAAATCACTTTTTCGGATAGGGATGAAAAGGGGTTCTGGGAAGTGCGGGGCTACTCGAATAGCGCCTTCCCTTGGGAAAATGATCGCTATGGGTGAAGCTCTCTCGCCTGCCTAGTTCATCTGGTTGATCTGGTTAGTCTGGTTCAACCAAATCAACCGGACAAACAAGATAGACCCATCAGATACAGAACATGCCACTCACCATACGCAAAGTGGAGTTCTGGCCGGTAGATGTACCCATCACTGACCCCTTCGTCGTTGCCACCGGCTCAAGGACGGTGGCAGAGAACGTCTTCCTCCGCGTCACCCTGACAAACGGAGCCCAGGGGTATGGAGAAGCGGCGCCGTTTCCTGAAGTCGGAGGAGAAACGCGCGAAAACTGCCTCACGGCCCTCCGACAACTCTGCAAAGCAATTATTGGTCATTCAGCCGCGGACTACAAGAAAATCGGGCTGAAGCTATCAGAGCAGGCGCGCACTCATCCAGCCACACGTTGTGCACTTGAAACCGCCGTCATCGATGCCTATTGTCGCGCATCGAATATCCCGATGTGGCAGCTCTGGGGCGGCACGGATGTGCGAGCACGGGAGACGGACATCACCATTCCCATCACCGACCTCGACAAGACCGTCGCCCTGGCGCGCGGATGGTACGTACAGGGATTTCGCCTCTTCAAAATGAAAGTCGGCAAAGATGTCGAGTGCGACATCCGACGTCTGGAAGCCGTGCATCACGCACTTCCAGGAATCTCATTCATCGGAGACGGCAATCAGGGCTTCTCGCGCCAGGACTGCCTGACGTTTGCACGGGAGGTGAAGGCATTCGGCGGGACAATGGTATTACTTGAACAGCCGGTGGTGCGTGAGGATCTCGATAGTATGGAGGCAATCCGCCGAGAAGCCGGTATTCCAGTTGCGGCGGATGAATCAGTCCGCTCGATCGTGGATGCGCAAGAGGTCGTCGCCCGTGGCGCGGCTGACTACATCAATATCAAGATCATGAAGACCGGTGTAGTCGAAGCAGTGGAGATTGCCTCCTTCGCCAAAACATCCGGCATCAAGCTGATGATCGGCGGGATGGTCGAAACGCGTATCGCGATGGGCTGTTCTTTTAGCCTGGTCCTGGGACTCGGCGGCTTCGACGTACTCGACCTGGATACCCCGCTCTTGCTGGCCAACGATCCCGTCACGGGTGGCTACCGATACAACGGCCCACACCTGCAACCCTGGTCAGGTCCAGGCCTCGACATGAAGATAACATCTTCTCCGAACGTCACCACCATCGAGTAGCTCAACTGCTCGCTTCATCACACTTCTTACAATTCAAGGTCTCGCCGATATGCGGTTTCCGGCCTTCCTCTGTCAGAACCCATGGCCGATTCGTCATCGGAGGCTGGTGACGCACATGCTGACCATGGCCGCATTGGAGATCGGCCACCCAATCGCCGTGTTCGTCTTGGTGAAAACCAACAATGGCCCTATGCATTAAAACCCCCACTTCCCAGAGATCGAAGAACCAAGAAGCCTGATCATAAAGACCGCTTTCGCGTGCATATCTGGAATATATTGCTAGACTTCACGCTGATAGGCTCGTGCCAGCCTACCCATTCTATCTGTCCATTACGATGGATTCTTCACCATGGAAGAACAGACTCTTCGTCAGTTCCAGGATATCAGTGCACTGCTGAATTCATCGCTTGACCATCGGACCATTCTTCAACGCGCCATCGAAGCTGCCACAGTCATCATGGACGCAGAAGCAGGATCCTTGTTGTTGTTGGACGAGACAACGGGTGAATTATACTTCGATGTCGCCCATGGAGAGAAGGGTGCTGCCGTAGGTCAGGTGCGGCTCCGATTCGGCCAGGGTATCGCCGGACATGTCATGCGAACCGGGGAGCCGGTCATCGTCAATGACGTCCAGGGCGACCCCCGTTTTTTTCGCCATGCAGACCAGGCCAGTGGATTCGTCACTCGCAACATGGTCTGCACGCCCGTCACAGCACATGGACGGATCCTGGGCGTCTTGCAGGCCATCAATCGGAAACATGACGGGACTTTTGAAGAGCAGGACCTGCAGAACTTCGTGGCGTTAGGACACCAGGTCGGGATCGCGATTGAAAACGCCAACCTCTACGAAGAAATCCAACTCCTCTTTGAGGGGTTCATCTCCGCAAGCGTTCAAGCGATCGAAAGCCGCGATCCCACAACCTGCGGCCATAGTCAGCGTGTCGCGACACTGACCTGTCAGCTCGCTGAGGTCGTCAATCGGGTCGAATCAGGCCCCTACGCAGGAGTCTGCTTCAATGCCGACCAGATCAAAGAGATTCGTTATGCGGCCGTGCTTCATGACTTCGGCAAAGTGGGGGTACGGGAACACATACTTGTCAAAGCCAGAAAGCTCTACCCGGCTCAGCAGGAAGCCATAAAAGCCCGCTTCGACTACATCAAACGGACTCTGGAGGTCGATACGCTCAAGCGAAAACTCACCGTCTATGAGGCCAAAGAGCGGACAAAAAAGCAATCTCTTTTGGCTCAATTCGATCAGCAACTTGCCCGGCGGATGGAAGAACTCGACGAGATGTACTCATTCATCTTGAAGTGCAATCAACCGGCTCCTTCCTTGGCAAACCCCTCGAACAGGCTCAAAGAAATCGCCCATCTTGAATATCCTTCCTTCGACGGACCCCGACCCTATCTGACAGAAGATGAAGTAGCCGCTCTTTCGGTCCCCGAAGGCAGCCTGACCCATGAGGAACGAAAACAGATCCAAAGACACGTAACCCACACGTTCGAATTTCTCTCGATGATCCCCTGGACCAGATCGCTTAAACACGTGCCGGCCATCGCATGGAGCCATCATGAAAAGCTGGACGGCAGCGGCTATCCGCGTGGGCTGTCGAAAGATCATATCCCCATCCAATCCAGGATGATGACAATTTGTGATATTTACGACGCTCTAACCACGTCAGATCGGCCTTATAAATCAGCCGTCTCCACAGTGACTGCGATCCAATATCTCATGAGCCAAGTGAAGGAGGGAAAAATCGATGCTGCTCTATTCGAACTGTTCGCGGGGGAAAGGGTCTACGAGGCGACACTTGTGAGGAATCGGAAGGTCGCCTAACCCCTCACACCTACCTCTGGCTATCATCAAAACCCTTTTCTGCCTCGGTCGACCTTCTGCCTAACCAGCTTGGGCTTCAATCGCGCCCTGTGTTTCGGTCCGAGCAGACACCAGCTCGACTGTATAGACTCCGACCGGTTCTTCACGTCCCTTGACCGTCATCACTCGCACCTTGCGAACCGATATACGATAGAGGACATCGGACGGTGAAACCATCGCCCCCCCTGCCAGAATCTGTTCAAGACGGGTGGCGGTCTGTTCCGTCAATAGGATCGAATGGCCCAGCGTCCTCGTAAGCCCTTGGATACGACTGGCCAGATTCACCTGATCGCCGATCATCGTATAATCCATTTTCTTCCCTTGGGCGCCAATGTTCCCTACCAACGCCGTCCCTGTATTGATACCGATACCGTTATCAAGAACCGGCTTCCCCTCTTTTTTCCATTTCGCTTGTAGGCCGACAAGTCTCGCTCGCATTTCCAAGGCGCACTGCACAGCGAGTTCAACATGGTCCGGTTGATCGACCGGCGCCCCCCAAAATACGACAATCTCATCCCCAACGAATTTGTCGAGGGTGCCGTTCCACGAAAAGATTACATCGGTCATTGCACCGAGGTATTCATTGAGTTGTTCCACCACCACTTCGGCTGATCGGTGTTCGCTGTAACTGGTAAACCCTGCAAGATCGGCAAAGAGCATCGTCAATTCCTTGCGTTCTCCCCCTAATGTCGCCTTGGAGGGCGATTTCATCAGCTCCTGCACAATCCGAGGACTCACGTAGCTGGCAAACATGACCTGAATGTCCCTGGCCTGTCGCTCTCGTAACATATAACTCAAGACTGTAGTAACCATGAAGACCAAACCCACTGTACACATGGGCATGAGGAGCGGGAGATTGAGCCGTTCGACGGCAAAGAGATATTGAATGATACCGAAGTAGGCCGCCCAGACTGACAGGACCATAACCAGCCCGTAGAGCGCACGGATCCTCGGCAGGATGACCGTCAAGACCAGACCCAACACCACCACCACAGTGATTTCCGCCGGGCCGACCCAGATACTCGTTCTGAGAACTTGTTCGTGAATGATGTTCTCAATGACCGTGGCATTTTTCTCGACGCCAGGGAAGTTCGCCGAGAACGGTGTGCTTAATTGGTCATAGGTCCCCAGGGCTGCCGTACCGACAAGCACAACCTTCCCGGCAAAGAGTCCAGCCGGCTCACGCCCATGCAGCACATCGGTGGCAGAAACCCAAGGAAAGCGCAGGTCTCGCCCTGCATAGTTGATGAGCATTCTGAGTTTCTGATCGGCTGGGACATGCAAGCTCCCGATCTGCACTCCTTCACCAAGAGAGAGAGCCATCTGTTCACGGGGAACTCCCAGATAGAGCCGGGCCAACTCAAGGGCAAACGATGGGTAATAGCTGTCCTGATGACGAAGAACCAGTACCTCTCGTCTGGTAATACCGTCATGATCGGGCAATCGATACACATGGCCAAGCCCCTCAGCTGCAGCGGCGAATGGAGCCAGGGGAGGCAAGAATGAATCGGCTTCATAGGGCTGCGTCTCTTGATTCCCACTCGGCCCCCTCACAAGCATAAATTCATTACGCTTCAACACCTCCGCCACAGGTTGCTCTGGCGCAAGATAACGAGATTTCCCTTGAACCTCTCCAACGAAGAAAGGCATGGCCAACACCACGGGTCCAGCCTTCTCCAGTTGCTCGGTGAATAGTCGGTCCGTCTCTGCACGGCGAAAACGCTCTGCCAGGGCCTCTGCCTCTGCCTCTGGAATGAGCCTCCGCATTCTGATCTCATCAAACCAACTACGCATGTTTTGCATAAATTGCGATTCTTCTGGTTCAGCGTAGATAACGTCGAGGCCAATGACCTTCGCCCCACCGGCCTGAATCCTTTCAACCAATTTGGCATGAAGATCGCGGCCCCAGGGCCACCGCCCCACTTCCTTCAGGCTCTTTTCATCTACAAGTACCATGATGACATCATGACCGAGCTCTCTCTCCCCTCGTAGCTTGAACTGAAAGTCCAGCGCTAAGTTATCCAGACGAACCATCGCACTGGGACCGAACCAGGTGATCACCGCGAGCCCAATCGTAACCAGAAATCCCAGCCCCATCCCGAGGCGAGAAATTCCCCGCAACTGGTTATCGTCCTGCTGCATAGATGGTCTCAACGGCTGCTCACGGTTCATACGTTACACCCTTCGTCAATTAGCCCATTCTGCCTGGATACGTTGAGGGAACAAGAAAATTGTGGAGACCGCACACGCAATTCCCTCTCAAGTCGTGTGTGCACCCCCTGAAAACACAGCGGCCCTTGACCAAAAGGCCAAGGGCCGCTCAGAACCTATCGAACGCTTCTATTGATTAATCCTTATATCCATTATGGCCATGCCCACTGTTACTTCCACTCCCAGATCCGCTGCTTCCGCTATTTCCCTTCTCGGCCCCCTCTCCCGCATCAGTAAAAACCGCCGGTGGGCTCGCGACCACCGGCATTGCCGCCGAAACGGTATTTCCAGAACTTGTGCTGGAGAGCCCATAAGTGTTCTTATCACTTTTGGCACTATCGTGATTCGTTTTGCCATGAAACTCGGATAGACCCATCAAAGTTGCATGGGCGTTGGCAAGATGGCGGGCATGATCTTCCGGATGCAGGGCCTGTGTCGGCAGTTCGTCCGATAACGCCTCTCGCAACATTGTATTCTCCACAGAGAGGATCGCCCGGGCTAAACCACGGCGCGACGAGGGCTCGTTGATTGTCGCATCTTGGTGTGATGTTTCTCTTTTCCCCTCGTGGCGATCCACAAGCTTCACTCCATGAGTATCCCTCTTCGCAACGTGAGCTGGCTCGGACTGGGTACTAGTGTTGACGCCAAGCCCATGTATGGCTGGAATCGACGGAGCCATTCCGTGCTCGGCCATAGAGAACTGTCCTGGATCGACGGCCACCGTCACCCCTCCGGACGTGAAATCCACGCGGCCGGATTCGCCGATGTTGATAATGCCCGACTGACCGTTTTCGTGCCAGACAGAGAAGTACGTGCCGCGAGCGGCAGCCACCGCCGACGGAGTATGGACTTCAAACCGTGAGCCATTCGATTTGAATACCTTGCTCACCAGCGCCCTGACTTGGCCCTGCACAACCCTCACCACGGATCGCCGAACGTTGGCTTCAGGATTGTAGATGTACTCAGTGATCTCTACACGGCTGTTCTCCCCTACGGTCAAGACGCTGTCGTCCTGAAAGAAGGCTTTGGTCCGAGACTCTTTATCCGTCTGAATCACATCCTTAAAGAGCACCTCGTCGTGCAACTTAACCGGAAACACGCGAGCCTCTCCCGAATGTGTCACGCTGACTTTACCCATTACAGCCGTATAGACGCCGATGCCGCCGGAAGCCGATTCTTCCGCAAACACGATCGACGGACTCAGCATTAGGGCACCAGCAACGAGGCTCATGGTGAATCGTTGTCTCCTCATACGTTCCTCCCAGATATTGGTCAACCCCTCCGTGTCATCCCTTAGGAAGGGCACAAACCGTACCGTGAGGCCCGACGAGCATGCTGATTTTCAAGCCTTTGATATCAGCCGACTTCTAAGCAGTGGCATATTTCAGACCCCTTCTAAAGGGTTATACCTTCTCAATACTTCACTTGATGTGATGCCGTATTACGGCCTTGATCATGACAAAAAGCGGCATGATCTTTCAGAGGAATGGACTAGAAGAGGTCTGACAGGCTGCGGAAAGGCTCTGTGCGCACACCAGGATGTCATTGGCCTGTAGTAGGCCTTGGGCAATACGAGCATACCGCGCAGGATGCTCAAGGCCGTCCAGCAAGGCCGCAGCGAGCGGAGAGGCGAGGCGTACGCTTCGGTACGTTGAGCTTCTGAGCGGCGTGAGAACGCCTCTGGCGTATTCAGCATCCTGCTAGAAGCGTCCGCTCAGCGTGAGAGAGTAGATATGACGGGAGTAGTCAAAGAATTTGATGTTGGATTGGTCTCTGACGTAGTTGTATTCCGCCGTGATCGAGAGCCAGTCTGTGACGGGACGCCCGACGGAGCCCGTCAAAAATAGAATGTTGTCGTGGCGCACGGTGGTCCCAGTGGTTGAAAGCGAGCTGGGATTATCGTACTGCTGGCGATAGTAATCGAGGGCGAAGTTCGGTCTCAACGTCATAACATCTGGTAACCCCAGCCCTGCCGAAAAACGGTGACCCTTGTAGGCCCAATCGGAGTTCGACGGTACGCCGGGACTGGCCACGACTGGATTCCCTCCACCGGTTCGATCCATGTCGAACGTGTATCCAACCCGCACGTGGCCTGTTCCATTGGAAAAATAGGCATACTGGGTAACACCTCCGAGCCAGTTTTTCCCGTCGCGGAATGAGTTATTGGCAAACCGATCGTTCTGAAAGTCTTTGTTTTGATATCGAAACTGCAGCTGCGTAAAGTAGCTGTTTCCCTCTGCAATCGTAACAATAGGCTGAACGGCATGTGTGATGAGGAACGGCTGGTTTCCCACCTGAACATAGTCGAACGCGTACTGCATTCTTGCCTGGACAGGACCGATCTTCCGCTGCACGAAGACTGAGGGTGAATGGTCTTGCACATCGAAGGCCGTCAGCTCATGGTGAAAACTTTGATAGAACCCATAGGTCATTCCGGCCGTCCAGTCATCGGTTTGTAACGGCCGATACTCGCCTCGCGCATAGATTGCCGTTCGAAAATCATCCTTTTGAGAAATACTCGATGTACCGCCGGGCGGCTGTGTCCCGATCGGGAGTAGTACAACGTTACTGTCGTATTGGCCGCTGATACTCAAATTCAGATTCCATTGCTTGGGGCCTTTGGGGACTGCCGCCCGCTGCTGAAGAATCGCTTTCGCTGAACGTGCCAATTCCGATTCCGGCTCGCCCGACTCGATCGCGGCATTAAGCTCTTTCTGCGCCTGATCGATCAAGCCCCGTTGATAATAGGAAATGCCGCTGTAATACCGCGCCGAGGGCGTGAGATCGGGGCTGAGCGCCATGGCGCGAGAAAAGAGTTCTGGCGCCTGAATGAAGGACTTGAGTTCTTGTGCGACAAGTCCCTGGTAGAAATACACCATCGGATTCTTGGGATCGAGTTGCTCAGCATGTCGAAGGGCATCGAGCGCTTCGTGATACTTGCCTTGCTGGCTCCTCGCCACACCCAGTCCCAGCCAGGAAGGCGCCGCCTTGGCGTCGGACTGGATATTTTTTTCAAACAAGGATTCAGCTTCGCGATATCGCTTGAGCCGCAGATAGGTTTGTCCGAGATAGTCTGTAGATTCGGGGTCGCCCGGCTTTGCTTCCCGCGCCCGTTCAAACATCTGAGCCGCCAGTTCGTAATGCCCGCGTCCGAACTCGGCGATCCCCTTCGACATACTGAAATCGTAGGTCTCATGCGGGACCTGGCCCCATGAAAGTGCGACCACGCCTAGAACGCTCAGGAAGATGCTCAACAGCAAACATGAAAATCGCACCGGTCCCTCTTTTCAACGGCCATCTCAACCTCGCGGGCCAGATCGAGCAGCATTCACAGAGGCAACGTACACGTGGCTGCCGAGGATTTCTCCATCCCATCGAGGCTCTGCCTGATACGGCGAAGCAGGGTGTCCGAAGTGAACGGTTTTTGTAGAAAGTTCGTCTTCCCCGCCATTCCCTCCGAAGATATTTCGGTTTCGTCCGGATAGCCAGAGACAAATAGAACCCGCATGGACGGGCGGTGGAGAGCTACGCGACGCGCCAGTTCACGGCCATTCATCATAGGCATGACAATATCGGTGACAAGCAGGTGGATAGGCTCGGAGGATTCGCGGCAGATCCGCAACGCCTCTTCTCCATTTCCCACCGGCAAGACCCTGTAACCGCTGGCTTGCAAGACGCCGCATTCGAGGCTGCGCACCTGCTCCTCGTCATCGACCACGAGAATGGTCTCAGACCCCTGTACGCACGTCGACCCCAGCTCCGTGACGACCACACCAGGATCCGGCACCTCGACCTGCGGCAAGTAGATTTTAAACGTGGTCCCGCACCCCACTGCACTGGAGACAGCCACATGGCCGCGGCTCTGCTTCACGATCCCGTAGACAATGGACAACCCCAAGCCGGTTCCTTTGCCGGGAGCTTTTGTGGTAAAGAATGGCTCGAACAATTTGGCCAACGTCGTCTCATCCATACCGCTCCCCGTATCGTTGACTGAAAGACAAACGTAGCGGCCGGGTTGCAGATCGGCTGATTGGCTCGCATACAGGTCGTCCAACTCGACATTGCCTGTCTCGATCGTCAGTGACCCCTCCCCCAACATGGCATCTCGAGCGTTCACCGAGAGGTTCATGAGTACCTGTTCAATCTGACCGGGATCGGCTTTAATCCAACCAAGATTCGGATCGAGCTTCGTAAGCAGATTTACATCTTCCCCGATGAGCCGCTTCAGCATTTTCTCGAGATTGGAAACGAGCTCGTTCAAGTTGACGACTCGCGGTTCCAGAACCTGCTTGCGACTGAATGCCAGCAATTGCTTGGTCAGGCCTGATGCCCGCTGGGCGGCTTTCAATATTTCTTCAGCGTACATTCTTCCGACAGCCGAGGGATCCAACGAGCTGACGATCATTTCACTGAAGCCCTGCATGACTGTCAGCAGATTGTTGAAATCGTGCGCGACACCTCCTGCCAACCTGCCCATGGCCTCCATCTTCTGCGACTGCTGCAACTGAATGTCCTTCAGACGTATCGCTTCTGCGTTGTCCGTCTGTTCGATAGCCGCGGCGGCAATTGAGGCGATAACGACCAAGATGTCCAGATCGTCACGGTTGATCTGACCGGTAGCCTTGTTCAGCACCTCCATCACGCCGATAGGAGCTCCGCCGTGACGCATGAGCGGCACGACGATCATATCCCGTGATTGATAGCCTGTAAGGCGGTCGGTAGCTGAAAAATGTCTTGGGTCTTGCTGCACGGCGGGAATAATTTCTGGATTGCCGCTGGAAAACACAGCACCGGCAATCCCTTCGTCCCAGGGTATTGACGTTCCACACAGCTGCTCGGCGCTCTCACCGACCACATAGCGGAAAATGAGCTGTTTAGTTTTCGCATCAGCGAGCAGGATGGATCCGGCATCCTCTCCAATAGTCTCTAGGGCAGTGTGGAGTACCTGTCGCACCATATCGTCGACATTCGTATATTGGAAGAGTGTTTCACTGAGATGGCGAATGGATTCCAGTGTCGACGACATCGGACTCTTCCTTGCCGGTTACGAAGCAGGCGGCCAGTCAATCAATCAAGGTTCACGTATGGGTATACCGTCACAACGGCGTCTGACCAAGCAAAAACACGTAATTTAACAGGGCATTGAGTGTCAGGTCCCCAACAGGGGTGAGTGATAAAAGCCGATGAAGACCCTGATAATCGGGAACCACTTGTATGCTACACTCGCACGGGTCCGTGTTTGCGAACACGAACGGAGCATAATCGTGATGGGGCAATCTCCAGGGATCGGATTCGTAGGGGTTGGGCGGATGGGGGCCAACATGGCCCGGCGCTTGAGGGATCGACAGGAAACAGTCGTGGCCGTCTACGACAAAGCCCACGCGAGGGCCGCCGATCTTGCTGTTGAGTTAGCTTGTGAAGCGGCTGTGACTCCTGCCCGCGTTGCGGAAGTTTCGGATGTCATTTTCACAGTCGTGTCCGATGACGAAGCAATGCGCCAGATCTTTTCCGCAACTGATCGAGAAAGTCTTCTTCAACATGCCAAAAACCGCCTTTTCGTAAACTGCGCTACCCTCTCGCCGGCTGTGCATATCGACGTCGAAGCTCTGGTCACGCAACGTGGAGGCAAGAGCCTTGAAGCCTGCATGGCCAGCAGTATAACCCAGGCGCGGCAAGGCACCCTCTACCTCATGTGCGGCGGGCATCCAGATGTCTACGAGTCGGCGAAGCCGCTGTTAGAAAAATTGAGCGCTCACCTGCGCTATATCGGATCTGCAGGGGAGGCAGCGAAGGTCAAAGCCCTCGTCAACATGGTGATGAATTGCAATACGGCGGCCCTGGCAGAAGGGCTCGGACTTGGAGCGGCACTTGGTCTCGATCTGACGATGTTGCGAGAGATCTTCGCTCAAACAGGAGCCGCATCGCGTGTGTTAGAGACCGACGGTGAGGACATGCAGAATCGTTCCCATGACTGTTACTTCTCTGCCGCCCATGCAGCCAAGGACTCCGGCATCGCCCTTTCGCTAGCAAAGACCGTCGGTCTGACGGTCCCGCTCGCTCAAGCGACCTACGATCAATACCTTCGGCTTGTCGCACTCGGCAAAGGGGAGCTAGACAAATCCGCCCTCTCTGAACTCACCTTCAAAGACCGAAGCTCCCAATAGCCCGCACGATACAATCGGGACTGGTTGATCAGGTTCATCTGGTCTGTCCGGTTTATCTGGTTAGTTTCGTTCAACCAAACAAACCAAATAAACAAGCCGAGTCTCGCGCGTCACCATTCGGCCGGTTCACCGCTTCTCAAAGGGAAGTTCGGACCTCTGACTAGCTGGGAAATAGGTCCACCGCTTCTGCTCGTTCTCATCGAAACTGCCGAGGAAGGTCACATATCGGTCGAGGGTGCGAAACTCAGCGAGCGTGATGGTGCAGTGAAAGGGATCGACAACGCGAGCATCGAATTGGCCCACCACATAAAGCAAGCCCGCTCCCGCCTGGTAGAGATTTCGTCGACTGACATACCCAGTATTGGGGAACAGCGTCTCCTCAATCGAGCAACCAGCAGGCCCTTTGAGTGCAAGCCGAAGATTGTGCCGAGAGAGGAACATATCCGTGGCGACTCTGGTGACCGTCAGACGCACCTGATCGGTCGAGAATTCAACAGAAGCCGGCTCCGGCTCATCGCTGTTGCAGGCCACCAGAAAGAGCAAGAGGACGGCCAAAAACCCTGCCAGATACGCCCGATTCACTTGGTTGCTGGAACCTTCTGCCCTGCGCCAATCGCATTCAGCCCCGCTTGAGCGCAGGCATCGTCGAGGTGCGCACCTGGTGCCCCGCCAACGCCGATTCCTCCGACAATCTCACCGTTGAACTCAATCGGGAGTCCGCCACCAAGTATCAACACCTGATCGTTCATCTCACGCAGAGCTTGCAGGGTGGGGACCTTATTGATCAGCTCCGCCACCTCGGTCGTTGGACGGCGGAGACTCGCCGCTGTATAGGCCTTCTTCCTGCTACTGTCGACCGTATGAGGGCCGGCTCCATCGGCTCTTACCATAGCGCGAAGTACCCCGGCCCGATCCACAACCGACACGCTTACCCTATAACCATCCTTGATGCATGCATCCAACGATGCCTGAATCGCCTTAACGGTATGGCCTATCGGCAAGACCGCCTCTCGCGGCAATTCATCAAAAGCCTGTATCGTATAGGGCGTCAATATCATGAATGCCGATGCGATCATGAGCCGATATGCCACTGGCACAGAACGGTTCTGATGTGGATGAACAGGTGCCATCGGATGTCTCCTGGTTAAAAATGAAAGATGTAGAGTAAGGAGCGTACGAAGGCGAGAGAGGGCCTGTCAAGGGACGACTATGGGCGAGAGTTCAGGAGGAAATGGAGCGCGCGGTCCTCAGCTCCAGACGACACGCTCTTGATTGAGGAGGTAATCGATCACTTCGATGCTATTACGCATCTGGATCTGGGCCTTTTCAGACATGGGAAGGACGGCACCGACCAGTTTGCCTGACTCGACGTCGTCGAGCGACGGTATCCCGTCAGGTCCGCGCTTTTCCAGCTCTTGTCGGTAACTTGCCACGCTTGCCTCCTGTTTCTCTAGATATCGGATCAGCAATTCCTACGCCAGGGAGTCATCACCTATCTGATTCACGGCGTACAGGTAGCATAGCACATGGAAATCTACGCTCAGGGAGAGTGTCTATCTTATTGATTGGATGCTACTTTTCAGCTGATCGACGTGCCGCTGGCGAGGCAGGCGGAAGGGCACCAAGGTATGGGAAATGGCCGATCTTGAGAAGTGGCGTATCGAAACGTAGGTGAAAATCGTCATGCCCTGGGTCAATAAAGTATGGGTCGCCGGTAATATCTGACTGGGCTTTCAATTCCGGGGCCGGTTGGTTTGGATTACCCACACGGAGATAATCACCGTCCCGGTTGTAGAGCGCATTGAAAGACGTGGTGGTCCGACTGGATGGGGCAATCAAAAAGCCGACTTGATTCAGCCCAACCACGTTGCCGGTGACATCGCTCTGGGATTGCCCGAGAAACGCTGCTCCGCCACCATTCTTGACCAGGGTATTGCTCACCAGCACGGCTTTGGCATGATCGCTGACCACGATGGCTTCAAACAGACTTCGGGTAATGACATTTCGCTCCAACCGCACATTCGACTTGCCGGCGATCGAGACGCCATGATCGTTATCATGAATAAAACTCCCCATGAGGACGGCTTCTGAATCGGCAAACTGAGCGCCGGTCGTCTCGCTTCCCCCAATGACACAATCCTCGATCCGCACATCCTGGACTTGCTGGCTGAACAACATGCCGTTGATCGTGACCCGGCGCAGGACAATCCCTTGCCCATTGAATAGGCCGACCGCATGGCCCCCACGGTCGTTGATCGTCATATCGCTGATTTCAATATCCGTCGCTCCATAGGGCCACTTGCCGACATGGAGAGCACCCACCACGATATCACGCCCCAGAATCGTCACTTGATCCATTCCAGCCCCGACAAATCTGATCTTCTCTTTGCTGTGAATAGTCACATCCTGGTGATAGTGGCCGGCCTTCACGAAGACCGTGTCGCCCTTCTTGGCTGCATCCACCGCTTCCTGAAGAGAGCTGTAGTCCCCTGTTCCATCCACCGAAACCACGAGAGTCCTGGGACCAGGTCGAGGCCCTTCATCAGCCCATCCCGAACCAACGGCCCAGAACCCAAGCGCCGTAATGAAACTTAAAAAAACGAGTTGTTTCATGTGGGAACTCATACAAGCCTCCCCCGCCGGAAGTCAATCGGGGTTGTCGATTGTGAGGCAAGAACTCGCATGTTATGCTCCGCACCCATGATTCTGGTCGGCCTCACAGGCGGCGTCGCCACGGGCAAAAGTACCGTTGCCAAGTTGTTCAAGCAATGCGGCGCGTTCATTATCGATGCCGATGAACTGGCTCATGAAGTTGTCAAACCCGGCAAGCCTGCCTGGCGAGAAATTGTTGCGTCCTTCGGGAAGACAGTGCTCAATCAGGACTGCTCGCTCAACCGACAGGCTCTTGGACGCATCGTCTTCCGCAATCCGAAAAAACGCCGGAAACTCGAACACATCATCCACCCCCGTGTCGCTCGAGAACAGGCCAGACTGACAAACCAGGCCGCTCGAACAGATCCAAAAATCGTGGTGATTTACGACGTGCCGCTCTTGTTCGAGGCTGGCATTGCCACACGTGTGGATACAACCATCGTCGTCACCGCCGACCGTGCAACCCAAATCGACCGATTGAAAATACGCAACGGCCTCTCCCGTGCTGACGCAATCCGACGAATTAAGAGCCAGATGCCGCTATCTAAAAAAATCCGCCTGGCCGATATCGTGGTCGATGGCACACTTCCACACCGACAGGTCATGCAATCGATTCGACGCATCTACTTCGATCTCTTAAAAGAGAGATAGTCTCAGCCGTACTTCTGGCTGGAGCATGGTACGTACTATGTATGGGCCTCGATGATCGCCAAACCGGACGGTGCGGAAAGAATTCATTTCGATTAGAGGTAAAAGAATTGCTGGGGGTATTGTACGTCACTCGCTCAAAATCCTATTTCCATTCCCGTCACCAGCCTATCATTCTGATCGAATTGACCGAACAAACCGTTACGGTTTCCGTAAAATAGATCAAACCCCAACCATACCTTCATGTTATCCCGCAGTTCGTAACTCACTTTGGGTCGGACCAGCCCATCACCCTCATTCACATTACGCAGCCACAGCGCTTCAGCCTCCAGGGTTTCATTCAGAAAATGCCTCCTGATCAATAAGGAAGTCGTCGTATCCAATGTATCCCGTACCATGTCGTTCGTGGGATTAAGCAACCAGCTTTGGAACAGTTGGAAGCTCACCAGCGAATCCTGAATGCCGAACCAATCCAACCCCAGGACATAGGCCATTTCACCAGTCTTGATGACACCATCCCCGTCACCTCGGCTCGTGGTCAGCACGAATCGATCGGTATTGTACGTCGCTTCACCGCGAACGGTCAGCTGGCCGAAGGCATTGCTGAATGAGCCTCCGAAGAGGTGATTGCGCTCATAACGCGGGCTGATTGTGACGACAGGCCCGCTTGGAGTAAGAGACAGAGACTGAAAAAAGACCGGAAAGTCAGCGTAATGATAGAGGTAGTTAAATGTAAGATCCCATCCATGCCAAAAGGTGGACAGTCGCATGCCGATATCGGAATCAGTCAAGAGATTCTTCGGACGTTCGATGGAGCGAAGATTCACAGCAATCCCCGGCGGTGCTTGGGGGACTACCAGCGGCGAGGTAAACGCAAAGGTTGCGCCTGATTCCGGAAGTAGATGATATGTGCGATCCGGAATCCACAGAAACTGCAAGTTACTCTTACCAAAAGACAGCTCCGCATTGACTGTCCAGAGCGGAATGCGGGAATCGTCGAAATTATCCAAAATGAATTCCCTAAAGTTTTGCGGATTGATGACATCAAGCAGTTTCAGGCCATCGGCTTTACCCCATACCACTTGTTGCTTGCCAAGAGTGAGGTGGGCTTTCCCTAGTTGGGTGCTGAGGTAAAATTCTCGCAATTCCATATCGGTTCGGTCTCCCAGCAACAAACGGCGCGAATTCGATGCGATCTCCCTTTGCCCAGGTTGACCAGGTTCCAGGTGGTCGAACCCCTCGGCATACAGCCGGGCAATAGCCGTGAATCGAGTCTCCTCACTGAATCGATACTCCAGCTGTGGGTCAATGAGGAATTCCAATTTGTTGGCCCCGTCATGCGCTATCCCATAGGCTCCTTCCGATTCAAGCACCGCGCTGAAACGAAGACGATCCGCCCCAGCCGGTTGGACGTCTTCGGGCATTCCCGCGGCAAGAACACTGGCAGCGAACAACCAGCCCGCTAGCGCGATCACTCCACACTGCGTATATGAACGTGACATGAACCACTAAAATCCGCGTCGTAAGCCATCTTCTGTGAATAGTTCATCCTTGACGTTCCGACTGTAATCCACGTCCTTGAAAATAAACTCGGTCTTATGCCCGGTCTTGTGGTTTTCGCTGATGAGCCGATGGGATGTCCAGATGTCCTGGATAGGTTTAATGTCCATAAATTGGGTGGTCTTTAAGGGATTACCGGCCACATCCCAGAATTTCGCCTGGCGTACCATCCAGATCTCGGCATCGACCCAAGATTGCACTTTCCCGTAGCCTAATTCCTTGGCCGTTTTATCACTCACTGGGATTTCCTCGACCAGAAAGCATCGGTGGCCGTCAATCGTCTCTTCACCAAAGGTTTTCCAAGAGTAATCCTCCACCCCGACTTTGGCTTCTTTGCGGATGTCCTCGTAGGTTAAATCGGTGCCAAGGAAGTAATCGCCTCGGTCAGAAGCTGAGATACGGCGAACCTTACGTGCGGCAGGTATGTACAACCATTGATCGTCATCGCGATCCGTTTCAGGGTAATCATAGGTTAAAAACGCTGTGTCTTTGATGTTGGCAGGACTTAAGTAGAAGATCACCGTACGCTTCTCCTTGCCAAAATACTTGCGGAAGCTCTTGGTTTCCCTCACCCGCTCAGTGCCGCCTCGATCTGTCATCACCATTGTGACAAGGCGTGAAACCATTTCACCTTCATTGCGGGCGTTGATACGGTGGGCTATCTCATCGCCCGCGGGCAGCGCTTCCGCTCCCGCATTACACGCAAACAAAGGAAACAGAAGGGATAGCACGAGAAGCATGTGTCGCATCTTCGGTTGCATAGGTATTACTTCCTTTCTTCAACGATGGAGATGGAATACGCTGGTTCCAGATGAGCTTCCTGCTGAATTTCTTCAGGAAGAGTTCTGAACCCGAGAAAGCGGGGGCGGAACAGCTTGGCCATCGCCGGCATGACCATAATGCTGGCCAGGAAACTCACCGTCATGGCCACCGTAACCAGGCCGCCGAAACGAACCAGCGGCGGCACTACGCTAATCATAAGAGTTCCGAACCCTAGGCTCATGGCTGCGAAATTGAAGAACAGCGCCCGGCCGGTCGAGGGAAACAGCTGGGACATGCGCTCCTCGAAGGTTCCCGTTCCGGATTCCATCAGATCCCTGATCCGCTGGGTGGTATGGACACCAAAATCAATCGACAGTCCCGTGGCAATGGCCGCAAACATGGAGGTACCGACCGCGAGCCAGATCCCGCTGAAGCCCATGACGCCATACACCAGCAAGACGGAGGCGAACACCGGCACGAGAGTAAATAATCCAGCGCTGAGCGAACGTAACAGCCAGGCCGCCATCAGCCAGCTAATCACCAACGCCAGGCCTTCGCTGACAAAGTGCGTCGTGGCGATAGTTTTTAACCAATGGTGGTTGACGTTGACCCGTCCACTCAAATGCGCGGTCATGTCACTAGTATTAAAATGCTCGGCGAGATACTGGTCGAGCTTCTCAATCACAATGCGGTTATTAGTGTAATAGGACGTATTGATGCTGGCGCGAATATTGGCGCGGCGGTAATCGTAATCGATCTCTTCCTCGAAATCGGTGGGATCTCCGGACGCCGAGTACAGCAGAAATAGTTGTGCGATGAGATCGCGGTTGTCAGGAATGCGATAGGCTTCATGGCGGTTTTCGTTGATGGACCGGTGCATCTGCTTGATGTAATCGACCACCGAGGTCGTCCCGCCAACACCCGGCAAGGTTTCGACAAACCGCTGCAAGGCATCGATGCGCTGAAGATAATCGGGGTTGAACAGTCCCTCCTTGATCTGAGTTTCAATGACGATATCAAGATAATTGGTGCCGTCCATCACCTGATTAATGGCTTTGTCGGCGTAATAAATTGGTTCGTTCCGCTGGAAGTTTTCAATCGTGGCCTCATCGATAGTCAGTCGAAACGCCCCCATCCCACCGATGATGCTAATTATGAGAGTCACGGCAAGAATGAGTCGAGGCCGTCGGATTGCAAAATTCCCCAATGCCGCTACGGCGCGTCCATAGCGGTCGGGCGTGTGTTCGCCACGAATCGCAGGAGACAGTTTGAATGTCACCAGCATCAACGCCGCAGGAATAAACACCATGCCATACAGCCAGGCGGCCATGACCCCAATGGCGGCGAAGAGACCGAAGTACTGCATCGGCGGCATACCGCCGGACAGATACAGGGAAATAAACCCCACGAAGGTGGTGAGAATCGTATTGGTAAGTGGCTTCCAGGTCTCGGTCATTGTGCGCACAATGACATCCCGATGGCTGAGATCGGGGTGCGCACGGCCAAGCCCGTAATAATGAGTGAGAACATGAATAGGTTCCGCAACCGCCATCCCGATGAGGATGGAGGCGAGCCCGTTGGTGATCACATAAAAGGGGACGCCTCCCGCCGCCATGGTGCCGAAGGCGGCGGCGACCGTGGCCAGCACCACCACATTCGGCAACAGCGTACCCCACAGAGTGCGAAACGCAATACACAACACCAGCGTAATAACGATACCTACGATGGGATTGAGCCGGCTGGCATCCTGGTCAATATAGTTAAAGAGATATCCGGAGATCGCACCTTCACCGGCGACGTGCAACTCCACACCGGGAATCTGAGGAGTGTCTTTGATCAATGTCATGAAGGCGTTGTACGTCGTTTCGCTTTTCATCTCATCAAGGATCTCAGCGACGATCAGCGTAGCGGTAAAGTCGCGCGCCACCAGACTGCCTTGATAGAGCGGGAAGTCAGCAATCGCAGCGCGGATGGCGTCGGCCTGAATCTGAGTGGTCGGCAGCGGATCAAAGAATTTGCTTACCAGCATGCCATCGGCAGTGCCGACGATATTGCTTTCTGTTGCCAGACTGACAACTCTATCGGGATCAACATTTGGGATTTTCTTGACTTGATCTGTCAACCGTTGCACCAATTGCAAGGTCTCTGGATGAAAGACACCGGTTGGCCCATGATTGATGATGGCAATCACAAACGGATCGGATAACCCGAACACCTCCTTCATCTGATCCCGGTACACTCTGGCGGGATTGTCTTTGGCAATAAAAGAATCCGAAGAGGTATCTTTGGTCAGGCCGGGAATGAATGCTGCAGCGCTGAGCATCAGCAAAACTCCCACCAGAACCAATGTTTTTGGATGCCCGGTGACCCACGAGAAAAAATCCTCGGCTTTGCTAGGACGTGTGGACTGGCTCATTGCACTCCCTCCTTATAGTGTATATGCACGTATCTGCCCATACATTTCCACTGTTTCATGATGAACCCTCGCTATTTGACTAAAAGAAACTGCGCGGGAAATATGTCCCAGCACTCAAAAGAGAAGCGCCGCAACGAAATTGTTCCACCATCACGTAGCGCCTCATACAGTGCATCTACACGTATTTGCCCCTAAAATACCACTCGCCCCATCAGCAACCGTGTTTCCTCCTGTGGCGACCAAGAAAGCCGCCAGATTCCATTGTCATCTCAACGATTGCGGTTATTTATCTGGTTAACGTTCTGATTGCAGCCAATTCTTTGAGTAGGCCCTTGAAGCGCGATGGTCCCAAACCATCCACAACTTTCTGTTGTGCTTGTTCCCATAAAGGCAGTGCCTTCATCAAGATGTCTCGGCCCGCACCGGTTAATTTCACCGACTTGGTTCGTCCATCCTTCCCCTGATCAACCCCAACATACCCTCGACCGACTAATGTTTTAAGATTACGCGTCAGCGTAGTCCGGTCCACGCCAAGAATCTCGGCTATCTCAGTAATCGGTAACTCTCCCACATGATGCAGGACCGCGAGCAAAGAAAACTGCGTACCTTGTATTCCAATGGGTTGGAGTATCGCATCATAAAATCGAGTGATCGCCCGGGCTGACTTGAGCAGATTAAAACATACACATTCCGGGCACTGACTCAGCACCTGGGCGTAGCTAGATTTCATATGAGTGTATGTACACCTATTGAGACTCTGTGTCAAGCCTTTGCGGTGCGTCTACATCAAGACTTCCAAACCGGTTGCAATAATATATGACGAGGCCGGAGAGGAAGCCACATCCGAGGGACCCACAGAATCTGGATTCCCCACAGGCTGATCAGAAAGGCCGCCTCTCAATCGTGTGACTCTCTCAACCACCTGCTAGCTCACGGCCCCTTCCGTGCTTCAGACTAGGCATAAGCCGAACCAAACCAGACACCAGCGACCGCCACAAATACATTCGCAGCGCGAATGACAATGGCCCACCATACGATAGCAGCAAGGAGGCCTGAGACCGCTCCGAGCAAGATCCCGCCACCGGCAAGCGGGAGCCAATAGGCTTTTCTCTCTTTCTGCGCTATCATAGCCCCATGCCGATTGATCCTGACGACCCACCTATTTGGCTCCGCAAGCTGCATGTAACTGCGGCGCACACCCCCAGCGATTATCCCGCAACTCCGGCTGAGGGGATATTACAAGTCTGTCGGCTATCTGATGCACATCGTGCGCTGGAAAGTGCCATGAAACGCGCACTAGGCCAGGCCCCTTCTCCGCTACTTCCCCCTTTCCAACCGCTGGCTGTTCCCCTCTCGCCTCAACCTTCCACAGAGCAAGCGATTCTCTCTCATGTCAAACGCACCTGACCAAAGCGCGCTGGAACTGTATCTCCGTGCCATTCTCGACAGCTTACCTGATCCTGCACCGACATACTGCCTCATCGGTGCCCTTGCGCTCGGCGCCTAGGGGCGCATCCGATCCACCAAGGATATCGACCTCCTCACCGTGGCGCATGAATCCCAGCGTTTGCAGCTGACCGCATCGTTGACACGACGTGAATTCCACGCGGACCAGAATTGGTCAAATCTCAATCCCTTTGCCGCCGACAGAGTCATGCGATTTCTGCATCCTCGTTTCCCAAGCATTCCTCTCAACATCCTACTCACAGCCGATGCCCATGAGGAAATCACACTGACTCGTCGGCACCCCCTTGAAATACTTGGCATCCACACCTGGGTATGCGGCCCTGAAGACCTCATCTTGATGAAGCTCAAAGCAAGCCGTCCCCACGACTTCGAGGATGTACTGAGTATTGTCTCCAACCCGAACCTGACTCTCGACTTGGATTACCTCTGGTCTTGGGCCGAACGATTGGGCTTGCAGAGCGAACTGCACTACGTGCTAATTTCTGCGAAGCATTAACCACCCTCCTACCGTCTCCTTCCCGGCTGTGTTACAGTCCCCGCATGCGCAATGTCGTCATTATCGGCTCGGGGCCGGCTGGACTCACCGCCGCGGTCTATGCGGCACGTGCGAATCTGTCACCCCTGCTCATTGAGGGCTGGCAATCGGGCGGGCAACTGACCACAACGACGGAGGTCGAGAACTATCCTGGCTTTGCCAAAGGGATTATGGGCCCGGAACTGATGAAGGAAATGCGGAGCCAGGCAGAACGATTCGGCACGGAGTTTTTGACCGGCGAAGTCACAGCAGCAAACTTTACACAACGACCGTTCACGATCACCGTTGACGCCGAACAGACCATCCATGCAAAAACCGTCATCATCGCCACCGGCGCGGCGGCCATCCAGATCGGGGTGAAGAATGAGGCGCGCCTCACGGGCCACGGCGTCTCAACCTGTGCGACTTGCGATGGATTTTTCTTCAAAGGGAAAGAGCTGATTGTCGTGGGCGGCGGCGACAGCGCAATGGAGGAAGCAACTTTCCTGACCAAGTTTGCGACCAAGGTTTCAATCGTGCATCGTCGCGATAAGCTGCGGGCCTCCAAAATCATGCAAGACCGCGCGGTGAAGAACGAGAAGATCTCTTTCGTGTGGAACTCCGTCGTCGAAGACATTTTCGGCACAGATATAGTCACGGGCGTCCGCCTCAAGAATCTCGTGACCGGCAAGGTCACAGAGCTGCCTTGCGCCGGCGTCTTCGTCGCAATTGGGCATCGCCCCAATACCAGTCTCTTCAGCAGCCAAATAGACATGGATGCCAAGGGGTACATCCGCACGATAGAGGGAACAGCCACAAATGTGCCGGGCGTCTTCGCCGCCGGCGATGTGCAGGATTCGACATACCGCCAAGCTGTGACCGCCGCGGGCTCCGGCTGCATGGCGGCCATCGACGCCGAACGTTTCTTGGAGTCAGGTAGTCATAACCTGTAAATCCCTCCAGGGATGCTCAAAATGGTCATCCAACAAGGCCGCTGGCGAGACAAATACCGGAGGCGTACCCTCATGGGTACGTTGAGGATTTTGTTGAGCCGAGAACGATGTTGGCGGCCATTTTCAGCATCCCGCTAGATAAGCCATGCGCTGCGCGATCGTCCACTACCACGAACTCGCCCTCAAAGGTCGCAACCGCGAATACTTCGAACAACGGCTCGTGCGCAATATCCAATGGACGTTGAAAGACCTCGGTGTCAGACGGGTTGAGAATCTTCGCAGCAGGATTCGTGTCATCCTACCTGACGTAGTGACAGACCGAGCCGTCATCGAACGGCTCACGAGGGTCTTCGGGATCGCCAACTTTTCGCTGGCCCATGGGTTGCCGCTCGATCTAACCAAGCCGGACCTGGAAACCCTCAGCAAGGCCATTATCGAATCACTCCGGTCGGAATCCTTTTCCACCTTTCGTGTCTCGGCAAAGCGAGCGGACAAACGTTTGACTTTGACTTCCATGGAAATCGCGCGGGACATCGGGGCTGCCGTCTGTGAAGGAACCGGCAAGAAAGTCAGCCTGAAAAACCCCGACCTCACAGTTTATCTGGAACTACTTTCCAAGGAAGTCTACTACGCAATCAAGAAGATTCAGGGGCCTGGCGGAATGCCGGTGGGGGTCAGCGGAAAGGTTGCTTGTTTGATCTCCGGAGGGATCGATTCGCCCGTCGCGGCCTATCGCATGATGAAGCGCGGGTGCCGAGCCCTCTTCGTCCACTTCTCGGGGCGACCGCTCGTCAGCCGCGCCTCGGAAGAAAAGGTTCGCGAACTCGTGCAGCTCCTCACAATCCATCAATATACGTCGAAGCTTTATGTCATCCCGTTCGGGGAGATTCAACGCGACATCGTGGCAACCGCGCCGGCTCCCTATCGCGTGGTGCTCTACCGGCGCGTCATGGTCCGCATCGCGCAGGAACTAGCCAAACGCGAGCATTGTTGGGGCCTCGTCACGGGCGATAGCCTGGGGCAGGTAGCCTCCCAGACACCGGAGAACTTGACGGTCATTGAAGAGGCGGCAGAGCTGCCGATCCTGCGCCCGCTCATCGGCATGGACAAGGTGGAAATAACCGAACAGGCTCAACAGATCGGCAGCTTCACTATTTCGATCGAGCCCGATCAAGACTGCTGCTCACTCTTCACCCCGCCGCACCCAAGCACAAAAACCAGACTGGATGATATTCAGAAGGTCGAACGGCTGTTCGATATCAGTACACTGGTAAAGCAGGGACTCGACAGGACCGAGCTATCTCAATTCACATTCCCTTTGTAACCTGACACTCGCAGGCCCCTCACTGCCGCCTAACGGTGGGCTGCGCCTTCGCGAGCGCCTTTTCCGTCATGATTCGAAAATGCGATTCCAAATCCTGCCGCATCGCCAGGGCAACCATCCAATCCGGCACACTCGAGTCAATCTCCACGAAGAGTTCAAACTCGGCTTTCGTGTAAGCTCCACCGTCGACGGGAGTGAGTTTCCAGAACCGACGATACTGTTTGAAATCGCCCCCCTTCAATTCCGTCAATAATCCGCCGGTCGGCAGGGTCCTCGTTTCACTCAAGAGACGCCTCTCTCCCGGAAGCAAGGCATGGTCGATCCGAATATCCGTGAACACCTTGCCGTCTTGCTCCCGTATCTCCGCCATCCGCATCCGTACGTCGAAGAGCTCGGGCCAATGGGCATAGTCGGTGAGTATTCGATGAATGACCGCCGACTCCACAGGAAAGAGAATCGTAGCCGTTGCCCGCACACCGCCTGTAGGTTCCGAACGAACATCCATCACGACCGATTCGACCGCACGGCTCCATCCGGGCCAGCTAAACATGAGACATGCCATAATGACGATTGCGCGCCACAACATGACGCAAGTATATAGACTCATCGAAGACCAGGCGAGTAAAAGCGTGCTGAAACGTGGTTGACGAGCCGAACAGACTGAGCAAATACTCTGCGGGCAAGCCCTTCCGAGTAGGCTGAGGTTGAAAGGGGGGGAAGAACATTGGGGGTTGGAAGCAGTGGGCCATGTCCCTGCCTTAGGCCTCTAACCTCAAACCATTCTGTGCTAGGATGCGACGTCATGACACGCTGGTCCTTCCTGTTGCTCATGCTCATGCTCATGATCCTGTCCGGCCTTTCGGAGTCGGCTCACGCAGAACCCGTGGACGATTCATACGCCACAACAGAACGGTCTTGTAGTTTCGGTATGGCAAAGGGCGAGGGCTCGCAGGTCTGTCACGTCCCTTTCCCCACGGGCTGCCTCGTGGCCCATGTCCCAGGAACCGACAGACCCTGGACGACTATCTCCAAGGGCGGACAAACAACCTGCCGATTTGACGATAAATCTACAGATTGGAAGACCCAGATCACCGGCTCCTGCAGCCGTTGCAAATCCGACCATTGTTCGGTCCAGTTTATCGTCCGTTTCGACTGTTCCCAACAAGCTCAATAGCCATGTCCATCTCTGATGAGATCAAACGCGAAGCTCGCGCTCTGGGTTTCAACGCCGTTGGCATCAGCCGCATAGACGATAGCAGTCGGCGACCGGTTGAACCCCTTCCTTCCCTACCCCCTCACCCCAATACCCCGTTATCCCATCGCTTATTCAGCTATCTCACGGAATGGCTTCGGCTGGGATACCACGGCACCATGACCTGGATGACGCGCGATCCTTCTCGTCGAAGCGATCCGAGGCAGGTATTGCCAGGATGTCAATCTATAGTGTCGGTCGGGATGAACTACTACACGGACAATCGCGCGAACGAGCAGCCCGGAATGGGACGTATTGCCCGTTACGCCTGGGGGAAGGATTACCATACGGTAATGAGCCAGCGACTCGCGCAACTCGAAGCGAAGATCGCAGCCCTGTCGCCAGGCGTAACCACACGGACCTACGTCGATACAGGCCCGATCATGGAAAAGGCCTGGGCGCAGCAAGCCGGCCTTGGCTGGATTGGAAAACATTCCAACCTCGTCTCGGCTGAGTGTGGCTCCTGGCTCCTACTCGGGGAAATTCTGACGACCCTGGATCTGAAAGAGGATGAGCCGGCTACAGATCTGTGCGGAAGCTGTACACTCTGTATTCAGGCCTGTCCGACCGGCGCCATCGTCGAACCCTATGTCGTCGATGCCAGACTCTGCATCTCCTACCTAACCATTGAACTACGCGGCGACCGGGAGGTTATATCTGACGAACTCGCCGCCCAAATGGGTAATCGCATTTTCGGTTGCGACGATTGCCTGGATATCTGCCCCTTTAATCTACAGGCAGACGCAACAGATGAACCAGCCTTTGCCCCCACTCCCTTGACCCTCGCGCCCAGCCTGTTGGCCTTAGCTCAGATCAACCAGGAGAGTTTTTCAACCACCTTCAAGGGAAGTCCCCTCAAACGAGCGAAATGGAGCGGCCTTCTCCGCAATGTGGCAATCGCACAAGAAAACCACCGCCGACAGACAGGGGTCCGAGCACTACAAGATCCCTCTTCTATCTGACCGGGAAGAGGAGTAGGCTATAGCCATAGCAGTGCCTAGATTGGTGTTCGCGAGGAGACCAATATGCATCCTCCGATCCTGCTGCTCATCTCGGCCGATCCTCACGCCAAACCGTTGCTTGAACAGGCCCTCGACCACCGCCACGCCACAATCCTCGCTGCTGCCACGACCGAAGAGGGCCTGCGTCTCTTGAAAGACCAAACAAACCTCGCACTTGTCGTCTGTGATGAGAGCCAGGGACGAATTGCGAGCCAAGTGATTCTGCCTCAAGCCAGACACATCGCTCACCAACTCCCCGTGATTATCCTTGGAACAGACGGATCAGCAAGAGCTGCGGTGGAAGCGTTGCACCGTGGCGCCAGCGACTACCTCGCACAACCGGTGACCGCGAAGGATCTCCAGACCGCCATCTACAAAACCCATATATTCGAAACGCTAGAACCCCAAATTCGGATGGAGCAGCCCTTCGCATTCGATCAGATCGTCGGCCAGTCGCCTCAGATGAAACTCCTGAAACATCTGGCAACCGAAGTCGCTCAAACCGATGCGACCGTCCTCATCACCGGCGAAAGCGGCACCGGCAAGGAACTCTTTGCTCAGGGGATCCATGCCTCCAGCCCCCGGACCAAAGGTCCCTTCGTGGCTCTCAATTGTGCCGGTATTCCAGAGCACCTCCTTGAATCGGAATTGTTCGGCTATCAGCGAGGCGCCTTTACCGATGCCAAGCAGACCAAGCCTGGTCGATTCCAACTCGCAGAGGGCGGCACGCTCTTTCTCGACGAAATCGGCGAACTGAGCCCTACCGCGCAGGCGAAACTCTTGCGCGTCCTGGAAAATCGCCAGGTCGATCCACTGGGCGACACCCACAGCATCCACATCGACATTCGCGTGATCGCAGCCACCAACGAGGATTTGCCGGCACAGATCAAAGCCGGGCGATTCCGCCTGGACCTCTACTATCGGCTGAACGTCTACCAACTGCGTGTCCCTCCACTCCGCGAGCGACCCGAAGATATCGAACCGATCCTGCTATCGTTCCTGGAGGTCGCGCGCCGAGAGCATGGCTCTCGCATCAAGGGCATCGCCCAAGCCGCGTTGATCATCTTGCAGAACCATGACTGGCCCGGCAATGTGCGGGAGCTGCACAATGTGGTCGAAGGACTTACCATCACCTGCAAGGACGAAATGATCCAACCGGACCACCTTCCTCTCTCTCTACGAGGTGCTCTATCGAATAGATCGAACGGAGAAACCCAACAGACTTCGCTCCTAGCCCTCGGCCTATCATTACAAGAAACGGAAAAGAAACTGTTACAAGAAGCGTTACAGCGCACAGGTGGCAACATTTCAGAAGCCAGCCGACTTCTCAAGGTCACCCGCAATACACTCCGATATCGCATGGCGAAGAACCACATCTAAGAAGGGTCTTGGCTCATGTTCGTGGCACATCTCGGAAAATCGATTGTGAAGCGATCGGAATGAAGGTAGGGCTAATAAGAGGAGAGACCTTTTCAGGATTCTGATAGAGGGTTGCCCTTGTCTTCCACCATAAGCTTGTCTAGAATGTGCCCGTTTGCAGGATAAAAGATATTCAAACTGCCAAGGAGGAATCGGTGCAGGGTCTACGGTTCGAGCGCATCGGGAAAAACCGCCATTACAATGTGGTCTTCCACATGGGACGCAGCTACGTACCAGTCAGCGACGAAACTCTGGAAGAGCTCAAAGCCCAAAGCCTACTTCCGGTCGAACGGTTTCTCGACCTCTTGATCGACCGTGTCGGCTACTCCTCCTATCTCAAAGATCAAATTCGCGCAGAACTCAAAGCCTCCGGCGATCCGGTGACGCAGATTACAGTCCTCCAAGGCGCCATCCGCGACCTCTAGCGGTTGCTGAAACAGGCGCCCAACTTCGTTCTCGGCTCAAAAAAATCCTCAACGTACCCCAGAGGGTACGCCTCCGGTGTTTTTTTCGCCTGCGGCCTCGTTGACCAGCTGTTTGAGCAACCGCACCATGCGATGGCGATGGATTCCTACCGAGGCATGCTGCTTAATGTTGCAGCTGAGCGGGCGCCTTAGGACTGCGGGAACCCAACAGCGGTGCTGTTAGACGCATATGTGTTGCTAATAGTCATGACTCGGCACGAACCCGTAGTAGGCAGCGACACATTCATAAGCCCGGTTCACTGCGACCTCGATGTCGGACAAGGCCGTCTGTAGCTGAGGATCGAAGAACTTCACATTCATGCGACCTGTGTGGACGAATATATGCCGATCCTCGACGAGCTGTTCAATCGAGTCGAACAGAGACGTCTTGCGTCGTCGGTAGGGTTTTCGAAGGGCCGCTCCGATATCGAGTTTCGGATCGAGCAGACGAAAATTCTCAGCGATGGAGGTAGGCCGCTGAAACGAGAAGCCGTCCGCAATGGCGCGCTCGATCGAATGCGAGCCGAGAGCCACTTGTTCCAAATTGCTATGGCTAAGGCGGGCTCGTTTCAGGGCACTCTCGCGCTGCTTCGAATACTTCAATGCGGCCGCGAACGTTGATCGAAAATAGTCTTCCCACACTGCGACAATGTATGGAAGCAAGAAATTGTTTGAGAGAATTCTCGGGTTCAGCCCGTCCATGAATTCGAGTCCGGAAGACTTCTCCCGGGCTATGGGCCCCTCGAACTTGCGATTCATCAAGTAGATACGAGCTCTACCAAGACCGTTGTGAAAGCGCCAACGCGCAATAAAACAGCCAGAGGCCAGCGGTAACGGTGGTCGCTCATCTGGCCGCCAGTATCGGTTTCGCCCAGCATCAGTAGTGAAATGGCCGCCGAAAAAGTCTCGGATGAGCTTGAGCGTCTTGTTCTGTTGCGTGAGATCCCAGTAGCTTCTGCCCACTCTTGACCGGGTCGTCACGATTGGACCGCGCGACCGTCGGTAAATGTCGATCTCAACACCGACGTAAGATCGATACTCCTCTTGGTCGTACCAGAAATAGCTGCCGATTCTGCCCGGGACCTTTAGTCCATCCTCACTCTTCCTGTACCCCAGCAAAGCAACGAGCTCCTCAAGCTGGGCCAATTTAGCCGATCTCGGCAAAACGCTCTCAGATGTATAGCTCATTGACGCGGGCCTTGCCCCAATTACTTAGCATACTGATCGGCATATCCTGCTCCATGAATCCAGCCAGAATTGGCGCGAAATTTTCTACAAATGGTCCTTCCAAGCTCGCTCGTTGTTCATTTTTGGGGTGGCCTGGTTTGGTCCCCAACTGCGCGCGTCCAACGAGGCCCTTCCGAGGGCGCGCGTTGCGCGAGCACGGGGGATCAATCAGGCTACCCCTCTCCTGCTGGCGGACTTTTTCAGCATCCTGCTAATCAGCCATTTGGCCTTCTTGGAACAGCTGATTCAGTATCGCGTTTTTCTTCTCGGGATCTTTGTAGTACTTGAGGGCTTTTGTAAAATTATCCAGAGCGCTCTCTCGCTTTCCTTTTTGGGAATAGTATTCCGCGATGCCGTGATAGGCCCGAGGATCTTGGTCGTTCGACTTGAGAGCTCGGTTGAAGGCTTCGTAGGCTGCCTGCAGATGTTGTCTGCCCAACGCCAGCCAACCGATCGCCGAGTGCGCCGGACCGAAGCTCGGATCGGCAATGAGCGCCGCGTTGTATTCCTTCTCTGCCAGGTCCAGACGGCCTCTCGTTTCGTAGAGACCTCCCAGCGAAAAATGCACCTCTGCGTCTTTGGAGTTCAGGCGCAAGGCCTCTTTGTAAGACTGCAAAGCCGGTTCAAATTTTCCCTGCTCGGCGAGCGAACAGGCGAGGTTAGCGTGGGCTACCGGATCATGGGGACATAATTTGATGACCTCGCGATATTGAGGAATCGCCATCTCCAACCGTCCCTGTTCTTGATAGGCCACACCCAAGTTGGTCCGCGCCGGCGCATAGGAAGGATCCAGTCGCACCGCTTCACGGTATTCCTTGATCGCCATTTCGAGGTGGTTGGCCCGCTCGTGAATCTGCGCGAGAAAATAATGGGGGTAAGCGGACTGCGGTGCGAGCTTGGACGATTTTTTGTAGGACACGATCGACTGTTCAGACTGTCCCGACTGCGCCAGGAATAGCCCCATCACGAGATGGGCGTTGGCCCGCTCCGACTGCTGTGCGACAAATCCTTCGACCCATTCTTTGACCAGGGCAATATCTTCGGATTCTTGGAGACATTTCTGGTGAGTCGTCCAGGCTTCGGCGAACTCCCCATGGAGCAAATGAATCACGTTCAGGGCGAAATGGGGTCGAGGGTTCCGGTCCATGCCGGTGGCAGGATGGCGAGCCCAGGCCAGCGCTGTCTGCTGCGCCTGATCCCATCGGCCTTCCAACAGCGCGGTTTCACACTGGGCTTGGTAGTCGGTCATTCGGATCGGTATCGTGGCTATCTTGTGAGGGTATCCTCAATGTCCGGCGATGTCGCCTGGATGCGATCCCCGAGTGAGGGATAGCGCGCAGCAAGTTTTTCTTTCATCAGCCAGGCCACGGTCCGATACGACCAGTGGCCCTTCACGCCGGAACGGAGTCTGGCTATGTACTCAGCTTCCGCGTAGTCCATCTTGAAGAGGCATCGGACTTTGAATCCGAACGGCGTCGCATAGAGCGATCCCTCCGCGCTCGTTTTCTTGAGCTGCTCGATATCCGATCGGACCGCGTCCATCGCCTGCCGATACTCACGATCCAATCCAGCCTGTACAAGCGGCGGCGGCACTTCATAGCCGTGCACCGTCGTAAAATTCTGCTGAATCTGCTGGCAACGCCGGTGCCGATGCATGTCGCGCCAGCCTCCGATGTCCATTAGCACGTCGAATGTGAAAGCATAGCCGCTGCGGAATTCTTTGATGAGTTCGTCGTAGGGTCCCCGTGCGCTCGTCGCCACGTCGACAGCCTCCTGTTTTTGCTTTTCTGTCCAGGTGCGGACGACCCCGAGGAGGCTCCGATAGGGAGCGTGCGAGACGCGGTACAGCAAAGTGGTCACGATCTCGTCCAATGGGTCGTGGGGCTCGATGAGCGTTACCGGCTCCGGCTCGCCCCAGGCCGTCGGTTGATCTAATCCAGTTCCCCGAAGCGCATCCTTCGCGTATGAGGCGAGGGCCTGATAGACCGAGGCCTGATAGTCGTTCGGCTTCGCATGGCGGGCTAACGTCGGGGCGAGGGGTTCATGCGCTCCGACCGGTTGACCGCAGAGCTCACCCCAGATGTTGACGGGCGACCGCTGGCAGGCATCCTTCAGTTCGTCTCCGATCGCACGAAGCTCCGGCAGCTGGGATGACAAGAGTCTGGTGATCTGTTTCTCCAACGTCCTGATACTGACGACCTGCCCGACGTTGGTCTTGGCTGCGAGGGGCAAGAGATACCGCGTCACATCGAATGCGCGTGCGGCAATCGTTCGTTGGTAATCGGCCTGTTTCATCGACTCGGGTCGCGGTTCACGTTCCGAAATAAATTGGGTTAAGGGTTCGTGTAGGAGCCTATAGATCTCGGCAAGGCTGCGGAGAATGCCGAAATAGGTGCCCTCTGTTTCCGAGCCCCGAATGGAATCGGGCACGAACCACCCGCCGGACACAAAGTTTTGATACCGGCTGGATTTTGCCTGACCATCCCACAGAGGCTCGTCCTCAAGTCGAATCGCGGCGAGTTCGGAAATGTCCTCGAAGCAGATGATGACATGGCCCAAGTCGGCGATCGACGCATGGCCGTAGTCGAAATAGAACTGATCCCAGAACTTTTCAGAAGAATGGCCATGTACCCAGCGGAGGCTGCTCTCGATAGAGTCGGGCGATCGGCTGTAGCGAGCCAGGGCATAGGCTGACTTCTCGGGCGGCATCGGTGCGAGCGCAATGACGCGGCGGGTCGGTTGATCTACACTCATGACGCTTCCTTCAGTGACAGATAGAGATAGGCCGCGAACTATACCCCCGCGCACCGGTCGGCGCAAGAAGGAGCGGCGCGCTTTACCAAATATCGCTCGTGAAGTGACAGAGTTTTCGCATGTGCGGTTTACCGAACGACTGCCTTTGGCCTGCGTTGACATGCCTGTAACCCATCGCTATAGTCCCGAATCTTTCTAGAAGTCTACAGAGAAACTGTTTATGACAAGGGGAAAACATCTCGCAGGATGCTCAAAAAGGCTGTTCAGCAAGGCCTCAGCCGATGGAAGGACCAGAGGCGTAGCCCCTTGGCTACGTTGAGGATGCTTTCGAGGCGAGAACGACGCTGGCGGGCTTTTTCAGCATCCTGACAGACGGTCGCTGAATTATGGATTCGATCAAAGGCATCAAGGGCGTCAAGGATATCCTTCCTGAAGAAACGCCTCGGTGGCGCCTCATTGAAGATACGGCGAGGCGCTGGGCGCTCTGTTACGGCTACCAGGAAATCCGCATTCCCCTATTCGAACTCACTGCACTCTTTGCCAGGAGTATCGGGTCGGCGACGGACATCGTGGAAAAAGAGATGTACACCTTTCCTGACAGGGATGGAACCTCACTGACCCTACGTCCAGAAGGCACAGCAGGCACGGTACGCGCCTTCATCGAACACAATCGGGCGGCTGATCCACTCCCACAGAAGTATTTCTACATCGGTCCCATGTTCCGCCACGAACGGCCCCAGGCAGGACGTCTCCGGCAGTTTCATCAATTCGGAGTCGAATCCTTCGGCACGTCGGATCCCCGCGCCGATATCGAAGTAATTGCGCTGCTGTGGCGCCTGCTATCGGATCTGGCTTTGCCGGACCTGACGCTTGAGATCAACAGCCTTGGAAGCTCCGAAGACCGCGCTGCATACAAACCTCTCTTACGCTCGTTTCTCTTACAGCAAGAATCCCGTTTTTGCGAGAACTGCCGACGCCGTATGGACACAAATCCTTTGCGGGTACTGGATTGCAAGGTCCCGGACTGTCGTGCTGCGACCGAGTCGGCTCCCAGGCTGATGGACCACCTTTCTCCTGAAGCCCGTGTACATTTCGACCAGGTGCTTTCCGGCCTTTGTGCGCTCGATGTTCCCTATCAACTCAATCCTCGGTTAGTCCGAGGACTCGATTACTATTGCTTGACAAGTTTTGAGATTACCTCCTCTCATTTAGGAGCTCAAAACGCAGTAGGTGCCGGCGGTCGTTATGACGGCTTGGTGGAAACTCTCGGGGGTCCCTCTGTTCCCGCTGTAGGATTCGCGGTAGGGCTTGAGCGTATATCCTTGATGCTCCAGAAGACATCCACAGCCCTACGAGATGAATGTCTCTATTACGTCGCGGCTTTTGGAGAAGCAGGGGTTAAGTGTGGGCTGGTCCTGCTCGACGAACTCCGGAAAGCTGGACTTTCTGCCCAATGTGACTACCGCTCCAGTTCTCTCAAATCTCATCTTCGTCAAGCCGACCGATCGAAATGCCGCTTTGCTATTCTCTTGGGCGATGACGAAGTCGCTCGTGGCACCGTCATCCTCCGTAATCTCGAATCCAAGGCGCAAGAAGCTCTCCCACTCTCCGGTCTCGCCTCCCTTCTAAGAGCTCGGACTTTCTCTGCATAAGCATCTCATTTTTGGTATTGACTTTAGATAAAAAACCTCGTAGTCTCGCTGACAATATATTTCATAAGTAATTGATTGTATTGAATTGTTTTATTCATAGCTATGGCGGATCGTAGGTTAGGTCTATTGTTATCCACACCCCCGTCACACCCGAGTGTTGAGACGGTCGTCCAGTTGGCATTGGCTGCTTTACGACAAGGTGTTGAAGTTTATATCTATCTGATTGATGGGGGGGTAAGAGTAGCTACGGATCCGCGCTACCTTGGTTTAATGGATAGTGGAGTAAAGATGTCTGTCTGTGCCTACGGCTGTCAGCAGCACGGTATTCCGACTGTTTCAATCGATTCGAGAGCCTCCCTGTCCGGACTTGTCGTACTGTCTGGGATTATTGATGGCTGTGACCGCTTTCTAGCTTTTACATAACCTCATTATTGTCACTGCGGCTGATTGTCTATGTCTAAACGCATCGCCGTGGTGATTTCTGGCGATCCCTCTGTTACAAGTCGCCCTGTTGAAGCGCTTCGAATCGCACTCGGTCTTTACGCTGGAGATCATGACACTACTGTCGTCCTCTTAGGACGTACTCCCTCCCTCTTGATGGAAGACACAGAAGAGATAGTCGATGTCGACATTCTTGAAAAATATCTTCCTTCCTTTCAACATTTAGCCATCCCTTTCGTCGTCGAGCCTGGAACGAGGATAGATACATTGTCTGACAGTTTTTCCGTGAAAGTTCTCCCTGTAGATGAAATACGTCAGTTAATTAGATCTGTTGATAGAAGTCTCGTTTTCTGAGATATCAATCAGTCCTGTATTTATGAGCGCAACTCTCTACCTGCTTCGACAACCGGCAAACCATCTCTCTCCCTCGCTCTTTCGAGTGAGCGATAAAGATATGGACGTCGTCTTTATGGAACATCCGGCTTCAATTATCCTCTCTTCTATGAGGGGAGCTATTCAAACCGATGGAGAACCAGTGGCTGCTGATTCTCAACAGGTATTGACATACGACGACCTTGTTGAAAAAATTTTTGAAGCCGATCACATCATTGTCCTCTAGGCTTATCAGAGGTTTCTTCTCTTAGTTAATTTTGCAATAAAGAAAGATCGTCGTAGGAGTAGGAATAGGAGTAGGTTCAGTGGATAGTGTGTATAGAAAGTAAATTATTGAATATTATGGATTCTTATTACGCTGTCCTTGTGGAGAAGATTGGGGGTTGACTCTGGGTAACCACTGCATGCAGAGTTCATAATCTGTGGCAATTGAGGTAAGTGATAGTCCCTTGACCAGGTGACGGTTCAATAATAATTGAAGATGAAGGGTAAAGACCGCAGGAAAAACCAGGTTATCAACAGGTGTGAATAAGTCTGTGTATGAAGAGTAATGTAGAAATTATGACTATCCCAAGCGAATGGCAGAGTGCTTTGGCCTATATACAAGGGAAAGTTCCGAAGCAAGTCTACGATACCTGGTTTACGCCTATTCACCTTGAAAGGATCGAGGGGTCTACGGCTCAACTTGGTGTGCCAAATAAGTTTTTTGGCGACTGGTTAAGCCAACATTACGGTTCGCTCCTCGCAGAGGCTGTTTCTGCTACTCGAGGTGGAGAAGAGACCACTATCATGTTCGTTATTTCTCAAAAACAGGCAAAGCAGGCCGAAAATAGTGTGAGCAGTGCGCCAACAAGTCGCCAAACTACAGGGGTCAGGCCGAAGCGGGGTATTCTGCTTAATCCAAAGTATTCATTCAAGAATTTCGTTGTAGGCGCAGGAAATCAATTTGCCCATGCCGCTTGCATGGCAGTCGCCGAGCAGCCGGCAAAAGCCTATAACCCATTATTCATTTATGGTGAGACCGGACTGGGGAAAACCCATCTCTTGAATGCCATCGGGAATTATGTGGCTGAACGGACCGATCTCCGGATTGCCTATTTGACGACGGAGCAGTTTACCAATGAGGTCATCAACTCTATTCGATACGACAAGATGATGGATCTGCGGAAGCGGTATCGTCATATCGATATGTTGATGATCGACGATATTCAATTCTTAGCGGGTAAAGAGCGGACGCAGGAGGAATTCTTTCACACGTTCAACGCGCTCTATGAAGCGCATAAACAGCTTGTTTTGTCGAGCGATCGGTTTCCGAAAGACATGCCCGATATCGAGGAGCGGTTGAGATCGCGGTTTGAATGGGGCTTGATCGCCGATCTCCAGCCGCCGGACGTTGAAACACGAATTGCCATCTTACGGAAAAAGTCCGAAGACGAAGGCGTCACGTTGCCGGAAGACGTCATCCAATTTCTTGCGACGACGATGAAAAGCAACATCCGCGAACTTGAGGGTTCGCTGGTGCGTCTTGGCGCCTATGCTTCGCTCACAGGCCAAACGATCACACTGGAGATGGCCAAGAATGTCCTCCGGGATTTGATCGGCAGCAAGAAAAAGATCGTGTCGATGGACGATATTCAGGAAACGGTGGGCGCGCGGTTCCACGTGAAGATCGCCGATCTGAAATCCCGTCGCCGAAGCAAGATGCTGGTGCATCCGAGACAGATTGCCATGTATCTCTGTCGGGAGCTCACGGATTCGTCCTATCCCGAAATCGGGCGTCAGTTCGGAGGCAAGGACCATACGACCATCATCCATGCCTGCAAGCAGGTCATGAAAGCGAAAGACAGCGATAGTACATTGAGTGCCACATTGGACAGCTTGAGGGAGCAGATCCTACGAGCCTGAGCGTCGTGGCTGGAGGGGAAGAGATGATGAAACTGCGTATGGGACGAGTTGAGCTCTTGACGGGTCTCCAGCGGGTTCAAGGTGTCGTAGAGAAGCGCAATACGATGCCGATCCTTTCGAATATTTTGATCGAGGCAAAACAGGAGGGGGTCGAAATTGTCGCCACCGATCTCGAAATCGGCATGCGGGGGCATTACAAGGCTACAGTGGAGAAGGCCGGAGGGGTCACGGTCTCGGCCCGGAAACTCTATGAGATCATCAAAGAGCTGGCGGTCGGCGAAATCGAGATCACCTCGGGTGATAATAATTGGACGACGATTCATGCCGGTAAGAGCCAATTCAAGATCGTCGGACTTCCGAGTACCGACTATCCCGCGCTGCCCGTGATCGAACGGGAAGGGCTCATTCCCCTTGCCGGGGCCGGTTTTCTGGAGCTGATACGGAAAACCCTCTTCGCCGCAGGAGACAACGACGCGCGCTACATTCTCAACGGTCTGTTAGTGACGCTTATTTCGACGGAAAAGAAAACGATCTTGCGACTGGTCGGCACCGATGGACATCGGTTGGCGGTTGCCGAGCAGGAGGTCGGGAATGCGGGGGCCAAGGGTGCTCCACAAGAGATCAAGGCCATCATTCCGAAGAAAGCGGCGCATGAGATGCAACGTCTATTGGAAGAGGGCGGCGAAGGAGAACCCTTGATCGGGTTTACGAAAAATCTCATGATTTTTCGGAAGAGCGGGCTGCTGTTGACCTCACGGCTCATGGAGGGGAACTACCCAAATTATCAGCAAGTGATTCCGAAAGAGAGCGACAGGAAAATCGGGGTCAATCGTAGCGAACTTGAAAGTGCGTTGCGGCGCGTCTCCGTGCTGTCCCGTGATAAGGCAAGCGCGGTAAAGGTCTCCTTTGCCGCCGGGCAGATGACGCTGTTTTCCAGCAATCCTGATTTCGGGGAAGCGACCGAAGAGCTTGCCGCACGGTATGAGGGAGAGGCCCTGAACACGGGGTTCAATGCCCGCTACCTGCTGGATGTACTCGGGGTGATGGATGGAGAAACGATCTCGCTTCAAATGGACAATCCGCTGAGCCCCTGTTTGATCCAGGAATCAGACAGTCCCGGGTTCAAGTGTGTGGTCATGCCGATTAAGGTCTAGCTGAATCGAGTAATCAGCCGGATCGCTGTAGACGGAAATCAGGGAGCCGATGATGTTATTGAAACGGGAGGCCGATGGCCAGTAACGACAGCGAAACCACGTCGAAATCCGAGAGTTACGGCGCGGATCAAATCAAAGTATTGGAAGGCCTGGACGCCGTGCGGAAAAGGCCGGCGATGTATATCGGCAGCACCGGTGTGGACGGCCTCCATCATCTCGTCTACGAAGTCGTCGATAATAGTGTCGACGAACACATGGCGGGATTCGGTGAGACGATTGAAGTGGCAATCCATATCGACGGCAGCGTCACGGTCGTCGATAACGGCCGCGGCATTCCGACCGGAATGCATTCTACCCAAAAGAAGTCCGCAGCCGAAGTGGCTTTGACGGTCCTGCACGCAGGCGGCAAATTCGAACAGGGCGCCTACACGGTATCCGGCGGCCTCCATGGTGTCGGAATCTCAGTGGTCAACGCTCTCTCCGAATGGCTCGAACTAGAGATATGGCAGGACGGTCAGGTATTCGAGCAGCGCTATGAGCGAGGTAAGCCAACCGTCCCGCTCAAGATGACGGGTAAGACCAAGCGCCGTGGCACGATGGTCACGTTCAAGTCTGACGCCCAGATCTTCGAGACACTCGACTTCAGCTTCGACGTGCTGGCGCAGCGACTGCGTGAACTCGCCTTTTTGAACAAGGGACTTGAGATCACCCTCAAGGATGAGCGGAAAGAACCGGTCAAAGAGCAAGTATTCAAATACAAGGGCGGGATCGTCTCGTTTGTCGAGCATCTGAACGAAGCCAAGGTGCCGCTGCACAAGCCTATTTATGTGCAGGTTGAGAAACCGGAGATGGTGTTGGAAGTCGCGCTTCAGTACAACGACAGCTACGCTGAGAATCTGTTTTCCTTTGCTAACAACATCAATACCAAAGAAGGCGGCACCCACTTGGTGGGCTTCAAAGCGGCGCTCACCCGCACGATTAACACCTATGCCAACGCCAACGACTTGCTCAAGAAGGACACGGAATCGCTTACCGGCGACGATGTCCGGGAGGGCCTTACCGCTGTCATCAGCGTCAAGGTCCGGAATCCCCAGTTCGAAGGACAGACGAAAGCCAAGCTGGGTAATAGTGAGGTAAAAGGCATCGTCGAGTCTGCGGTCAACGACGCACTCGGAACTTATTTCGAAGAGAACCCGACGGTGGCCAGAAAGGTCATCGGGAAAGCAATCGATGCGGCTCGTGCCCGCGAAGCGGCGAGAAAAGCGAAAGAACTCATCCGACGCAAGAGCGCGCTCGACGGAGGTTCGCTTCCCGGAAAGCTGGCCGACTGTGCGGAGAAAGATCCGGCCTTGAGCGAGTTGTATATCGTCGAGGGTGATTCGGCCGGCGGTTCCGCAAAGCAGGGGCGCGACCGAAAGTTTCAGGCGATTCTGCCGCTGAAGGGCAAAATCCTCAACGTCGAAAAGGCGCGTTTCGACAAAATGCTCTCGAGCGACGAAATCCGGACATTGATCATGGCCCTCGGCACGGGCATCGGCCGCAAGCGGGAAGAAAGCGAAAAGGCGGACAAAGACTCATTCGATATCAGCAAGGCCCGGTACCATAAGATTATCCTCATGACGGACGCCGATGTAGACGGCAGCCACATCCGGACCCTGCTCCTCACGTTCTTTTTCCGGCAAATGCCAGAATTGCTCGAACGAGGTTATATCTACATCGCCCAGCCGCCACTCTTCAAAGTGAAGAAGGGTAAGACGGAACGGTATCTCAAAGATGAATTGGCATTGAACGAACACTTGGCCGATATCGCCGTTGAAGATGTGGAAGTGTATATGGAGGGAGTTCACGGGTATGTTACGGGACGGCGGCTTCTGCCTATTCTCAAGAAGCTGATCGCGTTTGAGACGTTGTTAGGCCGTCTCAACAAGAAACCGCACGAGGCTAACATGTTGCGGGCGTTCGTGGATGAACCGGGTTTCGATCGTGAACACCTCAAGGATCCAGCGGCCCTCAAAAAGGTCGTGGCCAACGTGAAGAAAACTCTTGCGGTGGTGTATCCGAAGCTTACGCCGACATTGGAGATTGTCGAGGACGAAGAACATCAGTCCAACAAAGTCATCTGCCGGCTGCATACCAACGGGGCTACTCATAGTGTTGCCGTGACGCACGAACTGGTCGGTTCTGCCGAATTCCGCGAGTTGCAGAAGCTCTCACCGTCGGCGATCGGCTTGGGACGGGCGCCGTACAAGATCAAAACCGATGGTCAGGAACAACTTCAACCCGCGACAGTTGAGTTGGTGAAGGCGATTCTCGATAAGGGCAAACAGGGGCTCAGCATCCAACGCTACAAAGGTCTCGGCGAAATGAATCCGAATCAGCTCTGGGAGACGACGATGAATCCCGAGGTCCGGACACTATTGAAGGTTAAACTTGAAGACGTGCCAGGCGTCGATGAGATCTTCACGATTTTGATGGGTGATGAAGTCGAACCGCGGCGCAACTTCATTCAAGCCCACGCGCTCGAGGTCAGAAACCTAGACGTGTAGCAGGGAAGTTGCCAGCCTTCAGCGATCAGATCAACGAAGGCTATTACGCTCGAAGTCAGATGAGAGATGTCTTAGCGGAAGGATGCTCAAAATGATCATCCAGCGAGGCCGCAGGTGTACCCTTGGGGTACATCGAGGATGTTGGTGAGCCGAGAACGAAGCCGGGGATCATTTTCAGCATCCGTGGAGAATTAGATGCCACCTGATGAGAGATTAGGCCAGATCGCCATCGAGGATGAGATGCGCTCGTCGTACCTGAGTTACGCGATGAGCGTCATCGTCGGTCGGGCGCTTCCCGATGTGCGTGACGGCCTCAAGCCGGTTCATCGCCGAATTCTCCACGGCATGAATGAAATGGGCTTGGCGTCGAACCGAGCCTACCGGAAGTCCGCCAAGATTGTCGGCGAGATCATGGGGAACTATCATCCCCACGGAGACAGTGCGATCTACGATACGCTCGTTCGAATGGCACAACCATTCAACATGCGTTATATGCTAGTAGACGGCCAAGGTAACTATGGATCGGTGGACGGCGACCCGCCTGCCGCCATGCGCTATACCGAAGCCCGCCTGACCAAGGTCGCTGAGGATATGCTCGCCGATATCGACAAGGAGACGGTCGATTTCGGGCCCAATTACGACGAGTCTCTGGTCGAACCGCTCGTCCTCCCTTCGAAAATCCCGAATCTTCTTGTCAACGGCGCAGGCGGCATTGCGGTGGGCTACGCCACCAACATTCCGACTCACAATGTCGGCGAAGTGATCGATGGGCTCCTCCTCTTCCTCGAGAATCCGGACATTACACTGGCTCAGTTGATGAAAAAAATCCCAGGCCCTGATTTTCCGACCGCCGGATTCATCTATGGAACGGCCGGTATCAAGTCCGCCTATGAAAGTGGACGGGGGCTCCTGACCTTGCGCGCAAAGGTGAAGATTGAGTCAGACGAACGCACAGATCGGGAACGGTTGATCGTCACGGAGCTCCCCTATCAGGTCAATAAGGCCAAGCTGATTGAAAAGATTGCGGAGTTGATCAGGGACGAACGGATCAAAGGGATTTCCGATCTGCGCGACGAATCCGATCGGGAAGGTATCCGCGTCGTCATCGAGCTCAAGCGGGGCGAAATCCCGCTCATCACCCTGAACAATCTGTATAAGCTCACGCAACTCCAGACGACTTTCGGGGTCATCATGCTTGCGCTGGTGAACAACCGGCCGGAGGTACTGACCCTCAAGCAGATCCTGCATCATTTCATCGAGCACCGACGCGAAGTCATCGTACGCCGGACCGCCTTCGAACTGCGCAAAGCGGAAGAGAGGGCCCATATACTCGAGGGTCTCAAGATCGCACTCGATAACCTGGATGCGGTGATTGCCTTGATCCGGCGGGCGCAATCGCCCGATGAAGCACGCGCGGGACTGATGCGGCAATTTGCGCTGAGCGAAATCCAGGCGAATGCGATTTTAGAGATGCGGCTCCAGCGACTTACGCAATTGGAGCGGAACAAACTGGTCGAGGAATATAAAGATGTTTTGAAGCAGATAGAACGTCTCAAGTCGATCTTGGGCAGCGACGCCCTGGTTCGCACGATTGTCAAAGATGAGCTGATCGAAGTGCGCGAAGCCTATAGGGACGACCGCCGCACGCAGATTGTGAAAGAAGAAGCGGAGATCACCCTGGAAGACATGATCGCAAACGAAGAGGTGGTCGTTACGATCTCGCACGCAGGCTATATCAAGCGCAACCCGGTGACCCTGTATCGGGCACAGCGGCGTGGCGGCAAGGGCAAGATCGGGATGGGGGTGAAGGAAGAGGATTTTGTCGTGACCCTCTTCACCGCATCTACCCATGAGTCCCTCCTGTTCTTCACCGACGCAGGGAAGGTCTATTGGCTGAAAGTTCACGAGATTCCGGACGCAGGACGGGCTGCCAAGGGCAAAGCGCTGGTGAATCTGCTGGCACTGTCCGGAGACGAAAAGGTCACCGCAACCGTGCCGGTCAAAGAGTTTCGAGAAGACCGTTTCGTCGTGATGGCGACCGCGCAAGGCATCATCAAGAAGACCGAGCTCTCGGCCTACGGCAATCCACGCCAGGGCGGCATTATCGCGCTGTCGTTAGACAAGGGGGACCGGCTGATCGGGGTGCATGTGACCGACGGCCAGCGGGAAATCCTCTTGGGCACGAAGAAGGGCATCACGATTCGATTCAAGGAAGACGATGTGCGCCCGATGGGACGCACGGCGCACGGAGTGCGAGGCATTACGCTTGAAGAAGGCAACGACGTCATCGGCATGGAAACGATCACTCCTGATTCCACCACCCAAATCCTCACGGTCACTGAGGGCGGCTACGGAAAGCGCACGCCGGTGAATGAGTATCGCGTCCAAGGACGCGGAGGGAAGGGCATCATCAGCGTCAAGACCAATGAGCGTAATGGGCTCGCGGTCGGGTTTCTTCAAGTCCGAGACGGCGATGAGATCATGCTGATGGCAGCTCATGGCAAGGTGCTTCGGTGCAAGGTGGACGAATTTCGTGAGATTGGCCGTAACACCCAGGGGGTTCGGATCCTCGATCTGGATGGTGCGGGCGATCGAGTCGTAGCCGTTGCGCGTTTGGCCGAGAGTGCCGAGGTGCTCCCCGAGGAAGGCGGAAGCTAACGGATATTCGCGACGTCATACGTCTTGTTCGTTGAGCGCAGGCCTCCCATGCAGGAGCAGGATCCATCTTCAACATTCCCCACCAGGTCCAAGCCCAAGAAGCCCATGGATATGGTTGTCAAGTTGGGGCTTGGCGTGCTTGTCGGGTGCTTTGCCCTGATCTGGGGCGGGATGTTTTTGACCCGTCCCGATCGATCGATCCCTCCCTATAGTGTCGGAGCGCAAGAAGAGGCAGTCGTTGCGATCCATGTTCCCGACGACACGAGTGATGAAGACATCGAAAAGCTGATCGAGCGTTTTCGCAAAGTCGGTCATGAGGGAAGAAAGTTCGAGCCTATGAAGATCAATCCGACGACACCCGACTATCCGGGTGACCACTATCGCCGCATAACCATCTACATCTTTTCCGACAATACCTGGACGGAGCCTGTGACGCTGCACAAGTATTTGACCGGGGAGGACCGTGGAGGATTTCAGAGATCCTTGAGAGGCTTGTATCAGCTCACCGAGTCGGAAGAAGAAGGGCGGATCGGTCCGCTTCCGGATGGATCGGAGACGACGGCGCCGCAAGCGGATGTCCGTCAACTTTTCAAGGGGCCGCTCAGCCGGCCTTCGGCCCCCCCGGTTGGGTCAATACCTGCGCCATGAGCTGCGCGAGGCGATCGCGGAGAAGCGGATCTTGAATGATTGTGACATGCGCCGATATTTCCGCGAGCAATGTTTCACTCGGTGGTGAAGCGGTCTCACGAGAGGTTTCTGTCGAGGCGGGCAAGTAGCCGGCATCCGGCAACTCTCCAACCCGAAGTACGATGTCGGTTATGAGTTCCCCACCGGCCCCCCTGTCGAGTTTCTGGAGGAGGGTCGGTTTGAGGAAGGTGAGCTGGTGCAGCCAGACACTGTTGCGGACCAGGAGATAGAGCTTCTTAAAACGAATCTGGTCCGGCCAGGTGTTTGAGGCGATGGGTTCTCCGACGACAGCAACCCAGTCTCGCCGCAATCGGTTTTCGAGTAAGGTGGTTTCGAGACCCAAACGACGGGCCAACCCCTCGAGGACGTGGGAAACAGAATCGATGCGAGCAGGTCCGCGCATGGGGGATCATAGCAAAAACTGCTGCGGCAATCAGCAGTCGGTTTTCGGTCACATTCGGGCGGCTGAGAGTGACCGATCGTTGGGAGTGAAAGCCTGACGTCTGATGGGGAAAGAAAAGGACAGTTTCGAAAAAGCAGTGGTCACGAATCGAAAGGCCTATCACGATTATTTCATAGAAGAGAAATTCGAGGCTGGTATCATGCTCCAGGGGACTGAGGTGAAATCCATCCGAGAAGGCCGGGTGAACCTACAGGACAGTTACGCCAGCGTGAAGGGTGCCGAGGTCTTTCTCCACCATTGCCATATCAGTCCTTACAGCCATGGCAACCTCATGAATCACGAACCCCTTCGGACGCGGAAACTGCTCCTCCACCGCAAGGAGATTGATAAGCTGCTTGGCAAGACGCAGCAGCAAGGGCTCACACTTATCCCGCTCCGGCTCTATTTTTCCAAGCGGGGACTTGCCAAGGTGGAACTCGGGTTGGCCAAGGGCAAGAAGCAGCATGACCGCCGTGAGTCCATCAAGACGCGCGAGGCCACCCGTGAAGTGGAACGGGCGATGAAGGAAAGAAAGTGAGCAGTACATCTTTTTTGAGTGGCCGCGAATCTGTTTTCGCATAACAAAAACCTCACACATGTTTGTGGGCCACTTCCTAGGCAAGTCTGTCGCATAAGATTTTGCGACTCTCGGATTCCTCCCGCTCAAAAAAATCTAGCAACGCGCTGCTCCTTGAACCTAAACACGATAGTCCGGCAGTGGAACGGACATTTCTCTGTTGGCGAGCGGGCGGATGATCTGTTGAGATGGCAGGGAATGGGATCTCACGACTTTCCAGCATGAACGGGATCGGGAATGCCGTAAGTCTTACGCGGTTTGATGAGTCGGCATCTGCATCACGCTGAAGTCTTTCTGGGCGAGGAGATGCCCTTCCATACAAAGACGAAACTCGTACCGTCCAGGCGCGGGGAAGACAAGTGAGGGAATATTGATTCCGAAATCTGCAATTTGGAGACGGTCGCCGATAGCAATATTCGGTAGGGTGGCTCTGCAGACCAATTGTTCGTTGTTAAGGTGAATTAAATCGATATCGAAGTGATAAGTCCCTTCAGCATCGGTAAGGCAGAAGTACAGCCCCATCTGTGAATGTTGGAAGGGAAAGCTCACAGCCTGTAAGTGTGTGAAGAGGCCGATCAAGCTTTTCTTTTTGGTGACGCTGTCTTCGATGACCTGGTCGCAGACCAAGAAGGCTTGCACACTCGGTTTCACGACATCTGACATACCGCCATTGTACGGGAGTCCTGTGCCTTGTCAAAAAATGATGTGTTTTTCAACAAAAAGCCAAAGGGTGGACGGTCGGTATTTCTGTTGATTGTAGGGAAGGGAACGTGCGGATAGAGACCGGGGTCTATCTTGTAAGCCGATTATCCGATTGCCCCCGCATTGCCCCGGCTTTCCGCGACATTGCCAAACAGGGTGAGACCGGTGCCGATGCGGCAGTAGTGCGGACTGACCGTAACTAATTCGCCTTTATGGGTAAAGAAGTTTCCCGCGGTGATGCGAATTTTTCTTCTTTGCAGGAGGCAGGCCTCGAACACCGTATTGCCCGTTGTTCGGTCCGCAACGGTGACCGAAGGAGTTTCATCTTGAGTTGCCTCGTCGCCGGTCTTTACATCGATGGTGAAACGGCCCGCACTATGCGCCGAGAGCGCATTCCGTCGTATATGACCGACGCGGGTTCCCTGCTCATCGTATAGGTCCATCGTCAGGATCAACACCAAGGGATCTGGTTGCGTTTCCAGCACCAACTGCTCTTTACCTTGAAGTTTGACGACGCCGTTGGTGTTTCGAAACACATTCGATCCGACATGCAGCTCAAGACCCTGTTCGGGTTTCTCAATGTCGACGAGTTCAGGAGAGTCCGGGCTGTCGCTAGCTTTGATTTGGAGTGGGTTGTTCATGTTCCACCATGAGCCTGCCGACGGAAAGAAGAGGCCGACGTATTTTCCGCAAGGTAGGCTATACGATCGTCTCTGTCAAGTCATGTGTGAATCAACAGTGCAGGGCCTGAGCACGACCTGAGATTCGCGAGGAATTGAAAAGTGAAAAGTGCTTGTGCTACTGTGCCAAGTCGATCCCATATCATTGAAAGCTGGTCCCATCGTCTAGCCTGGCCTAGGACGGAGCCCTCTCAAGGCTTAAACACGGGTTCAAATCCCGTTGGGACCACCACATTGTTATCATTAGGTTTTTTGCCTCCATGTTTGAGGACCATTGGGTTGGTCCTTAAACATGGAATGGCACATCATCTCTAACTCGTCAGCATCCGTCTTGCCGGCTCTTCATAAAACGACACCACCTGCTTCAAATGCGCTGGCCGAATCATGGTGTAGATTTGGGTCGTATCGATGCGCGCATGCCCGAGCAAGGCCCGAACTTGTTCCAAGTCATGCTGTTGCTCCAGCACCTCCATCGCAACCCCGTGCCGCAGATCATGGGGCTTCAGCATCGGGTACCCAATGAGCCGCCCATAGGTTTTGCAGAGCCGCCAGATGTTTTTACCTTGCATCGGTGATCGACTCTTTCCGATGATCCGCCGTCCCCACAGAGACCAGAACAGCGGGGTCTCCGGCCCGATCTGGCCCAGGGTGCCAGTCAACCGTTCGACGTACGCATGGAGATACGCCATCACACTTTCCGGCAACGGAATGTCCCGCGTCTGTCCGCCTTTGACGCGTACCCGCCGCAATCCCCAGGTGCCGTCGAGGTGTCGCACCTGAAGCGTCGCGACCGACTCGCGGCGCATCCCTGTGTAGCGCATGATCAGAAAGATCGCGATATCACGAGGCCGCTGGCGTTGCTGCGCCGCGGCGATCAGCGCATCCATGAGGGCCGGTGTTGGCACTTGTCGCGGTGGTTCCATTCGGTGCGGTGGTCGGTCCATCGCCGCGACGGGATTCGCTTGAAGCACGCCCCGCTTCACGAGCCAACAACAGAAGCTCGACAGCGTTGATTGGCGCGAACGCATCGTACTCAGGGCAAGATCACAGCTAGCCATGTCGTCCATCCACATCTGAATCGATGACAGCGAGAGATCAGTGGCGCGGGCCAACCGTCCATGTCGGGATTTGACGAAAATCAGAAACTGTTCGAGCACCCAGCGATAGCTTTGCACCCCTCCTTCCGTTTTGCCACGCTGTTTGAGCTGGTACTGACAAAACTGCTCCACGAGATCCACTAACTGTTGCGTCATGGCATTGCCTCTCCGGTCCCTGCCACGACCACGACTTCGCCGAGGAAGAGTATGCGGAGGTACCAGCCAGCCGTCAAGCGGGGTCGGGAGCAATTCGCAACTGTCTTGTGTGAGCGATTCCGTGTCCGTCATCCGTTCTCTGGCCGTATGCGAAATCGGGGGAGTCTTACAACACCCCCGAACCCCCTTCTGCGCTCGCGTCGGCACGCCAGCGTCTCTTTGGTGGCAGCGCGGCGCGACAGAGCACCGGGCCAGCCTTCCTGCAACCTTCCAGGCCCGCCCGCTGCCATGGGCACCGCCCCGCGACTCGGATTGATTCCTGCCCCGGAGGTGGTGGGGGGCAGGGAATTGAGTGTTTATCGGACGAGCGCTTTCAGTTGATCCTTCTCCAGGCTCGCGCCGAATTCCCGTTCCATGCGTTCTCCCATCTCCTGCCAGGTCCTTCCGGCTGCCTTCATCTCCTTGAGCACGTGAAGTGCCTTTGCCAAGGAGCGGTCCTCGGTATCTTTCCCGTGCTCGTTCCCTCCCCCACGGGCCCTTGCCATTTTCCGACATAAAGACTTCGTCAGTGGTCCTTGGGTCACAGGTTCTTTCAAGGGCATGATTGGGTGTTTCAGGCGGCGGGGCCTATCCCAGTAGGGACTTTTGCAACCGGGACATCGGGCTGGTTTTTTGGGGCGACGAGGCCACCAGGCCTTTCCGCACCGATGACAGACTTGCTGGCGCAGTTCTACTGATGTCTCATTTCCCGATGCGAGTACTCTCTGAGGAACAGGGTTGTCGTCTAATCGGTTGGAAATATTCATGATCCGTTGCCTAGAAATTGCGCCCCCGTTTTACCAGACGGGGGCTGGTCGGCCTGCGCGCGGCCGGCAGTGCCGCCCGGCGCGCGAGTCGAGCGTGCCCCAAACCTGGCCTCTGCGTTCCGCTGCATATAGGTGCTGACTTCCTGTAGATCAAACCGTAACGCGGTCCTGACCCTTGTCGACGGAATCTCGCCTTTGCGAACCGCTCGCCGGATGGTGTCCGTACTCACGCCAATGAAGGCGGCGAGTTCTTTGATCGACAAATCGGATGTCTTCATGTGCCCTCCTTGGTTCAAACGTTCTCCCACCCTACGCCGGACATTCTGCCCTGGGAATTAGGCCGTTGTATGCTGATGTATCCTCTGGTGCGCTCTCGTGCGCATGCCATCGCGCTCCGATGATCAAGCCTGCATCCGCTGGCGTGAATATGAGCGTAAGGCAAAGAAGAAGAAAATGGAATTAGGCAGTTGAGGACAGCTGGGGACAGTACAGGACACGTAGTTCTCTATTGTGTAATGGATCGTGCATTTTGTGAGGCAGCGGAGGAACAGGTCTGTCTTGACTCAGAGCGTATGACGATATTATGATCGATCATGAATTGGTAAGGAGGTTTATCATGGCCATGACGACGATTTCACCGAAGTTTCAAATTGTGATTCCCAAAGAAGTGCGGGAAAAGCTCCATCTTGCCCCAAGTCAGCGCTTGCAGATTGTGGAGAAGGGCGGAGTCATTACCCTGGTGCCAGAAGTCCCCCTGAAATCACTCAAGGGTACGCTCAAGGGGATGTCCAAGACAGATCTTCGAGAGAAGAAGGACCGATTGTGAAGGTATTGCTAGATTCCAGCGGATGGATCGAATTCTTTACGGGTGGACCACTCGCCGAACGGTATGCCGCCTATCTCACCTCTCGGTATCAGCTCATTACGCCGACCGTTGTCTTGTACGAGGTGTATAAGAAGATCAAACGGGAGCGGGGGGAGGAGACGGCGTTATTGTTCGCGGGACGGCTCAGTGCCACCCAGGTCATTCAATTGACGGAATCGATTGCCTATCTCGCTGCTGATTTGAGTTTGCGACATGGTTTAGCGATGGCCGATGCGATTGTGTACGCAACCGCCAAAGACCAGGAGGCCGAAGTAGTCACGGGTGACGCAGATCTGAAGGATCTGCCGGGAGTGGTCTACGTCAAATAGGTGTTCGAAGCTGTTCTCCCCTGATACGCGCCATCATGAGCACATAGTACCCCCCGGTGAAAGGACCAAGTGACTCCTTGTGTATGTAATGACAGGCCCCCCATCCATTCTGGTCCAAAATCCTATTCGGCGAGCACGGACATGTCCGCTCGATTTTCAACGGTTTTGGGCATATGCTTTCGCCGGTCCAAAAACAAATGAATTTGACCTTCAATCCTCTTCGTTTCTTTCAATAGTGCCGTAAAACGCCACCCTCATGATGAGGCATTGTCATGACGACGTGTTCCGTCGTCTTCAGTGCCGACTGGTATACTCTGAAGTGTGAAAGTCATGACCTTCAGAGAATGGACCGGCTTGGGCCTTATCGTGGTGGGTCTACTTTTGCTTCCAGCGGCGTGGGCGTTCAGTCGTGCCTTGTGGCTTCTGAGCTTTAGTATGTTCGCTGTGGGAGTTTGGATTTTCTACACAGGTCGAGTTCTCCGACGCGAAGCCCGACTCGACAAACTCAAGGGTAGCCAGCGTGCGGGAGCAGACATCCCGAGCGACATTCACAACTATACTGGGTGGCAACAGGCTGGAAGGTCAAAGACCATGGATACTTCAGCTGAGGCTGTTGACGCTGACGGTGATTGAAGGACCATAAGGGACATGCGACCGTTCTATGACGCCTTACAGCCACCGCTGCAAGCATTGCTTCACCGCGTGGAAAAGTATGGGTAGAAACTCTTGAACTCTTCATGGCTCCATAACACGAAGCAGACGTGGAAAGTTGTGTTATTTTTGCTGTCGATGGTGTTTACCCTTTGCCTATTCGCTCTGTTTGTGTGGCGAGTGAATAACCCTAACGCAGTTCTCTCTGTCGTTCCCGACGAAATTAGTTTAAGTCTCTCTTTCGTGGGGCTGGGTCTGATTTCATTGGGCTGGCTGTGGCTAAGCGTAAAGTGTCCAGAATGTAAAAGGAGTGTATCAGGACACATACTCAAGACAGCTCCTGCTGGCACATGGTTCACAACTTTAACAACCCTGCAGAAGTGTCCGCTATGTGGAGTCAACCGGACGTAACTTCAGTCAGGTCAAAAACAGATGAAAGACTGGAAGTCAGTAGTTTCTCTCGGAATGGGTTGTTTTCTTCTGACGTGCCTATATTTCACATCGCTAGCCCTAAGCTATGGCTATGATGGCGAAGTGCGTGTCATAAACTTGGCCACCGAACCGGTAAAAAATGGTGAACTCGAAGTTTGCGATCAACAATTCCAGCTTGGAGGAATTGACAAGGGAAAAAGCAAGTTGTTCCGATATAAAGTGAGGTCGGACTCACATTTCAGACTTATAGTGGAATTCAATTCTGGAAGAAAGCTAACACGAGAACTAGGTTATGTCACAAGTGGTCGGGACTTTAAGCATACTCTGACATTGAAAGATGGTGAGGTCTTGTTAACTCTGCTGCCGTGAGTTCCTCAATGGGTCATTTTTGAGCCGATGAGGTCAAAAACAAATGAATGTGACCCTTAAGCCCCTTCATCGATAGTTTTGTGGTTCAAAGCAAGCTAATCCTTAAGTGAGTTTTGGCATGGAACGATACTATTGCAGATGGAATGAAGATGACATAAGAGGTCTTCATTCTATTTCTCAGATCTCAAGTTTGTACACAGAATCCAATGCACAGGGGGTGGTGCTGAGAGAGATTGGTCTCGACAAACTTGGAAAGATTACTCACTGATATCCATCAAGTTCACACCCTTTCGGGTCTCGCGGGATCTTTGACACCCAAACTGTTGAACTTTCTAGCGGAGCCACAAAGCTCACTAAGGATGAGTTCGAGGATCTTTGGCACATGACGTAATGAGAAAGCGAGGCAGTTGAGTTCGAAAGCCAGAAGGGACCAAATTCAGTCATTTTTGAGCCGATGAGGTCCAAAAACAAACGATTTTGGAGAGCGATAGGACACACAACAAAAGAGTTATCCGAAACTAGCCCTAGCCCGCCCCGCGAAATGGTTTCTGACTTCGTTCCGTAATTAGAAAGTTCTTATATGGTCGTCAATGGTCTTGAATCCTTTCTCCCTCAAGGCATGAACAATCTTACTCAGATTACCTTTAGTATTGGCGTAGAACGTGGTGAATTCGTCGTGATCGGCATAAATAGCGAAACGCTTGGGAGAGGGAATAAACAAGAAGTCGATCCAGTCTGCTAGGGTGGCACTTAAAAGGGCTTCGACCTCTTGTTGGCCCTCTGCTTCCAAGACAACGTCGTGGGTGACTTGCTCCGAAACTGATCGTTCGGTAAGAAATGCATTCAACGTTTTTGGTTCAAATACGTAGCCATCAATCGTCACGCAGCCACTCTCGATTGGTTGATGCACCGCGAAAAAAGTAGAAACAAAGCGCTCAAGATCTTTGAGCGGCGTCTCAAAAGTTGTCTGGAATGGCCAAGGATTGCGTTGAAACTGTTTCAAGGTTTTGGAGTTAATTGAAGCTCTCATGCGACAAGTCTAGCACGGAGAGTCGTGACCGCCCCGCCCCGCGAATAGAGATTCAAAACATTGGCTCAACTGTTCAAAATCAGTTCTTTTTGACCCCTTCGACTTCCAGCCTTGATCCTCAAGGAAATCACAGAATCACAGCTAGGGATTTCGCAAGCCTTTTGGACCCCTGGTTGCCCTCAAGCAATCTATTGTCACCCACATCGATGAGAGAAACCGCTTTCGAGTCTCGTCTGGAGATTCTACATCCTCGTTTCTTTTGACGAACCTTCTACAGCCAGATACTCTTCTATCTAGAAATTAATTGAGTAGTACATGCTTAGAAATCTTTCGCCGTTGGAGTAATCTTGCCCGCAAAGGATTGCTGAGACTGCACGGGTAAACTGCTGCAGACTTAGTAGTTGGGTGGAAAAACAATGATCCTTGCCTATTGCATCAGCGCACAAGACGACGATAGCTACATGCTCGGCGAGGACACTTATAAACCAAAAGAATCAGCGGGATTTTATGACTGGCGTTTTGGAAAAACGGCATCCCGCACCCGGCTACATGCGCAATCTGCGGAAGGAAGACTGATCCGGACTATGTGAATCCAATGTATCGTGTGAAAAAAAAGAAAAAGAGATATCACGGCGACCTATGATGGGTATCTCATCGCTTCAAAAAGATTTCGAGGCATCTGCCTGGAATACCAGTATCAAGGAGTCGAGTTTATCTCCCTACCATCTGACGCGGACTTTTATTGGCTCCGATCCAACCGAATCATTCGTTTTGACGCTGAGCGGAGATCGACTCGATTTGAGAAGTATTGTGCCGATTGCAAAGCGCACTTCGACGTGGTGGGCGCAACGCCGGTGTACCTGAAGGGCATCAATGAACCGCTTTCAGAAGGCTTTTATCGATCCGACCTTGAGTTTGCATCCGGTCACGAACAGGCTCCGCTGACTATTGTTGGAGTAGAAACCGCCAATCAACTCCGACAAATGAAGCTGCGAGGGTTTGAATTATCTGCCGTAAAGAAATGAGTATAGCGCCCAACAAGGCGCGCCACCTGACGCCGCAAACAGTGCAGCGCGGGTAAGCTAGGCGTTAGCCCTCTCTGGAGAATGCATGACTGGAAAGCAGCCAAAACGCAAGCCACGTCCAGGTATCGATGAATATGGCCGCACCCCCCTCCATTACGCGGCAGCAGACGGCTTAGCCGATGGGGTAACGCGGTTGCTATCCGCAGGTGCAAACGCAAATGTTCAGGACGACAACGGGTGGACACCTCTCCACTTTGCGGCACAAGCGAATTCACCGAGTGTTGCCAACGCTCTTCTATTGGCTGGGGCTCAAACCGAACTGACAGATTCCTATGGTAACACTCCTCTTTGGAAGGCGGTTTTCGCATCGAAGGGTGATGGTGCTGTGATTCGACTACTCCTTAACGCTGGGGCGAATCCGAATGCCGCTAATTTTAGCGGGGTCTCACCTTTGACTCTTGCCAAAAGCATTGGCAACTACGATGTTGCCCAGTTTTTCGATGGCATATAAACGGTGAGCGAGGGCTAACATGGCGGTCAAGCGGGGCGCATACGAGTCCAGTCGACGGTTTGTTACGCCATCCAACAGGGGGAGTCGTATCCGGAACCGTATAAGACTCTGAATAGAGAAATGCAGCGAAGAACTTCAAGAAATTTCTTGGGCTTAGTGCCTAGTCCTGGCAAAATGCTGCAAGGGTCTTATGGTGATTTCACGCATCAAAGAAAAGCTTCGGAAGTATCCGCATGTCACTTACACTACGACCGAGGGTCATTTGGAGATTCCGGCACAGAGTCCGACGGGTTTTCGCGTCTGGATTCACGAGCGAGCAGACGGCTGTACTGTCGGTTTCGACGGCTGGCATGAGGAGTTCACCGATGCCGACGAGGCGCTCAACTGTTGTGCGTTTGGCCTTTCCACTGCCTGCCGCCTCCGAGTTTTCAGCCGAGGTAGCGCGGACTACAAGTGGCAGGTTCTCCATAAGGTGGACGGCCAGTGGGTTACAGACAGCGAGACCGGTCTGTTTGTTTTCCCGTTCTGGCAAGGGAGCGTTCAGAGGGATTTACAGAATGAAATCATCAGTGGGGCCTAACCAGGCGCTGCAGCGAACCCGATCGGTGCACTCTGGTTGCAAGCGTGGTCCCTCCTTGGCCGGGTCGCTGAGCTTGGGTCGTTAGCTGCCTGATGCGAGCCTATCATCCCACCCCAGAGTCAACGGACGACTACTCGTCGGTTCGTGTCAACGGCATGTGGTATCAGCCCTGGCAGTCGGGCTACGACGATATTCTGAAACACGGCGTTCCCCGGCCGACAGATAAACGGACAATCTTGGCCGAGCTTCACTCGCCGCATGTCCCGGATTTCCTCCACGGTGGAGGAAGCGGCGAAGTGCCGTTCTTGGTTACGGAACGTGCTCGAAGCGTACTTGAGAAACATCGCCTCACCGGATTCGACTTTGCACCCGTGCTTGTTGCCAAGATCGCGACGAAGGGAAAGCGCACCAGGGGAACCAGAGGGGGCGAGCCAGAGGATTCAATTCTTAAGGCTCGGGGAATCTCGCTTGTAGAAGCACCCATCCTCTTCGCCGTCTACGTTGTCGGCCGCGTTGATGTACTCCCAGACCAAGAATCTGGCCGGCATCCATCCGGCTGTGTTGCTCCTTTCCAAATTGTCGGCGAGAGAGCCGAGGGGGCTGATCTTTGGAGGCCGCAGTATCGAGGGGTTGCCTTCTCGGCATGGGCGTTTTGTTCTGATCAGTTCAGAAGCGTTTGTGTTCAAGAGGGACTATCGAACATTCAATTCGAGTCATTCGAGTCCTTCATGGAGGCGCATCACATGGCAGCTAACAAGCGCTTGCAGGGGATGCCACAGAGCGGGCGTCCCTGAAACGCTGCGTTGGTCTGTATCCAGACCAGGAAATCTCTAGCCATCCCGAAGCTACCGATCCAAGCGAAGAGCATCACAATTGTGCTCGTTTTGTGCTCAAGCCCACCTCATTCCAGCCCACTCAGGCCTATTCCAGCCAAAGTTCGAGTTTTGAGGAACCCTTGGCTGGAGTTGGCCCCAGTGAGTTCCCGTAGGCCTGAGTAGGGTCGCGATTGCGGTTTCCTAAACCGCTTGTCGGCGCCTCGAAGCCTCCCATTTCAATAGATTGCTTGTTTTAGTCGCGCGCTCTTTCATATTAAGTAAGTCTTCAAATCCGGCGTAAAATAAGGCGAAGTCGAGATCGGGTTAAAACACGGGTTCAAATCCCGTTGGGACCACCATATTGCACCAGTTCTTGCCGCTCGAGCCTCGCCCGCGATTGCGCGAAAAGAAAACATCTACGCAGGATATTTTCCCATTCATAACATCGCTAGTCATAGGAGCCATCATTGAGTTGGAGCGCGGGATAAGCGCCCTCCGACAATTCTGACGACCGTCTCCAGTAAGGCCAGTGACGCTTTCGAGCGCCTCTGCCATGGAGCCCGTTGAATCCACATCTTGATCGTTGAGGACCCTGTCGATTCCCTCCGCTGTTTTCTTCTCTCGAATTTTATGGTGGCACGATGAGTAAGCGATCTGTGCTCACACAGCAGGAGAAGTTATATGACTCCAACTTCGTTGACGCCTCTATTGTTGGTTGTGTATAAAGAATGCTCCGTTTTCCTTTCACTTGATGGTAGGTAGACTCTTCTATGGGCACACGTGAATTTCATGATGGAGCGCAAGATGGCCTCGAAGCGCTTGAGCCTCTCGACCCGGAACAGATCGGATCCTTCGATGGACTGTTGACCGCTATGCGCAAGACAGCCTTTGGGGGCCGCAGAGTGGGTGAGGCTTACGAAGTGCTGTGGAAGATGATCGAAGACCAGGACTGTTTCGTCGTGCTGACATTGTCAGGGGCGATGACCATCGCCAAGATGGGCAAGATAATCAGCGCGATGATCGATCACGGGATGGTGCAGTGCGTTGTTTCCACCGGAGCATTGATCGCGCATGGATTGAGTGAGTCGGTAGGCAAGACACACTATCGACACCATCCATCGATGTCCGATCAAGAGTTGTTCGCGAAGGGCTATAATCGGGTCTACGATACCCTGGAGATGGAATCCAACCTCAATTATGTGGAGCAGGTCGTTGCCCGAACGATGAAACGGATGGATCGGGACCAGATTCTTTCCTCTGAAATCCTCACCCGTGAACTGGGCAGGACACTCACGGAGGAATATGACGGAACGGGTATTCTTAAGAGTGCTTATTTGAAACACGTCCCGGTCTTTATCCCTGCCTTTACCGATTCCGAGATGGGGCTGGATCTTGGAACCTGGGCCATGAGTCGAGATCTCGATCAGGCCCGTGCAGAGGCACAGGGAGGCGGCGATCTTGATGTGCTACGTGCGACTCATCGTTCCTATCCTTCGTTCAATCCCTATCTCGATCTCAACAGCTACGCAAGCCATGTTATCTCTGCCAAACGGCGTGGGATCTTTACGATCGGCGGAGGAGTGCCTCGAAATTGGTCGCAACAGGTCGGCCCCTACATTGAGATCAGCAATACGCGGTTGGGTCTCAATGTGGAGCCGCCTCGATTCCAATACGGGGTGCGCATCTGTCCGGAACCAGACCATTTGGGCGGGTTGAGCGGCTGTACCTATCAAGAAGGTCTTTCATGGGGGAAGTTCGTTCCACCGGAAGCAGGCGGACGCTTTGCCGAGATAATGAGCGATGCCACGGTCGTCTGGCCTCTTCTGATGGTCGGATTGCTGGAGCGCATGAAAGCAAAGCGGACCTCGCGTACATGATGAGTCCACGTTGGTTCTACACGGTTACCGGTGCATTGCTGCTGGCCCTCGCTCAACTGGCCCAGGCCGGCGGAGGAGTGGGGACAGAGGACGGACGAACCAGAGGACGAGCCGACGCTCCTATTACCCTGCTCGAGTATTCTGACTTTACCTGCGGGTACTGTGCGAAGTTCTTTCTGGAGACCTGGCCTCGCTTGCAGGCAAAATATATCGATACAGGCAAAGTGCGGTTTGTCTATCGGGACTATCCTCGAGCGGACCAGGGGGTCGGGGTTGATGCGGCAGTCGCGGCCCGCTGCGCTGGAGCCCAGGGTCGATATTGGCCGATGCACGACCGGCTCTTCAGTGAACGGGGCCGCTTGAATTCGGGACTGTTCAAAGGTTACGCAAAGACGATAGGTCTGGATGAGGCGGCGTTTGCCAAATGTTTCGACGAACGAGAGTATCTCGAGTCCATTTTCCGAGATCGCCAGGAAGCGAACCGATGGGGATTTCATGGCACCCCCGGTTTTATTCTGACGCGAACGGCTGGTGGACCCACTGAGAAAGAGCCGGCGGTTGCGATCCCAGGCGCAGTCCCGTTCGAGGATTTTGCCGAGGAGATCGACCGCATGTTGGCCACCGCCCCGCGCTCCCAGGGAGAGCCTACCGGGCCTCATGGGTCGACTGCGGTGGCACAGAACAGTCAGTTCATCATTCACTAAGGATTACCTATGTCTGCCACACAATCGTTTTGGTCTGTTCCGCTCCGTGAGGGAGAACCCCCCTACTGGGTCTGCATGTCATGCTTATCAGAAGTCTTCTATTGCAAAGTGCCGATGCCGGATTGTCCGACGTGCCAGGGTGTCTCAACGTATGAGGCCTTCACGCTTGAGGCGATCCATGATTGGGGTACGGAAGATTTGATTGCGAAAGCCGCTGTCGCCCAGCAAGCAGCCAGCCACGAGCCGGCTCCTGCGGCATCGGTTAAGTCCACCGACTAAATCTTCACCACAAGCGGAGCCACTTCGTGCAGGAACCACATCCATTTTTAATTGGAGGTTTGTGGCGGCACGGAGAGACCGTTGTGCCTGTGAACAATCCATTCACAGGACGTCTACTTGCCGAGGTATCGAACTCTGGTTCCGTCGATGCCGAGGATGCAGTCCAATCGACGGTCGATGCCGCTGTCGCAATGGGAGCGTTGCCGTCACATGCTCGCTATCATGCGTTGCAAAAGATCGCGGGCGGGCTCTATGACCGCCGCGAGGAATTTGCCCGCCTGATGACGGCTGAGGCAGGCAAACCGATTACCGACGCGAAACGTGAAGTGAATCGCGCCGTCCAGACATTTACCGTTGCGGCTGAAGAGGCAAGGCGGATACCTGGCGAAGTAATCCCCCTTGACTGGACACCGGGAACGGACTCCCATCTCGGCATCCTCCGCCGGGTTCCGATCGGCCCGGTGCTGGGGATTACCCCCTTTAACTTTCCCCTCAATCTTGTGGCTCACAAGGTTGCGCCGGCCCTGGCTGCCGGCAATTCCATCTTGATCAAGCCGGCGCCACAAACGCCTTTGACGGCATTACTTTTGGGAGAGGTGATTCTGGGGGCCGGACTTCCACCCGGCGCAGTGAATATCCTGCCCTGCGACAACGGTATAGCAGAACGGCTCGTTGCCGATTCCCGCTTCAAACTTCTGAGCTTTACCGGCAGCGCTGCCGTGGGATGGATGTTGAAGGCCAAGTGCGGGAAAAAAAAGGTGGTGTTGGAGCTTGGTGGGAACGCGGGCGTCATCGTGGAGCCCGATGCCGATATCGAGCTTGCCGCACAGCGTTGCGCAGCCGGCGGGTTTGGGTATGCCGGTCAGACCTGCATATCCGTTCAACGAATCTTCGTCCACCATTCCATCGTAGACCTCTTCACCACGAAGTTTCTGTTTCAAGTCGCACGGCTGAAGGCCGGAGACCCAAGCGACGATACAACGGTGGTTGGGCCGTTGATCGACCCAGCCGCCTCCCATCGTCTTGAAACATGGGTTGGGGAAGCAGTGTCGCAAGGCGCCCGAGTGCTTCTGGGCGGCAAGAGAATGGGATCGGTGATGGAGGCGACCGTGCTCTCGCACGTCACGCCGACCATGAAAGTTTCCTGTCAGGAAGTGTTCGGGCCGGTGGTGACCGTGACACCCTATCGCCACTTCGGTGAAGCAATCACAGCGCTCAACCAGTCTGACTTTGGGCTTCAAGCCGGAGTGTTCACCCAGGATGTGAACAAAGTCTTTCATGCCTTTCGACATCTTGAGGTCGGGGCTGTGCTGGCAAACGAGATTCCGACGTTTCGCGCTGACCACATGCCCTATGGTGGTGTGAAGGACTCAGGAATCGGTCGCGAAGGAGTGCGGGCTGCGATCGAGGACATGACAGAGCCTCGCATGCTGGTGTTGAACCTCAAACCACCTGCGGGGATCTAGCAGGTGGCGGGAATGTCCTCAGGGTCTGCATGTGTGGCACAACTGAGAAAACACTTCCGCAGGATGCTCAAAATGGCTGTCCAGCAAGGCCGCAGCGAGTGAAGATCCGAAGCGTACCTTCGGGGTACGTTGAGGGTCTAAACGATGCGAGAACGAAGCTAAGCTGGCGGACTTTTTCAGCATCCTGTCAGAAAAAATGCCGCAGGATATTGCGAAGCGTTGCCAATCTTGGTACAACAGCGACCCTGTGCTTTTAGGAAGTTGACTCAAAGCGTGCATTTCAATTAACAAAGCGTCCGTCACCCGGTCGGTCGAACGAAGTAAGGAGAAGAAACGATGGTACCAACGCAGATGTTTTTGACGCGAGGCGTCGGAGTCCACAAGGAAAAGCTGGCCTCATTCGAGCAAGCCTTGCGCAGTGCCGGCGTCGCCTATTGTAACCTCGTCACGGTGTCGTCGATTCTTCCACCCAATTGCAAAATTATCCCCCGTGCGCGCGGCGAGAAGTTATTGAATCCCGGTGAAATTACATTCTGTGTGATGGCTCGGTCTGAAACGAATGAACGGAATCGCTTGGCCTCCGCGTCGATTGGATTGGCGGTCCCGACCGATCGTCGCACCTATGGATATCTGTCCGAGCACCATGCGCATGGTGAAACCGATGAAGAGACGGGTGAGTACACCGAAGACTTGGCGGCGCAGATGTTGGCCACAACCCTCGGTGTCGAGTTCGATCCGAACATCGCATGGAAAGAACGTGAGCAAGTGTTTAAGATGGCCGGCAAGATCGTTCGGACCCAAAACATCACTCAATCCGCCGTTGGGAAACCCAATCGATGGACGACGGTGATTGCATTGGCCGTGTTTATTCCTGAAGAAAATCTGACAAAGCGGCGACGGTAGATCTGCCCACGTGAGCGCATGCCCATGACACTTCCCGCCGGATGGGAAGGCATCGACCAGAACTTCCTTGGGCTTGAGGAGGCTTGGTGCCATCCTGATCGGGCGGGGGTCTATGTCCTGCCCGTGCCCTACGAACATACCTCCAGCTATGTGCGGGGTTCCGATCGAGGTCCCTCCGCCATCATTGAGGCCTCTCAACAGGTTGAGTTATACGATGAAACACTTCGGTGTGAGCCCTATCGAGAGTGGGGTGGGGTTGCCACTGCTTGCCCGCTCGTTCTTGGCGGCAAAGTCGATCAGCAAGCGGTGGATGCGATTGAGGCGTTTGTCGCTCCCTCAGTCGGGACCGGGCGCTTTGTTGTCACCTTGACGGGGGAACATACCGGCGCGCTCGGGGCTATCCGAGCCCATGCCAGACGTTATCCGGACCTTTGCGTGGTTCAAATCGATGCGCATGGAGACTTGCGGAAAGCCTATGGGGGGAACCCCTACAGCCACGCCAGTGTGATGGCCCGAGTTGTCGATGATGGGTTACCTCTGGTTCAAGTTGGCATTCGTTCCATTTCTCCGGAGGAGATCGATCGCATTCAGAGCTCCGATCGAATTGATACCTTCTTTGCCGCCGAGATTCTTGACCCATCAGGCCCCTACGAAGGCAAGGGCTCACGCTGGATTTCCGATGTGGTGAAGGCCTGTCGTGGGCCGGTCTACCTGACTTTCGACTGTGATGGACTTGATGCTTCGTTGGTTCCTGCGCTCGGCACTCCCGAGCCAGGTGGGTTGGGGTGGTATGATACGGTGAACCTCGTGACAGCCTTGGCCAATGGGCCAGGTATCCTCGGGATGGATATCAGCGAAATTGCTCCGATCGAAGGGTTCGTCGCTCCTCAATTTTGTATCGCCCGATTGATCTACCGCATGCTGGGACGGATCAATGCGGGTCGCCGCGTCCACTGAAACGGCATACCTTGCCCGTGACCGACAAGCTTCGCATCAATAAATTTTTTACTCAGCACGGCATCTGTTCGCGACGAGAGGCTGACCGTCTGATCGAATCCGGTCGCGTGACTATCAATAAGCGGGTGGCCAATTTGGGAGACCAGGTCAGTCCCGACGACGTCATTGCGCGAGATGGACATGTGATTCCCTGGGGGACGGACTCGCTCTACATCAAATACTACAAGCCGGTGGGTGTGACGACGACTAGCGAGTCGCACGTGCCACGTAATATCATTGCAGAGATCGGTCACCCGGAACGGATCTTTCCGATCGGTCGGCTCGACAAGGACTCTTCCGGCCTCATTCTTCTCACGAATGACGGGGACATCGTGAACGAAATTTTACGGACTGAGCACGGGCATGAGCGGGAATACGAGGTGTCGGTCGATCGTCCCCTCAATCAAATATTTCTCGACCGTATGGCTCAAGGAGTGATCGTTCTCGATCGCTCAACCAAACCCTGTAGAGTTGAGCGACTCGGTCCCACAGGGTTCCGTATTATCCTGACGGAAGGACGCAATCGGCAGATTCGGCGGATGTGTCAAGTGTTAGGGTATCGAGTACTTGCCTTGCACCGTGTTCGGATCATGCATATTACGCTTGCTGGATTGATCCCCGGAAAGTGGAAACCGCTCACCGGAGAGGAACGTGTGCAACTCTTTCAGGCTGTCGGACGAGAGAATGGTCGGGCTGATGTGCGATAGGGGAGGGTTAGGAGCAGCCTGAAGCTCAGCCGACTTCATAACGGGGATTGTTCCTCTCTCGCCTCGCCGACGGTCCCATCCATTGACAACCGCAACCTCGGAATTCACACTAGTGCGCACTTCGTCTAAGGAGAAGGATTCCCTGTATGGTCTTTACATGGTGGGGGCCCCAACTCAATGCCCTGCTTGGCGGACTTGTCGTGGCGACAGGCGCCTGGTTGGCGTGGGACTCATTTTCGATTTGGGGTGCTTTTCTCGTCGCAGGAGGCGTCGCGGGGTTTCTTATTTGGAGGGGGCGAACGATCGGACTGGTTTGGGCCTGGGCCACCCTCTTGCTCGGCGTGGAGAGCCTTGCCTGGCCCATCGTCACCATGGTTCAGGTCCGTTCGATCACGATGGAGCCGACCGAAGAACAAATGGGGACAATTCTCTCCGCTGCTCTGATGGGACTCGTTTCAGCAGTCTTTTGGATCACATTTTCTTATGGATTCTTCAAACGTGCCGGTCAGCCTATCGTCGCTCCGTCAATCGACGCAACCGACAGTTCTCCACCAATGGTTCAATCGGGACACTCACGCAGAAACAAGTAGTATCTACCACATCTCGACTGGGTCGACGTCGACGTCGAACTTGACGGCTCGGCGCTGATAGTTCCGTTCCATGTCCTTGACCGTGGCCCGCACCGCTTCGAGCCCCGGATCCTTCTCCAGCGATTTCACGAGAATCTGTTGCCGATAGCGCCCCCGGAGTCTGGATACCAGAGAGGGAACCGGTCCCAAAACCGTGAGACGGTCTGGGCGAACAATCGATGGAGTTGTCGAAAGAGCCTGTCCCGAAACTGCTTGTTCAGCCACGGATGCTGAAGCATAGGCGGTGAGTCGAGCGACCCAGATAGTGGCAGCGTCGCGAACCATTTTCTCATCGGTCCCTGATACAAGGAGGGCAATCAGATGCATGGCAGGGGGGTAGCCCAAGCCAGTTCGATGGGACAGCTCTTCCGACAAAAATATGGATTCGTCGTTTTGAGCCACTGCTTGAATTGTATGATGAGATGACAAGTGGGTCTGTAGGATCACCTGACCGCCGGCTCTTGCCGAACCGGCGAGACCGACCGCATCGAGGAGTGTATGGTAGGTCCGTTCGGCGGACCGAAAATCCGGCAGGCTGAGTCCTGCGTCGGCCTGCACAATTCCAACGAGGCCAACCGTTGGGAATGGCTCATGCCGCAGCAACAGTTGTGTCCCGATGATGATATCCCACTCGCCTTGCTCAACCCTCCGCCAGAGGGCCTCGGCCTGCGTTGGCCGTCTCATGGTATCTCCATCAAGCCGAATCACTACCGCGCCTGGAAACAAGCGTTTCGCCTCTTCTTCTACTCGCTCTGTCCCCTCTCCAATCAATTGCATGCGAGGGCCGGAACAGGCAACGCAAATCTCCGGGATGGGTGCTCTCTCTCCGCAGTACGAACAGAACAGGCGATTTGCTTGCCGAGAGTATATCAGCGCCACGCGACAGGCAGAACAACGGGGAACCTGGCCGCAGTCACGACAGACGAGTGCCCCGGCATAGCCCTTGCGGTTGAGAAACAAGAGGCCTCGTGCTTGGCGACCGATCGTCTGTTCGATGGCTCGAACGAGAGGCTGGCTCAGCACTGTACCTCGGCTATGAGCGCGCAGGTCAACGACCTGTATGTTGGGCCGCTCTTCGGTCGGCATGGACTTACATACAACGACTCCCTGTTGTTCCACAGCCGCTCTGGTCTCAAGGGAAGGATGGGACGAACCCAGGACCAACACCGCCGGTTCATGCTGTGCCCTCAACCATGCGATCTCCCGTGCATGGTAGCGAGGTTCTTGTACCTCTTTCAGCGCAGTATCTTCTTCCCCCTCGACCCAAATCATTCCGATCGCAGTCAACGGGAGAAAGACAGTCGACCTGGTTCCTACGACTACTTGAACGACCTGCTTATGGATCTGATTCCAGATATCGGCTTTCATCTGGTCCGAGAGACCGCTATGGAAACAGACAGGGGTGATGCCTATTTCAGCATCGCGAATCAAACCTGCAATCCACTGGGCTCGCTCTGCTTCGCCAACGAGGAGGAGGACTGTCTGTTTACGGTTGAGCAGCAGGCGAATGGCCTGTTGCAATAGCTTCAACCGATCGGCCCAGGAAGCCTGTAACAGAACCCGTGATGGTCCACGGCCTCTCAGCGCTTCGAACAGGGGTTCCGCCCAAGATATTGCGGGATCAGAAACGAACGGTGTGGTGACGCCGGAGTCGTTTCGGTTTGTCTGTCTGATTGGTCGAGCAAATGACTCAGTTTGGGCCGCGGGCAGATCCTGGACCTCTACAACCCATCCACGACCCGTAAGTTCCTTCAGCAACTCGGCGGAACCGGGACTGCGAGACGATCGGCGAAAGCTTGAAGGCTTTTTCCCAAGACGTGTGAGCAGTGTCCGTATCTTCACCGAGGAGGGTTCGCGTGCGAGAAGCGCGGCCCGCCCCAACTCCGTCAGTTCGTAGCGGCTGACATTCGTTCGAGGTTTCGATGTCGGCGGCAGCACCAGTCTCAGGCATTGTCCCCATGGCGCGACATATTGCTCGGCTACCTGTTTCGAAAGCTGGAACAGACTCGGTGGTACATCCGTTGTTGCCCCCTCCGGGATCAAGGAGCAAATCTCCTTGAGACGTGTTTGATCTAAATTCTGAGGAAGAACGTAGGATAGAGAGACCACAGCTCCCTGAAGGATCGATCGCCCGAAAGGCACAAGCACACGATGCCCAATGCGTAGTGTGGATCGGAGTGACAAAGGCACTGTATAGGTGAAGGGGCCGACCAGATGCCGCGGAACGATGACATCTGCGAACAGGGGTTCTGGTTCTGTCTGTGGAATAGCTGTCTGAGGCGAAACCATGTGGCATTGTAGCAGTATGGGAAAAGAGGGGACAATGAAGGAGCAGGGACGGAAGAATTCCAGCGGGGCGGGGCCTAGGAGGACTGACGTCGAACCGTCAGCCCTCTGCAGGATGCTCGGAAAGTTTACTCCGGAGAGGTGACTGGCGTATTGGATTTCTGGTTGGAACTGATCTGGCCAACCGATGGTGAAGTCGTCGCCGAAGCAGTATCCCCGGGAACTGCTGAGCGCTCTACCAGAGATGGATCAGCTGGAACCACGGAGGTCGTCTTGTTCATTGCGGAAATCGGACTCTCGCTCCCTGTTGAATTGAGACTGGACAATGGAGATCTGTTATTGCCGGGCTCAACTGGCTTCGCTGCCGGCCCAGACTGTTCTGTAGTCGAGGCTGACGGATAGAGCACAATGTCCACACGACGATTCTGTAGTCGACCCGTTTCCGTTGCATTGCTGGCAATCGGCTTTGTATCGCCATAGCCGACCGATGACAGTTTAACCGAGTCGATACCACCCTTTTCGCTCAAGTAGCGGAGGACCCCCCTAGCCCGAGCTTTCGACAGGTCCCAGTTTGTCTGGTAGAGCGACTGGAGCGAGGGACCGATTTCCATGTTATCCGCATGGCCCTCGATTCGAATCCACCGATCGCCGGCAGCAGTCTTAAGATAGGTAATCAGTTCATCGAGTACCTGATATCCCTCGGACTTGATCGTGGCTTCGCCCGATTCATACCGAATCTGCTTCATCAAATCACTAAGCGTGATTCGAGTTTCGCCGGCCGCATTCTGAACTTGAAATTTGCTGGGAGATGAAGTCACAGGAGAGGGCACAGTGAGGGACTGCTGGGGTGATTGGGAGATCGGTAGGGCCTCAGGGGGTTGAACTGTCACTTGAAAACGATCACCCTTGAGGACACGCGAGATCGACTTTGTGATCAGTGCCGTGGCAGTCCGATCTTCTGTAGACAAGATTTTTAATTCTCCCACGACCCGTTGAGGAAGGCTCCCTCCGGATCGTATTACGTCCATTCGATCCCCAGGTCTGATCCCGTCTTTCCGCCCCCGGTCCAGATATACGACATTTCTTTGTGCCACCAGGTTCATGATGCCCATGTTTGACTGGAAGTCCACGACCCGTCCCTCCACATCGCCGGTGGAAGGCTGATCAACGGCTGCTTCCTCGTTAGTCGGAAGTACAAACTTCATCACCGGGTCGCCCGGCGATACAGGTCCATAGGCTCGCATGATCTGAACAGTGGTCAGCTCCTTGTCAATTTGGCTTACCTGAACCACCGCGAGCCGATTGACCAAATGACCTAGGTACTCACCGGTAATCGGATGGAATACCTTGTGCGCTCGCCTGTAGATCGTGAAAAGATCTCCAAGCGTAACATCGCCTGGATTCTTCAGCTTGAGGTATAGGACATCCCGGCTTCCCAAGATCATGTGATCTCCGGTCGTCTGGTTGTCTCCGGTGATCACATTCACAAACCCATCATGGGGAGTCGATCGTTGAATCGAGCCGGATGAATAGGTCAAGGCTTGATCCCCGAATCTGATCGAATCGAGGTCGTCTGTTGCCCAGGCCAGAGGGAGGAGTGGCGTGGCCAAGGTCCAGACCATCAGAGAGAGAGCATATTTCATTGAATAGTGAGCCATGGTGGTTGTCCTTCATGTGAGGCAAGTAGTGCTGTCAGAACCATAGCAAAGAGTCCTGTATTGTCAAGGATATTAGGGCCTTTCCCTCCTTGACCTGCCAATTCACCCGATGCTAATCTCATCCACGGTCTGTTTTTACAATGAAGGATATGCATGGTGCCTGACCAGACTCCCATCCACGAGCCTCAAGGCCGAGGTCATTCTCGAATCGAGACCCAGATTCACCGACGAAAGAAAGCCGAGGCCTTTTCGGCCCTGGAGCTTGAATGGGATCGAATAGACCACCTGCCACCCTCTCATCTACGCATGCCATCGGGCTTTATGGCGCCTACTCTACCGGACAAGCGAAAGTCCCTCATAGATGGGGCACTCTAGTCAAACTTTAGGAGTCTCTAGGGTAGGTCGAGATTGTCGTGGGTTGAATTTCGCTCATGCCGACCATCGCATGCTGCTGTGATATCTTCGGCTTTTTCGTCCTCATCGCATTGGGTAGATTGCTCAATTCATCTGAGCCTAGGACTTTTGGGTCGCTCCTGCAGGCCCTTTGCACGCTTGCTATCCCGTAATCCAGAAGATAATATCCATTTCTTCTTGTATCTCAAGGTATTGAAAGGTCAGAGCTATGAGCGGGTTCGATTTACTCTCTGAGTACCTGACCCACTACTTTCCGATCTTGTTTTTTGTTGTCGTAGCGCTGTTTTTTGGCATCTGGTCGCTGGTTGTCAGTTATCTGGTCCAGCCGAAATATCCGGAACCGGAGAAGCTCACTACTTATGAATGTGGATCAGAGCCATTCTCAGATGCTCGAATGCCCTTCCCGGTTCGTTATTATATCTTCGCGATGCTGTTCGTTATTTTCGATATTGAAGTTATCTTCTTGTATCCCTGGGCCGTGGTTTTCACCAAGATCGAGTTGATCGGGTTGATTGAAATGCTGGTCTTCATCGGATTGTTTTTGGTGGCCTATGTCTATGCTTGGCGCAAGGGAGCTCTGGAATGGGACTGATTCAACTTGGTGCTCATAGTAAGGACAGCACACCGGACGTCGTAACCACGACCGTCGAAAAGGCGGTCAATTGGGCTCGCAAGGGGTCGCTGTGGCCCATGACGTTTGGTTTGGCCTGCTGTGCGATCGAAATGATCGCCGCAGTCTCGTCGCGGTACGACATGGACCGCTATGGTGCCGGAGTCTTCAGAGCCTCACCGCGTCAGTCCGATCTGATGCTTGTGGCCGGTACGGTTTGTCGGCGGATGGCCCCCGTCATCCGAAAACTCTACGATCAGATGCCGGAGCCAAAATATGTCATCGCAATGGGATCCTGCGCCACATCGGGAAATATCTACGACAGTTATAGCGTCGTCCAAGGTGTCGATCGCTTTGTACCGGTCGATATCTATGTGCCTGGTTGTCCTCCCACACCTGAGGCGCTCTTTGACGGTATCCTCAAGCTGCAAGAGCGCATCATGCTGAAGCGCGTGTTCGTGAAACAACCGGATCAGGTCAAACCTAGCCATAAAGCATAGGTCTCGATCAATGTCCTTGCAGCAACTGGCCAACCGACTTCAAGAAAGCTTTGCCTCCGGCTTCGTCAAGGCCGTCGAATGGCGTGGTGATCTTGCCGTGACTGTGACGCGAGATCGGCTCCACGAAGTTGCACAATTCCTTCATGACGATCCGGCCATGGACTTCGACTATATCGTGCATGTGAGTTCGGTCGATTGGCCTGACGACGAAGAGCGGTTTGAAGTCGTGTATGAATTTTATTCCATTAAGAAACACCATCGCATCCGGCTCAAGACCAGAGTGCCGGAGTCTGATTGCATCGCGGATTCCCTGACGGATATCTGGAAGGGCGCGGATTTTATGGAGCGCGAAGTGTACGACATGATGGGAATCCGCTTCCGGCACCATCCGGATCTCCGCCGGATCCTTTTGCCAGACGATTACACCGAAGGCTATCCGTTGCGGAAGGATTTTCCGCTCCGCGGCAGGGGTTGGCGCGACACGTTTGAGTTTCTTGACGAAACGGCTCGGTAGGGCAGGCGATGGCGATGGAAGATCAGCGAACAACCGTCTACAAAATCGATCCGGCTCATCCGGAAAGTGAGACCCTTCCGACGTTACGTTCCGAAGAGCTCCTGCTCAACATGGGTCCCCAGCACCCTGCCACCCATGGGGTATTGAAGGTCATTCTCGAATTGGAAGGAGAGCGCCTCGTCAAGTCTACTCCCGTGCTGGGGTATCTGCACCGCGGTGTGGAGAAATTGGCAGAAGACGGCACGTATCACCAATTTATTCCTCATACCGACCGGCTCGACTATGTCTGCGCGATGTATAACAATTTTGCGTACTGCCGCGCAGTCGAAAAGCTGATGAATATCACCGTGCCTGACCGTGCCGAATATCTGCGCACGATCGTGGCGGAAATCCAGCGGATCATCGGGCATCAGTTTTGGCTCGGCACTCAGGCTCTCGACATCGGGGCCATGGGCGTCTTTTTCTATTGTTTCCGGGATCGGGAAATTCTGATGGACTGGTTCGATGAACTCTGTGGCGCGCGCCTCACAACCAGTTGGTATCGCATCGGCGGCGTCGAGCGAGACTTCACACCCTCCCTGATCGAGAAGCTGAAGCAATTTTTGGACTACTTTCCACCCAAAATAGACGAGTACGTGGTGTTCCTCGAGAAGAACCGGATTTGGCTTGGGAGAACTAAGGGCGTGGCCATCATCTCGGCGGAAGACGCCGTGAGTTTCGGGTTGAGTGGACCGACGCTCCGTGGCTCAGGCGTCGACTATGATCTCCGTAAAGCCGAGCCCTATTCGGCCTATTCGAAATGCGAGTTCAGCGTGCCCCTCGGGAAGAACGGCGACACGTACGATCGGTATTGGATTCGTGTTCAGGAACTTTATGAGAGCATAAAAATCGTCCGGCAATGTTTGGAGCAGATGCAGGAAGGCCCCATTATGGCCGACGTGCCCAGTGTGACATTGCCGCCGAAGCAACGAGTCTTTACGAATTTGGAATCCATGATCCAGCAATTCAAGCTCTTCTCGCAGGGCTTTGATGCCCCTCCGGGAGAGATCTATTGCGGGACTGAAGCGCACAAGGGTGAATTGGGATTTTACATCGTCAGCACCGGTGGCGGGAAACCCTACCGCTTGAAAATTCGCGCCCCCTCGTTTATTCACATGGGCGCTTTTGACCATATGTCCAGGGGCTACATGATCTCGGATGCGGTTACGATCTTTGGGACCTATGACATTGTGATGGGGGAATGCGACCGATAAGAAGGGAATGCTGAATGCGCAATGATGAATGGAGAGAGGCCTTTCAATTCACCATTGACAGTTTACCAGTGAGGCACTATGGGACTAAAGCCGGCAACAAATCCTGACGTAGAAGCAGCCGAGATCGAAGTCTCGATCGACGGAAAATCTGTGATGGCTAAGAGCGGGGTTTCGCTCTACGACGTCATCTCGAGCACTGGCAAGATCATTCCGGCCATGTGCTACCACTATACCTTCGATCCCTTCGGTTCCTGTGGCATGTGTTTGGTCATGCAGGAAGGAAAGAAGGCGCCTGTCCGCTCCTGCTCTGCGAAGGCAACGGCTGGGATGATCATCAGGACCGAGGGCGACGATCTCTTCCAGGCCAGAAAAAAAGCCGTGGAAAAACATCTCTCGGTCCATCCACTCGACTGCCCTGTCTGTGATGCCGACGGTCATTGCGAGCTGCAAGACACGGCCTTTCAACATGGGGTCACAAACCTGGCGAATGCGAAACAGAAATTTATTCCGGAAGATACGCGCAGCCCCGCGCTCGACTTCAACATGAATCGTTGTATCGCCTGCGCGGAATGCATCAACGTATGCAAAGACGTGCTGATGATCGACGCTCTTCAGTTCATGAAAAAGGGCGGATTCAATCAAGTCGTGCCGAAGGGAGATCTCGCGCTGGCATGTGAGTTTTGCGGAGACTGTCTCGCCGTCTGTCCGGTCGGCGCCATTACGAACAAGTTCTCAAAATATCTGTACAAGCCGTGGCAGATGAAGAAAACCACGACGACCTGTAATTACTGCGGGGACGGCTGCCAGATGTATCTTGAGACCAAGGACGCTGAAGTAGTCCGTGTGACCTCGCCTCTGTCCTGGAAAAACAAGTGGGGCGACCGGGCCGACACGGCCAAGGGGCACGGTGGGCTCTGTGTCCGAGGGCGTTTCGGGTTCGAATACATCGATAGCCCGGCCCGGCTGAAGCAGCCGCTCCTTCGCAAAGGTAACCAGCTCGTTGAAGCCCCTTGGCTCGAAACCATGCACCAAGTGGTTGATCGGTTCTCTGACATCCAGCGCAAGCATGGACCTGACTCGATTGCCGGCTTAATCACCGCACGTTGCACGAATGAAGAACTCTATCTTTTCCAGAAACTCATGCGCGCCGGGTTTCGGACCAACCATCTTGACAGCAGTGCGCGCTACGGCCATCTCAATTTTGTTCAGGCCTCTCGGCATGCGTTGGGGCTTGGACGGAACTCAAACGACTGGGAAGATCTCACCAAGGCCAAGGCTGTGCTCCTCATCGGCTCAAACATTACGGAGACGAACCCGCTCACAGCCGTTCGCATCAAAGAAGCGATTCGTGTCTATAAAGCGCAAGTGGTGGTCATCGATTCTGCCATCTCGAACATGGCCAAGCTCTCATCCCATCCGATACTGATCAGGCCTGGAACGGAAGGCCTGGTGATCGACGGACTCGTGAAGGCTACCCTGGAGCTGGACCTGATTGACGAAGAAAAGGTCAAGAAATACCCGAAAGCTTTCGAATCCTTGAAGGCCGCCGTGGCCCACATATCGTTGGAGCAGGTTGCGACGCTTACCGGCATGTCGGTCGAGTCGCTGAAAGAAATCGCGGAAATATTCGCCGAAGCGCCTCGATCCATCATCCTCTGCGCCGAAGGCATTGTCCGGCGGCCTGACGGTTATCAGAACGTCTTGAAGCTGATGGATCTCGCCTGGATCACGGGCAAGTTGGGTCAGCCAGGCTGTGGGGTGAATACGCTTACGGAAGAGCCGAATGAGCAGGGCGCCGTAGACATGGGGGTCGCGCCTGAATTTCTTCCCGGTCAGGCTTCGTTCGACGATCAAGCGTCGCGTGACCGTTTTGCCAAAGCCTGGGACGTCACCCTTCCGGAAGCTGGGTCCGGTGCGAATCTCGTCGAAATCCTCAAGCGCTGCAGAAGCGGACAGATCCGTGCCCTCTATGTGATCGGAGAAAATCCGCTGGCCACGTTCCCCGCATCAATGGAGGTCCGTGCTGCATTGGATCGACTGGAGTTACTCGTTGTCCAGGATCCATTCCTGACCGAAACTGCTCGTATGGCCCATGCGGTGCTTCCGGCCTGTACATCTGCGGAAAAAGACGGTACCTTCACCAATCTGGAAGGCCGGGTCCTAAGGGTCCGCGAAGCCATCGATCCAATTGGAGAAAGTTTGCCGGACTGGCACATCATGACGGCCCTCGCCAACGCACTGGGTTGTCAGTGGGAGTATGAATCCTCGAACGATATTCAAGCCGAGATTATGAAATTGCTTCCCGGGTACTACAATCTTGGACAGCCGCGCAAGGTCGCGCCGACCCTGGACCGCTATCTCTCAGACGGCTATGAAACCGATGCAGTGGCGCGCTATCGGGCCTCTGCCCCAATAGACTCCAAAAACCAGCGACCCTTCGCGTTACTGATGGGACAAACCTTGTACCATTCAGGTAAGATGTCCACCGAGGCTTCCGGGCTTATCACAATCGCTCCCAACACCGGGCGTCTTCGGATGAGCCCCCTAGATATGGAGGGGCTTGGATTGGGTCAAGGGACGATGGTGCGTCTCACATCGGACCGAGGCTCGCTGCAATTGGCGGTGCAGTCCGATCAATCCATCGGGCCGCAGACTTGCTTCTTTCCGGAGCATTTCAATGAGCCGCCGGTGAAAGACTTGATGTCGGTCCATATCGATCCAGTGACGGGAGTTCCCTCGTTCAAGCAGACACGCGTGACGATCGAAAAAGCATAAACGGAAGCAGAAAGAGCACATGCGTGTTGCCGCACTGACAAAACAGATCCTCCAAGCCGCGTTGTTCTATGAAATCTGGGACGCGATGAAGGTTACGTTCAAGCACATGTTTCACAAACCCATCACCTTCCAGTATCCGCGGGAGCAACGGACTCTTCCCGATACCCACCGGGGGGCGCTCGCGCTCTTACGCTATGACGACCATCAGGAACGCTGTGTCGGTTGCGATCTCTGTGAAGCCGCCTGTCCATCGCGCTGCATCAAGGTCATCAGCTCGGAAGATGCGGAGCGTCCGCTGCAACGATTTGCCAGCGAGTTCTATATCGATATTACCAAATGTGTGTTTTGCGGCTACTGCGTCGAGGCCTGCCCCGTCAACGCACTGGCGATGACCAAGGTGTACGAGTTCTCAACCCATGACAAGCGTACCTTGCTGTTCGATAAAAAACGGCTGTACGAAATCGGCGAGCGCCATCTCGAAGATGCAAAAAAATACCTGTATGCGCATAATCAGGAACAGAATGTTGAGGAAAGCAGGGAATATCGCTACTACTTCCCGCAATCGGTACTGAAACCGACTCAACCACCACCCAAGCATCTAGGCTGACTCGAGCGATGGTTGTCGTTTTCTTTACCTACTTCGCGCTGGCCAGTATTATTGCGGCAGGCTTGACCGTCGCACTCAAGCACCCGGTGCATTGCGGTCTGGCGCTCCTAGCCCTCTTGGTTCATGTCTCCGGACTCTTCATCCTCCTCAACGCCGAGTTTATTTGGGCCATGCAGGTCATCGCCTATGCCGGTGCGATCCTTGTTTTGTACCTCTTCGTCCTCATGCTCATGAACTTGAAGACCGACGACCGGTATTTCCACGCCTCATATCTGTACTTTTTGGCTCCAGCCGCCATCGGATCATTGTACGTATTGTTCCTCCTAATCCGTTCACCATTCGGAGGCGCAAAGGGCGATGCGACGACTGTGGCGATCCTCGAGAATGGCGATACCTACGCGGTCGGGATCAAGATGTTTAGTGACTATCTATTGCAGTTCGAAATCGTCGGGGTGTTCCTGTTGGGCGCCGTCATCGGAGCGATTGTGTTGGCAAAGACCCCGAAACCGATCGACAAAGAATATAAGGCGTAAGGGGTCAGGCGTGAGAGGACGAGCGACAAGAGAACAGATAAGGGTTTGCACACCTCACACGTCACACTTCGTATCCCACGGGTAACTATGGTTCCTCTCAGCGCATATGTTGCCGTCAGCGCCGTGCTTTTTATTATCGGCCTGTTGGGCGTCATGATTAGGCGGAACTTCATTATCGTGTTGATGTCTGTCGAGATCATGTTGAATGCGGCGAATATCAACCTCGTAGCCTTTTCCTATTATCTGGAATCTATGGCGGGCCAACTAGTGGCCCTCTTTATCATTGCCATTGCAGCCGGGGAAGCGGCGATCGGGCTGGCGATCATCATCGTCGTATTCCGTGGAAAGATCTCCACGAACGTGGACGAGATGAATCTCTTGAAATGGTAACGTGACCGACTTACTCATCAAACTCATTCCGCTGTTCCCCCTGCTGGCCGTGATTCTGAATGGACTCGTGGGCAAGCGGTATTCCCACGATGTCGCCCATCGGCTGGCCTGGGGATCGGTGGGGTTGTCATTTCTCTGCACGATCAGTGTATTTGTCGATATTCTGCGGACCGGCACCCCCCATGAGGTCATCGCCTATCAATGGATCTTCGGGGGCGACCTCACCATCAACCTGGCCTATCTTGTCGACCCCCTCACCTGCATCATGCTGCTCGTGGTCACGGGGGTCGGGTTCCTAATTCATGTCTACTCCGTCGGTTACATGCATGGGGAGGACGGATTCACGCGATTCTTCACCTACATGAACCTCTTCATGGTCTCTATGTTGCTCCTCGTCATGGGGAATAACTATGTCGTACTCTTCATCGGCTGGGAGGGAGTCGGGCTCTGTTCCTATCTCTTGATCGGCTACTACTATGATAAGGTCTCCGCTGCGAAGGCCGCTTCAAAAGCCTTTGTAGTGAACCGTATCGGCGATGCGGGTTTTCTTCTGGCGATCTTCCTCATCTTTATTAATTTTAAGACCCTCGACTATACGAAGGTCTTTGCCCAGGTCAGCCAACTCTCACCGGAGATGGCGACAGCGATTGCGCTCTGTCTGCTCGTGGGGGCTGTCGGAAAATCGGCCCAACTTCCTCTTTACACCTGGCTCCCGGACGCGATGGAGGGTCCGACACCGGTCAGCGCGCTCATCCATGCGGCGACGATGGTGACGGCCGGGGTCTATATGATCGTCAGGAACCATGCGATTTTTGATTTATCGCCGACGGCCATGACCGTCGTCGGCATCATCGGCGGACTCACTGCCTTATTTGCCGCTACCATCGGTCTGGTGCAAACGGACATCAAACGAGTCTTGGCCTATTCGACGGTCAGCCAACTCGGGTACATGATTCTCGGGTGCGGGATCGGAGCCTATACAGCCGCGATATTCCACCTCATGACCCATGCCTTCTTTAAGGCTCTCTTGTTCCTCTCGGCCGGGTCAGTGATCCACGCGCTCTCGGGCGAGCAGGACATTCGCAAGATGGGTGGCCTCAGTTCAAAAATCCCATGGACCTATCGAATGTTTTTGATCGGTACGGTCGCCATTGCGGGTATTCCTCCGTTGGCCGGCTTTTGGAGTAAAGATGAAATCCTGGCCCATGCCTTCACGCATGACCACTACCTGCTTTATGGCATGGCTGCCATCGGTGCGTTCTTGACCTCTTTTTATATGTTCCGTTTGATCTATCTGACATTTTATGGGGCATCTCGGATGGACCATCATGCGGAGGAGCATGCCCACGAATCCCCGATGGTGATGGTCGGGCCGTTAATGGCCTTAGGCGTTCTATCCATTCTCGGTGGGTTCTTGGGGTTTCCCCCTGAACATGGCTGGCTCCATCAGTTCCTCGCGCCGGTCGCGGGTTCTGGAGAGGAACATGACGCGAGCACAGGACTCGTGCTTACGCTCATGATGATTGCCACAGGGATTGCGTTGTTGGGTTGGGGACTTGCGCACTATTTTTATAGTGTGAACCGTTCGATGCCGGATCGCCTGGCCGTGCAGTTTCAGGCGGCCTACAAGACCCTGCTCGACAAGTACTACGTCGACGAGCTGTACGATCTCATATGGGTTGAGCCACTCAAGAAGCTAGGATATTTGCTGGATTGGTTCGACCGAAACGTCATCGATGGTCTCGTGCGTGGTGTTGCGCAGCTAGCCGATTTGGCTGCGGCCGGATCGACCTGGATGGAAAAATATGTGGTCTATAGTGGCTTGAACGTAATCGGATACGGTAACCACCTTGCCGCCAGGCAATGGCGCCAACTACAGAGCGGGATGGTGCATCATTATGTCGCCATTATCGTGGCGGGACTGTTCCTGCTAGCAGTCATTATTCAACTCTTTATGCAACTCTAAAGTCTAGGCATGTTAGAAGAACTGGCGTCAGCTTTTCCAATCCTCACCTGTATTCTTTTTCTTCCCGTCATCGGGGCAGCGGTCCTGTGGCTGTTCGACGACGAGGACATGGTCAAGACATCCGCCTTGACGATCGCACTCTTGGAGTTGGCCCTTTCCATATTCGTACTCTTACGATTCATTCCAGATTCGGCTGCCATGCAGTTCTCCGAACATGTGCCGTGGATTCCGGCCCTCGGAATCAGTTACCACCTCGCGGTCGATGGAATCAGTGTGCTCTTCGTCGGGCTCACCGCATTCCTGACGGTCCTGATCGTTATTTATTCCTGGGATACTGTTCGGCATCAAATGAAGCTCTACATGATGGCGCTCCTTGCCCTCGAAACCACCACGATGGGAGTCTTCCTGTCCATCGACTTGATCCTCTTCTTCGTCTTTTGGGAACTCATGCTGATTCCCAGTTACTTTCTGATCAAGCTCTGGGGCGGGGGAGCGGAGCGGCACTATGCAGCGCTGAAGTTCGTACTCTATACCCTGCTCGGCAGCGTCTTTATGTTGGTGGGTATTGCTCTCCTGGACATTAACTTTCATCAGTGGGCGACTTTGCGCCATATGGAACGGACCTATTCATTTGACCTGTTGGAACTGCTTTCCGTTCCGATCCCCCTCGGCCAACAGATCCTCATTTTTTGGCTCTTATTCCTCGGTTTTGCATTCAAGGCTCCGGTGTTTCCTTTCCACACGTGGCTCGCAGACGCTCTCTTGGAAGGTCCTATTGGTATGGCGGTGGTGCTGGGTGGACTGAAGCTCGGGACGTTCGGCTTCATCCGCTTTAGCATTCCCTTGCTTCCGGACGCATCAAAAAGTCAAACCGTTGTCGCGGTTACTATGGCGCTGGGATTGGCGGCGATTCTCTATGGGGCCATCATGGCGTTGATCCAGCAAGATTTTCGCCGACTCCTCGCATTCAGCAGCATCAGCCACCTCGGATTCGTGGTCGTCGGCCTATTCGCCCTGAACTATCAGGGGCTTCAGGGCAGCCTGCTCACCATGATCAACTTGGGTTTCAGCACGGCAGGATTATTTTTCATCGCGGGCTTTCTCCATTCCAGGCAACAGAGCACCCAATTGGGTGCCTTTGGCGGTATGGCCAAGCAGACCCCTTTGCTGGCAAGCTTTTTCTTATTCATTGGGCTGGCCTCGATTGGGTTGCCCGGCACCAATGGCTTCGTCGGTGAGTTCCTCATCCTCTTGGGAACCTTTAAGGCCAATTGGCTGTATGGGGGGATTGCAGTCACGGGAGTGATTTTCAGTGCGGCGTATTTTCTCTGGTATTACGAGCGATCGATGCTGGGACCGCTCGGCAAGGCTGTCAAGAATACGATCAGCGATTTACATTTCCGCGAAATTCTCATCGCGTCGGCCTTATCCGTGATGATCCTCTGGATCGGCCTCTATCCCTCTCCCTTCTTGAGGATGATAAACGGATCTGTGCAGGCATTGGTGGATCGACTGGAACGGGGGACCGTTGCGTCGATCGACTCCAAGCCGTTGATAACGGTGGATTAATTCGAATGACTGACTACACACTTCTATATATCCTGTTTGCCCCCTTCGTGGGGGCTATCGCGCTGATCTTCGTCTCCAACCGGCAAGCTATGCTTGTGCGGGGCATTGCCGCTGGATCTGCCTTTGTCTCACTCATCGCGTCGCTCTATCTGTTCTACGCCTACGATCATGTGAAGGGGGGGTTCCAGTTTATCCAGAAATTCGAATGGTCTCGCCAGCTGGGCATTTCACTCCATCTCGGTGTGGATGGGATCGGGACCCCGCTCGTATTAGCATCTGGCATCTTGTTGTTCGCAGGAATTTTCGTTTCCTGGCACATCAAGGATCGGACAAAAGAATTCTATATCTGGCTGCTCATCCTTGCCGCCGCCACGATCGGCGTCTTCATGTCGTTGGACCTGTTCTTTCTCTTCTTCTTCTATGAAATGTCCGTGATCCCCATGTATCTCCTGTTGGGCATGTGGGGAAGTCACACGAAAAAGTATAACGAGATGACGGATCCGGAGGGCCTCAAACAACGAGACTCGGTCGGATTCATCTTCAACTTCGGAGCCAACAGCAAAGAATACGCCGCGATGAAACTGGTGCTCTTTCTCTCGGCCTTTGCCGTTGCGGCGCTGATGGGGATCTTGCTGATCTACAAGTTCGCGGGACTCAATACCTTCGACATTCTGGTCTTGCGCGAACAAGCCAAGTTGATGAACATTCCAGTTTTGGGCACTACGCTGGACAAGATCATTTGGATATTGATCTTTTTTGGCTTTGCCTCGATCGCGCCACTTTGGCCGCTGCACTCCTGGTCTCCAGTCGGCCATGCGGCTGCACCTGCTGCTACCAGTATGTTGCATGCCGGAGTGTTGATGAAGCTCGGCCATTTTTCGATCATCCGAGTGGCCTTTGAGATATTGCCGGAGACCACCAGGGAGCTCATGCCTATCGCGGCTGTCCTTTGTATGTTCAGTATCGTCTATGGAGGGTTCGTGGCGTTCTTCGCCAAAGATACGAAGTACGTTATCGGGTATTCCAGTTCGAGTCACATGGGTTATGTCTTTCTAGGCATGGCTGCTTTGGACTATATCAGCTTGACCGGCGCAGTCATGTACATGTTTGCCCATGCTATGGCTACGGGTATGCTCTTTGCCATGGCCGGCTGGGTCTACGATCAAACCCATACCCGTGACATTCCTTCGCTCGGCGGACTCTCGAATCGTATGCCGTTCATATCAGGCTGTTTTGTGATTGCTTGTATGGCCTCGATCGGCGTACCTGGCACCGTAAACTTCATCGCGGAAGTCATGATCATCGTCGGTAGCTGGAATAAGTATCCGCTTCAAGTGATCGTGGCTGTGGTTGGTATCGTCTTGACCTTGGCCTATCTGTTCAAGATGATGCGGGGACTTTTCTACGGACCCATGGATCAGAAGTACAGTCACGCGCACGATGCTGTCGCCGTAACGGATCGTCTTCCGCTCTTGATCATGATCACTGTCAGCGTCGGTTTCTTTTTCTTTCCCATGCATCTTTATAACGTGGTGCGGTCCGGTGTCGACCCCTTGATCGCGAAGATCATCCGTGTCGTACCGATCTCCTCTCTGGAGCCTGATACATCAGATGTAAAGCGTGAAGCGACCAGCCAGTCGCCACGTCCTGAAACGTTGCTCTTGACGAATACCGCGTCCCCCACACGGGGGTTCGAATGACCTTTGCGCTGACAATATCTCCCTCCGATCTTCTCTTGCTGTTACCGGAAATCCTGCTCACGTTCTGGTTGTGTCTCATCCTGATCATTGATTTTTCGTTCCCTCGGCTACGGAACGAACAATTGGCCTATTTCAGTATCGCAGGACTTGTCGCCACTCTGGGCTGCCTGGTTTGGTTCGATGTCGCCGACATTACCGGGGCCCTCTTTGGAAACATGTTCGTGCTCGACGGGATGGCCCTCTTTTTCAAAATATTTATCGTCGGATCGACGATTCTCGTCGTCCTTGCCTCGATCGATTTTATTCACCGGTTTAAGTTCTTTCGAGGAGAATTTTACTTCCTGGTCGTGATGTCGGCTCTCGGGATGATGTTCATGGCTTCCGCGAACGATCTGTTGTCGGTCTTCGTCGCTCTTGAATTTTCCACTCTCGGCCTCTATGTCCTCGTGTCCTACCTGCGTGATGACATGGCATCGAACGAAGCGGGCGTGAAGTTTTTTATCCTGGGTATCTTCGCCGCCGCTCTCCTCGCTTATGGCATTAGTTTAGTCTACGGAGAAACGGGCAAGCTGGTGTTTTCCGATATGACGTCGGCACAGGCTACACCAGGATTGGCCATTGGTTTCCTCCTGATTTTTGCCGCCCTAGGATTCAAGATCGGCGCGGTGCCCTTCCATTCGTGGATTCCCGACACCTACCATGGGTCGCCCACACCGGTGACGGCATTTCTCTCGATCGCACCGAAAGGAGCAGCGTTTGCCATCCTCTTGAGAATGTTCTTCGTCTCCTTGGCAACCTTTAAGCCGGTTTGGATCTTGCTGCTCGTGGCGACATCAGTCCTCTCCATGACCTACGGCAACATTGTGGCCATCGCCCAAAAGAATATGAAACGGCTCTTGGCCTATTCCGGTATCGCCCAGATTGGCAACGTATTGATCGGTCTCGCGACCGGGACCAAGATGGGCAGCGACGCTATGTTGTTCTATCTCTTGACGTATCTCTTCGCCAATCTCGGCGCCTTCGCGGTTGTGATTGCCGTCAGCGAAGCTATCGGCAGCGATGAAATCGACGACTATAGCGGCTTGGGACGCCGGTCGCCATTTCTCGCCTTTTCCATGCTGATCTTTCTCTTATCGCTGGCCGGGGTTCCCCCTCTCGCGGGCTTTATCGGAAAATTGTACATTTTTGTTGCGGCTGTAAAAGAAGGGCTCTACCTACTCATCACCGTGGGGCTCATCAATGTCGTCATCTCCATGTACTACTACCTCATTGTCGTGAAGAAGATGTACGTCACCGAGCCTCATGACCGATCGCCTCTGAAGGTCTCGGGCTCGATGAAAGCAGTGGTCTACGTCTGTCTTGCCGGCACACTTGCGATCGGTATCTATCCGCAACCAGTCACCGACTGGGTTGTTTCTGCCGTCATGATGTTCTCACACTTGGCCGATCCGACCGCCTCTCTCCCAGTTCCCCCTGCCGTCGTCCCCTTCGGGGGCTAATTTCAACTTGTACCGTTCCCCCTATACCAGGGAGCATTCGACAGGATTTCCTTGCAGGGTCCTTCGTGGGAGGGTACAGTTTCACGATAGTGAATTTAAGTTCCACGAGCATGCTTGCTTAAGCCTATGGAATCCGTTACGCAGGAACATCCTGTCGCGCCTGCACTCGCTCAATCCGAGGCGGTTCACGACAGCAGTCCAGCATCGACTCCCAAGACCGGCAGGCTCATGGAATGGTTGACCCATTGGTCGATCGAACGCCGCGTTCTTGCCGGGTTTGGGCTTGTTTTTTCTGGCATTGTGGTCATCAGTGCCATTTCCTATAGTAATACAGCCGTCTTGATCGAGAACAGCAGGCTCGATACCAAGAGTCATGAGTTGGTACAGTTGCTCGGTTCAGTCGGAGAGGCCCTGAGCGCCGCCGAAAGTGGGCACAGGCGTTATCTTGTCACAGGCGACGAATCGTATCTCAGATCCTACCGGACTCTCGTTGAACAAATGCCTGAATACCTTCGGTATCTCAGGGGGTTGACGAATGAGGAAACAGATCAGCAGACCCGGGTGGAGACACTCGAACGGCTGATTGCCCGCCAGTTGAAAGCAGAGGCGGATGCCATTACCCAACGTGAGAAGCATGGTTACCAAGCCGTGCGTCATCTCGCGCTCTCGGGCGCGGCAAAAATCGAGCTTGAACAAATTCAGCGCCTGATGACGGAGCTCGACTCGGCTGAACAACGAGCGCTTGTGCTCCGAGTGGCGCAGTCCGCTGGAAGCACGAAAAATACGATCGTCCTGCTGGGGCTTGGTGCCCTGATGCAATTGCTCCTCTTGGCGTCCGTCTACTTTCTGATCCATCACGACGTTACCGAGCGCCGCCGCGTCGCCACGGAATTACAGACACGTGGAGAGTTGCTCCAGGCTGCGAACAAGGAATTGGAAGCATTCAGCTACTCTGTGTCGCATGACCTGCGCGCGCCGCTCCGCCATATCGATGGCTATGCGGCATTGTTGTCCAAGTCGGCCGGTGAGGCGTTGGACGACAAAGCGCGCCGTTATTTGCAGACAATTTCTGACTCCGCAAAGCAGATGGGGCAACTGATCGACGATCTGCTGGTCTTTTCCCGTATGGGACGCCAGGACATGCTCCGAACCAGCGTAAACCTGGATCAACTCGTGAAAACCGTCCTTCATGATTTACGACTTGACTTGCAAGGGCGGACAATCTCCTGGACAATACAGCCATTACCTCTTGTGTTAGGCGATCCGGCGATGTTGCGACAAGTCTTCGTAAATTTGATTTCCAACGCCGTTAAATTTACAGCGACCAGGCCTGAGGCGGAGATCACAATCGGCTCCACCAACGGAGGCTCCGGCGAAGTTCAGATCTTCATACGTGATAACGGTGTAGGATTCGACATGCAGTATGTCAACAAGTTGTTCGGCGTCTTTCAGCGCCTCCATCGGAATGATGAGTTTGAAGGAACCGGCATCGGTCTCGCAAACGTACGTCGCATCATCCATCGGCATGGGGGACGAACATGGGCTGAAGGGGCGCTGGACCAAGGGGCTACATTCCATTTTTCTCTCCCACTTGCGAGGGCTCTCCGATGACCACTGTCAAACCCATCCTGCTCGCAGAAGATAATCCGCGTGATGCCGAGCTCGCGCTTGCTGCCATGGAAGAACATCACATTGCCGACAAAGTGGTGGTATGCCGTGACGGAGCTGAAGTACTCGACTATCTCTACTGCCGTGGTACCTTTTCCGCCAGGCAGGAGGGGAATCCCGTGGTCGTATTCCTCGATCTCAAGATGCCAAAAATCAACGGACTCGAGGTCTTACGAACGATTAAGAGCGACGTGAACCTGAAGCCGATTCCCGTCGTCATGCTGACGTCCTCGCGTGAGGAAAGCGATTTGGCTCAAAGCTATGCATTGGGCGCCAATGCCTATGTGGTGAAGCCGGTTGAGTTTCACCAGTTCATTACGGCCGTCAAAGAACTCGGTGTGTTTTGGGGGGTGATCAACGAACCGCCGCCAGAAGGCTCCTAGCCGTCAAAGTTGTCTGCGAGCAAAGGACCTGTGAAACTCCCGCTCCGCTTACTTCACCTTGAGGACGATCCGCTCGACGGAGATCTCATTGCGACCACATTAATCGAGGGTGGAATCGATTGCCAGTCCCAACTCGTCGACACGCGGCAAGCGTTTGTTGCAGCTCTCAAGGAACGCCGGATGGATCTCATCCTGGCGGACTATTCGATTCCTGGCTTTGACGGTATGACCGCCCTGACCTTGGCCCGTCAGCATTGTCCCGATGTGCCCTTTCTCTTCGTATCTGCCACTATTGGAGAGGAGTTGGCCATCGACGCCATGCATCAGGGTGCGACGGATTATGTTCTGAAGCAGAGGCTCGGACGGTTGGTTCCCTCGGTGCAGCGTGCTCTGCGAGAGCTCAATGATCGCGCCGAGCGAAGGCGGGCGGAAGAGGCTCTCCGGCAGAGCGAAGAACAGTTTCGGCAGTCCCAGAAGATGGAAGCAGTCGGCCGATTGGCCGGAGGGATTGCACACGATTTCAACAATCTCCTGACCGTGATCATGGGCTACAGTCAAGTCCTTTTGACCGAACTTGGTCCGAACCACCCTCTTTGCGGAAAGATCGAAGAAACACTGAAGGCCAGCGACCGGGCCGCGACGCTGATTCGCCAACTGCTCGCCTTCAGTAGAAAACAATCGCTGGCTCCGAAAATTTTATCCCTCAATACGGCTGTCACAAGCCTGGAAAGTCTGCTGCGCCGCCTTATCGGCGAGGACATACACTTCATCAGCAAACTGGATCCAACGAACGGGCGGTTGCGAGCCGACCAATCTCAGCTTGAGCAGGTCTTGGCCAACTTGGTTGTCAATGCGCGGGATGCCATGCCGAAGGGTGGAACGCTGACGATCGAAACGGCCCAGGTAGAACTGACCCGCAGTCCCGTTTATCATCTCACCCCATTACTGCCGGGCCCCTATGTCCGGTTATCTGTCAGCGATACAGGCTGCGGCATGGACCGAAAGACACAAACTCATATATTTGAACCGTTTTTCACCACGAAGGGAGAGGGCAAGGGCACCGGCCTCGGTCTCTCGACCGTGTTTGGAATCGTCACTCAATGCGGTGGCGCGATGGACGTCACTAGCCGAGTGGGGCATGGTACGCGATTCGATCTGTATTTTCCGAGTATCGAAGCCGATACTCACGTAACCGCTCCAGCTCAGACTTTGGTCCAGCCTCAGAGAGGTACGGAAACGATTCTGTTGGTCGAAGATGAACCAAGCGTTCGCACGCTGGTGCGAGACGAGCTTCGAAAGCTGGGTTACCGGGTCGTAGAAGCCAAGAATGGAGTCGAAGCCTGCTTGCTGGCGACCCAACAAGCAGGATCGTTCCAGCTTCTCCTCACTGATGTCGTCATGCCTGGCATGGGCGGACGGGAATTGGCACAACATCTCTCGGTCATCAAGCCGGATCTACGAACCCTATTCATATCGGGCTATATGGATGATATCGGCATAATGGCGGGACAAGAAGAGGGGATGAGCAGTTTCTTGCAAAAGCCCTTTACCCCGGAGGTGCTTGCCCACGCAGTCCGCAACTTGCTCGACACCAGTCTTCCAACAGACGTGACCGGTGCCTCTCCGACGATAGCGACGACCATTCCGCTCTGACCTGCGAGGCTTTCATCGCAGCCGTTGCTTCTCTTCCTCGAATAATTTGACGCTCCGTACCGACGATCTCTATACTTGATTCTGAGACATGATGGCACATGACGACAGTTTCTACCGGTCTCTTCCTCTCTCCCCTGTCGCCCGGTTTGTCCTGGGTATCATTTTCGTCATATTCTGCGAAGCTTCGTCGACGATGGCACAGGCACTTCCGGAGGATCAACTCGGGCAGGGTCTATCCATTTCCGTTTGGGGTCCTCACGCCCAATGCCCAGGCGTCGCACCCTTGGTCGCTATCGAGATCGATCCCGATCGCTATCGCTTTAGCGTGCACTATTACGAGGAAGATGGTTTTTCAGATCCTCTGGATATTCGTCAATGGCAAGAGCGAACCGGCCATGATCTGGTTTTCAATGCGGGGCTCTTTCGTGAGAACTATGCCTATCTTGGGCTGCTCTATGGGAACGGCCGCTCGCTGGGGAGCAAGCGGCATCCCACTTGGCTGGGACTATTTGTGGCAGAACCGGGGGAAGATCGTTCACGCCGCGCACGGGTCTTGGACTTGACCTTTGACATCTTTGATGAAGCAGAGCCGTCCTATCGTGAGGTTGCACAATCTCTCATGCTGCTTGACCGGACAGGAAAAATCCGTGTGCGCCAAACCGGGAAGCGCGCACATCAGACTCTCGTCGCAGAAAAAAGCGATGGGCATCTGCTCGTCCTGAAGACCACGGAAGCGGTGTCGCTTTATGCCATTGGAGCATGTCTGCGGGATACGTTTCCCTCCCTACGTCAGGTCATGGCTATGGATGGGGGATCGTCTTCCGACGTCGCTGTGAGCTCCTCGCTCAGACATGCCACCTCCAAGATGGCCGGGGTGCACGCGTGGCTGCCGCTCTTGGACGGTAGCTCGATAACCCACATAGGACTTCCTGCTGTAATCGGAATCAGCCCTCGTCGGGAGCAGAACACTACTAAGGCCGGCAGCAAAGGAGTTCGTTAGGTGTTGGCTAACGACGCCTCGATTCAACCGGGAAGCCTGCCGCAAGCCAGGCATTCATGCTGCCGGTGACGTTGTAGACGTGACGGTAGCCCAGATCGGCCAGCGTTTCTGCCGCAATGTTGCTGCGATGCCCGGACTGGCAATAGACGACGATGTGGTCATCAAACTGTGCGTTGATCTCACGATGGCGTGTGTTCATTTCACGGAAATCGATGTTGAAGTCGGTTCCGGGAATGAAACCTTGCATATGTTCTTCAGGGGATCGCACATCGATCAACAGAAATCTCTTCTGGGTAGGCGAGGAGACTTTGGTCAATCCAGTCCGCAGTTGTTCAACGGTCAATAGATACGAGTGATGGGCCGATACCGCGGTTGCTGTCGCGGTTAGAATAACAAACAGCCCGGCAACGAAGATCGCGAGTCGTGTATTCATAGAGGCCTCCCGGTCACAACCATGGGACAGATGCTCGGTAGAGAATGATTTTAGTCATTATGATAGGGGCTCAATGAAGACTTGGTCAAGCCTCGTCTGTGCACTGGCTCTCCTTTTGGCTGGTTGTGGGGAGGGCGCGAAGCTCGTGCAGGATACAGGTGACGGTGGAGTGATGACCTACCCCTTTAAGGGAGAGCAGGGCTGGATGCTCTCATCCTTTCGGCAAGAGGCTCTCGCATTCATGAAGGAGAAATGTGGTGGCTCCTACACGATCGTGCGCGAGGGGGAGGCAAAGGGTAGGGTGCGTCTCGCCGGCCTTGAAGGTGCCCAGGAAATCGTACAGGAGCGGCGGTGGGGCATTCAGTTTCAATGTAAATAAGTGCTGAGGAGTGCGGTTCCTAAGGCTCTCAAACCTGTTGTCGTAGAAGATCGTCGATCGTCAGAAGACTGATAAGCGATACCCCTTCCTGCTCGATGCGTGCGCGCCCATCTTGTTCTTTTCGATCCACGATCACGAGCGCATGATTCACGACAAGGCCGGCTTGTCGCGCTGCGGCAATCGCTTTCAGTAAGGACCCGCCGCTCGTCAACACATCGTCTACGATCAACGCACGATCTCCCGGGCGTATTGTTCCCTCAATTAATTTTCCCAATCCATGGTCTTTCGCTTGCTTCCGCACGACAAAAGTTCTCCAGTCTAGGCGCGGAGTCGCTCCGTAGCAATAGTCCGAGATGGTCGTGGCAATCGAAATTGCCCCGATTTCGAGTCCTCCAAGGCAATCGATCGTGATACCGGCCAATCCTTTATGTACGAGCTGGCCCACGAGCCGGCGCGATCCAGGATAGGCCATAAGCGATCGACAATCGACGTAGTAGGGACTTGTTTGACCTGACGCCAACGTGAATTTGTTGATCGGGTCCCATCTGAACGACTGTGTGTCATGAAATGCGCGCACGAGATCGTCTTGTATTGTCATGATAGCTTGCCAGTGCAAGCAGCTGAGTCATGCTCATTCTGCTCTGGGTGTACGACATATAAGAAGCGGTAGTTCATAGGCGCTGTTCTCTCTTTCACACCTGTTGAAATGACTCCATCACACGAGGCCACTAGGAGGGATAGTCTTTACGAGATGGCAGAAACAAAGGATCTCCGACTCCAAGAAAATTTGCTATTCCTTCCGGCCCTGTTTCGATCGGTCCCAGACCATCCCGGTCTGCTCCTTAGAGCTAAAACCTAGTTTTTCGTAAAAGCCAGGCATGCGGGTACAGAGCCAGAATAGTTCAACTTTCGTGAGGCAAGGGTGGGTCAAGATGCGGTGGACGATATGGGTTCCGATTCCCCGGCCCTGGTAGGCCTTATCGACGATGACATCCCAGATAGTCGCCCGGTAGACATAGTCCGTTAAGACCCGTCCAAGTCCAATCAGGTTGTCACGATCCCAGGCCGTGATGGCTACGTCGGTATGGCGCAACATCTCACGTGCATCTTCAAGCGTCCTTCCTTTAGCCCAAGGCGCTTGCTGGTAGAGGCGGACGAGCTTGGCTGGGTCGAGGTCATTCTTTTCGGAAAAGGTAATGGCGGGCTTGAGGGTTGGGGGCATCTTGTACTAGATTATCTCCTAGTTACAGCAACTACGATCGCGTAAGTGTACGAGGAACAACATGGCAACGCAAGTACGAACCTGCCCTATGTGCAAGCAACTGATGTGGCTGAAGGAAGAGCAGTACGAACAGTTGGACAGTGAAACCATCCGCGGAAGATGCCCTCGATGCGGATCGACAGTTCGTTTCAAGCTCGTATCTCAAGGCGAAAATGCGGCCGGCCCAAAGATGGGGCACTGAGCCGGTAAGAGGTCAGCGCCTAAGTGGTGCGGGGTTTCACCTGACGTTGCGGCCTCACGAGTTTGCTACATTCCCCGTCCCGCCCCATCCAGCTCCGGCTTGTTGCCCGGAAGAATCCTATTCAGTACGGATCGATACTCAGCCGTGCGTTTTTCATCGATTCGACCGACGTCGATTTCTTTATCTCGCTGCATCCGTTCCAGATGGTCGAGCACCGAAAGGAGCGGATGGACGGAGCCGAGTAATCGGCCGACCTCGAAGGCTTCCAGGGATTCCACGAACAATTCATTCAGTGTTTTATAGGGACTGACAGCGCTCTGACTCCGAAAGCGTGAGACAATCTCCTCGTACTCCTCGACCGCCTCAAGAGTTGGTTTCACACCGGTCGGCACCACCGACAGATGCACGATGGGCGGCAATTTGGCTGCATAGTTCTTCAGCTGCGCAACCAATCCACCTATCGCGTCCAGTACATCGGCCGTCTGCATGAACTCATCCTTCGAGGCGGCATGGCCTCAGCCACGTTGAGAGATTTATTAAGACGTACTGGCACTGCGAGGCGGGGTGAGCCCAGTAAGAGACTGAACGATCTGTTCCATATCGGACGGAAAAGGCTTCGTATATTCCCGAAACTCACCATTGGAAGGATGGTGAAAACCTAGAGTCCTCGCGTGCAACATCACGCGTGGGATCTCGATACCCTCTACTGCGCACACTTTTTTCCCTCCATAGGTCTGATCTCCAAGAATCGGATGGCCGAGGGATGTCAGGTGGACGCGAAGCTGGTGAGTCCGGCCCGTCCGTGGGTACAACAGCACGTGGGCGGCTAGTTTGCCGAAGCGATGGTCGACCTTGTATTCGGTGACAGACTCCTTGGGTCGCGCCGTGTGGGCAGAGAACATCTTTCGTTCCTTCCTGTCGCGGCCAATCGCCAACTCGATCAACCCATGTCCCTTTCTGGGGACGCCCAAGATAAGCGCCTCGTAGACCCGCGTGATCGTATGATGTTTGAACTGAGACGACAGAGCGCGATGAGCCTCGTCTGTCTTGGCGATCACCATCACGCCGGATGTGTCCTTGTCCAACCGATGAACCAGCCCCGGACGTTCTTTCCCTCCAATGGTCGACATCGTACTGCCTGAGGCTTGAAAATGATGGAGGAGAGCATTCACCAATGTGCCGGCCCAATGGCCTGGTGCAGGATGGACTACGAGACCAGCCGGTTTGTTTAAGAGCAGTAATACATCGTCTTCGAAGAGTATCTCGAGTGGGATCGACTCGCCTTTGAGTTCCAGCGGTTCCGCTTTTGGAATGTCAAAAGCAATTGCATCGCCAGGCCTGATCTTGTAGCTCGGCTTGACAGCCTGACCATTGATCCGTACACGCCCCTGCTCAATCAACCGTTGCAAGGCCGACCGCGATAACTTGGGTTCGCGATTGACCAGGAAGACATCCAGTCGTTTCGGAAGCTCGCCGGCCGTTACAACAAACTCAGTCACCATGGATCGATTGCTTTCATGGGCAGGTTGCATCCACGCTACTGTAGTACGACGCTCAATTGCAATCGGGGGAAACCTACTCGCTGTCCAAAGGATGGCTAGTTACGCTTTCCTCTCCTTCTCAAACTATTCGTAGGGGAAACACGGGTAGGTAGTCCGGCTGCCAAGATGGTTTCGCAATCGTGGACCGGGTTTCTTGGTTTTATGAATGATCCGAGAGAGATATCAGTGGCCGGTCTTGCGGGCGCGTTCGGCGATCTTCTTGCGGAGGCGTGCTTTTTCGAGGCTGATCTCGGCTTCTTTGACTTCTGACGGCAAGCCCCCGGCTTTCAGGCGCTGTTCGGCCCTCTCCACCGCAGCTTGTGCCCGCCCAACATCGATATCTTCGGCTTTCTCGGCGACCTCAGCCATGACCGTGACTTTTGTCGGGGTGACTTCTGCGTATCCCCAGAGAATAGCCATATGGTTGGTCAGATCCCCAACGCGATAGCGAAGTTCACCGATGCGCAGCGTAGAAAGAAAGTGGCAGTGCCCAGGCAACACGCCGAACTCACCCTCTGAGCCAGGGGCGATCACTTCATCCACCTGCTGGCTCAAGAGCAGCTTCTCCGGCGTCACAACCTCTAATAATATCTTTCCCGCCATGTTTCTCCTACGTGTCTATCAAAAGGTAGAGGGAGACGGGATGCTCTGACGTGCGCGCATCGACCGGGCACTGTCTCATCGTGCGCGGTCTGCGAGCACAAGAGCGCCTGCCTCTCTATACCTTCACTCCCATCTTTTCCGCCTTTGCAATCACTTCCTCGATCGGGCCGACCATGTAGAAGGCCTGTTCCGGTAGGTGGTCGTATTTGCCGTCGAGAATTTCCTTGAAGCTTCGCACCGTGTCCTTGAGCTTCACATACTTCCCTGGCGATCCAGTGAACGCTTCGGCGACGTGGAACGGCTGCGACAGGAAGCGCTGGATCTTCCGCGCTCTGGCAACCACCATCTTGTCGTCCTCCGACAATTCGTCCATACCGAGGATGGCGATAATATCTTGAAGGTCTTTATACCGTTGCAACACAGACTGGACTCCACGGGCTACTTTGTAATGGTCTTCTCCAATGACCTGCGGATCGAGAATGCGCGAGGTAGAGTCGAGCGGGTCAACGGCTGGATAGATCCCCAGCTCAGCCAATTGACGAGACAATACGGTGGTTGCGTCCAAGTGGGCGAACGCCGTCGCCGGCGCTGGGTCTGTTAAGTCGTCAGCCGGCACATAGATGGCTTGCACCGAGGTGATCGATCCTCGCTTGGTGGAGGTGATGCGTTCTTGTAATTGTCCCATTTCGGTTGAGAGAGTCGGCTGATAGCCGACAGCGGACGGCATGCGGCCCAGCAAGGCGGACACTTCCGACCCTGCCTGGGTAAATCGGAAGATATTATCCACGAAGAGCAGCACATCCTGGTTTTCTTCGTCGCGGAAATATTCGGCGACGGCCAGCCCGGTCAAGGCGACGCGCAGACGGGCGCCTGGCGGCTCGTTCATCTGGCCATACACCAGCGCGACTTTCGACTTGGTGAAGTCCTTGGGGTCGATGACTTTCGATTCCTGCATTTCATGCCAGAGGTCGTTGCCTTCACGAGTCCGCTCTCCGACGCCGGCGAATACCGAAAAACCGCCGTGGTGCAAGGCGATGTTATTGATGAGCTCCATGATGATGACGGTCTTACCGACTCCGGCGCCGCCGAAGAGCCCGACCTTACCGCCCTTGCTATAGGGCTCGAGTAGGTCGACGACCTTGATGCCGGTTTCGAGGACTTCGGTCTTTGTGTCCTGATCTTCAAGTCTCGGTGCAGGACGGTGAATAGCATAGGTTTTTGTCGTGTTGATGGGGCCCATCTCGTCGACCGGTTCGCCCAATACATTGATCAACCGTCCCAATGTCTCTCGCCCGACCGGTACGGAGATCGGTGCCGCTGTATCATGCACGTCCATCCCGCGTGTCAGACCGTCGGTCGTGGACATCGCGATGCTGCGGACACGGTTTTCACCAAGGTGCAGGGCCACTTCAAGGGTGATACGGATCGCCGGTGTCCCAGCGGCCTTGTTCTCTTCCTGAATCACTTTGAGGGCGTTATAAATATTCGGCAGTTGTCCGGGAGGAAACTCCACATCGACCACCGGGCCGATGACTTGAATGACTTTGCCTGTTGCAGTCGCCACGGGATGCTCCTTTGTCTAGAGTACTGAGTCTTCGATGTTGAGTCCTGAGTCGTGTGCTCAGCGCCGTCTTCTCATTTCAGCGCTTCGGCGCCGCCGACAATATCCATCAGTTCTTTGGTGATGGCGGTTTGGCGGGTCTTGTTGTAATGCAAGGTCACTTTCTTGATCAGTTGTCCTGCGTTTCTCGTCGCGCCGTCCATCGCCGCCATCCGTGCGCCATGTTCCGCTGCAGCTGATTCCAAGAGGATGCGAAACGTCTGGGTCTGAAAATGTTTCGGAATGAATATGTTCAAAAGGTCGGCTTCGTCCGGTTCATAGAGATAACTGCCGCCGGTCGTGCCTTCTGCTTTCGCTGTTCCAAATTCGGTTGCCGCATCGACTGGAAAGAGCTTTTCCACAATGACACGTTGTTGAATGGCAGACTTGAACTCGTTATAGACGATGTAGAGTTCATCGAAGGTGCCCTTGACGAAGTGATCGGTCAGGTCGCCTCCGATATCGATGGCATGCTCAAATGTGAGCTTATCGAAAATGCCAGTCCACTCTTGCCTAATCGGCCAGGTGCGCCGGCGAAAATAGTCGCGGCCTTTTCGTCCCACGATGCTTAAATTGACCTGTAAGCTGCGGGCCTCGCATTCCCGGACAAATTCTGCACTCTTCCGTACGATGTTGCCATTGAATCCACCGCACAGTCCGCGATCGCTCGTGACGACGAGCACCTCAACCTTCTTTCCTTCTCGCTTCTGCAGCAAGGGATGCGATGATCGATTCACGCGCTGGCTCAGATTGCTGACAACGCCTCGCATCTTAAGGGCGTAGGGGCGCGCGGCCAGGATACGGTCTTGCGATCGTTTGAGCTTGGCTGCGGCCACCATCTTCATGGCCTTGGTAATCTTTTGTGTATTTTTAAACGCCGAAATTTTACGGCGTAGACTCTGTAAGCTCGGCATCTTTTAGGTTTCTTGGCTATTAGTTATACGCCTTCAGCCATCAACTTTTCAGCAGCGGTTACTTCGCCCCGTACCCCATCTTTTGTTTAAAGGTCGCAATCATCTCTTTCAGCCTACCTGCAACCTTGTCATCGATTTTTCCGATGCTCGCAATTTCTTTTTTCAGGTCCGGGTGGTTCTGTTGCACATAGTGCAGGAGGTCGGCTTCAAACTGTTGCACCTTATCGACCGGAACATCGTCGAGATACCCGTTGACGCCGGCGTAAATGGACAGCACTTGATCGGCGACCGGCATCGGCTTGTATTGACCCTGCTTTAGTAACTCGACCATTCGAACACCGCGCGCAAGCTGCATCTGTGTCGCTTTGTCGAGTTCGCTGCCGAATTGCGAAAATGCCGCCATCTCCCGATACTGTGCGAGATCGAGCCGAAGGGTACCAGCAACTTGCTTCATGGTTTTGATCTGAGCTGAACCTCCGACGCGGGAGACCGATAGACCGACGTTAATGGCTGGACGAATACCGGAGTAGAACAGATCGCTACCGAGATAGATCTGTCCGTCTGTAATTGAAATGACGTTGGTCGGAATATAGGCAGATACGTCGCCGGCCTGTGTTTCGATGATGGGCAACGCGGTGAGGCTTCCTCCGCCCAGCTTGTCGCTCAGCTTGGCTGCACGTTCCAACAATCGGGAGTGCAGATAGAACACGTCTCCCGGATAGGCCTCGCGGCCCGGAGGACGCCGAAGTAGGAGGGACAACTGGCGGTAGGCCACGGCGTGCTTAGAGAGATCGTCATAGACGATCAAGGCATGTTTTCCGTTATCTCGGAAGTATTCGCCGATGGCTGCACCGGCAAACGGCGCAAGATACTGCATGGGCGCCGCATCACTCGCGCTGGCCGCGACCACGATACTGTAATCCATCGCATGACTCTCCTCGAGAGTCTTGACGACACGTGCGACGGTTGACCGTTTCTGGCCGATGGCAACGTAGATACAGAAGACGCCGAGGCCCTTTTGATTGATGATCGTATCGACAGCAATGGCTGTCTTACCAGTCTGTCGGTCACCGATGATCAGCTCTCGTTGCCCACGGCCGATGGGGATCATCGCATCAATAGCCTTGATGCCCGTTTGTAATGGCTCGCGCACTGACTGACGCGTATTGACTCCTGGCGCCACGACTTCGATACGGGATGAGAGTGACGATTTGATGGGGCCCTTTCCATCGATAGGCTGGCCAATCGCGTTTACCACACGACCGATCAAGGCTTCGCCGACCGGAATCTCTGCAATGCGTCCCGTGCGTTTGACCGGATCGCCTTCTTTGACTCCAACGTCATCGCCCATAAGGACTGCGCCGACGTTATCTTCCTCAAGATTCAGCGCGATCCCATAGAGTCCACCGGGGAACTCGAGCATTTCGCCGGCCATGGCGCCGTCCAGGCCGTAAACCTTGGCAATCCCGTCTCCGACCTGAATAACCGAGCCGCTCTCCTTGACGTCGACCTGTTTGTCGAAGCCTTTGATTTTTTCCTTGATGATCGAACTAATTTCTTCTGCCTTGATCTGCATGTCTACTCCTTAGTCAACAGACTCTGCATCGCTTGTAATCGTCCACGAACTGTACTATCGACTACCGTACTGCCGAGATGAATCTGTAGCCCGGCGAGGTGGAGGGCGTCCGTGTGAAAGGTAATGTCGACCTGGCACTTGAGCATATCGCGCAGGCCACTGCTGATTCGATCTTTTTCCGTCTTGGGCAGTGGCGTGGCTGAGGACACGGTGATCTGCTGGATCCCTTTCGACGCATCGGCAAGTTTCGCAAAGGCCACGGCAATTTCTGGAAGAAATCCGACACGATTCTTTTTCACCAACTGCACGAGAAAGGCTTTTCCGAGCGGTGGACAGCCCAGGCGTGTGCCGAGCTCTGCAAGCACAGCAATTTTGATTTCTGCGCCAATCGCTGGCGAGGCTACGACATGGCGCAAGTCGTGAGAATCCTTGATGGACTGTCCGAGCCCTGTCAAGGCCACACGGGTCTGTTCGATGCTAGATACATCGAGTAACTCGAAGAGCGCCTGTGCATAACGTCGCGCTACGGCTGTCTTAATCACTATTGAGTCCGTTCACTCTTGTTTTGGACAAAAGGAGAAGCCTTCGTGGCTCGCACGAAAAGCGGCGCGCAAAGTTAGCATTGGCAGAGGAGAACTGTCAATACAACGGCAAGGATGAAGAAAGTACTAGAAGGGCTGGATAATGCCGCCGCCGAGGACACGATCATTTCGATAGAAGACTGCGGACTGTCCGGGGCTCAAGGCACGTTGCGGCTCGTGGAAGAAAATGCGAAGGGCGCACTCTGAAAGAGGTTGGACGGTTGCAGGCATGGCAGGTGTGGCATAGCGGACCTTGACCATGACCTCTGTTGAGGCGGTGAGCAGTGAGGAGTCGAAGAGATTCAGCTCTGAGAGGTCGCACTGACTGCGACGCAGAGATTCTTCTTCGCCCAGGACAACCCGATTGGTGGCCGGTTGCACTTGCTGTACATAGAGCCTGCGGCCAGTCGCGATACCCAGACCTCGTCGTTGGCCTGGAGTATAAAAGGCAATTCCCTCATGGTCGCCTAAATATCGGCCTTCGGGGTCCACGAAGGCCCCCGGCTTTTTGGCAGCGGGCGCTTCCTTCTCCAGGAAGGTTCGATAATCCCCGTGACTCACGAAACAGATTTCTTGGCTTTCCTTCAATTCGTCTGCTGGAAGCCCCAAGGCTTCTGCTTCTTTCCACACATCCGTCTTCTGCATGTCCCCTACAGGAAAGAGAAGGCGATCCAGCCATGATTGGCGAAGACGATAGAGGAAGTAGCTTTGATCCTTTTTGGAATCGGCCGCTCGATGAAGGGTCGGTAATCCTTGGGACTTCCCGAGGCGAACATAATGGCCTGTGGCGACGAAATCGATCCCACGAGCATCCGCAAGTTCGAGGAGGCCACGCAGTTTGACTCGTTCATTGCACCGGACGCAGGGATTGGGCGTTGTGCCTTCGAGATAGCCGGCAATGAAGTCGTCGATGACACCGGCGCGGAAGGTTTCTCTGGTGTCGACTACCTCATGCGGGATCTTTAAAGTCTGTGCGACATAACGTGCAATGCCGACTTTGCAGCATCCACGCTCCTCCCAACGCTTCGACGCCGCCACCATTTCGTCTTCGTGCTCCCATACCTGGAGGGTCACGCCATGAACGTCGTAGCCCTGGCGAACCAGAAGCGCCGCCGCGACAGAACTGTCCACTCCACCGCTCATACCGAGAAGAACCGTAGGTCGAGTCATACAATCGCTATTGTACTGAAGGAAAGAGAGAAAGGGCTAGAGGGTTGAATGGGTTGTAGTGATAAAGCCGTCGATTTGCCCACTTATGCCTAGTAGGACCGCAGGCGGAACCATACAGTTCAACTGTGCTAAGAAAATTGAAAGGGGCCAGGAGGTTGTTGCGTAAGGCTAATGGGCCGACGCAGCGAGTCCGGGAGAAACATCAAGCGCGAGTGAACGTTCGTTGCTCCAGTGATGTGCACCCATGTCACACATGCCATGGAAATGAGAACCTTCTTCGATCGCAATGACCGGGGTCCGGATATCGCCTACAAGGACACCGGGCTTCAGTATGTGAATCTTTTCAAGGGCTGTGACGGTGCCATTGATTTTCCCGCTATTCATGACGATTCCTGCCGATACGATGCCCTCGATGACTGCATGCTCTCCGACGATTAATGTTCCGGTTGTATGGATCTCGCCCTCGACGCGTCCATCGACTCGAAGGGTGCCATCAAAACTGACGATGCCCCTGAACTCCGCGCCTTTTCCCAGAAGGGTAAAATGCTCACCGTTCTGCTCGACTTGCTGGCCGCGATCTTTCGTCGCCCACATGATTGCCTCCTAATATTCTTCCCCATATATGTCCAGCATGCATGGCCATACGACGGATAGAGAATGAGTGGAAACACACCTAGGTATTAATGCTCCACTAGCCATTGACTCGCTTCATGCCAGGCGGCATGATCATTCCGACGGGATGGAGAGAGACCTCCCTCGGAAGCTCGCGCACGCCATGCGCCATTTCAAGCGCGCCATTGAATAGCACGCCATCTTCCATTGAAAGGACTGGCGTTTTCACGCTCCCGTTCAACACGGCAGGGGCTCGGAGCTTTACGCACTCCTTTGCAATGACATCCCCGGTGATCTTTCCTTTGCAGACGACGGTTCCGGCAGTAATTTTTGCCTGAATGACAGCTTCTTCACCAATTAATAAGACGCCGTCAGTATGAATTTCCCCATCGAGAAATCCGTCAATTCTCACCGTGCCACTGTAGGAAATCGTGCCTTTGAACTCGACTCCCTTTCCTACAAAGGCACTAATATCCCCAGCCCCTTCGGCAATGGTTGAGTTGGCGGTAACCATAATGACCTCTTCGCCTTTCTGCTCGCTAGAGCTGTTCTCTTCTTTTTTCTCTTGTCCCCACATGAACGCGTCTCCTCGAGTTAGTGACTCCGCAAGGTCGGCACAGTTGTGGTGTTACTTAGGAGAAGTAGTCGATCAGAATGGGCATAGTCTCGAATACGTAGAAGCAACAATTATGCCTCTAGCTATTAGATTTCGTCGAGACTGAAATTGACTAGAGTTTAATTCAGAAGTGTCTCAAGAATTCCGTCGAGCTCAGGAGGAGAAAAGTAATGAATGACAATTTTTCCGCCACGCTTCCCTTTTTGAATGATCACTTTAGTGCCTAATCGTTTTTGCAATCGCTCCTCAACGTCCGACCAAGGTGTTTGTCGTAATTCCTTTGTCCCTCGTTTCTTTGCGACTGGAGAGGATTCTACGATTCTCTCCGTTTCTCTTACCGACAAAGATTTTGAAACCACAAGCTGGGCAACCCTCAATTGTTCGCTCTGCCCAGAAAGACCGAGAATAACCTTCGCGTGTCCCATGGAGAGCTGGTTCGTTTCAATCAGCTGCTGAACCTCTAAAGGAAAATTAATAAGACGCACGACATTGGCGATCGATGATCGTTCACAACCAACTCGCTGCGCAATTATGTCCTGAGTCAGTCCAAATTCGTTCATCATTCGATGATAGGATCTAGCCATTTCCATGGGATTGAGATCTGCTCGCTGAAGATTTTCTACCAAAGCTAGGACGACAGATTCCTCATCTCCACAATTGCGGATGACGGCTTGGATCGTTTCCAGCCCTGCTTGTTTTGCAGCCCGCCAACGTCGTTCACCAGAAATAAGTTCGTAGATGCCATCACCCTTGCGCCGCACCAAGATTGGTTGTAATAATCCACTCTGCTTCAAAGAGGCGGTGAGCTCTGCCAGCTCTTGAGAGGAAAACGTCTGTCGAGGTTGATATCGACTCGGGACAATCGAGTCGACTAGTAGATGTTGAACTTCTGGCAATTCAGGCATAGATACAGGCCTGGCCGAAGGGAGTAAGGCATCGAGTCCTCTACCGAGCGCTTTTTTCTCCATGACTCACAAACTCCTTCGCTAGCGATAAATAGGCTTGAGATCCTGCCGATGCGACATTGTATAACATAGCCGGACGTCCATAACTTGGAGCCTCGGCAAGTGTCACATTACGAGGGATCACGGTATCGTAGACAATGTCTTTGAAATATTCTCGAACCTGTGCAGACACTTGACGAGCTAACGTATTCCTCGCGTCAAACATTGTCAAGACGATCCCTTCCAACTGAAGTTCCTGATTGAAGGACTGACGAACTCTCTCGATATTTCCAACCAAGCGGCTTAACCCTTCCATGGCGTAGTATTCACATTGAACTGGGACCAAAACACTACGAGATGCAACAAGTGCATTCACAGTGAGAATCCCTAAGGTAGGAGGGCAGTCGAGGAAAATGACATCGAATAGCTGATCTACATCTCGTAGAAAATTTCGAAGCAATTTTTCTCGCTCTTCCACATTCACCAGCTCTATTTCTGCTCCAGACAGGTCAGCATTTGCCGGCAAAAGTGACAAACCGTTCACCTCTGTTGTTCTCACAGATTCATGAAATTTAACATAATTAATCAAACAGTTATAGACAGTTGTCTGCAAAGATCGCGGATCGATACCTAGCCCACTTGTGGCATTTCCTTGTGGATCCATATCCACAAGTAAGACCCGCTTCCCAAGGAGCGCAACGCCAGCGGCAAGATTTACGGCAGTTGTAGTTTTCCCTACACCACCCTTCTGATTTGCGATTGATACAATCTTTGCCATTGCTCTTCTTTATGATCCATTGAGAATGTTCCACGTGGAACATTCATTTACATCACTGCTTAATGACTATGTGTTTTTCTCAATGACTGTTACGACTCTTTTTCCTGATTCTTGTGGGAGCCTGTGAAATGTTTCGCTAACGATATGAAAATGGTCTCCGATCTCTTCTTTATTGATCAGTTCGGTTCTATACAAGACAGCTTGTCCTTTTGATTGCAAAAGTAGTTGAATATATTCATGTATTTGTTCATACTTCAATGCTCTTATTACAACCGTATCAATACTACATTGGTCCGACCGCTTGGCATACTGCTCGATAGTACCGTTAAATGTTGATATATCGCGAAGTTTCAATAACCCTATCACTGAGTTGAGGAATGAGCATTTTTTCTGAACAGGCTCTATCAGGATCATTTTCATGTCAGGTTTCATGATTTTCAATGGAATACCAGGAAATCCTCCACCTGAACCGACATCAAGCACCGTACAGTTTTTAGAAAAATTTGTTGTGGTAAGTGCGAGGAGGGAATCAACGAAGTGTTTGATGATAATTTCATGTGGGTCGGTGATCGACGTGAGATTAACCGTCTTATTCCACTCAACGAGGTGGTTGAGATATCGTAGAAATTGCTCTGTCTGCTCCTCTGTTATTTCAAGTCCGAGCTCACGTATAGAGTGAAACGTGAGTTTTCGTAATTCTAAATTATGTTCCACGTGGAACAATTACGTGAATCAGAATGTGAGGTCAAGACATTCCGAAATGAATATTGAAAATCCTTGCACTTACCTATTCTCTTTTCAGGCCTTGCAGGAGGCTATCCCGACTGGATTCACCTCTCTTCTTTTCAAGTGCCACAAGGAGCAGAGAAATAGCTGCTGGTGTGATTCCTGAGATTCTTGATGCCTGACCGATAGACTCAGGGCGAACCATTTTCAACTTTTCAAGGACCTCTCGTGAAAAACCAGGAGTCTCATCATAATTGAATGTTACAGGGATTGATTTAGTCTCAAGTTTTTTGAATCGCTTAATTTGCTGGAGTTGGCGTTTGATATAGCCAGAATACTTAACTTGTAACTCTATCTCATCAGCAGTTTCAATATCTTGAACTGCACCCACTTCAAGGGCTTCCAGCAACGTGTTATAGCTCGTCCCTTGTCGTCGTAAAAGCTGAGCCACAGTGTATGAGCCAGAGATTTCTTCGATTTGAATATTTGCCAAACGTTGACGAACAGTGTCAGTTACTCTTGGTCGAAGCTCCTCGAGGCGCACCATTTCAGATTCAATAGTTTTCTGCTTTATTCGAAATCTTTCGTAGACGCAATCGGAGATCAAACCGACTTGCCGCCCAGTATCAGTTAAGCGAAGGTCAGCATTTCCATGGCGTAACAATAGGCGGTATTCTGCACGTGATGTAAACATGCGATAGGGTTCACGAGCGTCTTTTGTAATGAGATCATCGATTAACACTCCAATATAGGCTTGAGATCTGTCCAACACCAACGGGGATTCATCTCGAATTTTTAAAACCGCATTTATCCCGGCCATCAGACCTTGAGCTGCTGCTTCCTCATATCCTGATGTCCCATTGATCTGTCCAGCATGGTATAGACCGGCCAGAAGTTTGGTCTCCAATGTTTGATGCAATTGCCGTGGAGGGAAGTAGTCGTACTCGATTGCATACCCAGGTTTGAGCATAGTGGCTTGCTCTAGCCCTGGAATTGTTTTCAGGATTGCTGCCTGCACATCGACCGGTAGACTGGTGGAAATTCCATTCGGATAAAATTCTCGACTGTCCAAGCCCTCCGGCTCGATAAAGATCTGGTGGCGTTCTTTATCCGCGAAACGCACGACTTTATCTTCTATAGACGGACAGTACCGCGGTCCCAGCGACTCGATGATGCCGCTGTAGAGCGGAGACCGATCCAAATTTTCACGGATTAACTCGTGTGTCGCGTGATTGGTGTGAGTTAAATGACAGGGGAGCTGCCGATTCTCAATCCGGTCGGTTCGATATGAAAAGGGCGGCGGTGGCTCGTCACCAGGTTGCGGGATCATAACGGAAAAATCGATGGTCGTTCCATCCAGACGAGGAGGTGTGCCGGTTTTGAGCCGGCCCAGTTCAAACCCCAGGTCGCGCATGCAATCGGACAGGCGTTCGGCAGACGCCTCTCCGGCCCGTCCCGCAGGAAAATGATTCAAGCCGATATGGATAAGTCCCTTAAGGAATGTACCTGATGTCAGAATAACCGCTTTCGCCTGAATGTGGTCGCCGCTACCAGTGACCACGCCTGTCACTGCGCCGCCCTGAGTCAGCATACGATCGACCGTCCCCTCGACGACCATGAGGTCTGACTGCCTCCTCAGAGTGCGTTGCATGGCCTCTCGATACAGTTTCTTATCGCATTGGACGCGGAGGGCTCGAACCGCCGGGCCTTTACTCGTATTGATAAAGCGGAACTGAATGCCGGATTGATCGGTATTCCGTGCCATTTCCCCGCCCAGCGCATCGATTTCTTTAACCAGATGGCCCTTCGCAATTCCCCCGACGGCAGGGTTGCAGGACATCTGCGCGATGCGATCACGGTTCATCGTGAGCAGTAAGGTGCGGGCCCCCATGCGTGCCGCGGCCAAGGCGGCTTCACAGCCTGCATGGCCTCCTCCCACCACAATGACGTCGACGACCTGCCCCATATCCACCCTGTTCCTACTTACCGATACAGAATTCCGAAAAGATACGACCGAGGATCTCGTCCGTCGTAATGGCGCCCGTAATCTCTCCAAGTGCGTCGGCTGCGGCGCGCACATCGATCGAGACCAGTTCTCCGGCCATTCCACATTGGACAGACTCAAGAGCCTGGCCCAAGGATTCTCCGGCTCGGCGCAATGCATCACGATGCCGTACGTTGGTGACCATAACACTTGCCGCTGCATCAAAACAGCCGGAAACCAGCTGAGTCCGAAGAGCAGCTTTCACGGCTTCTATGCCCAACCCTGTCTTTGCCGAAACCGCATAGGTCGGATAGTCGGCAAGCACAAAATCTCTAGGCACAGTGTCGGCAAGGTCTGCTTTATTCAGAAGCACCATATGCTTGCGATCCCTGACAGCACTCAAAAGAGCCCGGTCATCGATCGTGAGGGGCATCGTTCCATCCAGCACCACCAACAAGAGATCCGCCTCTCCTTGTGCGACGCGTGCCCGTTTAATCCCCTCCTGCTCGACGACATCGTCCGTGTCTCTCATTCCTGCCGTGTCAATCAAACGAATCATCATCCCGTCGAGATCGATGGACTCTTCGATCACGTCCCTTGTCGTTCCGGCGATTGCGGTCACAATCGCCCGCTCCTCTTTTAGGAAACAGTTCAACAGGCTGGATTTGCCGACGTTCGGGCGGCCAAGAATAACGATGCGAGCCCCTTCCCGTAAGATTCGTCCTTCTTGTGCCGTAGCTTCGAGTTTCTGAACCACGCCACAGGCCTCTGTCACAATTCGAATCAGTTCATCGCGTTGCAGAAAGGAAATGTCTTCGCCGACAAAATCGATCCCCGCCTCCACATGAGCCAATACTGTCAGGAGTGAGGCTCTGGACTGCTCTATCTCCCGAGCAAGGTCGCCCCGTAGCTGGCGTTGAGCAACGAGTAATCCGGCAGATGATGTTGCTCTGATTGTATCCAAAACCGCTTCTGCCTGGGATAGATCTAGTCGTCCATTGAGGAAAGCACGTTTGGTAAACTCTCCCGGCTCCGCCATCCGTGCACCGGATTCGATACAAACCCTACAGACCATCCCAAGAACCAACGCTCCCCCGTGCGACTGAATCTCCACTACATCCTCAGCCGTAAAGGACCGCGGAGCCTTCATGTAGACGACGAGCGCTTCATCGAGCAGATTCGGTTGAAATAAGCCTTGCTGAAAGGCTCCGCCATCTTTCCGCTTTCCCGAAGGAGGAATGACAAGATCCGCAAGATGCAGTGTATGTGAGTCTACCGAGGAAAGGGGATAACCGGACCGCAATCGAACGACGTAGGAAGCGACGGCAAGGGAGTGAGGGCCGCTCAGACGAACGATCCCAATGCCTCCTTCCCCTATGGGAGTAGCGATGGCGCAGATCGTGTCGTCGAGTCCTCCTTGCATGATGCTTTTTGCCTCTCGGGCTCAGAGCAAAAGCTCCAGACGAATTTTACCGGCAGGGATCGCTAGGGCTCTGCTTAGACAAGCAAGTCAGACAGGCTGGATCAGCGTGGTCCCTGGCGGACTATTGAACCAAGAGAGTCTATGCGTTTGTGCCGCTGCTCTGCTCGGCCCTTGCCGAGATGAGCGCCTTATCGTGCAGGAGAAATCGATCTGTGACTAATTGCTGGGTGATGGTCAGAATATTATTCGTCATCCAATACAAGACCAAGCCGGCAGGGAAATTGATGAACAAAAAAGTCATGCCTATCGGGAGAACCAACATGATCTTTGCCTGTGTCGGATCCATCGTGTTGGGGGTGATTTTCTGTTGGATGAACATCGTCACCCCCATGAGAATAGGAAACACATAGAAGGGATCCTGTATCGATAGATCGGTGACCCAGAACATAAAGGGGGCTTGCCGCAAATCGATAGACATGTAGAGGACATTGAACAGAGCCACGAAGACCGGCATCTGCAAGATCATCGGGAGAATGCCGCCGAGCGGATTCACTTTCTGCTCCCGATACAGTTTCATGAGTTCTTTGTTCAGGCGATCGCGATCGCCTTTGTACTTCTCCTGGACGGCGGCAATCTTGGGCTGGATCGCCTTCATCATTTTCATCGACTTGTAGCTCTTGTACTGTAACGGCACAAACAATAGCTTGATGGAACAGGTCAGCAGAATGATGGTGACTCCATAGTTATGGACATACTCATGGATGAAACGCAGCACATAGAAGATCGGCTTGGCAACCGACTTCACAACGGTCCAACTTCCAAAGATGAACCATCCGAAGTCGATCATGTCTTCCAAGCCCACATTCAACGAGCGAAGCGTGTCATATTCCTTCGGACCTGCAAACAGCTGAAGGGCAACTGAAGATGCGGCTGCCGACGCAGGAATCCGCACGCCAGCTGTCACAACCTTCGGGGTTTCTAATTTGATAAGCGCAGCCTCGCCCTGCTTTGGCATCAAGACAGAAAGAAAGTATTTATCCTGCAAGGCGACCCACTGAACCGCTCCCTTGAGTTCCAATTCCTTTTCCGGCGTGTCTTTGTCTATCTTGTCATCGACCCTTGTGGCAGACCCGATCAGACCGATGAACCCATCGCCCCATTCCACGATGCCGAAGTTCGTCCCCAACCCTATCTCATAGGACTCAGTTACTCCCTCCAAGTCAATCGATATATCCACCACATAACTGTCGTGATGAAAGGTCAGCCGCTTCGACACGCCAAGATGGGTGACTGGATCCTGGAACTGCATCGTGAGATGCCCGACCGGATGAGAGGCATCGAGAACAGTGAAATCTTTCTCAATGCTATAGAGGCCCTCTCGAATGGTCTTATCGATGTCGGCGTTTGCGACCTTAATAGACAGAGGCCCTCTGAACTTTCCTCCCTGATAGACAAGTTGCACTGGCTTCACGTCAGGAGGTGCTGTATGGTAACGCTTCATCTCCAGGCTTTGAATCACGCCACCACGATTCGACAGTCCAACCTTGACCAGATCGGTTTCAACCGTGACCGTCTGTTCTAATATGGCTGGTGAATTAGTCGGCGAAGGAACGCTGGTCTTTAGGCCAGATTGGGTCGGAGTATTCGAAACGGCTGGACTACTACCCTGGCCTTCCACGCGGGCGGGAGATGATTCTTGCGCTGGAGCAGAAGAGTCTGTGGAGATGGTAGTCTCGGCAGGAGGCGGTTCAGGAAACCATCCCATCTGCTTGATGAGCAGGTCAAATCCAAGGATGACCCCTAACGACAGTACAAGAAATACGATAACGCGTTTATCCATAGTAAAGCCGCTAGCTCGGTATAACCGACGGGGACCCTTTTAATTGACTGAATTTCATCTAGTCCTCACGGACACGTAGTAGCTGCTGTCGCCGGAGCGACGACAGCCATAACTCTTTCAAGACGGCAAAGGGTTGTGCGATAGAATCCCGTTTCGGGAAAACCACAAGGGCATATCCCGCGGGCAATCGACCCCGCAACTGCCGAGTCAGTTCTCGAAACAACCGCTTCACTCGATTTCTGCTGACTGCCCCCCCGAATCGCTTTCCCACCACAATGCCGACCCGGCTCTCACCCTCGTCAACCCGGCAAATCACCATGTTAAACAGGGCAGTTGAAATCCGACGACCGTGCTTCTTGGCATGTTCAATGTCGCGGCTGCGTTTCAGGAACAGATCCCTGTCACCTCCACCCTGCGACATCGCTATCATCCTGGGAATGGGCCAGCTCGTCAGGACTCCCCTTCGAGGCCCGATCTCCGGACTCAGTTATGACCACACACCGTTATCCTGTGTTGGGAACTACCGAGTCTGGGGGACGTAACGGAGGGGGAAGATTCCTTCGTGAAGCCCTAGCCAGGGTGGCTCGACCTATACGGTCAAGCGAGCCCGCCCCTTCGCACGACGACGAGCCAAAACTTTCCGTCCATTCTTCGTGCTCATCCGCTTACGAAATCCATGCTCACGTTTTTTCTTGAGGTTCGATGGTTGCTGAGATGTAAACGACATAAGATCGCTCCTGGCCTAAAAAGACTTACGAATAACGGGCCATTATAGGGACGGGCCGGCACCCTGTCAAACGACGTACCACCCATTTCACAGGAATAACGTCCTTCATCCTTCTCCCCGAGACCCATACTTTCTTTCGAACTTATGACCACCCTGGGCCGGATATCCATAAAAACCAGGCGCTTTCTCCATCTACTGGACCCTGCCATATAGACGGAGCCTCATGTTTGTGTTTCTCTGAACCGATATTTACAATAGGAAAGGGGCTTACCATGGAACTCGAAACTCATCGATCATTTCCCTCGGAACTTCAATCGTTGGTCGTTGCGGCGAATGCACGACTCGCCGCATCCCATGCGGTCGAACGGCTGTGGGCCAACGACCACCGACTCTGGAAAGACGATCCCACCGACATCACCAACCGCCTCGGTTGGCTGACCGTCATCGAGTCCATGAAAAGTCGGGCCGAGGAATTGCGGACCTTCGCTTCGGCTGCCAAAAAGCGCGGCATCAGCGATGTGGTGTTGCTCGGAATGGGTGGCAGCAGCTTGGGGCCGGAAGTGCTGCGGGCATCATTTGGACCATCCCGTGGATATCCACGCTTGTGGGTTCTCGACTCTACCGTTCCAGGCTGGGTTCGACAGGTCACCAAGGCGATCGATCCGGCTCGAAGCCTATTCATACTCGCAAGCAAATCCGGCGGAACCATCGAAGTCATGTCCCTCTTCGCTCACTTTTGGGAACTGGTTCACCAGACCCCTGGCAATCAGGGCGGTGCGCAGTTCCTCGCCATTACCGATCCCGGAACCGGATTGGAAAAACTGGCAGCGGAGCACCAGTTCTGGCGCATCTTTACGAACCCACCGGATATCGGTGGCCGGTACTCCGTTCTTTCCTATTTTGGATTAGTCCCTGCCGCCCTGATGGGGATCGATGTCGCGCGATTGCTCGCCCGCGCCACAGACATGGCCAAGGCCTGTCGAATCATGCCGCCTCTTGGAGAAAACCCCGGTGCGGATCTTGGCGCAACGATGGCCTCGCTGGCCCGGGCAGGGCGTAACAAGATCACCCTCATCGCCTCACCGCAGATCGAGACATTTGGTCTGTGGGCGGAACAGCTTCTGGCAGAGAGTACGGGCAAGGAAGGGACAGGCCTCATCCCTGTCGCAAGTGAACCGCTCGTTTCACCGACCGCCTATGGCGCAGACCGGCTGTTTGTCTATCTGAGGTTAAAGGGGGATGAGAATAGACAGCTCGACCGACAGGTTGCAGGGCTTGCGCGACAGGGCCATCCAGTCCTGACCCTCGCGCTCCAAGACCGGTACGATCTCGCCGCGGAATTTTTCCGATGGGAGATTGCCACAGCATTGGCAGGCCATCTCCTGGGGATCCACCCGTTCGATCAACCGAACGTCCAGGAAAGCAAAGACAACACCGCCCGCGTACTGGAAGCCATCCAATCCACCGGCAAGTTGCCGAAACAAACCACTGCGACCGCCACACAAGCAGCGGCACAGCTCAAGCGACAATGTCGCCTCGGTTCCTACGTTGCAATCTTAGCCTACACGACACCTTCCTCCAAGATGGAGCAGGCCATCAGCTCGCTTCGAAAAGAGCTGGTCTCCCATCACCATGTGACGACGACAGCCGGCTATGGTCCCCGCTATCTCCATTCGACAGGCCAACTTCATAAGGGGGGTCCATCGATCGGAATATTTCTACAACTCGTCGATCCGATGAGCCCCGATCTGAGCATTCCCGGGAAACCCTTCACCTTTCGCACGCTCGCGCAGGCCCAAGCAGCCGGTGACATACAGGCGCTCAAATCTCATCGGCAACAGGCCATCCTCTTGCCGTTGGGCAAGAACCCCGTCGCGACGATTCAGGCCCTGACCAAGTCTCTTGCCCCCCGTTCTGCGGTCCGTCATCCAAGAAAACAACCCACCAAAGGCAGACGAACCAGCAAGAAATAAGATGGCCCGCCCCCCCGAGATCCGTATCGCCCAAGACAGCCGAGCGTGGGCTGCTGCTGCAGCGGAACTTGTGCATTCACTGGGGCGGGAGGCAATTCGCGCAAACGGCCGATTCTTCATCGCCCTTTCCGGCGGCGCCACGCCGGAAGCCCTCTACCGAGCCTTGACCTCTCCAGTCTTCGCCGATCGTTTCGATTGGTCACGGACCACATTTTTCTTTAGCGACGAACGAGCAGTGCCTCCGGATGATGCCCGGAGCAACTATGCCTTGGCCAACAGGACCCTCTTCACTCCTCTGAACATTTCGCCGGCCCAGGTCTATCGTATGGCGGGAGAATCCCACGACCCACAGGCGGCAGCCAAGGAATATGAACAGCAGTTGCGCCGTGCAGCAACCACCTCACGGTCCACCAGTCCCATCATAGACCTTGTCCTTTTGGGTCTAGGCGAAGACGGACATACGGCCTCTCTCTTTCCTGGATCGCCAGCCCTTCGGGACCAGCAGAGCCTGATTGCCGTGACCCAATCTCCAAAAGATCCTCCCACCAGACTGACCATGACTTTTGGTGCGATCAACCGGGCGACTGTGGTACTGTTTCTCGTCGCGGGATCCGGGAAAGCAGGAGTCGTACGAGGCATCCTCGATCCAAAGACGGATGCAGAGCGGCAACTCCCGGCATCGTTGGTCGCACCGGAGAAAGGTCGTCTCATTTGGCTTCTCGACCGAGCAGCTGCGGCCGAACTTTCGAATCCATCGACAGGGACGAGCGCATGAGGGCAGGATGATTGTTGCCGGTGACATCGGGGGCACGAAAACTCACCTGGCCCTGTTCGACTGGCACAAGGATCGCGTCGATCCCATCAGGCTGGAGTCATTCCATAGCGCCGATTACACCTCGCTGGAGGATATGCTCACAGAGTTTCTTGTCCCGCCGAAACCCCCGACACCCATCGACGAATTTGCAACAGAGAAGGGCGATGTTGCCGAGCCTGAACCGGAGCGCCAGGCGGAAGCACCCCTGAAGATCGACGCAGCCTGTTTCGGCATCGCAGGTCCTGTCATCCAGAACCGTTGTCAGACCACCAACCTCCCCTGGGTGGTCGATGGCGCAACGCTCGCGAAGCGTTTCGACATGCCGAAAGTGAAGCTGCTGAATGATCTCGAAGCCATGGCCCACGGAATTTTGCTGCTCCGGCCAGACGAGGTCCATATCCTCAACGTCGGGAATCCACCGCCCTACAACCAGGCGATTGCTCTGATCGCAGCGGGAACCGGACTGGGCGAATCCATCCTCTTCTGGAACGGCGCTTGCTATCAGCCCATGCAGTCGGAAGGTGGCCATTCCGACTTTGCCCCGAACAACGACAACGAAATTGAATTGCTTCGCCATCTGCGCAGTCATTATCTGCACGTGAGTTATGAACGGGTCTTATCCGGTCCCGGCCTCCATGCCATCTACGACTATGTCCGTGACAGCAAGAAGAATGAACCGACGTGGCTCTCGGAGCAGATTAAGGCGGGCGACCCAGCGGCAGTCATTGCAGAAGCGGGGCTCAAGGGGCAGGCAGATATCGCCAAGCAGGCGCTGGATCTGTTCGCCTCCATCTATGGAGCAGAAGCGGGCAATCTTGCCCTGACGGCCATGACTCTCAACGGCGTCTATCTGGGCGGCGGTATCGCACCGAAGTTGCTGGCCAAACTGAAAGACGGAACCTTCATGAAGTCCTTCACCAATAAGGGCCGCTACGCACGTTTCATGAGTTCGATCCCGGTTAAAGTGGTGATGAATCAGCAGACCCCCCTACTCGGCGCCGCATCTGTGGCAGCGTCCATTTCCCGTACCGCCGCATGATGAGCAACCAAGATCTCGACAGACTCAAGTTAGCCACCACCATAACCTTGCAGAGTGTGCATATTATGCATATACTGCGGCATGCGCTTTCAGTTCGATCCACGGAAGGCCGCATCTAATCTCAAAAAGCATGGGATTTCGTTTGCAGACGCAGAAGGCCTGTTCTTTGATCCACTGGCCATCCATCAAGCCGATCCCGGCACAGAGGGTGAAGAACGATACATTGCAGTGGGAATGGGAAGCGCCTGACAAATTCTAGTGGTCGTCTACACCTTGCGCGGCGATGATATCCGGTTGATTTCGGCTCGCCGAGCCACTCGCCGAGAGGTAAAGAACTATGAAACGGGAATATGATTTTTCCACAGGCAAGCGCGGCGCTCTTCTTCCATCGAAGGGCAAGACCCGCATCACAATTTTTCTCGACGATGTCATACTGGCACAGTTCCGCACACGCGCTGAAACGACAGGGACGGGCTATCAAAGCATGATCAATGAAGCGCTCAAGGTGTTTCTCTCTGGTCGCCAAGAGGGGCCTGTCACGGAGTCGGTGCTTCGGCAGGTCATTCGCGAGGAAGTCCCCAAGCTCTCGCGGCGAACAACGCGCATAGGTGGACGCGGCACAAAGCACCGCGCCGCATAGCTTGGCGTGAGACGACGATCGTGCCGACTACGGACCTCTATCGGAACTACGGACAGGTAATCGCCGCCGCCCTTGCCCATAGCCCCACATCCTGATAGTAATCAGGACCTCGATAGCCTGAAACAGGCTGCCAGTCTGTCTTGTCCATTTGGTCTATTCGGTCTGTCTGGTCTATCTCGTTTGTTTGGTTTGCCTTGTTTGTTTAGTTGGTTTGGTTCGAAGAACGAGAGAAGCCCCACGAACCAGTAGGCCAGAGAAACCAGATAGACCGTCTTGGATCGAACCTACAGTAGATGGAATAGGCTGACAAAGTGTTCAGTGGTTGCTCGGGTCCAGACCCCCTCACAGTTTCTTGCTACCTACCAGAAAGAAATCTAGAATATGGCCCGGCAAGAAAACTGTGAGTCGAGATAGGCTAAGCGACTTGCTTAATAGATATACGGATTTAGCTCATGCCTAGTGCCACCATCAAGATTTTCTTAGCTCATGGCGACCCGAAGCGGCTCCGCACCGCCGAGCTCTCCAACTGGACGGGAAAAGCCGTAGCAGGCCCAAGAAGCGAGTTCGATAGCGTCCTTGCGCGTGAGGAGTCGCAAAAGTCTGGCGTATACTTTCTTGCCGGAATTGATCCAGAGTCAGGACGTGGCGCAGTCTATATTGGTGAAGCCGAATGTATTCGCGATAGAGTCAAAGGCCATCTCGAGAAAGATTTTGGGAATCACATCACCTACTTTACAAGTAAGGACGAAAACCTCACAAAGGCCCACATCCGGTATCTTGAGGGCCGCCTCATCGAACAGGCGAAGCAGGCTGCCCGAGCCGAAGTAAAGAATAGCCAAGGCAGTGGGTCACGACTGCCAGAATCAGATCGGGAGGACATGGAAATCTTTTTGGAAAAGATTCACCAACTCTTGCCAGCGCTTGGGGTGGAGGTCTTGGTGCCAACAATTGCGCAAGCGGTGGCGGTGACCGAGCTCGCGACACTCACATGCGAAATCAAAGGTCTCAAAGCCAAAGGACATTTGACACCAAATGGCATGGTAGTGCTTGCCGGTTCGCAGGCCGTGCCCAATGAACGCCCATCCTCACAGAAGTACCCATGGCCAGTAAATATGCGTCAGAAGTTGAAAGACGAAGGTGCACTACTTGTAAAACCAGATTGCTTGCTCTTTGTGAAAGACATTGAGTTCTCAAGTCCGAGTGCTGCTGCCGCAGTCATACACGGCGGTCATGCCAATGGCCTTACTGCATGGAAGAATAAGACGGGTAAGACGCTTAAAGAACTGGAATCTCTATAACAATGGGCTGTAGCGGTCTATTTTGGCTCTTCGGGTGGCGAGGTGAGTGTGCAGGAAAAAGTATGCGCGCTCGCCGTGTTTGCATGTCTGCATGCGGGCGTTAGGTGCTTGGTTCTTAATTTTGAACTTGCAGCAAGCCATTTTCCAAGCGTAGGTTCCTTGACAGTCGGCTGGCCTCCGTACGAAATGCGAACGGTCCGATAGGGAAACGATCACGTGGAAAATCTTGAGGCGCTCAAAGAGCTGGCAGCGAGAGCAGCCGTTGAGTATGTGAAGGATGGTTACGTCGTAGGGCTAGGCACCGGCTCCACTGCCCGTTATGTGGTGTTGGCGCTTGGGCAATTGGTGAAGGCGGGATTGAGGATCAAGGGAGTGCCCACCTCTCGCGAGACTGCTGAGCTGGCCAGGCAGCAGGGCATCCCGCTCATCGACCAGGACAACGCCTGGATTATCGATGTCGCGATCGACGGGGCCGATCAGGTCGATCCCAGCTTCAATCTCATCAAGGGTGGAGGAGGCGCGCTCCTGAAGGAAAAGATTGTCGCTGCCTCGGCCAAACAGTTCATCGTTATGGTCGACCATACCAAGCGAGTCCCAGTACTGGGGGGAGCCTTCCCGCTTCCCATCGAAGTTATTCCCTTCGGCTGGGGAAGTACGGCGCGCGAAATCGAAGCACTCACGAAAAGCCGGGTCGTATTCCGGGAGAGAAACGGCGCCTCATTCAAGACCGAAGCAGGTAACTTGATTGTGGATGTCCACATCGACCGCATCGACCAGCCGCGAGATCTGGAAATTTCGTTGAACCAAATTCCCGGGATTGTGGAAACCGGCCTCTTCGTCAATCGAACGGACATCTTAATCGTCGGGACTCCCCAGGGTGTCCAAACCGAACATGCACAGAGGATATGAGTGAGCCAGTCAGCAGGCGCCAGGCCTTCAGGCTCGCCGGCAAACAGGCCCGCTTCCTGCTGGTTATTCCAATCGCACAGACTGTTCTCTCAGCGCTCGCGATAGCTGATGCCCCAAACACAACTGCACGACCAAAAGGTGAAGAAATGAATCTTGACGATACTCCAGGAAGCCTGAACCCCTATCGACTGCCCAGGCATATTATTCCTTATCGATACGATCTCCGACTCGAACCAGACCTCGCTGCCGCAACCTTTTCCGGCAGGGAGACCATCGTTCTTACGGTCACAGAGGCAACGAGCGTCATCATTCTGAATGCTGTCGATCTGGCGATCTCCTCCGCCGTTCTAGAAGGAGCATCCAGTACGAGACTGGAGGCCACGGTTAAGCTAGAAGACTCCACGCAGCGCTGTCACCTGACGTTTCCTCAGTCCATTCCACCAGGTGAATGGAGACTGCACCTGACCTTTCAGGGGAAATTGAACGACCAACTGCGCGGGTTCTACCGCAGCACATATAAGGACACGGCCGGCGTCACGCACACGATGGCCGCGACACAATTTGAAGCGACCGATGCACGGCGAGCCTTTCCCTGTTGGGATGAACCGGATTTCAAAGCGGTGTTTTCGACAACCTTGATTATCGATCCAGGCCTGACCGCAGTCTCGAACACGTCGGTCGCATCGGAGTCCAAGGAGGCAGGCAAGAGAGTCTTGCGCTTCGCCGACAGCATAAAGATGTCGACCTATCTCGTGGCGTTCATCGTCGGGAAGATCGAAGCCACTGCACCGATATTCGTCGGGAAGACGCCTCTCCGGCTCTGGACCGTTCCGGGCAAGCAACCGCTCACCCCGTTTGGCCACGAGATCGCCGTGGCTTCACTGACGTTTTTCGAAGGCTACTACGGCATTCCCTATCCAGGCAACAAGCTGGACCTGCTCGCGATCCCTGATTTTGCCTCAGGAGCCATGGAAAACCTGGGCGCCATTACCTACCGTGAAACGGCCTTGCTGGTCGATCTGCAGACAGCCACGCACGGCGAACTGGAGCGAGTGGCCGACGTGGTGGCCCATGAAAATGCGCATATGTGGTTTGGCGATCTGGTGACCATGTCCTGGTGGAACGGGCTCTGGCTGAACGAAGCCTTCGCCACCTTTATGGAAATGCTGGCCGTCGACGCCTGGAAACCGGAATGGAAACGTTGGGACGGTTTCGGCATCTCACGCGCTGCTGCCTTTGCTGTCGACGGGTTGCAGAGTACCAGACCGATCGAATATCCGGTGGAAGCCCCGAAAGATGCCGAGGCGATGTTCGACGTCCTGACCTATGAAAAGGGGGCGTCGGTGCTTCGAATGTTAGAGCAGCACATCGGTCCGACAGTCTTCCGTGACGGTGTCCGAGACTATCTCCAAGCACATGCCTATGGGAACGCGGACACGAACGATCTCTGGGTTTCGTTGGGAAAGATTGCCAAACAGCCGGTGCCTGAACTTATGGACGGCTGGATTTTCCAACCGGGGTTTCCCCTCATGACGGCCGAGATCAATCAGTCGGGCCGGCTTGTCCTGTCCCAACAGCGCTTTACCTATCTGGCTACCCCTCACCCCTCACCCGTCACATGGCAGATCCCGCTCCAGCTGAGAGTCACAGCCGGCGGCAGGACCAATACCTCTCGGATGTTGCTGACGGAGAAGGAAACGGCAGTCCCACTCCCTCATGATTGGGAGTCGGTGCTATTGAACGAGGGAGGCCATGGTTTCTATCGGGTACGCTATGAGCCGGCACTGCTGGATCGGCTCCTGAAGGACGGCATCGAACGACTGGCCGTTACCGAGCGGTTCAATCTCATCAACGACGCCTGGGCCACGACCATCGCAGGCCTCATGCCTCTCACCGACTATCTTGACCTGACAGCCCGTTTCATGACGGAACAGGACAAGAATGTCTGGGCTGTGCTGCTCGACTCCTTCTCTTTTTTGAATCGGATCATCACCGCAGAGGATCGGCCTGCGTTTGAAGCCTTCGTGCGCAGCAGGGTCGGTCCTGCCGTTGCCTCGTTGGGTTGGGTGCCCCGAAGCGGCGAGAGTGAAGGCACGAAACAATTACGGGGTGAACTGATCGGCGTCCAGGGAAAGCTCGGCAACGATCCTGCCATCCAACAACGGGCCGCCGAACTCTATGGATCTTACCGTCTCAACGCGACAGCCGTTGACCCCAACGTCGTGCCTTCGCTCGTCGCGATCCTCGCCCATACGGGCGACGCAACCAGGTACGACGAATTTAACGAACGCTTCCGCACCGCCGCCACACCGCAGGAAGAACGGCGTTATCTTTTCTCGCTCGCAACATTTCAACCTAAGCCATTACTCGAACGAACGCTCGCGCGAACCATCAGCGGAGACATCCGCACCCAAGACGCGCCCTTTCTCGTCGGCGCTACCCTGGCTAATGTCTATGGCAGAGAATTGGCCTGGGCCTTTGTAAAAACCAACTGGGAGAAGATGGACCAATTGTTCCCCAAGCAAGGCATGCGTCGCATCTGCAGCGGAATCAGCAACCTTGCGACACCGGAACTAGAACGGGATGTGCGGGATTTCTTCACGACACGCAAGATCGACCTGGGTGGAAAATCGCTCGAGCAGAACCTCGAACAATTGCGGATCATCGTCACGGTCCGGGAGCGAGACGGCCACTCCTTGCGTACCTACCTGGCTCGATACCGGTAACAGGCTAAACGGGTGGCTTGCGGCAGCTCCGCACCCTGTAGTAGGCTGAGGCCGTACAGCCTGGTATGGTGCGGAGGGGCTGATGGTAACGATTTGCCGCCTGTTGATGGTTGGTTTGGTCGTTGTCATCACAGGATCCCTTACCGGGTGTTCTGGCAACGGATCAGACCAAGATTCGCTGCCACCGTTACCACAGTCAGAAAGTCTGCGGCTTCAATCGATCACTCCCAGTCTCAGTTCACCGGTCTTCATGACCGCACCTGCTAATGATACTACCCGGCTCTTTATTGTCGAACAGGGTGGGCTGATTCGCATTTTCGATCTAACAGCTAATTCGTTGCTCGCGACACCATTCCTCAATATCACCGGAATAATTTCCTCCAGCGGCGAGCGAGGGCTCCTCGGCATGGCGTTCGACCCCCAATATGCTGCCAATCGCCAATTCTACGTCTTTTACACGAACACTTCAGGTGACATTGTCATCGCTCGCTACCTGAGAAATGCCACGAACCCAAACCTCGCCGATTCTGCTCCGGCCACTCCACTTCTTACGGTGACACATCCGACCTTTGCGAATCATAACGGCGGCATGCTGGCGTTTGGCCCAGATGGGTGTCTCTATGCTGGCGTCGGCGATGGAGGAAGTGGAGGCGACCCAAATAACAACGGCCAGAATCAAATTTCGTTGCTCGGGAAACTTCTTCGTCTCAATCCCAGCACTGGGGGACCCTGCGGTAATGTCATCCCCAATCCGTTCTTCCTCGGAGGCGGCGCGCAGCAAATCTGGAGTCTTGGCTTAAGGAATCCCTGGCGTTTTTCCTTCGACCGCCAAACCAGCGATCTGTATATCGGGGATGTCGGTCAGGGGGAACGGGAAGAAATCAACGTCTCACCCGCCCCGAACGCAGGACGAGGGCTCAACTACGGCTGGCGATTGATGGAAGGGTTTCTTTGTTTCGATCCTTCCAACAATTGCAACTCAGGTGGCCTGACTTTGCCGGTACTCGATTACCCTCACCTCGGTGGAGCCTGTTCAGTGACAGGCGGGTATGTTTATCGAGGATCTATCAGCCCGGCGCTGCAGGGCGCCTACTTCTATGCAGATTATTGTGCGGGCTTTGTGAGGAGTTTCCGCTATCAGAATGGTCAACCGGCAGACCAGAAAGAATGGCCTTTACTCAGTCCGCCGGGCAGTTTTGTGACGAGCTTCGGTGAAGATGCTGCGGGCGAGCTCTACGTCATGACGCAAGGAGGCGGATTATTTAAGTTCATTCCCAATTGACCCGCCGGAATTAGACTCTCGAATGGGGGGTTGCCGTACGATTTCATGAATTTGTACAATTGGCATCCAGAACCACTCAGCCGGGGAGCCATCACAGACCATGCGCACCTGCCAATGCCCAAGATGTGGGACACTGAAAACTCGACTTGCACCACGCCGCAGTGTCACCGATCGTCTGCTCAGCACCTTTACCATCTATCCCCTTCGCTGTCAGCTCTGTACCCATCGTTTTACGACCTTCCTTGGCAAGCTCAAGACGAACCCTCGCCGCAACTATGACCGAATTTCTGTAGAGTATCCGGCACAGGTTCGCCCCATCCACGATCCCAGCACACGTATCGTTGTGGAAGGGACGGTCTCGAATTTGTCGCTCCGAGGGTGCCGTGTGCTTACGAAGCAACGTGTTCCGATGGGCTGTAAGGTCATGTTGGAATTCCATCCTGCCGAATACGATGATCCCATCATGGTCGACGGCGCTATTGTGCGTTCCCGTTCTGTCGAAGGGATCGGGCTTCGCTTTTCCAGTCTCCTCCATTCGGAAGAGCGACGACTCCGCCGCATCCTCGACCTGCGCCTCCCCGATCACGCCATCTAACAGGATGCTGAAAACGTCCGCCAGCGGCGTTCTCGCCTCGAAAGCATCCTCAACGTAGCCCAAGGCTACGCCTCCGGTGCTTCCATCGGCTGCGGCCTTGCTGAACGGCCTTTTTGAGCATCCTGTGGGAGGGAGCTCGCAGAGACTCCACCATGAAACAGCGGTCTCTCGATCCGTGCAGTTGTGATCATCCCACCCACCCCATATGAAGTGATCGTTCGCCCCTCACCCAGTTATTCGTGCCGAAGCACAGCCAGTGGCCGTTGGCCGAGAATCCGGTAGGTACTTGCAAACCCCACGATCAACGTCAGCAACATCGTAAGAAGGAGGCCGATGCCAAGTACCTGCGGGTGGATGCTCCAGGGAAGATCGAACATGAATCGCAACAGGGCCCATGATAAGAAACTTCCTAGGGCCAGTCCGATTAACCCGGCGACGGCGCCCAGCAGGACATATTCCATGGCAAAGGCGCGGGCAATCAGGCCCCGGGTTGCGCCGAGCGATTTGAGAATGACCGACTCATAGAGACGCCGGTAGCGTGTCGAGGCGAGCGCCGCAGCCATGACCAACCCTCCGGCCACCACGCAAAATAACGCCACAGCCCTGATCGCGAGCGAGAGACGATCGAGTACCCGCGCGAAGCCGGCAAGCACGTCGCCGATATGGATCGCGCTGATATTCGGAAACGAAGCGACGACCGCTTGCTGCAACGGGATTTCCTTCTCGGGCGAGACCCGCACCGTTGCCACATAGGTAAAGGGCACTCCTTGAATCGCGCCTGGAGACAGGATCATGTAGAAGTTTGTCGAAAAGTTTCCCCAATCGACCTTGCGAATACTGCTCACTTCCGCCGAAACCGTAGTTCCCTGAATATCGAACTCCAGGGTCGAACCGATCGCAAGGCCTAAATTGGTGGCCGCGTCTTCTTCCACTGAAACCAGTGGCTTTGAGAAGGTCTGCCCGGGCTTCCACCACTCTCCTTTAACCAGCTGATTGTCTTTCGGGAGTTTATCGAGGAAGGTCAGCACATATTCCCTGGTGAAATACCACTGTTTACCTCGCCCCTCTTTTCCCTCCGCACGTTTCTCTCCCTTCTCTGTTCCCTCTTCTGCTGCGATGGCCTGTCCGTTGACCGCATGGAGTCGAGAACGCACCAGGGGGATAAGCTCGGGACGCGCTGAGCCGGTTTGTCGATCGATCAAGGACACAAACTCCTTCGCCTGATCGGGCTGAATGTCGATAAAGAAAAAAGTTGGGGCATCGGTCGGTCGATTTTCCTGTATTTGATGAAGCAAGGCCTGTTCCACCAACGAGACCGTGACAATCACCATCACGCCGATGCCGATAGCGACCATGATCCCGGTTGCCTGGCTCCCAGGCCGTACGACGTTGCCGAAGGCAAAGCGAAGGCTCAAGATACGAGGTAAGGGCGTCGCAGCCATCCCCAGCAGGAACAGCCGCGCACAGGCAAAGAGAATCGCGATGGCAAGAGACAAGGCGCCGAGAAACAGGAAGCCGATCGACCAGGAGCCAGCTTGCCATACAGAAAGCCCGCATAATCCGAGAATGATCCCTCCAGCCGTGCCGACATTCCATCCATCGGCCAGTCCCCATCTTACCCACCAGCGCGACGAAGGAATCCCAGGCCCGACTGTCATCTGTTCTGCATCTCGTCTGAAGATCGCGCCTGGCTGCACCTCTCGGATCTTCAGCAGGGGCCAGAGGGTAAACAGCAGCGTCGACAACAGTCCCAGCGCCGCTCCCTTCACCAGAGGCCCAATTGAGGACCAGGACAAATCTGAGGAAACGCCTAATTGTTCGAGGAGATCGGACCCAAACATTGTGGCCATGAAAGTAGGCAGCCCTCGTTGGAGAACGATGCCCAACAGGATTCCCGCGAAGCTCCCGACCGACCCCAGGAAGATCGCCTGCACCACATAGGTCGAAACCACCGTGGCAGAATCGGCGCCGACCGCTTTCAAAATCGCGATCGTTCGCAACTTGTCGCGCAAGAACGCATGAATCGAGGTTCCGACGCCGAGTCCACCGATGAACAGCGCGGTCAGACCGATCAGTCCGAGATAGCGGGAGAGCTGTTCGAGGAATTGTCTTAACTGCGACTGCGACGTGCGATAGCCGGTGACGCGCGCGGAGTCCGACGCCAACCGGTCGCGCAGTTCGGAGAGGAGCGGTTCCAGCGGCATATCGGAGGGGATCTTCACGAGATATCGTTCTCGTACCCGGCTCCCCGGTTTGATCAACTCCGCCGCTCGCAATCCCTCCTGCGCCACCATCACCCGTGGACCCAAGGTAAAGGCATTGGCCATTCGATCCGGTTCAGTGCGCACAATACCGGTGATCAGGAACATCGCTTGGCCGATCTTCAAAGAATCTCCGACCGAAAGACCCATTCGAATCAGCAGCGATTCCTGGACCACCGCTCCTAAACAGGAACGTCCGCTACAGATTCGTTGATCGGGGTGGAGCAGAATGTCGAGCGATTGCGCCGGGTCGAGTCGGACCAATCCGTAGAGGGGGTACATCGATTCGACTGCTTTCAGTTCGACGATCTGGGTCGATTGCGTCGCGATGGGGCCGTGCGTCGTGCGCGCGGCCATGGCGACCAGCTCACTCACGTGGGTGACGGCCAGGCCTCGTTCGCCCAATTCGTGCAACACCGCTTGCCCGGGAAGATTCGGCGCATGGGTCAGGCGAATTTCGAGATCCCCGCCTAAGATTCCCCGCGCTTCTTTCGTGACGGCTCGCTCGACATGGCTGCTGAATAGAGACACTCCGACCAAGGCCCCGACGCCGATGGCGATACAGGCGAAGAAATAGAGGAAGTGCCGCCAGGCTCCCCTGGTTTCACGCCAGGCCATCCTCAAGATGAATCGGTTCACAGTGATGACTCCCCCTGTCGATGGTCTGAGTCGTTAACCCGCAATATCCATGACGGTTCGTCGAGAAATCGCCGAGCCGCGTCGCGAGACCGGCGCGACGGAGTCCGGGGACTGACACCTTTCCCCGCGTCTGCGCGTGGTGTCTGTCCCAGAACAGTACGTTGAAGGTCCGAGGGGCGAGCCCGCCGGCCAAAGGCTCGTCGCAGTAGCGGATCGGCGATTGCAGCAGAAGTGTTCATGGATATTGCGGGTTCGGGGTATCGGACTCGATGCGCCCGTCGCGCAAGGCAATGACACGCTCCATGGAGGATGCGAGAGCGAGATCGTGGGTGACGAGGACTAGGGTGGTGCCGAAGTCGCAATGGAGAGTGCGGAGGAGATCCATCACGTGATGTCCCGTGGAGGAATCCAAATTGCCGGTCGGCTCGTCGGCCAATAGAATCGGTGGATGACAGGCAAAGGCTCTGGCCACGGCGACCCGTTGCTGTTCGCCGCCCGACAGTTGGACCGGGTAATGGTGCAGGCGCTCTTCCAGGCCGACGGTTCTCAAGAGATGCGCGGCGCGGTCTCGTGCTTCCGACATCCCTGCCAGCTCCAGCGGTACCAGGACGTTTTCCAGGGCAGTCAGGGTGGGAATGAGATGAAACGATTGGAAGATATAGCCGATATGATCGCGACGGTATCTCGCCAAGGCGCTTTCGCGCATCGCCGAGATCTCCACGCCGTTCAACATGATGGAGCCGGATGTCGGACGATCCAATCCCGCGATGAGACCCAGCAGCGTGGATTTCCCGCTCCCGGATGGGCCGACGATGGCGACACGCTGTTTGTCGGGGATCTCAAGGGTGATGTCGTCGAGAATCGTGACCTGATGGCCACCACCGGCCAAGCGCATCGTCAGATGAGAGACCGTGATCATCGTAGTGGTTCTCGTGGGAGAGCTGAGCCCATAGCTAATGGCCTATAGCACGGACCAAGACGAATCTGAAATGTGTCTGTGAGCGCGCTATCGGCCATCAGTCATACCCCATTTCCGCTTGTCTTCGGACGAGCGACGAAGAGCATCGTAGCAGTGGATCAACGATTGTAGAAGAAGTGTTTACGAATAATACAGGCCAATCCAACTGTATCGTCTACGTGGGTCCTATATTATACTGGAGCACGATGCATCGCTCATGGATTCTTGCAACACTATTATTCTGCCTCTGTCTCACCGTGATCGTTCTCTATGGATCTGAATGCGGCATCGCGGCCTCCTCTCTATCTTCCGGCCTTCCTCGCGATGGAGTCGGGCTACGGTCAGAATTCGATGCCACAGTGTTACCGGTCCAGACGAAGGTTCGCGGATCGACCGAACGCCCAAGCATCGTCGCCTTTGGCAACAGCCTGACGGCAGGTTTGGGTGTCGCGCCGGCTCAGTCCTATCCCGCTCATCTGCAGCGGACGTTGGATGCGGCCGGCTATGGCTATCGAGTCGTGAACGCGGGAGTCAGTGGCGATACGACAGCCGGCGGAGTGCGGAGGGTCTCCTGGACCCTGAACAGCAAGCCGGCGATCGTTATTCTCGAGCTCGGCGCCAACGATGGACTCCGAGGTCTCAGCCTGCAAGAGACGAAAGCCAATCTCGAACGGATCATTCAGCAATTCCAACAGGCTTCGGTGACAGTTGTGTTGGCTGGAATGAAACTTCCTCCGAATTATGGACAGGACTATACCGAGGGGTTTGAATCGCTCTACAAGTCTTTGGCAAAACAGTATCGTCTGACGCTGATCCCATTTTTTCTCGATGGTGTGGCTACTTCGTCCACGCTCAATCAGGCCGATGGGATTCATCCGACCGGAGAAGGCTATCGCCTGATTGTCGAGAAGGTCTTCCCTGTGTTGGAGCCACTGCTGAAGAAAAACTAATGAGGGCGGTCTCTGGAGAGGGGGACGAAGGCCAGGATGGGGGAGGTAGTCAACCGTCCCACCCTGGAAGGGGTCCGGGGAATGGGGGTGCCATCCCGCGGACTCCATAGGTCTTCGGTAGCCGGATTTATTTGTGGAGACCGATTGATATCATGTTCCGTCAGTTCATGACCTCACCCGTGCAATACCAGCTATCGCCTTTCACACCGTTGACTGCCGTAACGAGTTGCGCCGGCTTCACCTTGCTCGATTCAACGGTCACCACCGCGTGACCCTTCATGCTCTTGAGGTCGACGGTTTTCACGCCTGCTATCTTCGTCAGCGCATCTTGAACGTTCCCCATATAGACATCGCAGTACTTGCCGCCGAGCATCAGCGTCACTTTCTGTTCGCCGGCAAAGACCGGCGTCGCCATTGCACAGGCAAATCCGACCAGACAACCGAGTATGCCGAATTTCTTCATGGTCTCTCCTCCAATTGACGTGTAATCACTGCATGTTCACCTCGATCCACCCGTGCCGAGCAATTCCATCTCGATGCGAGGGCGCGATGCACCGAATCGGCGAACTGCTCGGGGGGGTCGCCGTCCGGCTGATACCCAACCAGCACCGTGCCATGGTCATTCAAAAACTCCACCTGCCGAACCCTGGTGAAGGCGCGAAGCGCCGTCTCGACATCCTCACGGTGGTATTCGCACATACGACCATAGATCTGGATGATCGTCTCACCCACCGGCGTCTTCGACTCCACGGACTCGGTCTCTAAAGCCCCGGCCGCAAACGAGGGTGTTGCAATCAGTATCGACCACCCGGTTAATGCGAGAAAGAATATAAGTCTCAAGGCAACAGTCCTTTCAACATCATCATGGTAAATAACCGGGGTGGAGGCCTCTCTGGAGGAGAGACCTGCACCCCGATGAGTCCGGGAAAGGAGGTCCGCCCAACCCGGACATCGTGAGATTGACACCGTTCATCCATCCGCACTTCAGTAAAAAACCGGGGCGGAGGCACGAGGAGGAAGCGCCTGCGCCCCGATGAGTCCGAGAAAGGAGGTCCACCCAACTCGGACATCGCTAGAGCAATAACCGTCAATTGTGCATGTACGAAAAACTAAGATCGAATAAGGGGTGCGAGAGAAAGCACAGCGAAGCAAGCCGCCCAGGGACCCCTATCCGATTGGGACTAAGGGGATCGTTGGAGGCGCGCGGGAGCGGAGCGAGGAAGAAGAGGGCGAAGGGATCGCTTGATCGGGAGACGAGACTGCCAGGTTGGCAACCGGGCCTAGTGAGAATGCCGGCGGCTCGGTCGCCAGCCCGGCATCGGATGTAGCCTGACAGGCCCAAGCACAGAGCGCATTGTGCGGAGTAGATTCTTGCGTACCATGGTGCGCATGGCCATTGGAGGGATCGACGTGACTGAACGCGCAGCTCGCCGCCACCGCCACAAGCGAGGCATAGACCAGGGCCAGGAACCCGGCGATAAGACTCGCATTCTGCGAACGACCAAAACGTGACATCACCCTCTCCATAGGCGCACTTCTATACTCGTCTTCCGATAGTCTGTCTACTGACGTTTGCTCATGGATGCTACAGTTTCGAGGATTTTTTTCACAACAGACCCGTTGAGACAGGCCGAGGTTAAAGTTGAGCGGAAAAATGTTGGAGTTCGAAGGTGGAGGCTGGAAACCAAGGACCCTGTCCTTGCCCCAAGCCTCTCACCTCAAGCCTCCTAATTTGGACCAATCATAGACAGAATCTTTCTAGAAGCTGGCGTTCACACCGCCAAAGAATTGCCGTGGTGCCCCCATCCAATTCGTTCCACCGAAATTCGATGCCAGATATGTGTCGTTGAGTATATTTTCTCCGATCACGAACATGTTGACACTCTTATAGATGGGATATGAACCGTAGAGATCCAAAATGAACTGGTTGCTCAGCTTGGTCGCGTTATCGGTTTGGGCAAAGATCCGTTCATTGGCTCGCATGCGAAACGAAAAATCGAGTCCCTCCGGATCGCGGTACCGCAGAGTAGCAGTCTGAGAATGGAGCGGGACATTGGGACTACGCTTCCCGACGACAGTGGGATCGGTGGGATTGTCCGTGATGGTGGAGTCGGTATAGGTGTACCCGAATATCGCCGACCAGTACTGTGCCAGCTCCACTTCGCCCAAGAGTTCGACTCCCCGGCTCCGTAGTTTGCCCACATTGAAATATTGCAGCGTGAAGACGGGAAAGAAGCTGGTGGGGATTGCCGTAATCGCGTGATTGATCTCATTCCAAAAGACATTGGCCTGTCCCTTGAATCGGCCGCTATAGACATCGAAGCCGGCATCGCCACCCCACATGGTCTCGGGAGCCACCTGATTGTTGCCCAGCAAGGCGAAGTTCGAAGTGACAAAATTGTAATGCAGGGCGTCAAGGGTCGGGGCTCGAAAGGCCCGATACACGGAGGCCCGGATCGCGAGGGGCTCGATAATCTGATAGCGTATGGCCAGTTTAGGGTTGAGCTGCAGCCGTTCCTGGTTCTCCAAGTTGGTTGTTCCGCCCGGAGCGGATTCCTGCTTAGACGCATAGTTTTGGTAGTAATCCAACCGTAGACTACCCAAGAGTTCGAGATTCGGTATGGGGGCGATGCTGGCTTGACCGAATGCGCCTACAAACAGTTGGCTTCCATATCCGTTGAGGGTGGTGGGGTTGGCTCCTGGCGCGCTAAAGCGTTGCGAGCGATCGACGGCCTGGATTTGGCGCAGGTCTACCCCAAGCTGAAACGAGCGAAACGTTTCGTTGATCGTCCGTGAATACTGGGAAGAGCCGCCAATGCTAGTGACGGGGATCTGATGGAAAGCCGATAGAAAGTTTGAATTCCGATTCCCCGGTGTCACCAAGGAAGCAGTGTTGAATTGCTGCTGCTGTTGCAGATAGAACGCATTGGCCTCCAGAGTTTCCTGCTCGCTCAATTTCCACGTCGCTCCCGTTTGGAAGTTCACCGTATTCTGGCGGTTATCGTCCAACGCGCGGCCGATGTTTTGGTTGCTGTTGTAATAATTGGCGCGGGCAAACCACTTGAAATCCGGCGATTGGTAATCCGTTTTGAATTGAACGTTGGCGTTTGAGCTACCGGCGTTTTGGTCGATTGCGCCGCGCAGGTCCGCTTGTTGCGGTGTATAGCCATCAGTCTGTTGGTAATTCACATTTGCACTGATTCCAAATCGATCATTGATCCGATTGCTGACATAGGTGTTGGTCCGAAACGTTCCATTGGATCCACCCATCAGGCTTTGGCTCACCGTTCTGTCTCCGGCATTGCGAGTAATAATGTTAATTACCCCTCCCATCGCGGCATGACCCCACAAGCTGGACGCTCCTCCACGGACTACCTCCACTCGTTCAATCGTCTCCTTGGGCACCATGTTCCATTGCGCCGTCCCGAAGAAGGGATCGTTCAGAGGAACCCCATCCACTAAGACCAGGGTACGAAGATCTCCCAACCCTCGCATTCCGGGAAGGTTGCCTGTCGGATGTTGCGTGAAGCTATTCAAAAAGGGCATGTTGATACCAGGGACGGTGCGCAGGATATCGTCCGTACCGATCGCGGGTGCGTCCTTGACGTCCTGCCGAGTCACCACCGAGACGCTCACGGGCATATCGGCCAGTGACCGTTCTGTTCGCGTAGCGGTCACAACGACCGGTTCAACGGTCAACTCTTTCGGTTGCTTCGGTTCCAGTGGAACGGACTGGTCTTGGGCATGCACGCTCGCAACGGGTGAAAATAGGGGAATACTGGTCAATAGAGATACAACAAGCAATAAGCGCACACAGTTCTTCATCACGCCCTCCTATAGACTATCCTGTAGATTATCGTGCTATTGCTGACTGGGTAGGCGCCCTCGTTGCAACACGATGCGATTATTCGGCCATGCCTGTTCCGTCCAGCTGATGGCAACAGTACCCGACCCATGAATCGCCACGGTGGGATATTCTGCTTTAGCGTCGGCGCTCAGGATCTGTAACGGGCCGAAATGTTGTCCGCGGTCCATTGACACTCGCATCACGACTCGCTTGCGAACGCCGGTGATTTCTTCCCAAACCGCCACGACCGTCCCGTCCGGATGCACCGCCATCCGCATCTGATCGGGCAACGACGTCGTCGAGGTGTGGAGGGATACAGGAGAGCTGAATGTCCGGCCCTGGTCATTGGAGGTTGCAATCGACAACCGAGGTTGTTCATCCGTCCCCTCTGTGTACCAGCCGACATAGATCCGCCCAAACCGGTCGAACCCGATCGACGGGCCTCGATGCGGACAGGCAGAGAAGACCCAATTGTCTTTGTGAACCAGCAGGGGCGATGAAAAAGTCTGCCCGCGATCCTCGGACTTGGCCAGAACGATGTCCCGCACGTTGCCGGCAAAGGTCTTGCGCCAGGCCACCCAGAGGTGTCCGTTCGGCGCTACCGCCATCATCGGGCGACAGCAGGGGCAGGCCATCCCGTCTATCGTAAGATTTTTGCCGATGGTCTCTCCCTGATTCTTGGAGCAGCCAAAGAACAGCGCGGCGCCACTGCGGTCTTTCCCCCTTCCATCCAGCCAAGCCACATAGAGGTCGGAGCCATGTCCCGCCACCATATCTTCAAACGTGTGGCTGATCGGCAAGCCGTCGTCGTTGACCTGCACCGGGGCCTCAAAGGTCTGTCCCCCATCTTGCGAGCGTGCCACTCTCAGATCTGACGCGAACAGAGAACCAGGGGTTTGGTTTGCAGTCGACCATGACACGAAGACGCGACGATCCGCGCCAGTAGCGAGCCCGGGAGCCAGATGGATCGCATCAGGTGGAAACGCATCGGAATTCACCTGCACGGGGGTCGCCACGGACTTGGTCTCCTTTTCAACTCGGACGCTCTTCACCGCTCCCACCGAACCCGCTTTCTCGAACCAGGCCACATGCACAGAAGCCTGTTCGTCGAATCGGATAGCGGGAGGTGAGATCGGTACAGGCCCGACAAAGACCGGCAGGACCGGCCCAAGCGTTAGGCCTGCTGCGGATTCCCGTTCAGCCTCCGCCGGAGAGAGGGCAACAGTCAGCAGCAAAACACCTATCATCAATAGAGAGGCAACCCGTCGCATTGTAATCCCCCTTCAGCCCTTTGCATTCAGCAGGGCGCAACTGTAAGGGGCTGCGACATCTTGTCTACCGACGTCTGCTCACAGATGCTCACAAATGCTACAACTGTCACAGTGACGTGAGGCGTTTGTGATCCTGAGGTCGATGGAAAAGACGATGGTCAGTCCATCTGAATTTCAGTGGCGGAGGGTCGAGCAGGCTGGAGAGAACACTATCGGTACGCACCAGGACTTGGCTGGTTGGTTCGTCCCGTGTGGCCCTACTTGCTGGTGAGTGGCGCCGCGGCTTTCGTCGGACAGGTGCCCGGAGTCATGTAGAGCAAGTAATTGCCCATCCCATGTTGGGCCTCCTGTTTTTGTAGGGGATGGTGATGCACCATCACCATCTCGTAGTCATCCGCTTTCGTCACGGGAAATCCCTGACTATCT
>JABFSG010000058.1 GCA_013140715.1 Nitrospiraceae bacterium
CGACTCCAGCCCCGACTGCCGTGCCGGTCGCCACACGACCGGTCTTCCCACCACTCTCCTCAGCCCCTGCCGACTCTGCCATTTTTCGACAGGCTTCAATATCCTGGGCTGCGACCTCTTTCCCCACCGATTGCATATGCGCATTGGGATACAACACTGGGTGCGCGGTCGAACAGGCTGCGAGCAACAACAACCCTCCGATGATCGGCAGCACATTACGCATCATGATTTCGCCGATTCTCTTTTATGGTCCACGTTCAAACGAGCCAGCACAAACTCCGCGGTTGCTCCTTTGATAACAACCCGTTTGTGCCGCCCACCAGCACCGGACTTGATCTGTACTGAAGTAACAGGAATCGATAACCGGCGGGCCAAGAACCCGATTAATTCGTCGTTGGCTAAACCGTCGATCGGGGGAGCGGCCACACGAATTTTGATCGCGTCACCGTGAATACCGACACATTCTGTGGTGGAGGCTTTAGGCTGGATATGAACGGAAAGGACCGCTCCTGCTTTGCTGTCTTGCACAATCAGCGCATTCATCCGCGACGGGAGACCCCCCAGGCCTGGGATCAGAAGATGGCCTTCACCAACTCCACAATACTGCGCTGCATATCGGGATCGTCGGTGATCGGGCGCGCGATCGCCACCTCGCAGGCTCGATCGGTCGCCACGCCCTGCCGAATGAGCGTCCCGGCATAGATCAGCAATCTGGTGCTGACCCCTTCTTCCAAGCCATGATTCTTGAGATTTCGCACCTTGCCGCCGAGTTTCACCAAACTGGCCGCGAGATCTCGGCTGATCCCCGCTTCCCGCTCCACCACAGCGGTTTCGATGTCCGGCGCCGGATAGTCGAACTCAATCGCCATAAAACGCTGCTTCGTGCTTTGTTTCAAGTCTTTGAGCACACTCTGGTAGCCTGGGTTATAGGAGATCACCAGGAGGAAATCATCGGCCGCTTCGAGAATCTGGCCTTTCTTTTCAATCGGCAGAAAGCGGCGATCGTCGCTCAAGGGATGGATGATGACCGTCGTGTCCTTGCGCGCTTCGACGACTTCATCCAGATAGACGATTGCGCCATGCTTCACGCCGAGTGTCAGCGGTCCATCGACCCAAACCGTCTCTTGGCCCTTGAGCAGATAGCGCCCCACTAGATCAGAGGCGGTAAGATCTTCGTGACAGGCCACCGTAATTAATGGGCGGCCCAGCCGATAGGCCATATGCTGCACAAAGCGGGTCTTGCCGCAGCCGGTCGGCCCCTTGAGCATGACCGGCATCTTGCTGTTTGCCGCAATGGTGAAGAGTCCGACTTCACCGCGGACCTCGGCATAGAACGGCTCCCGATCGATGCGGAAAGAACCGATGTCGAGTTCTCGTCCCTGCGTTGTCATATCCCGCTCGTCCTATTGGTCAGATCGCCCACTTCGGATCTCACGATTCACGTCTCACCCATCTGTTGGGATCACGATAAACGGAACCGAGGTGGAAGATCAAGCGATCCAGCGGGATACTGAAAAAGTCCGCCAATCTGACTTGTTCATTTGGTTTGTTTGGTTTGTCTCGTTTATTTTGTTGGCGAACCTGACCAGAGGAACCAAATCAACCAGATAAACAAAACAAACCAGACCTACCAGACTAGGCGGCCTTCACACCGGTCAGAACTTCGCGCACCTTTTGCGCCAGCGTATGGGGCGAGAAAGGCTTTGGCAGGAACCCGATTTCCAGGTTCACACCGCCGTGATCGAAAACCGGATGGTCCGGATATCCCGACATATACAGCACTTTGATCCCCGGCCGAATAGTGAGAATCTTTTCCGCGACTTCAGGCCCGCTCATCTGGGGCATCACAACATCCGTCAGCAACAGATGGATCGGCCCCACATGTTTTGCGCTGGTAAGGAGGGCTTCGATACCATGGCGCGCCACCAGCACCGTATAGCCTTGGAGCCGCAGCGTCTCGTTCACCAGACCACGAACCGCCGGCTCGTCCTCAACCAAGAGGATCGTTTCGTGGCCCCGCACCGAATCGGTCGCATCGACCGCCCCCGTCAGCTCATGAGTTTCTTGTTCGACCCGTGGGAAGTAGATCCGGAACGTCGTGCCCCGATCAGGAGCGCTCTCCACCGTAATACTTCCTCCACTCTGCTTGACGATGCCGTAGACAGTCGAAAGTCCCAATCCTGTCCCTTTGCCTTTCTCCTTCGTCGTAAAGAACGGTTCAAACAGGTGCGACCGGGTTTCAGCATCCATCCCTTGGCCACTATCGCGTACCGCCAGCAACACATAGGATCCCGGCCCGACTCCCGCGGCATTGAGGCGTAACCCTTCCTCAATCGTCACATTCCTGGTTTCAACCGTCAGGCGTCCACCCTTAGGCATTGCATCGCGGGCATTCACCACCAAATTCATGATGACCTGTTCGATCTGGCCGGGATCCGCCTTGATGGCGCCGGCCGACGAATCGAGTTCCGTGTTGAACTCGATGATATCTTCACCGATAAGACGCCGTAACATCCCATCCATATTGGAAACCAGCGCATTGAGATCGAGGACTTTCGCCGCGATGAACTGACGGCGGCTGAACGCCAGCAATTGACGGGTAAGCCCGGATGCCCGGTCCGCCGCCTTCTTCACTTCTTCCAAATCCTTTCTCATGCCGTCGGTGGGCCCCAGACGCCCCAAGAGCAACTCGCTGTACCCTCGAATCACCGTCAGGAGATTATTGAAATCGTGCGCCATCCCGCCGGCCAATCGGCCCACCGCCTCCATCTTCTGCGCCTGCCGCAACTGCGCTTCGGTTTCTTGTAACACCCCCTCTGTTCGAGCCCGATCGCCGAATTGGCCGATTTTAAGACCGATGTCTTCCGCCATTCGTAGCAATTCACCATCGGGCTGCCGCGCCTGACGGCTGAAGAATTCGATGACACCCTCGATCTCATTTCCTACGAGAATAGGTAATCCCAACGCCCCGCGAAACCCGACTTGCCGGGCCTGGGACCCACGAGGGAAATTGCTATCTACTGTGACGTCCGCCACCCAGGCCGACTTCCCACTGGCCCAAATACGTCCTGGCAGATCCTGGCCTCGTGTAAACGCACGTTGCCTGGTGTCCGAAACAAACGGTTCGGCCTGGACGGACGGCGCCTGCCACTGGTCGAAACAACGCAGCACCGCAGCCGCTTTATCCACCCGCCAAAATACGCCCAGATCCCACTCCAAACTTTCCCCGATTGCCTGAATGATCTTTGGAACCGCCTCTTCCAATGTCACCGCCTCGGAGAGAACTCGGGTCACTGCATAATGAGACGCGAGACGCCGTTCAGCTCGACGGCGGTCCGTAATGTCCCGGATAAAGGCGTTGAAGATGTACGCATCCCCATACTTTGCCGGCGACACCGCAAACTCGACGGGGAACTCCCTCCCATCCTTGTGCTGGGCGAGAATTTCAATCCGGCGATTCAAGATCGCGCCCGTTCCTGTTCGAAGAAATTCACGAACGGCCTGCTCATGCGCCTGACGGTCCTGTGCGGAAATGAGAGTCTCGGAAAAAGTGCGTCCCAGCGCTTCCTCGCGGGACCACCCAAAAATCGCCGTCGCCTGCGTATTCCAATCCGTCACTATCCCGGTCGAGTCGATGGTGACCACCGCGTCAAGCGCAGTATCGACGACCGCCCGATTCCTTTCCTGACTCTGGAGCAGCGCAGCCTCAGCGGCTTTTGCCCAGGCGCTTTCCTGCTGTGCTTGCCGATGCTCCGCTTGTAAACGTGCCATGGCCCAGAACAACAGGCCCATCATGGAAATCCAAACCGCCCCGCCTACGATTCCGGCTTTCCACAAGAACGCATGAATGGGCGCCAGGACCTCCTCTCGCTCCATCTGCACCAGAACCGACCAATTCAACCCAGTAAATTCTCCAAACCCTCTGGTCTTCGCATAGCCAGTCACTACCTGAACATGCCGACGTACATGTTCTTCCTCGATGAACCCCGGTGCACCGGCCTCGCTCAGCAGCACCGAAGGGAGCCTGAGCTCTTTGAGATTGAGAGGCTCCTTGCGGGACAGATCCGAGTCGACAAATACCCTGCCACCCTTTGTCGACATTCGATATTCCACTCGCCCACCTGCTCCCTGTTGGACTTCAAGCGAGCGAATCGTCCTGGTGCTGACCTCCTCCAAAAATGGAACGCCGACCCGCGCAGTCACAATGCCCAGAAAGGCGCCTCGTGAGTCGAGAATCGGAGCCGTAAACGCAATCGCAGCAACGCCACTCTCAGCCTCCTGCTCCGCAACATCGGCAATATCGAACCGTCGCGTCGTACGAGCGGCGATAAACGATGCAGCGCGGCTATCATCGCGCCCTAGCAGCGAAACCTCCGTCGCCGCCACGACCGTACCCTGGACATCCGCCACCACGATCGATTGGTAAGCCGGGGCATATTCTTTCTTCATCCATGTCAGATATTCAGAGCGATAGTTCGGATCGGAATTTTGCAACGCCAAATTTCTGGCCATCATGAGCACATCGCCCTGGCGTTCAAACAGCATCCGGTCGAGTTTCTCGGAAATTTCCGCCGCTGCCAGCGTGAGTTCACCTCCTGTCGCCGCGACAACACGATCTTCGACGAGCCGGATCAGGCCGACACCGGCGAGGATGGCGCAGACCGTCATGACGAGAAGAAGATAGGGCAACCACCGATAGCGGCGAGACGTGCTGACTGATAGGGCCATCGAGGTCTTCATGATTGACGCGCCGGGGAAGCAACAGAGTTGGGAATCAACATGGCAGGATGGTAGGCCTGTTTCGATGCACGCAATCCCGGGAGGCCTGCATCGTCCATCGTATTGATGTATTCAGCCCCTGCCGCCGCGACCGTCCGGCAGGTCTCCCGGAAGAGATACTGCGCTAAACCGGGAAGAGTCCGATCCGCCACCTCTAACAGGACACAGAAAGTCCCGCTCGTCAACCAATAGCCGAAGGTATAGGCACACAACCGTCCGTGAGTCCTCACAACCTTGCCCGTAACTCGAAGAACCGAGGCCTGCGACCAGATCACTTCATGAGCCGACACAGCATCGACCGCCAGCATCGCGCCGAACGATTCGAGGCCTTCCGTCTGCTTCTGTCGCGACCAGTCTCCTAAGAGGGTACGACAGCCCTGACGGTCGCTGAGCCGATAGGAGTCCACCTCAAACGACTGTTCTCGTTCGAATCGATTGCACAATGCCCGTTGAGATCTATACCGATCGCCCGCCAAGGCCGCGAGGTCTGTTGCGCGATACAGATAGTCCGGCTCCTTCGGCGTCACACGATAGCCCAGCCGTTCCAGCTCTGGGACTAACCGGGCTGGCACGTTCTCAACCCGACTTACCGGCGAATCGCCGTTCCATCGCTGCAACAGCTGCATCGCATCGAACAAAGGAGCCTCGATCGAGCCGGCCCCGATCGGAGGCAAGGCCATAAACCAGCCATCGGACGATTGTGCAAACAGGCAAAAGGCCCCCCGAAGCTCCATCCACCAATAGGCCAACATTCGGTTCCACATGTAGTGAAAAACCGGTGCATAGGCCGCAAGCGACTGGCCCTCGCAACTCTCAGACCGGTCCAAGGCCGCGGCCATAAGCGGGACATCCTCCAGTCCGAACCGATGCAGCCTCGTAGTCCCCCATCGACCAGCCACCGCTTCAGTGAGACGCGGAAGAGAGGCAAGCACTACCACGTCCTCTTGAAACCGCCCGATGAGGCGAGGATGCGCAACGACTTGATCATGAATATCTGCTTGATTGAGCAGGCCCATGACCTGCTCGGCATGACGCTGGACCTCCCCCGGGATCTGCTCTCGCATGAAGGGGCATTTCGTATCCCACCCCAACAATACTTGGTCCTGCCGTTCATCCCACATCAGCGCCAGCGGATAGAGCTGACAATCGAGCGGGCGCTGCTCGTAGATACGGCAAGTTAAGGTCGCTGTCTCGAATGCCGGACAGATATACCCATCGTTATGGGAATCGGGAACCAGCTGCACCTGTGACCCTCGACGATTGGGAAAGGCCCTTCCTTGAAGGCCTCCAGCAAGAGCCCCGGCAATTTCGTTCTCTGTAAAATAGGGACGAAGAGCGCTATCTGGGTCTGGAAACCGACAGCAGACATCGCACTGGAGACAGATATGGCTCGGTACGAGTTGTGAAAGTGGGGTCAGCGGTGTCACAGAATGCCAATTAGACCATGGCTGTATGATGTCTAAGCCCATTGAAGAAATCGATTTATGTGCAGCCCATACTAGCACCATTCTGCAGAACTGCCCAAAAGGATGTTTGATTTCACCGGCACCCCTCCAACTCGCGCCACTGTCGAATATGCGCTGTAACTCCCCAGACTCTCGCCCCCTCCTCTCGCCCCTTGTACGGTCCTCAAAGCCCGTGTTACAGTTCATGGGCCTCGCATGAGGGGCTCTCATTGACACGAATACTGCCTCTGTCTGACTTGGCTACCTCCGACCTCCTTCATCGCTGCGCAACCATTCGCGACCGGCTGAGTCAAGCTGGTCTCTTTCCGTCTATACCCGAACAGGTTTCGACTTCTGAAACAGCCGCTGCCACGACGACTTGGCGAATTGGTACGACACCCTTTCCTCTTACCAGAGACCAATTGGACTTTTTTCACCGACTCGGGCCGCAGCTCCTATCCTTTTATCGAGCCCTGAACCGCCTCTATGCCGACAGCCTGCGGGGGCTTCAACCGGCCTGGGTCGCGGGATACCTGGACCAAGGCAAACCGGAGGCCCTGCTCACCTACAGCCGGATGAAGCGGTTTCGCGACCAGCTCCCTGCCGTCATCAGACCGGACATCATCCCCACCCAGGACGGCATGGTGATCACTGAACTGGACTCAGTGCCAGGGGGAATCGGAATGACCGGAGCGCTGACGGAGATATACGGCCAATGGTCATTGGCCAATGATCCCACCCCTCATCCCTTGGAATTCGTTGGAGGCCCTGAGGGAATGGTTCGAGGATTTGCAGCCATGTTGAGAGATCAGCTCGCCCAACATACCGGTTGCATCGCGATTCTGCTGTCGGAAGAGGCCAAAGACTATCGGCCTGAAATGCGATGGCTCGCGGTACGGCTTCAAGCCATCGGCCTCGACGCCTACTGCGTGGAGCCCCGCGATATTCGATTCACCGAAGAAGGCCTCTGGGTCACCAACGATGGAAAGGACCGGCCGATCGCCTTGATCTACCGGTTCTATGAGCTATTCGATCTTCTGAATATCCCCAAATCCGAACTTGTCCAATATGCCCTCAAGAAAGGCCGGGTCGCAGTCACACCTCCCTACAAGCCGGCGCTGGAAGAGAAGCTTGCCTTTGGCCTTCTCCATCACCCAGCCCTACGACCCTTCTGGGAGAAGGCCTTGGGCTTGGAGGTCTTCCTCCACCTAACCACTATGATGCCTCGCACGTGGATTCTCGATCCTGCGCCGATTCCTCCATCCGCCACGATCCCCGGTTTGGCAATTGGAGGGCGGGCCGTCATGAACTGGCAAGACCTGACCACCGCGACCCAGAAAGAGCGGCAGTTCGTCATCAAGCCATCGGGGTTTTCAGAACTCGCCTGGGGCAGCCGAGGCGTGTCGGTCGGACACGATATGCCGCAGAGCGAATGGACCGGCGCCATTGACAAGGCTTTGAACGCTTTCCCTCAAACCCCCTACATCCTGCAGGAGTTTCACAAGGGTCGTCTGTATGACCTCGACTACTTCGACCCGGTGACCGGTGAGATGAACCGGATGTCCGGTCGCGCCAGACTTTCACCCTATTACTTCGTGAGTGGCGAAAAGACCGAACTGGCTGGTATTCTGGCTACCATCTGCCCGGCGGACAAAAAGGTGATCCACGGAATGAAAGATGCCATCATGGTACCCTGCGCGATTGAAGCCGGTAAGGGGTAAGGGGCAAAATGACGCTGTATCACGTAGCCTGGTGTCCGGACTGTGAAGTGGTGCGCCAAAAACTGGCGGATCTGCACATCGAATATGACCATGTTATTGTGCCAGACATACGCCCGATGCGCACAGTGGTGAAAGAAGTCTCAGGCCAGTACTATGTTCCTGTCCTCAAAGACGGGGACCGGGTGTTGACGGAGACCGAGGATATCCTCGATCATCTGGACAAGACCTACGGTCCGGAACGGATCGCCGACAGCTAGTAGGTTATGGAAAAGCCATTTTGCACAGCAAGAACTATGATGACCGACATGTGTGAGACAAGAGGAGAGCACACTCGCAGGATGCTCAAAATGGCCGGCCGCAAGGCCGCAGTGAAGGAAGAGGCGAGGCGTACGCTTCGGTACGTTGAGCCTCTGAGCGAAGCGAGAACGAAGCTGGCGGACTTTTTCAGCACCCTGCCGATCCACCGACAGTAAAGGAGCCCGCATGGAAGCTTGGAGACGCATACTTGCTGACAGCATCGTGAAGCCAAAAGACTTGGCTGACCGGCTGGGTGTCGACGCCAAAGAAATCGAAGCCATCGTGGGCGACTATCCGATGCGCATTACCCCCACGGTAATGGCGACGATCAAAGAAAAGGGCGACGCCATTTGGAAACAGGTAGTCCCGGACATCGCAGAAATGGACGACTTCGAAGCGGAAGACGATCCGCTAGAGGAAGATCTCATGAGTCCGGTCCCGCATCTCGTCCATCGCTATCCGGACCGCGTGCTGCTAATGGTGACGAACCAGTGCCCGATCTATTGTCGATTCTGCACCAGAAAACGGCTGGTCGGGAAACCGGGATTCCTCAAGAAAGGCGAGCTCGACCAGGCCATCGCCTATCTGCGCGAGCATACCGAAGTGCGCGACGTCATTCTCTCCGGCGGCGACCCCCTGCTCCTGCCGGATCATCTATTGGAACGGATCCTGAAGGCCCTGCGCACGATTCCGCATCTGGAACTGATTCGTCTCGGATCGCGCGTGCCTGGCACGTTGCCAGAGCGGATCACGCCGGAGCTCTGCGCCATCGTCAAGAAATACCACCCCATTTATATGAATCTGCATTTCAACCACCCGGACGAATTGACCCCGGCAGTGAAAACAGCCTGCGGAATGTTGGCCGATGCCGGCGTGCCACTCGGCGCACAAACCGTGCTGCTCAAGGGGGTCAACGACGATCCCGATATCATGAAACGCTTGATGCATCAGCTGCTGCTCGCTCGCATCAAGCCCTACTATCTCTACCAAGCGGACCTGACCAAGGGCACAAATCACTTCCGCACCACGGTCGAGACGGGGCTCAACATCATCAAGTCGTTGCAGGGCCACACCAGCGGAATGGCGGTCCCGCATTTCGTGATCGATGCGCCGGGCGGCGGCGGCAAGATTCCCTTACTCCCCAGCGACTATATGGTGCACATGGATGCCGAGGGGGTCCTCTTGAAGAACTATGAAAACAAGGCGTTTCACTATCCTCAACCGACCCAGGGATCCATGCGGGAACTGCCGATGGTCAACGCGGGACCGGTCCTGGAATCCTGCAGCAATGGAGCACACGACGACCTGTGAGCGCCAGAACCACACAGGGCATTTTGCCCTACCAGCAGATCAAGCAACTGATCGCGAGCGGCGCCATCCATGCCGACGTACCGATTGAAGACCGACAGATTCAGCCGGCCAGTCTCGATCTTCGTCTCGGACGCAAAGCCTACCGGTTGATCAGCAGCTTTCTGCCGGAATTGTCAGAGATCACGAGCCGGCTCAATATCCTGGACTTCTACCAATCCGACCTCGTGATGTACGAGATGGACCTGACTGAAGGGGCCATTCTCGAAAAGGGCCACGTCTATTTGGTGCCGCTGCTGGAGCGTGTCGCGTTGCCCAAAACTCTCCGGGCGCGAACCAATCCCAAAAGTACGACCGGACGCTTGGACGTCTTTACTCGCGTCGTGACCGATCTCAACACGGGATTCGATGAAATCAGAGCCGGCTATTCCGGGCCTCTCTATCTGGAAATCGTCCCGCGCTCGTTTGCCGTCAAGGTAAAGACCGGCTATTCTCTCAATCAAATCCGCTTTGTCCACGGCAGCGCGACCGTCTCGGACCGGTCCCTGCAGACGCTTCACAAACGAGAGCCCCTGCTATACCACAACCTCCCGGCGAAGCAGGCGCTGGAGACCCGCGAACTCCGAACGGATCGTGGCCTGTTTCTACGCATCGACCTGAAGGGAGACGACCGAAGCGACTCGCCGATTATCGGCTATCGGGCGAAGAAGAATAGTCACGTCATCGATCTCTCGAAGGTCGGGCATTATGCGGCGCTGGACTTCTGGGAACCGCTCTACCGTCACCGCCAGGAGAGTCTTCTTCTGGAACCGGAAGAGTTTTACATCCTCGCATCGAAAGAACGAATTCGCGTTCCTGCCGGTTACGCAGCCGAGATGGTCGCGTTCGAAGCGGCCTGTGGCGAGTTACGGACCCACTACGCCGGGTTTTTCGATCCCGGATTCGGATACGGTCGCGGAGAATTGCACGGCACCCAAGTGGTCCTGGAAGTCCGCCCCCACGACGTGCCCTTCCTGATCCATGATGGACAAACGTTCTTCAAGGTTGTATACGACAGGATGCTCGCACGCCCCAGCCAGCTCTATGGTACGGCTCTCGGATCCTCGTACCAGCGCCAAGGCCTGACCCTGAGCAAACATTTTAAGATCTAGCAGGATGCTCGGCACCCATGAAGCGGGAGAACCGGCGGGTTTGTCTAGTTTGTTTCGTTTATTTCGTTGAACCAGAAAAACCAAAGAAACCAGATGAACCAAATAAACCTTGCACCAACGCGTAAGTTAGGAACCGTCTGACCATGCTGCCAGAGCCGACGAACGAACCGGAGCGACGCAACCCAGAGGAGGACTCCGGAGGCGATAATCAGATGCGCGTCGCCGGAATGATCGTGGGCATTGCCCTCATTTTCCTCGGGTTTCTCGACATCTTTCTCTCGATCAGCGGGGGATTCGAGATCGACGTCATTCCCTTCATGATTTACTTCGCTGGAATTGCCGTGTGGGCGAATGCGGTTATTGAAAATACAACTTTCCGCTACAGCATCATCGGCGGCGCGCTCCTACTCGCAGCCGTTTTCTATCACTTCGGGGAAGTCCTTTTCTGGCATAAGCAAGTCGTATTTTGGGGCACCGTGATTGTCGTCATGTACTTCATGTTCAACGAACCGAAGAAGCCTAAATAGCAGGAGCCCGGTCTGTCTGGTTGGTTTTGTTTATCTGGTTGATTTGGTTCATCCGCTTGGTTCCGTCAATCAAAAAACCGGACAAACCAAAGGAACCAAACGAACAAGTCTGCTGATGTGTTATGGCGATGCATATTTCGGTGATCATCCCCACGCTGGACGAAGAGCGGACCATCTTGGACACACTTGCACGCACCGCATCGCTCGGCTTCGATGAACTCATCGTGGTGGATGGCGGAAGTACCGATGGCACCCACGCGCTCGTCGAATCATACCGACTCAACACTCAGGCATCAGCGCTCAGTCCTATACAATGGGTAACTGCTCCCTCTGGACGCGCCCGGCAGATGAACGAAGGCGCGAAGGCCAGTGGTGGAGAAATCTTGCTCTTTCTCCATGCCGACACGCAGCTTCCCAACGATGCCAAAAAGATAGTAGAAACGACCCTGGCCGATCGACGGATGGTGGGCGGGCGATTCGATGTCCGGTTCGATCGCCCATCGGGGTGGGGAACGATCATCAGTACCATGATGAACTGGCGGTCAAGGCTGAGCGGCATCGCCACCGGCGATCAGGCCCTCTTCGTCCGTCGTCACATTTTCGAACAGATCGGTGGCTTCGCCGATATGCCGTTAATGGAAGATATCGAGTTGTCGCGCAGGCTCAAACGAAGGGGAACGATCGCGGCCCCCACAGCAACAGTGACGACCTCCTTCCGTCGCTGGGAACAGCACGGACCTTTACAGACAATTCTTCTGATGTGGACGTTGCGATTCCTCTACTGGATCGGCATACACCCCCGTACACTGAGTCGATGGTATGGATTGGTTCGGTAATTCATGAAACAGCCTTCCGCTCAGTCGCCTCAAACCTCCCGCCTCTCACCTCACACGGCATTCGTGATCTTCGCCAAGGCTCCGATTCCTGGCGAGGTAAAGACAAGGCTCTGCCCACCGCTGACCCCAGACGAGGCGGCCACCCTGCACGGCAGTTTCGTACTCGATATGCTGGAACGATCGACAACTGCGGTCACAAAATTGAAATTGCCGCTGGATCGCTATCTCGCCTGTGCTCCATCTTCAGCACTCGTGTTTTTCAAGATTATGGAAGAACGTCAACACGTGAAGTTGATCGATCAAGTCGGCGATGACTTGGGAGCGCGCATGTTGCACACGTTTGAGACGCTGTTCGCGCGAGGCTATTCACAGGTCCTGATCGTCGGAACCGACGTACCCACGCTGCCACTTGACCACTATAAACAGGCTCTCGCTTTCCTGGAGACAAACGATCTTGTGGTGGGTCCAGCCCTCGACGGCGGCTACTACTTGATCGGATTGAAGCGCATGGTTCCCGAGCTCTTCGTGGGAATTCCCTGGTCAACTGAGAAGGTTCTCGAGACAACCCGGGGGAAAGCCACAACTCTTGGACTCAAGACGGCTCTCCTGCCTCCGTGGAGAGATGTCGATACTATCGCGGATCTCCGTGCCCTCACCGAATCCAGCGCCCTCGATGCCAAGAAACCGAAGAACGAACAGTCATTTTCGCAGCGTACTGCCGGCACGCTCCAGCTTCTCGCCAAACGGTTGCAGACACGGGCATGATAGATCCATACCAACCATAGGGAATCACCATGAAAGAGCGGGTGGCGCTCATCACAGGCGGGGCAAAAGGCATTGGGCGTGGGATTGCCCTCGACCTCGCGGCACAGAAGTGGAAAATCGCCATCTGCTACCGCACCAGCGAAACCGAGGCTCAGAAGACATCCCTTGCGATCACGGAACGAGGCGGGCAGGCTATGGCCGTTCGTTGCGACGTATCAGACCCGGTGGCCGCTAAGAATTTGGTCGCACAGGTGGAACAACAGTGGGGGCAGATCGATGTCTTAATCAATGGAGCCGGCCCCTACCATCGAATCAATCTCTTCGAGGAAACCGTCGAAGGCTGGAACGAGATGTTCGATGGCAACCTCCACCCGATTTTCTATCTCGCGCAAGCAATCGCGCCAGGCATGAAGGCTCGAAAATTCGGGCGCATCATCAATTTCGGTATGGCCAATGCCGATCAGATGATTTCCCAACCGGATGTCACGGCCCATTACATCGCCAAGGCCGGCATCTTGATTCTGACCCGCACCCTGGCCAAACTGTTGGCGCCCCACGGTATTACCGTCAATGCAATTTCACCCGGCTTCATCGACTCAGGCAGCGCACCGCCAGAAGAGTTGGCCGGTGTGACCAAACGTATCCCTGCCGGCTATATCGGTACCGTCGATGATACAGTGGCGGCCGTGAGGTATTTACTGAGTGACGAAGCGCGCTATGTGAACGGCGCAAATATTCAGATCAGCGGGGCATGGGGAATATGAGGGGTAGCCTGAGTGCCTTTCTTGCTCGCAGAACGCGCACGCTCAGAAGGTGCTCGTTCGATGCACGCAGTCAAAGGGCACTTCAGGCCTCCCTCTTGGGAGGAGTGAGGGAAAAAGAGGACATGAGGGAGGGCTTATGAAATCTGAACAGGAGCGGATAGCACATGGCCGATTTGTCCAAGCCTTACAGCATGAACATCTGATCTGCGCAAAGCCTGGGTGCGGCGGAGCGATGGATGTTGCGGATCACTCTCTGCACGATGCCCACATCAAAACCTACCACGCGGAGTGTGAGCGCTGCCATGGGAAGGAAACGATCACGGGTGTAGAACAGACTTCCCCGCCCTGGGATGTCGCCTCATTCACCATGATGGCCGAAATGCATCTCCTCCACGAACAACCGACTTGTCCCTTCGACGACACCCCCATCACCTTTACCTCCATGCCGAACCCTCGACGCAAGGCTCGCTACCGCCTCTCCTGCTTCTACTGCGGAAGACATGCTGAATTGAATTGGCCGCCGCCGGAAGCAAAAAGATAAGGGATGGAGCCTGATGGTCTTCTGTGCTCGCGCAACGCGCGGCCTCCGAAGGCCCTCGTTGGACGCGCGCAGTAGAAGATCAACAGCCCCCATCCCTTGAAGAGAGAACGAGCGAGCTTGGAGGGAACATCCTATATAATGGCGGGTGTCACGCTGAAGTGCGGGTGAAGAATGCCGCCGCCTAATCTAATCTGGATCGTCTACGGTCTCTGCCATTAAGACGGAAGTGTCAGGTCAAGCAATGCCCCTCAGTGCCTACGCATTCAGCTCAACTATTGGTTCCTGGCGCCTTTCTCTTCCTCCATCTCTGGAGTAGGCATGTATTCTATTAACGCTTAGTATGGTTCCGCAAACAATGCGGACTTTTGAACCCCTGTCCGTATAACTCGCCTCGGAACTCTCGCCGAGGCGTGGTGAACTCCTTCATACTCTACGGCTTCCTACCCATACAACAAGGTTACTAACATGACGCTCGACCGAGCCCACTCATGACTTATTGCGCCCATCAAGCAAGCATGGAGACAAGTTTTGGGGTCGACCATTAGTATCAACTCATGCTCTGAGCATACCGGCAAGACGTGTTGGATCTTCCGTCATCGCGCGCCCAGCTAGTCAGAAGCTACAGAATCGGCGGAAGTTTTGCGGAGCTGCGATAGGCTCGGTTTACTGACGAAGTCTTCGCTTAGCGCACCGGTTGTGCGACCGACACCCGGTATTCGCAGGGGCGAATGAGTGTCAGCGAAACTTTTCCTGTCCGGCTAAGGCGATCCACTGAAAAGAATACCTGCTCCCAGCAGGCGCCTGTCAGGCCTATGAGACCTTCTATGGTTTGCGCCCCTTTTCGCTTCAGAAGTAGCAGCATTTTTCGATCGACTGATTCTTGGCTGGAAGGCTGTTTGCTTGTAGATCTCATCATCCCCCTCCTTCGCAGAAAGGTGAGAAGCAATGTGGCAGATACTTTTTCGCGATTATGCGCTGAGTTCGGTTTCTTACAAGGAATTCGTAAAAATACGCAGACGGCAGAGGTCTGTAGGTAGAAAGATGCGTGTACCGAGGACCGCTACAGAAGCCGCTGAATCGAAAATCCAAGTCTCGCCAGGCAGGGCTCCAGCTCGGGTTTTGCGGCTCTGGTCACCACGAAGGCTGCCGGCACATGTTCCCAATGCCGCAAGTCTGGACGCAATGCGCCTTCCATCACAGCCGGTGCGGTGCGCATCAAAGCCACTCCCCCGACTATCGAGAGTTCACAGAGCCCCCCGTTTCCCTTGGCTGCGGCATCGAGCATGCAGCCTCCGACCATGACGCCGGCTCCTGCCGCTAGAGGAACCAGACTATAGGTCAAGCCTACCGGCAACCGAACCCAGGCCTGCACATTCAAGAGCGGGTGATAGCCATGGCTATGGCGGATCGCCACCTTGTCGAACCAACTCTTCGTGGACAACCGCACACCTGTGTCGGATTGGCAGGCTGGCAGGAATTCTTCGTTCGCCTTCACGGAGAAATATCCGCTGGTAGATCCAAAAAACTTCAGATCCCAGATGAGATCGGGGAATCGACCGATTCCATAGACGTGCCATGGCTCGCTGAAATCCTGCCCTTCATCGATCCGATCCACCTGCCTCGCTGCGAATAGCCGGGCTTCGTTCTGCCGGCCTTTCCACATGACACCCAGATCTCTCAACCGGAGCCAATCGACACGCGCTTCATTCACTTCCCCCACCCGCTCCCATAACACAGCGGACAGGAGGAGATTCACCGGGTCTTCACCGTAATTGTAGAGCGGCGTAAATAATTCATGATCCAGTTGCCTGAGTTCGACCTTTGCCTCCTCCGGTTTCTGCAGGTTCGCGTAACTCGCCGCCAGCAACAGGCTGAGATAGCCTCGCTCATAACTTTCCATCACATAATCGATGAAAGAGCCCTCCGGCACGAAGACATTGGTAGTCTCCTTCATGAGGGAGAAAGTCTTATGCCGAAATTCCGACCGGGCCTTCTCGCCATGAACAATCACCGTGCCATAACAGCGTCCCGCAAAGGCATCGGCCAGCCGGTTGAGGGTATCGATCCTGTCGGAAAGATCGATCTGCCGTTCAATCTCCTGGCAAGGCAGCTTTTGAAAGGCCCGCTCGCCTCCGGTCTGACAACCGGCGAGACCGATCGACAGACCTATGGCTAAGACAATTGTCCAGCGAGACTTGTGCCGGATCATCAAACCTCAGACCTCCGCCTTATCGATATACGCCAATCCAATGCTACATCAGCCTGATTACAAGCATCACAGATTGTGGAAGAAATCTCGGAGCAGCGCCAGGATTTACTTGTAAGAGGCAACAGAATTGATCTTCGCAATTTCGTGACTCGTCACTTCCCGCCACTGGCCAGGCTGGAGGTCGCCCAGTTCAATCGGGCCAATGGCAATCCGCACAAGACGCAGGGTCGGGTGCCCTGCCGCCGCGGTCATACGCCTGACCTGTCGGTTCAATCCCTCACGGAGTATGATTTCCAACCAGGCAGTCGGGACATTTTTTCGGAAACGGATCGGCGTGGACCGATCGGGCAACTGCGGATCGTCCGGCAACAGGCGCACCTCAGCAGGTCTAGTCTTCTTGCCGTTCAATACCACTCCCCTTCGTAATTGCTCCAAGGCCTCCTCGTTTGGAATACGTTCGACCTGCGCAAGATATACTTTCGGCAGCTTATGGTGCGGGTCCGTGATGCGATGGGCCAAGGTACCGTCCGAGGTGAGCAACATCAGCCCCTCGCTATCCAGATCGAGTCGCCCAGCCGCGTAGACGCCAGAAATCGCCACATAGTCAGCCAATGTCGGCCGCCCTTCCGGATCCGTAAAGCAGGGCAAGACCCCGTAGGGTTTATTCAAGGCAATGGTGTGCGCACTGCAGAGTGAGCGTTTCACAAATGCACGGCGAGAACAATTACCTTAGGCCACATTATTCATGACGATTCGTCGTAGCAGCGGATCGGCGATTGCAGCAGAAGCGTTCATGAATAATGCGGGTTAGCATCAGAACCCGATTCGAGATCCCCCACCGCCACGAGAGCCTGCTCCCACGCCCATTCCACCGTAGGCACCGATATAGGGGCCACCGCGCCGATCGTTAGGGGTGGCAGGAGGCCACAGGTACCAATGTTTCACCGTCAGAGTCGGGTAGCGATAATCGATGTCGTCCAATTGATCGGTCGTCGCTCCACTCACCTCACCGACAAACGTCACCAACAACCCAGGCGTCAAGGTTGCCGGATCCAGAAACGTCTGATGCAGCACCATTAGGCGACCTTGCGAACGAGTGAGATCGGACGTCGGCTCTTGATCTGTATCGAGCGGGAGCTGCAGTAACTCGACCTGGGTCCCCTCTTGAAGCCGCTTGGCCTTGAGAATCTTACCCCCGAGCAGCATCAGACGTCCTGGATAGGATTCGGGTGAAGCAAGCAGTGCCGTGACTGTCAGATTTCGATCGATCTGCTGTTCGAGGGGCTCAGGTATTCCGACCGGAGAAAAGGAACAGCCAGATGCGACGAGCAAGGGGATCAGAGATACTAACTTCAGAGATCGAGACCACATGCGGCTACTATATCCAACCCCTATAGCAAGCACAATGAACGGCCCTGGCGTTCTGCACAGTTGCCTCGACTATCTGCCCTCTCATTGAACCAAACAGCATCGAGCAGAAAGGAAGGGTGGCCAAGATCAGAGAATGGAGACTCTGTAGGCCAGACCATACAGTGTTTGTAGCGGCATGCCTCAGCCCCCTTGTCAGCCAGCAAAGACGAGACGGCAATTTCCCTCAAAATTCATGAAAAACGAGCCATTCTCTTCCCGCAAATGTTCTCGGCATTGGGCATTAAGCTTGCTCCCTGCCACCGTGGTCTGTTCACCACCATGTAAAGAAGGAGAAGAGGATGCAAAGAATGTCGATTCATAGAACCATACCCCTCCGGGGCCCTGCATTGGCCATGCTCTGTGCGATAGCCGTGGCGGGCTGTGTGAGCACGGAAACCCACACAAAGACACTCGCCGAACTTGAAGCGGCGAAGAAAACATCCACACAGCTGCAACAACAGTTGGCCGGCCTCCAAAAGAATCTGGACCAAGAGGCCACGCAGCGCCTCGCAGCCGAAGAGCAAGCCGCTTCCTTGGCCAAAGAGCGCGAAGCGCTCGCGGCTCGGTCAAACGAGTTGCAGTCCCGCCTGGGCAGCCTGGAAAAGGAGCGGGGGCAGCTGAACAGCGAACTCGGCACAGTGCGCGGACAGATCAAGGACCTCGAACAGAGGCTCGTGAGTGGAAGCGCCTCATCGCGGGAAGAAATCACCAAGCTACAGAAGCAGGCTGCTGACCTTGAGGCCGATACCGCCCGCCTTGCGAAGGAGCGTGAACAGCTTCGGCAGGAACAATCGCAACTTGCCACAACCTTGGAGCAGGAACGGCTGGCGAAACTGGCAAAGGAAGAAGAGATCGCACGTCTGACTCGCACCCAAGAAGAGCTGTCGAAATCGCTCCAGGATGAGATCGCGAAGGGAAACATCACGATTCAACAGGTACAGGACCGCCTGACGATCAACATGGTAGATCGAGTCCTATTCGATTCCGGACAGGCTCAAGTGAAGCCGGCCGGCGTCGGAGTCCTCACCCAAGTCGGTGACGTACTCAACAAGATCTCGGATAAGCAAATCCGAATCGAAGGCCACACCGACAATGTGCCTATCAGTCCGAAGTTACAAAGCCGCTTCAAGACAAACTGGGAACTCTCGACTGCGCGAGCCACGACCGTGGTGCGCCACCTGATCGATCGGGGTGGTGTAGGACGCCAGCACCTCTCCGCAGTCGGCTACGCGGACACGCAACCCCTTGCCTCGAACGACTCAGAAGAGGGGAGATCATCCAACCGCCGAATTGAGATCGTGCTCTACCCCAAGGACCTCAAAGACATCGCCGGCCAGGTCAAGACCAATAGCGCCACATCGAAATAGCCTTCCGTCTTCCGGAGGCGCCCACCCAGGCGGGCGCCTCCTTCCTCCATCGAATCTCTCCTCACAATCCCAGTCAGATCGACCCCACGCATAAGTCGCCCGATCGAGATACGTTGAGCAGGGCCTTCCCCCTCTCCTCTGCTTCCGTTATGATGTGCCCAAGGTTTCAGTCGTCTGAACTACTTGCTGCACAGCTGTCGATCTCCCTTCCCCAACTGAGGTGCCGATGTTGAAACTCACGCTGATACTCCTGCTTCTCGCAATACCAATCGGTTTTTCCGCCTGTGACACGGCCTATATCACCGCGATGGATAAAATGGGCTACGCCAAGCGCGATCTCCTGAGCAGCCGTGTCAAATCGGCCCGTGATGCCCAGGCGGACGCCAAGAAAGATATTCAAGACGCCTTGGATCAATTTGGGCAGGTCGTGGCCTATCAAGGCGGAGACTTGGAAGCGACATATAAAAAACTCAAAAGTGAACTGCAAAACAGCGAAGACAGCGCCGAAACGGTGCGGAATCGCATCGAAGCCGTCGAAAATGTCGCAGACTCGTTGTTCTCCGAATGGAAGGCTGAACTCGGCCAATATTCCAATGGAGACTTACGCCGGAAAAGCGAAGCGAAACTTTCCCAAACCAAAGCCCGCTACCACGATATGCTCGCCGCCATGAAACGGGCGGAACAGCGTATCGATCCGGTCCTGAAACCGCTCCGCGACCAAGTCCTTTACCTAAAACACAACCTCAATGCACGAGCGTTGGCCGCCATGAAAGGAGAGCTGGTGAAAGTCGATGCCCAAGTCGATCAGCTCGTTCGAGAGATGAACCGCTCCATCGCCGAAGCCGACAAGTTCATTCAGACGATGGAGAAAGAGCCGGCCTGATCCGCCGCTCAATAGGCTGTACCCTACCGGGAGATCTATATGCGCTGGGAAGGACAACGAGAAAGCGACAATATCGAAGACCGTCGAGGGATGCCGCCGGCCAGGGTCGGAGGGGGAAGGCTTGGGATCGGCGGCATCGTACTGCTATTGGCTGTCAGCTATTTCACCGGCATCAATCCCTTAACCCTCATCGAGATGCTCAACGGCACCCAGAGCATGACGGAATCGACGGGACCCTCCGAACCGGCGCCGATCGGATCGCCCAACGATCAACTGGGAAAATTCGCCGCTGTTGTCCTCGCCGATACGGAAACCACCTGGCGGCAACTCCTTGGTCCGCAATACGAAGACCCACGTCTCGTCCTCTTCACCGGAGGTGTCCATTCGGCCTGCGGCACCGCTTCCTCAGCCGTCGGCCCCTTCTATTGCCCGAACGATCACAAGGTCTATCTCGATCTCTCATTTTTCAATGAGCTGGCACGACGATTGGGCGCGCCGGGTGACTTTGCGCAAGCCTATGTGATCGCGCATGAGGTGGGCCATCATGTGCAGAATCTCATGGGCATCGCTGAAAAGGTGACCCGGCTCCAACACCAGGCCTCCGAGCGGGAAGGGAACGCCTTGTCGGTTCGAATGGAACTGCAAGCCGATTGTTTCGCTGGTGTCTGGGGTCACCATGCCAAGCGTGATCGGAATCTGATCGAGCCGGGCGATTTCGAAGCAGGACTGAAAGCTGCCTCCGCCATCGGGGACGACCGGCTCCAAAAGATGGGACAGGGTTATGTCCAACCAGAGAGCTGGACGCACGGGTCATCCGAACAACGGATGACATGGCTTCGAAAAGGTTTAGAGACCGGCGATCCAAGAGCTTGCGATACTTTCGCAAGCAACCGGCTCTAGCAAGTCTCTGCTGCTATTGTAAGCTGCGGGTAACGCCGAAGGGCGATCAAACGCTTACTCCTTCAGGCTTAGCCTAGACCTCAACCTTAACCTTCCCCGAACCACGGCAACTTTTCAGCACCCGGTTACTCTAGTTATGGATGACGATCACGAACAGCCGCAAACATCGACCTCCCAGGGCATCTGTGCTGCGCTCCTGGCCGATGCGCCCTGGAATGCGAAATCCGTCATCGCCGCTGCAATCGCCACGGTTGGAGGTCTCGGGTCATGGATAGCTAACTTCTCATCGCCTGCCCTGGCAAGCATCGGCGCCAGCTATCTGGGAGGGTTTTTCATTGGCTGGGCGTTCCGGAGATTTTTGAGAATGGCTGCGTTGATCGCCGGCGGCTTACTCGCCGGCATCGCCGTACTCCAAGAAACCGGTTGGATCGATCTCGATTGGGTGACGGTGGAGACACAGATCCAACAAGCCATCGCAGCAACACACCGGGGGACCGAAGGACTTAGACACATCCTCTCAGGCTATCTCCCGTCAACAGGGGCAGGAGCCGTCGGAATGTTTTTCGGATTTCGGAAACGCTAACGACAGACCAACGCGGCAAGGCAGTCTAAGCCTGAACCTTGACCTGCTCAATCAAGCCGATAGGCCCTGTTAACATCCTGGAAAAGCCTGATACCACCCATTGACCTGCGCCACTGCTATCGGGCAGTCGAATAATGCACTGAGGTTGGCTTCTGTGAGGACGGCGCGTTTCTCCCCATCTTGAAGAATCTTTCCTTGCTTCAAGAGCACGACACGCTCGACTTCCGGCGGAATCTCGTGAATGTGATGTGTCACCAGCAACAGTGTTTTCCCCTTCCGCATATGGGCGCGAACGAGATCCAAATAGTGAAATGTCGCGGTCAGATCGAGTCCGCTCGTCGGTTCGTCGAGCACGAGCGCTGCAGGCTCGTGCACTAACGCGCGGGCTAGGAGACAGCGCCGCTGCTCTCCCGCCGACATCTCCCCAAACCGCCGATCTTTCAACGAGCCGGCTCCCATCTCCTCCAACATCTCGTCTGCCCGAACGAGCTGCGCGTAACTGAAGTCTTGATGTCCATAGGTTCCAATACTCGCATAGAAACCGGACAGGATCACTTTGAGCCCGGTTACTTGGTCCATATACTGATGTTGAAGGTCGTGGGACACCATCCCCAAACGTTTGCGGACATCCCAGACGTTCCACCGTTCTTCACCGAATAGACGAATGCTGGTTTCGTCCAATGGAAGCGGATGGACTTCACCTGATAGGAGTTTAAGAAGCGTCGACTTGCCTGCCCCATTGGGACCGATGATCGCCGCATGCTCTCCCTCCTCCAGGGCAAAAGAAAAATCTGAGAAGACAGAGGTGTCACCCCGATAGACCGTGGCATGCTGGATGTCGAGAATCGGCTCTGATGTCGCAGTACAGGAGGTTTTCTCCACCATACCACCGACCGCCTTGCCGGCGCGGAGCGACTGTTCAAGACCGGCACGAGCCAGTGCATCCACCCGTTCGTTCTCCGGGTGACCGTTGTGTCCCTTGACCCAGCACCATTCGAGTGTATGGCCTACGGCTAGCTCATCGAGACGGCGCCAGAGATCCTCATTCTTCACCGGCTCTTTGTTCGCGGTTTTCCAGCCACGCCGCTTCCAGGCATGGATCCATTCGCTGATGCCTTTTTGAACATACTGAGAATCGGTGTAGACTCGCGCTTCCACCGGTTGAGTGAGCGACTGCAAGGCCTCAATGACAGCAAGCAGCTCCATGCGGTTATTCGTCGTGGCCGGCTCGCCGCCGCACAGCTCCGTTTCGACCGCGCCCCTGCGCAGCAAGGCACCCCAGCCGCCAGGCCCAGGATTGCCGCTACAAGCGCCATCCGTATAGATTTCGATCATTCGTTCCCGTTCCTTCTGAAACTCACCCGCTATCTCCTATCGCTCGAACGAACACTTAGATTCGCTCGTAGGCCCTTCGCACCTCTTCGGTTCCGTAGTGACGTTCAAGACGCCGCACGGTGAAGTGGCCTCGACTCATGTCTTGGAAATGGTCGATGAATAATAGATTGACGACCGCTCCGCCCGCAGCGCCGATGATGGGGACCAGCTGCGCTGCAGCCTTTTCCGAGACCTGTATCTGAAAACGCGAAGCAATCAGGGCAATGAGGCGAACCAGCGCCGGAGCGCTCTCTTCTGCCAATGCCTGCGAGGCAAGATACTCGGCTGCTTCTGAAACGGCCCGGGCAAGCGACGATCGGACAGCGAAGTAGCCGATCTCTGCCGCGTCATCCCGTCTCGATGTCCCTCCAAGAGCGAAAACCTCGATGCAAGCCAACCGAGTGGAAACGTCGTCAAGCGACTCGCCGTTTGCACGAGCGATGTCCGCGATGGAACGGCACATGATCGTCGTGGATACCAGGAGCTCGGCAATCAACCCAGCCAGACCCAACGCCCCTCCTGCTGCACCGCTGACGGCAGCCGCAACCTTATGCCAGCGAGGATGGGATTCCGAGGACCGACTGTCCATGGTGAGCAACGCCCCTTTCATGGCGAACATCAATGCATCCTTAGTCGCCACTCCGATGCGCTGGCCCCAGTTGTCGGGAAGGAGTTCGAACCCCTTCTCAATCGGCTTGCCTACGAAGTTGGTAATCTTCACGGCAAGTCCAGGATTCTCAAGGAGGCGCTTGGCTTCAGCAAGTTCCGCGAAGTGTTCGTCGGAGAGCATCATGTCGTTTTCCCCAAAGGCAAATGGCTTACCAAGCTATCAAAAACGTTCGCGCCTGTCGCGGGACGCCGTTTCTACTTTACCCTTACAATAGGATAGTCTCTCGACCAATTCCAGCGGTATGATGGGACTTCTATGCTGCCGACGGGATGGTACCATGCCTGCAATGCCCGCACCCAGAGAGCCACTGCGGCCTACCGGCGCACTCGAACGATGGAGCACAGCCATGACACATGAAGACCGACCTGCGAGCCGACTCCTTTCCCGCCGTGAAGTTGTAACATTTCTAGGAGCCACAGGCGTGGCCTGGCTACTCACTGCGGGACTCAGCCCCAGGCGGGTCGATGCAGAGACAGTGAGTCCCACATGTGTCGTCCGACCGGAACAAATGGAAGGTCCGTATTTTGTCGACGAACGTTTGCATCGGTCCGATATTCGCTCGGACCCATCCAATGGGCGAGTGAGCCCTGGTACGCCACTCGCTCTAACGATTCTGGTTTCACGCTTCAATGCCGGAGGCTGCCAGCCGCTGCCCAGCGCCCAGGTGGACATCTGGCACTGCGATGCGCTCGGAGTCTACTCGGACGTGCAAGATCCTGGATTCGACTCCACTGGCCAGAAGTTTTTACGAGGCTATCAGGTCACCGATGCGCGGGGCTCGGCCCAGTTTGTCACCATATATCCAGGCTGGTATCCGGGTCGGACGGTTCATATCCACTTCAAAATTCGCACTGCGCCTCTGGCCCGACGAACTTTCGAGTTCACGTCGCAACTGTATTTCGACGATGGGCTGACGGATCGCGTCCATGTTGCCCCACCCTATACCCCGACAGGGCGACGCACGACGAGAAACCAACAGGATTGGATCTTCCGGCGTGGCGGCGACCAACTTCTTTTGGCTCCGGCTACAACTCCCGACGGCTACTCAGCCACATTCGCAATCGGTCTGCAGCTTCCTTGAACGGCATGCATCACAAAACGCCCGCCAATATCCAGCTGCGCGAACAGCCTACTCCAACGTTTTCTTTCTGTAGAGATATGGGAGTGGGAAGCGATACAACTGAGATGGATTGCCGGCGCTAGTCGCGTCTGGCGCGAAGGGCTTCTTTGAGCCTGGCCTTGGCAGCAGGAGAAAGCTGCGCATCCCCTGACGAGTGGCTCTCAGACGCCGGACGCAAAGTGGCCTGACGCAGGGCCAACAATTGCCGGCGATATTGAGCGCAGGCTTCGCATATCCAGTAATGGAATTGCAGTTGAATTCTGGTAGAGAGCGGGAGCGTCCTGTCCATGGATTCAGACGCGAGCCTCGTCACGTTGCGGCAAGGCAGTATGATGCTGGCGAGCAAGACGTTCACAGCATTCACACAAGTAATGGAGCATGCATCGCGCTAGATCATAGCAGAGGATCGCGCAAGGCGCGACCCTTCGCACCGCTAGTCTTCTGTCGTGGAACCGTGGTTTTGGAAGATGGCTTTTCGACCGGGTCGGATTCTCGGCGCCGGCTCAGAATCACCGTCTTGATCTTGGGACGGGAAGTTTCAGCGATGACTCCGAGGTCTTCGATGAGGGCTCGCAACGGTTCGGCCACCGACCAAGCCTGCGCGAAACAGCCGCGCGGCCGGTGCGGCGCCTCGGCATCGAAGATTTCAGAAACTTGGCCCAAACAGGCCTCCTGCAGATGGGCCTCGAGGCCTGTAAGGAAACCGCGCGCCTTCTTCCTGGTTGCAACAGTCCGGCCGAATATTTTCACCCAAGCTGTCACAAACGGACCCAATAAAAATGGCCAGACCGTGCCCTGATGATAGGCGCCGTCACGTTTCACGACGCCACCTTCGTAGCGAGCACAATACCGAGGATCGCGCGGCGACAGGGTACGCAGGCCAACCGGCGTCGACAGCTGTTCTTCGACAAGGCGAAGGATCTGCTGCGCGCGATCGCGCGGGACCAATCCGTCAACCAACGAGAGGGCATAGAGTTGATTGGGGCGAAGCGACGCATCGTGTCCTTCCGGCCCATCGATCACATCGTAGAGATAACCGCCCTCTTCGTACCAAAACCGTTTCTGAAACGAGGCAATCGCGCGACTTCGGTCACCCCTGCAACGATCTGCATAATCCGCCTCGCCGAATCGTCGCGCGAAAGTTTCGCCGACCTCCAGCGCTCGAACCCAGAGGGCTTGAATCTCCACCGGTTTTCCATGGCGCGGCGTCACCACCCAATCGCCGACCTTCGCATCCATCCAGGTCAGTTGCGAGCCGGGAACTCCACCCGTAATCAAACCATCTTCGGCCATCCTAATCCCGAATCTCGTGCCGCCGCGGTAACCATCGAGAATCTGTTTCACGGCAGGCCAGGCAGTCTCACGCACAGAGGCTTCGTCTTGTGACGCTGCAAGGTAACGATCGATTGCGTGGATAAACCAGAGTGCGGCATCCATGGTGTTGTACTCCGGCTGCTCACCGGCATCGGGGAAACGGTTCGGCACCATGCCTTCGGATAGGTGGGCGGTGAAAGACGCGATGATCCGCCAAGCCACATCCAACCGACCGGTGACCAGACAAAGGCCCGGCAGCGAGATGAAGGTGTCGCGGCCCCAATCGGTAAACCAGGGATAGCCGGCGATCACCGTCTGCCGGTCGCCTCGCCGGGATAGATACACCTCCGCAGCATGCTGGAGATCGCCTGCCAAAGAATCGGCGGCTGATGCTGTTTGCCTGACTGTATCGCGGCGAATCTTCTCGCGCTTCACAAGGCCGGCAATGTCGAGCTGGTCGATAGCCTCGCTGGTAAGGCCCAGCCTACTGATGGACCTTGACTCGAGATCGAACGTGAACTCTCCGGGAGACCACCAATCTTCCTGAGCGTCGAGCCCCCGTTGCTGTTCGACGGGGAATTCTATCTGCCGATACCACTGTGGTTCATGGCGATAGCCTCCTGAGTGGAACGCCTTCACTGGAGGCAAATCGGAGTAAGGGTGCCACAAAACCATTCCACTCCCGACCTGGCCCTCCGTCGAGAGACTTCCATTCTCGTGATGGGTCCCATGATAGTCTCGGCCAGTGAGCTTTGGCCTCACGCGGAGCGCAACTCGCGATCGCGTCTTGCCGATCAGCCGCCACCGTACAATGACAATGTCGCGGCCATGGATCGACAGAATCTCCCGCTGAACCATGATTCCGTTGCAGTCGAAAATCCAGGTCGGCCAGGGATCTGTTGAAAATTCGATACAGTGTTCATAACCGGCAGGATGGACGGCGCCCGGATAGAGATTCGTCGATAAGGGGATTGCCTGACCGTCGATGTCGAGCCATTCTTCAAGCTGGTTGACCAGGACGAATCGCTCGCTCGGAGGCTTGCGAGCCGTGAGCAAGAGGGCATGGTACCGGCGTGTATTCGCTCCCGCAACCGTACCGGAAGCAAATCCCCCTCTTCCATTCGTCTCGAGCCATTCAAGACTCAAGGCCCGTTCAAGATTCCGGCAATCCTCCGTTCCAATCTTCACCCTTCACCCCTCACGTGTTCACTCACCGCTCTGCTGAATCAGTTTCGCCACGAGGCCAGTCCAGCCGGTCTGATGGCTTGCCCCGATGCCTGACCCGTTGTCCCCATGGAAATATTCATAGAACAAGACATGATTGCGCCAGTGGGGATCGTCCTGGAATCGTTTCGTGTTGCCGAACACCGGACGTTTTCCCTCGGCATTCTGGAGAAAGATGTGCGTCAAACGGCGTGAGAGTTCGGCCGCCACTTGCCAGAGCGTGGAATGGCGGCCCGATCCGGTTGGGCACTCCACCTTATACTGGTCGCCGAGATAGTAGTGAAACTTTTGCAGCGACTCGATCAGCAGATAGTTGACCGGGAACCAGACCGGCCCCCGCCAATTCGAATTGCCTCCGAACAGGCCGGTGCCGGACTCCGCCGGTTCGTAGTCTACACGATGTTCGCGGCCCATGACCGACACGACATAGGGATGATCTTTGTGATAGCGCGAGAGTGCGCGGATGCCATGGGGAGACAGAAACTCCTCCTCGTCCAGCATATACCCCAACACGGATTTCAACCGATCGCGACTCACGAGCGAAAGGAAGCGCCTCACGCCTCCCTCGGAGGACTGCGTCTCCAGATGCTGCGCAAAGTCCGGACGGTTTTCGATGAACCACTGCATCCGATGCTTGAACCGAGGCAGGCTGTCTATCAGTTCGGAATCGAGCGTCTCGACCGCAAACAGAGGAATCAGACCGACCATCGAACGGACCTTCATATGGGTCGATGCCCCGTTCGGCAGGTGCAGCACGTCGTAGAAGAAGCCGTCCTTGCGATCCCACAACTCGATCTTCTCGCCGCCGATGTTGTTCATGGCGCGACAGATGTAAACGAAATGTTCGAAGAATTTGCTGGCCACGTCTTCGTACGCGCGATTCTCGCGGGCGAGTTCCAGCGCGATGGTCAGCATGTTGAGACAGTACATGCCCATCCAACTGGTGGCATCCGATTGTTCAATGTGGCCGCCGGTCGGCAGCGGCGCGCTGCGGTCGAAGACCCCGATGTTGTCGAGGCCGAGAAAGCCCCCTTGAAAGATGTTTTTCCCTTCGGCGTCCTTTCGATTCACCCACCAGGTGAAATTCAGCAGCAACTTATGGAACACCCGTTCAAGGAAGACGCGATCGCCGATGCCGTTTCGTTTCTTGTCGATTTTGTAGATGCGCCACGCAGCCCAGGCATGGACCGGGGGATTCACGTCGCCGAGCGCCCATTCGTACGCCGGAATCTGTCCGTTGGGATGCATGTACCATTCACGGAGCATCAGAACGAGCTGTTCCTTGGCGAATGTCGGATCGACTACTGCCAGCGGGATACAGTGGAAGGCGAGATCCCATGCCGCATACCAGGGGTACTCCCATTTGTCCGGCATCGAAATGACATCGGCGTTATAGAGGTGCGTCCAGTCTGCATTGCGCCCTCCGAGGCGCTCATGAGGAGGCTCCGGCATACTCGGATCGCCCTTCAGCCAGCGATTGACCTCGTAATGATAGAACTGTTTACTCCAGAGCAGACCGGCGAAGGCTTGGCGCTGGACGCAGCGCGCGTCCTCCGAAAGAGTGGCCGGAGCAAGGCTGTCATAGAACTCATTCGCTTCCGTGAGACGCTCGGTGAAGACTGCATCGAAATCATGTTTCGTAAATTCCGGAGTCTGCTCTTCATTGGTCAGGCGCAAGCGGATCGTCTTGGTCTCCCCCGGCGCCAGGGTAAGCACATACTGGGCTGCGGCCTTGGTGCCCAAGTGGTCCGGATTGACCGCTTCCTTCTCGCCCCGCACGACATAGTCGTGAAAGCTATCTTTCACAAACCAGGCGCCTTCTTGGTCGCCATAGAGGCGGCGTGAATTGGTTTCATTTTCAGTGAAGAGCAGGGTGGGTTCGCCTGCGCAGAGCAACCGGCGCAGCCCATAATAATCGTGCTGCGTCTCAATGACGCTCATCTGCTCAATCGACTCTCCTTGCTTGAAACGGGGACGCCGGATGTCCGATCCCCAGGACCATGTGTTGCGGTACCAGATCGTCGGCAGCAGCGTAAGCTCGGCCTGGTCGGGACCGCGATTGACGACTTGGATACGGATACACAGATCTTCCGGCGAGGCCTTGGCATACTCCACAAACACATCGAAGTACCGGTTCTCGTCAAAGACGCCACTGTCGATCAATTCAAACTCCGGATTTTGACGCCCTCGACGCAGATTCTCCTCAACCAGCTGGGTATAAGGAAATGAGGCCTGTGGATACTTATAGAGATATTTCATGTAGGAATGGGTCGGCGTGGAATCGAGATAGAAATAACACTCCTTCACGTCCTCGCCGTGGTTGCCTTCGTTGCCGGTAAGGCCGAACAAACGTTCCTTCAAAATAGGATCTCGCCCATTCCACAGGGCAATGGCGAAACAGATCAATTGATGGCGGTCACAGATGCCGGCGAGGCCATCCTCATTCCAGCGATAGGCCCGGGACCTTGCATGGTCATGGGGAAACGATTCCCAAGCTGTTCCGTGAGGGCTATAGTCTTCGCGCACCGTTCCCCAAGCCCGTTCGCTTAAATAAGGCCCCCAGCGTTTCCAGTGCCGTTGACGCTGCGCATCCTCCTTGAGGCGCTGCCGTTCTGCTTGGATCGGTGGTTGAGAAGCTGAACCGGTTTGACGATGAGAAGCCATACGACTCCTTCGGTCGAAAACGTATAAAACAAGAGTCGGCCGACTGCGGAAAATCTTACAGCAGGCTAGTACCGACTACGCCTGTAGTCAAGCCGAGACGATTAACGAGACGCGACGACGGCAGGAACAGAATCTTCCAGACCGACTAATCCTTCTTGGGCCTGTTTGACGTAGTAGCCCCAATCACGATGCGCATATCGCTCCTGCACGCGCCGGTACAGCGCCTGCGCTTCCATCAGATGCTCCGTCTGAGCCATCACTGCCGCAGCCCTGATGATACAGGCGGCACTGAGCGCTTGCGGATCAACTGAGGCACGGAACGGTTGGCTCGTCACGTGCTGTCCCAAAAACCTCATCCAGGATGGAGGTTCAGCCCCCGCCGGTACGACCTGCACAAGCTGATCGATGATCAGAAGCAATTCCGTCGGATCGGTGGCCACAAGACACTGCTGATACCGTTCCCACAACGGCATGATGGGTGGCAGATTCTCAGCCATTGGCCGTTCCAGCAGAGACCCTCCATGGCAACCACCAAGAAGCATTGCGAGCAAACAGATCATCCAGCGCATGGATATCTGTCGGCGAAGGGTACCGCCTCTTACAGGTTTAAAGAAGGATAGGAGGGGAGAGATGTCTTGACCTGGCGCGCTGACCGGAACGAGAACATGCTGACTGAAGGATTGTGAGTTGAAAGGGTGGGTGGATGATTTCACAATCATCCACCCACTCGCTCAGAACGTACAGACGAAAACACAGGCGGCCTGCCGACCTGATCTAGTGGAGCCAGGCCTATGGAGTCGTCAGACCAGACGACCCGAGAAGCTACTTGCCGGACTTGTTATCGATCAGCTTTCCGTCCAGCATCATGATCTGGCCCTCTTCCAACTGCGATTGCTGCCCATCCTTGGTCACGATCTTGCCGTTCATCATGACCTTCGTACCGTTGGCCATCGTCGTCATCCGATCCATCGGGCCAACATCCCTTCCCTCGTACATCTTCGCGATCTTGCCGTTCTTCATCATGATGCCATCCTTTTCAGCGGCCATAACGGTCGAGGCGGCAAATGACACGGACAAGAAGAGCCCAATAACTGCGAGGGTCAGGATTCTGTGCTTCATCATGCGTAACTCTCCAATCTCTGTTACTGAAAATGTGAATAAATTAACTGCCCGGATAACACCCAAACCGTACAACCAGGGGGTTGCACATGAGACTTGACCAACTGGCGGAGCGGAACCACGTTGAACTCCGCTCGCCGCCAGAATGTCAGTGGTCGTCAATCCGACGACTCTGAGAACCTACCTGCCGGACTTGTTATCGATCAACTTTCCATCCAGCATCATGATCTGGCCCTCTTCCAACTGCGACTGCTGGCCATCCTTCGTCACAATCTTGCCGTTCATCATGACCTTCGTGCCGTTGGCCATCGTCATCATTCGATCCATCGGGCCAATATCCCTTCCCTCCTGCATCTTCGAGACTTTCCCATTCTTCATCATGACGCCATCCTTCTCCTCGGCCATAACGGGGGAGGTCAAGAATGACAGGGACAAGAAGAGCCCAACAACTGCGAGTGTGATGTTTCTGAGATTCATCGTGCGTAACCCTCCTTTTTATGAATGCGTGATGTGAATTAATGACTGAACTACACTGAGCATCGCAAAAACTGATGCGGCCATGGGGGGACCGCGCCCGACTTGGACTGACGCAAGACCGACTTCCTTGCTCGGCCACCAAAGCTCAACAGAGTCGTAGCAGGGCTTTCTCTGTCGCGGCCTCACACATGCCGGTCTTCGTGGGTAATAGAGCGATACGCGAGCGGATGAGACTGACAGGGGCACACACTGTAGTAGCGGGTACAGGCTTGCCCCCACGACTCGACGCACACGACCGCACATTACAGGTCTTTCCATCACTGCATGGCTCGTCGAATTTACCGGTCAGGCTGGTAGATAAGCTACGACCTTTCTACACTGTGAACGCCACTGGCCCGCAATAACTGCCCGTCTATCTCACAACGGGCAAGCTCATCGGCTATTCTCGTGGCTTGCGCGCGAGATTTCTAAATGAGCCGGTTATCAGCCGCCACGCCGCAACACACGTCAGCACTCGGTGACGAAGCTGACCAGCATGAGGTGTAAGACTGTGCATTGAACTACAGTGCATTGGAAGTTGTCAAGTGCCCGGGCCGGAGACATGAAGCCGTGAAGAATCTGACCAACTCTTCACCCCATTATGCCTGTCATGCCACGCAAGGAGGTGCTATAATGCGCCCAAGCGAATCGTCAAGGAGCAGATGCAATGTTTGTTAAAATTCTAGCCAAGACCGAGATGCTCGGATTTTGGCAGAAGATGTTTAACTACTGCAACGAGGACTTTAACTGTGTGCTCGGCTGGCTAACGGCAGGAATCGTGGGATTTCTGGCGATCTTGCTGAGTCTGGGTTATCTGGTTTCACGCGCCAATAAGCGAAGAGAATAAAGTGCGGCATCACGCCTGAACAACAAGAATCGGTTCGCTGAGCCTCCCCCCTACTTCAGCACCACAAGCTTCCCCTGCCTTATAAGAAAACCTTCACAGAGGTTGAGAGCTATTAGGTCCCTCGAATGACACCTAATAATGAAGCACAAACGCCGCTTCTGCAGAGACGTCTGTGTATAACTTACGAGCGAACGCCTCTCGCAGCATAGCAATTCGCATATAGACGCATCAAACACCCTAGATTATCCAGGGTTTGTTGTTTAACTACGTAGTTTTATCAGAATACCACCATATATTGTGGCATAGCGCCATCTCTTACCAATGCCTATTTTCTAGGCAAAGACGTCGTTCGAATAGAAAAATGTGCGGAATTTTGATGGCCCGGCAATCTTATAAACAGACTTATCCACAGAAATTGGGGAGAGGGTTCAGGACTTGATCGCCATCTTCTTCACGATTCGAAACGGATGATAATAATAGGCCTGGCTCTCGCAAAAGCTTAAATAGCCTTCCCATTCCTGTTTGGCCTTTACCCGAATCCTGATTCGCACAAACTCTCCCGCTGCCCGATCATAGGCAGGCGTATATTTGAGATCGTATCCACCGGCCTTGTCATGCTTGGAGGAAAACTGCGGCGCGACGATATCCCGATCTTTCGCATCGACAATCGCGATAATCGACTTCTCAACGTCTGAACGTGGGCTTTGTAAATGCTTGGTATCGACCGTGAAACGCAGATTGGCGGATTCAATTTCGATGGCTCGCTTCGCCCGAATCATCACATCGATCTCGTGCTCTCCTATGTCAACGGTCTTAAAATCGCCGCTCACATTGATCTGGTCATCGCCCTCACTAAAGTACAGCGTATAACAATGCTTCTCCGTCCACTTACGCTGAAGCCACTTCCCAACAAAAAAAGCGACAATGAGCACGGCGCCAAGGATCTGTAACGTCTCGGTACAATTCGCGTCATGTATTGAGCCGGGCAGCTGAGTAAGACAACCCACAGTTATTCACCACGATAAAAAGATATGCCCATTCATAGCGCATCCTTGGCATGGGCGTCCAGATCCACACCATCGACTCCTGTCATGCGAAACCACCTTCCCATGACGACAAGACGGCCTGTTACCTCCCATCGACTTGGCGCCCTACAAAGAGAGAAGGCTTCAATTGTTCCTCTATTCCATGGCCCTTGTGTTAACGTGAGGGAAGACTGCAATGGAGAATCTGGAGTGATGTGGTGCTGATAGCCCTGCTGGTGATCATCGTCGCCATTGTCATATTCGGCCCGCAACTCTGGACCAGACGGGTATTTGCCCGATACAGCGAGCCCCGGCCCGATTATCCGGGAACTGGGGGAGACCTGGCACGGCACCTGCTCAGTCAGCTCGACATGGAACACATCAAGGTGGAAACGACCGAGAAGGGCGATCATTACGATCCTGAGACCAAAACGATCCGCCTGATGCCCGATCACTTCAGCGGAAAATCGCTCACGGCTATCACGATTGCCGCCCACGAGGTGGGGCATGCGATTCAAGACCGCATCGACTTCAGGCCGCTCGCGGAGCGCACGCGGCTCGTGCGGTTTGCCCAGGGGGCGGAAAAAGTCGGTGCGATGGTGATGATGGGTATTCCGATCGCGACCGCGTTAACAAGAACCCCTTCGGCAGGCATCCTTGTCATGGTTGCCGGGATGGCGACAATGGGAATCGCCACGCTGGTGCACCTCGTCACCCTTCCAGTCGAATGGGACGCCAGTTTCAGGCGTGCCCTTCCGATCCTCCAGCAACGTAATTACCTGTCGCCCGACGACATGCGGGGAGCCCGCCGCATTCTGATCGCGGCGGCCCTGACCTACGTGGCTGCCTCCCTTGCGAGTCTCCTCAACCTGTGGCGCTGGATCGCCTTCTTACGACGATAGATTTGATCACTGTGCCAACCTCCTTGCGCAATCCATGTGATGGTGTGGAGCAAGGGCTCTGACAAGAGCAAGCAGCTAGTTCGTAATCCTTGCTTGATCGAAACTCCAATTTCCCGCATAGTGCGGGAATGGGTTAATGATGTGACGCTCTAGAAAAGGAGGGATAGCATGGCCATCAACTTTATTCCGAACGATCCGCGCGCGGGAGCCACTGCACCGGCGATACGAGTGAAAGCCAAACGTCCCACACGTCCCGCAACACGCTCTGGCTTCATCTACAGCAAAACGAGTCCCGAAACCGTCAGTGCACCTGGCACACCGGCATTTCTGTTCTGGCAGGCCCGCGAGGCCGGGATTGCGGCAGTCATGGCCTGGGAAGCCTCCGCCGGGCTGCACAAGGCCTGGCAGGGCAACCGCAAGAAATTGCCCCTGCTGCAAGATGCGGGGCAAGACCTCAACGCCTTCTATGACCGGGACAGCTTCTCGTTCTTCCATCAGACTGTGGCAGGCATCACGTTCTTTTCCGGCGCCAGCACGGACGTTGTGGCGCACGAAGTCGGCCATGGCCTGCTCGATTCGATACGTCCGGATTTTTTCGACGTGAACTTCCTCGAAGTCGGCGCGTTCCACGAGGCCTTCGGCGATTGCATGGCGATGCTCACTGCGCTGAACGACCTCGAGACGAGGAAGAAGCTGCTTGCCGCAGCCCCCACTCTGCGCAAGCGAAACTTCGTCGAGGGCACGGCGGAAGACCTCTCGAAGGGCATCGGCCTGCTCATCCCCGGGCACAACGCCGCCAAGCCGCGCCGCGCATTCAACACATTCAAGTATCAAATCCCGAGCACCCTGCCCAGCGACGGTGGGCCAGGAGCGCTGATCAATGAGGTGCACAGCTTCGGCATGATCTTCACCGGTTGTTTCTGGGACTTGATCGCCAACCTGTTCAACGCATCGGCGCAGAAGACAGAGGCCGCGCTGCTGACAGCCGCTAAACTAGCCGGTAAACTCCTGATCGCCGGGGCCAAGGCGGCGGTGGTGACACCGCGCTTCATGCAGTCGATGGGACGTGCCATGACGCTGGCCGACCAGTCTCTCCACGGCGGCGCCAACCACGACAGCATTCGACAGGCCTTTGGGCGGCACAATATTCTTCTCGGGTCGAATGCGATGCTCGCACCGTCGATGGCGCTGGCCGGCGCCTTTCCCAAGCGCGCAACGCTCACCCAGGCAACCCGCAAGGACCTGCTGCAGCGCCTAGGCAACGTTCGCGGCGCCAAACTGACCTTGGCATCAGCCAATATGTTTGGAACACCTGTCGTCCAGGCCGTGCAAACCAGACCCATCGAGCTCGGCAAGCTGCACCCTCAGTTGAAAGGAGTCGTTGCTCTGGCACAGGAGCCGGTGATGGTCGGCGAGTCCGGCGGCCGTGCCGCCATCATGGGAGCGGTTCCTCACGCCAGCGACACCGACAATGAGGTGCGGGCCTTCGTCGAGTCGCTGCTGGCCCACAGACGTATCAAGATGGGTAAAACTACGAAAGGCGCCGCCGCAACTGGCGCGCACCGGAATCACACGACACACATCGTCAAAACCGTCGGCAGCCAGAAGATGCTTCAACGGACAAGTTTTCAGTGCATCTGCCACAGGAGCGAATAGCTCCCGCATCGACGAATTGATAGCCCTCGCTACAGCGCACTGAAGCGCTTGCGCACAAGCCTGCGCCTGCCGTTGTCGTCGGTAGCAATTTCGTGCGTGGCACCGGCGTTACGAATCGCGCCGCGCTGGGCGATCTGCCCATGCGCGGCCAGGCTACCTACAAATGCTGTCGCCTCAGCGATCTGTTCTTCTGTCGGCCGACTCACGCGAGAATGTAGTTCCCCCTTGGATCCGCTGATTAGCTCCCCCTCGACCGGTACCGAAACATGAACTGCCTGCAGATCGGCAAAGCCCGGCAACACCACCGGGCACCACATCTGACCTGATAATCTGAACCTACCGGGCTTACTGGTCGGTGCAAGACTGGACAATTCAATGTCCTTCGCAGCCAGATAGGCCTTGATCGCCGCGTGCAGATTTTCTTCTTGGCGCTGGTCAATGAGGTGGGCGATCATGGCTGGCACTTGAGACCAATCATCGAAATCGAAGCGATCGGACCCGGCTGCGCGAAACTGAATCGCGGGCATGTGCAATCTGTTGCGGGCCGCCTTGATGTGCGCGGCATTTTCAGTGACAAACAGACATTCCTCCAGCGTCGCCTTCACCCGAAGACGACGTAGCGCAGTCTCAAACAGAGCCCTGTCTGGCTTCAGTACACCGGCCTGTGTGGAGAGGGTCACCCGCCTCTGCACCGGTTCGAAAAACTGTCGCAACCCGGTCTGGTCGAGGATGCCAAGATACTGGTTGAACAGTGCTCGAACTTTCTGCGCAGTAACGGGAGGCGTCGCCATGGAAAAATTGGACAGGAGACAACTCCGCAAGGGCTTCCCCTCAGCCGTCTTGAAACTCGCGATAGCGGTAAGCGCCTCGCGCACATGATCGAATGGCCGATTGTGCCCATCGATCAATGTCAGCCCGAGATCGAACATCACGACACGAATCAGAGGCTCCCTCTGTCTCCTCACCTTCCCCACTGGCCGCGCAATTCGAGATGTCATCTGTGCCCTCGCAACGAGGCAGATTTTAGGCGGGATGCAAAGGCCGCGCAATGGGGCTGGATGGGAAATGAGTTGTCGCCGGCCTGCCACAGGCTCGCGGTAAAACCATCCCTGCCGCGCACGGAGAACCGCGGCGGTCTATCTCGTTCATCTGGTCGTCTGGTTTTCCTTGTTACGCTTGTACCTCAGACCCAAGGAACCAGAAAAACCAAATGAACCAAACAGACCAGACAGACCAAAAACCGAGGGGCTATCCAGGTCAAAAGGAATCGGCTATTGAGAGGGAGCCAACCGGACTAACGCTCAGATCGCTGAGATTTTCGTCAGAGGCGAAGAGAGGAAATAACAAGAATATGAAAAGAGTAGCAAGATCGAGTCTCCCTACGAAAAGGTCGGCTCAGCCCGCAGGCTGCTCCCCGCGAGAGAATAATGCAAGCGATCAATGATGTCGGCTCCTGGGATCGGTTCCTGACACCACTTTTCTCTCACGGCTAGAATCAGCCGGTGGTTTGGAAATCAACTTTGCGGGTTTCAGTCACACGTTTGGAAGCGTCCAAGATTTCGATTGAAACGAGATTGCCGATGGCATCATAGTCCAGAATCACGCCAGGCTTGTCCTCATCGCTTTCGGCAATAGGAGTGTTGTCTTGTAGGATCATGCTCAACGTATCGGTTTTCTCATCTGTAAGAGACCTTCATGGCTTCCTCCAGTACTTTCCAATCTTACTGGTTCGATACGCGGTCACAACCTCAACCGGCGGCGATCGATATCGACAAACACCCGAACGAGAAACGTGGCCGCTGACTCTCCGAATGGGAGTCGTGATTGCAATACCACCCGGCCAGGACGGACCGCACATCGTTGCTCCGGCGCAGACAGTATTGCATGGATGATCTGTTCGCTCAAGCCGCGGCGAGACAATTCCAATCTCGCATGGTCCGTAATGAGATAATCAGCAATGGAGTCAGCAGCCATTCAACAGGCATCCTCAATTGCGACAAAAGTCCAAAAAAAACAGTACTGCGTGCCACGTCATTCTACATCGATTGGAAGGAGCGGGGAATACACAGCGCTTGGCAGGACCGAGACCAACACCTCACGATGTGCAGACATCGAAAGCAACCAGTTGGAAGGGTATGCCGGGGTTGAGTTCGTAAACCAGGTTCAGCAGGTTATCCGGTGCATAGCGACTTGCCTGTTTGAAGATATTGTCGCCGCGCTCGTACTTTTCGGAGAAGCCGGGCTCAACTGCAGATGGAGAGGCGAAAAGGAGGAAACTAAAGAACCAGATCATCCACATCGGGAGCCTCCGATCGGCGGGGCAGGACATGTGAAAAGCTTGTTCCACGACCGTGAACATCGCAAGGAGCAGGTGGACGACTCAAGATATGGAGAGGGCTGGCGTCGTTTTGATCAGGCGCTGCCGGAAATGTTGAATGTTCCCGTTTCCCGGCCCCCATAGCTCAGCGAGAAGCTGACGGGGTCTTTGGCTTCCACTCACGCGCCAGCTTTTGCGCCTCGGCGATCTGGGTAGGGGTCATCTCCTTGGCGGTCGCATCACGAAGTTCGGCCGCTGGCTTATCCCCGTTCGTTGCCGCCAGACTGTACCACTTATATGTCTGGACAATATCATGCGGCACCCCTCGGCCATCATCGTACATAATGGCAATTTTCGTTTGAGCGACAGCCTCTCCTTGATCTGCGGCCAGACGGAACCATCGCAAGGCTTGCTGATAGTCTTTCGCGACTCCCTCACCGTTAAAATACAACGTCCCTAGGTTGAACTGCGCCTTGGCCTGTCCCTGTACCGCCGACTTTTCATACCACTGTCGTGCTTGAACATCGTCCTGCGGCACACCTCGGCCTTTGCGATACAGCACCCCAAGGTTGTACTGCGCAAGAGCATTACCCTGCTCAGCAAGGGGACGGAGCAGTTGCGCCGCCCGTGTATAGTCACCACGATCAGCGGCAGAGACTGCGTCCTCGTAGGAATCCGCTGCCGCACCTGTCGCACACGCCACGACCACGAAGACCGCGAAGAGGAAATGCCGCATCGTAGATCTACCTTTCAACAGGGCCAATTACACGAGGGTTTCCACACAGTACTTTGCCCCTGAAATAGTCCAGCGTTGTACGTGACAGCGCATTGTAAAGGGGAAGCGACGGTGGGGACGAGTAGAGAAGGACATGGGATCCTCGCAGGGAGGCGTATTGTAGGAGGGGGACGATCAAACCGCAAGGCGGGGGGACTGAAACATGGTGACCCCGCTATCCAGGCTTCGGCTGACAACAATGTTTATACTTTTTCCCGCTGCCGCAGGGGCAAAGCGCGTTGCGGCCGATTCCCTGGCGATGTCGGGGCACCGACGGGAACAGCAATCCAGTGTCTTGGTGAAACAAGCTCCGTAGCAGGGCATACAAGGTAGGATCCTGGCGTTTTAATGACTCGGGCGACGTGAAGAAATATTCGGCCAGCACCGCGAAGAACTCGTGTTCGTTCGTGTAGGCATACGTGCTGAGGCGAGCGCCTCGCCTCGACGGATGAGTCAGTTCCCGAGCCACGTATCGCACCCACTGCCGGACTGCCATCCAGGGGACTTCCGGAGGAAGCCCATACTCGCTGGCTTCTTTCTCGACCAGATGGGCAAACTCATGCACCCCCACATTGTGCGTGCCTGACGGATGGGCGAATCCCGCTAGGAGCGCGGGCTTGGAGAGAATCATCACCCCGCTCAAATGGCGCAGGCCGACCATCCCCAGAATGTGTTCGTTGGGCCCACCACGGCTCTGATAGGCATCGTCAAATGCGTCCGGATAGATCAGCACTTCATGCAATCGATGATATTCCCAGTCGTGGAAACCAAAGATCGGAATCACCGCGCTCGCCGCAACAAGCACCCGAACCGTGTCGTCCGCGTCTGTGCGAATGCCCGTGATCCGGACTTCGTCGAGAAAGATTTTGACCAGTTGTCGAAAGCGAGCTTTCTCCGCCTCGTTAAGCGCATCGAAGAACGCCACGTGTGTGCGAAGAATCTGCTCCCACTGATCGGGAAACGGCTGCTGCATCACTGCCGTTCGTCTGAGGGACCGCCGCCGCACCCACCAGTACGCGAATGGACCGAGTCCCAGCAGGAGCCAGAGAGGAGGAGAGAGCCAGCCTAACACTCCCGCCGTCCCAGCCACCAGACCAACAGCCACTAGGGCCTGCCGTTGATTCCGACGATGGGACTCCGGCGTCACAAGCATCTGCTCGGTCTCCCATGTGAAAGTACTCTCAGCGGCACGATTCTACTCCGAACAAGCCTGGACTTGCCCTCTTGGTTATCTGATCGCGCTGGTTCTCTTGGTTCGCTGAGCGAAATGAACTAGATCTCTCCGAAATACACCGCTCACCTGCTTCGCTTTCGCCGTTCCCACGGCGGCACGGGATGCGGGTCGGCCCACAGGCAAGTTTCGCCTCTCTCGCCTCATTCTCCAGACTCTCTAGCATCGTATCCCCCGGCGCATATCGCGATACCATAACGGGTGGTGGTGTCGATACCTTGCTTGTGGAGATACGGGTTGGTGTGTTTGCTGCGGAGTTCGTTGAGGAAGGCTACGAGGTCATGAAGGCTGCGGCCAAGGCGATCTACTGACCGTGCAGCCACGAGATCGAAATCCCGCTGCACGATTCCCTTGCGCAACCTATCGAACGCCGGACGACCCTCTCGACCTTTCGAGCCACTGATGCCCTGATCGATAAACCGCTCGACAACCTCCCACCCTTCTTTGACCGCGACGGCCTCACGCTCACGGAGCCGATTCTCCAGGGCGAATTTAGGCGGGATGCAAAGGCCGCGCAATGGACTGGATGGGAAATGAGCTGTAATCGGCCTGCCACAGGCTCGCGGTAAAACCATCGTTGCCAAGACGGAGAGCCTTGCTGGTCTTTCTAGACTATCTGGCCTGTCTGGTTGGGTCCGTTACTCTTGAACGTCAGACCCAGGGGAATCGGATAGACCAGATAGCCCAGGACCGAAGGGGTTTCCGGCTCCGAAGAGATCGGCTAGTGAGACGGAATCAAACGGATTGCCGCACAGATCGCCGAGGTTCTCGGCCTGAGCAGAGAAAAGAAATGAAATGAAGAGAGAAGAGAGGGTATACGATGGACTCAGCCCTTGATATACTCACGCCAGCCGAAACGGTCACTCACCAAGACCAACCCCTACCTTCTCGACCCGGCGAAACGCCGCACGATGTTTCAGATGACCGTTTCCACTTCCACAGACATCGAAGGTGTAACACTGACGCCATCCGACTTGCGCATCGAAAAAAGAACCTCTCGCCGCGCTACCACATCCCGTGAATCTGGAAAGTTCTCTCGATCACCACGGTAAACAGTTTCGCCATCGGTTCATAACTTAGTTCCAAGCGATCAATGATGTTGGTTCCTGAGATCGGTTCATAACACCTTACCCTCTCATTCATTGATACACCTAGCTCGGTGTCTTTGAAACCGGCAGCAGCCCAGTTTCCCCGTTTTATTTAGCGAATCAAAGCCTTGAACGGTTTCTACTGATTCGATTGATTCTGATGATTGCGGTCTGTTTTGCAGAGTTTTAGCACAGTGTTTGAGATCCACTGATCAACACCAACCTTGTCTTGCAAATATGCCAATTATGGCATACGATGGTGCCTGAATGAAGCCGGTTCATTTCGTTGGATCATCCCGAGAGGATCTTCGTGCGCTGCCGGAGACCGTTCAAGAAACAGCTGGATTTCAGTTGTTCAAAGTCCAACAAGGGGAAAGAGCCGGATGATTGGAAGCCGATTCCGGCAGTGGGTCCTGCGTGCAGGAAATCCGAGTCCGCGATGAAAGCGGGGCGTATCAAGTCCTCTATGTAGCCAAGTTCGCAGAGGCGGTGTACGTCCTGCATGCGTTTGAGAAACGTTCACAGAAAGCAGCGAGGGCTGACCTCGAACTTGAGAAGAGTCGCTATGCCGATCTCCTCAGAGGGAGAAGGGAGGAAGGACTATGAAACGTGTGACCGTAACCAAAGGTAGCGGGAATATCTTTCGGGATCTGGGGTTTTCGGAAGAACGATCCGCCGAACTCCTTCTCAAAAGCAGTTTGCTTCAAGCCCTTCAAGACACGATCCGGGGCCAAGGGTGGAAGCAGATCGAGGCCGCCTCACGACTTGGTATCGATCAGGCCAAAGTGTCCAAGCTCCTCGCGGGACAGATGGCCGGGTTCTCCGTCGAACGATTGGTGCATTTTCTCTCGTTGCTCGGTCAGGATGTGGAAGTCACGGTGAAGAAGGCGCCTCGTGGACAGCGGTTCGGCACGGTTCGAGCGAAGCTATCGAAACGATCACGAGCGGTGGTCGTATCGTGATTGGAGCTGCTTCATGATGAAGAATGGCATGCGGCCGGTTCATCCGGGAGAAATCCTGCTGGAGGAGTTTATGAAGCCTTCAGCCCCTCCCATCAATGCCAATGTGCTCGCCAAGGCAATCGACGTACCGGCCAACCGGATCACGGCGATCATCAAGGGACAGCGTGGCATTACAGGCGATACCGCCGTACGCCTCGCGGCGTTTTTCAACACGACTGCTGAATTCTGGATGAATCTACAGAAAACCTATGAGCTGCGTCTTGCCAAACGAGCTCTTACGGGTAAAGTCAGGAGGCACATCGAGCAAAGCAGGGAAGCACTCGTGTCGGCCTGATGACAGAACAGTCTAGATCCTCCTCGCGACCAGCCACGCAGTAATTCTTCTACCTCTTCCGTTCACAGCGCTTTCGAAATGAATGGAAGCCCCGGAGTACCGAAGGCTTCCCAGTGAAGACGCTCAGCGCTTCATGACATGAGCCGCGATCCACTTCTTGGCCTCATGCGCGACAGTGAGCAACGCCTCATGTCATTGAGACCGAACAAAATCCAATTGCGCCACGCCCTGTACTGATCCTTGAATGGGCGGGAGAAAGTTGTTGAGAAGAAGAGACCCTTCTCGCTGGTGTTCTCCTGACGTCTCCCCGGAAAACGACGGCAGGTTGAAACTAACGTACACTGACGGCTTCGGCAGTCCCGTACGAAAGGAGCGGACCCATGAAGCGGTCGAAATTCTCCGAGGAACAGATCGTGTATGCCATCCGCCAAGCCGAATCTGGCACCCCCGTCGGTGACCTCTGCCGACAGCTCGGGGTGAGTGACGCCACGTTCTAGCCTGGAAGAAGAAGTACGTGCATCTGGGCGTGAGCGAGTTGCGGCGCCTCCGACAGGTGGAAGAAGAAAATAGCCGGCTCAAACGGCTCGTGGCCGACCTCTCTCTCGACAAGCCTAGGCTATCGGAGGCCTTGCGAAAAAAGTCTGAGGCCCGCACGCCGTCGAAAACTGGCCGCCTGGTTTCACGAGACGTTTCAGGTCAGTTGCCTGCGGGCCTGTCGGTTGGCGCAATTCGGCCGAGCCTCCTGGTATCGCCGCGGGTGCGGCGATGCAAACACATCGCGCTGCACCGAGGACTGGCTCCGGTACCGGTAGGACCGACGGAGCGCTGGAGCATGGATTTCGTGCAGGATACCCTGGCCGATGGCCGGCCGTTTCGGATCTTGACGGTCGTGGATACCTGGAGTCGGCATAGTCCGTTACTAGAGGTGGGATTTCGGATGTCGGGTGAGATGGTCGGCCAGGTCCTTGATCGAGCCTTGAACGGGACGCCAGGTCCCCACTCCATTACGGTGGATCACGGGACGGAATTCCAATCACGGGCGCTCGAAGATTGGGCCGATCGGCGGAGCGTGCAACTCGACTTCATTCGGCCCGGCAAACCGGTAGAGAACGCCTTCATTGAATCGTGTAACGGCCGACTACGAGATGAATGTTTGAACGTGCATCAGTTCAACTCGCTCACCAAGGCCCAACACATCATCGAAACCTGGCGGCTCGACTATAATCACCGCCGCCCACACAGCTCGCTCGGCCACCTGACACCGAGCGAGTTGATTGGACAACGTCAGGCCCTACAGACCGCCGAAGAAGCCGTCTGCTCCGGTTAAGAACTGCCTCCAAACGGGGCCAACGTCAGTGCCCCTTGTTCTCTCGGCGACCGCTGGCCACGCTAGTGACGATAGCCCGGCCCAGTTCAATCCAGACTGTGGCCTCGATTCCATCGCCCACCGCGTGCTTGATATCTGGACGTGAACCTCCCTCGCGCGACTATCCTGCACGATTTATGGCCTGCAATTTTTGCAGAAAAAGATATTAGGCACCAGTTCGATGCTGGGCTATGCCCTAACCTGAAAGCTTCCACAAAGGTTGCCTTCTGCTTAAATTCAAAGGCATACAAATCAAGAGGGGTGGTACAAAACATGGCATCGGCATTGCTTTAACGAAGGTGCCGCAATCTCATCCAGGACAGTCGACATTCAAAAGACGCGCTGGCGCCTGAGAACGAACTAGATACGTATTAGCCGCTTTCTGAACCGCATACAGAAGGGGTAACGCATCATGGAAGATCATGGTGGAATCATCGAGCTATCCAGTAGGCCGGGGATCGGCGCCACCGTGGTGATCACCTTCCCTATCATAGTAGAAATGGCACAGCCATTGGCGGTGCCCTCATGAAGTCCCCTGCGCATATTCTCATTGTAGATGACGAGGTTAATATCCGGGGCGCGCTGGTTACGATGCTCGAGGAGAAGGGGCATCAAGTGCGCGGAGTGGCCACGGCCGAGGAGGGGTTGACCCAACTGGAAGCAGCCCCCTTCCAATTAGTCTTCACCGACCTCCGGATGCCGGGGATCAGAGGTATGGAGTTTCTGCGGCATCTGAAACGAACCTGGCCGGATACGGAAATTGTAGTGATGACTGCCTACGGATCCATCGATACGGCCGTCGAGGCGATGCGCTGTGGAGCCTATGACTATCTTGTGAAACCCATTGATCGAGAGCGATTTTCTATCATCGTCGAGAAGGCGTTGGAGCGACATGCGTTAACGACCGAGAACAAACAGCTTCGAGATCAACTCGAAACCAGGACGCGCTTCGATCAAATGATCGGCACGAGCGAGTCGATGCAGCGGGTTTATAGCCTGGTGGAGAATGTCGCGAATACCGATGTCACGGTGTTGCTCACGGGTGAGAGTGGGACCGGAAAGGAACTCATCTCTCGGGCAATTCATCATATGAGTCCCAGAGCCGACGGCCCGTTCATTACCATGAATTGCGGAGCTCTGCCGGACGACCTATTCGAAAGCGAATTGTTCGGTTATGAAAGAGGCGCATTTACCGGCGCCATGACAACCAAGATGGGGCGGTTCGAGCTTGCCGACGGCGGGACGCTGTTGCTGGATGAGGTGGGGGAGCTATCCCTTAAGTCACAAGTTGATTTTTTGCGCGTGTTGGAGACAAAGGAATTCCGACGCCTGGGCGGCACAAAGCTGCTCAAAGTTGATGTCAGGATCATTGCCGCCACCAACCGTAATCTGGAAGAAGCGGTCAAAGAGGGAGACTTTCGGGAAGACCTGTACTACCGGCTCAATGTCGTGTCCATTTGCGTCCCTCCGCTCCGCGAGCGGAGGGACGACATTCCGCTTTTGGCTGAACGATTTCTCAGTGAGTTTACGGCGCGACACCGTCGTGATCCGAAAGATGTCTCCGTAGATGCCATGAAGCAGCTGCGACTCTACGCCTGGCCCGGAAACATTCGCCAGCTCCGGAACCTCATGGAGCGGTTGGTGGTGACGGTGAAAGATTCGATCATCGAGCCGGAGCATTTGCCGGAGGAAATCCATGCTCGCAAGGAGGACACGCGTACGATGGTAGTGACTCTGGGAACATCTCTGGATCAGCTAGAGCGAGAGATGATTCAACGAACGTTAATACAAATCACGACCCATCGAGGGAAAGCTGCAAAATTGCTGGGTATCAGTCCCCGGACTCTTCAATATAAAATTAAAGAGTACGGTATTCGAGACTAAGCAAATGTTCCATTCGACCCTCCGTCGTATGACCCCTTGCCCTTCTCTCCCCTTGCGTTCATCGGCGCGGATGATTGTTGAGTTTGCCGAAGCCCTAAGTCTGCCCGGCTGGAAGGACCCACGATCTGCAAATCTTGCGGCCATGACGATCTGCGAGAGACCGGGATCGGATCAATTTACTAACTCAGAAACAGCGTAAACCTGTATCTGTTTCACATTCATGAAATGGAATTGAGCGCTCGCTTCGATCATCGAGGTATTACAAGCCCCTATTCATCGTAAGGGGCACAATTAAGCAGCCAACTGCTAGTGATCGCCTGTGTAATTCTGCTCATATTGTGCAAGACGCAAAACCTCCAAATCATCAGCATCAAATCAAAGCCTGCATTTCCTGCATGATGCGGTGATGGGAGTCAATCCGGTTCATGGCAGTTTCTCAGGAGGATCGTAAGTCGGTAGGATCATTCATCCTGACATCCTCAATGCCGTGGGTCTGCTGTATGGAATCCATTGTGCAACTGGCGAACGGCATCATTCACAGCAAAGTGGGATGAACCCCTCCAGCAAAAAAGAGGCACGCCTGATGGTCGTTGCCTTAGCCTTGTCCTTGCGACAGTTGAGCGCGAAACATCCGGCACACGTCAGCGGAAGTCACCAACCATCGAGAACAAGCAGCCAAGTTGCTATACAGCAGCCGCTGGACACTCCACTGTCATAAAAAGTAAAGATTACGGCATTAGAAGTTACCACCCATCATACGGTTTCTAACGCCTCGACATATCCATACCGACCTGACTATAAAATCTTGCATCACTATGCGTTCTGGATTAGGCCCACAACACGAGATCATTTCTCGTTCTGCAAAACGTGCACTCTTTCCTTTCAGCATTGAGGCCAGATCTGCAATTTTCACATCACGAGACGATTGGTTCATCACTTTTTTTTAAAGCTACACAATAAGCCCGCAATTTCTTTCACTACTACCCATCACCATAGGATCTTTTATCCGCGGTATCCTTCATGCATTGCCGTGGTGCCATGCCGACAAGAATCAAAAATTTTGGTGAGCCACGGTTACCCAAAAACAATCTTTCCAATCAAGAATTGATTGACCGGATCACTGAGCTTCAAAAGACTGTGGCAGACTGCCCCGCAGATTTCTCGACCAGAAGTGAGCTGGCAACTTTGTTGGAGCAGGTGAATAAACCGGAAGAGGCTTTGGCCTATTGGGCGGAGATTCTGGCGTTCGATCCGAAGAATCTCAAGGTTCGCGAAGGAGTGGTTCGCTGCCTGCAGCTAACAACCGGTCCCGCCAATTCAACCGGTAAGAGAGAACTTCACATAGCGGCGGTCTATGGCACTCTCGACAAAATTGAGGAAGATATCATAGGCACTCGGTGGATTAATGTGACGACCAGCTTGTTACACGAAGATGTATTCCGAGTTCGTGTCCGTGTCGGCAGGAAGACCGAGGTTCTGCGTGGGATACAAGAGATTGATTTCTCGGAAATTTACACACATGAATTTGCAGAGGTGACCTACCATGTCATTCACGATGGCATGCTAGAAGCCGACACAATTTATGTCCTTCCTGAGTCCGACCGGCGACCTGATAAAACGAGAAATGATAATGCTGGCGGTCGCGGGACCTAGCGAATCGGACTTCAAACGCTGCATGCTTTCGTTGAACCCGGTTGGAAAGTCTTAACTATGCACTGGCGGATCAGGACGACCGCTTCGAAATCGGCGGCGTTCCTCCTGGCGTGTACAAGAGAAAGTGAACTGGCATCCGTACCTCGGTGGCACGCTGCGTCATGTCGACATGAATTATTCGGCAGTATTAATCAGGCGTGAACATCGTGCTCATGTTCTTCCTATTGTCCCTCATCGCGAGTTATGCAGTCGGGATGGTGCGTCCATTCTGCTTCCTACGACAACCGCAGACACAAGGAGTAGTGGGCAGTGTCTCCGTTTGTGTAGCAAGTGTCTTCGGTATCGTATTGGGAATCACCTGGCTGGTGGCTTCTGAACCGCTGACGGCCTCGATTGGCTCGGCCATTCCCTTTCTTGCCTTTGCGGTTCGGCTCGATCCGCTCTTGTCCTTTTTTGTCCTGACCCTCTCTCTCGCAGGACTCGCCGCCTCTATCTATGCCGTGAGGTTCTCAAGAGGTGCTGTCAATCTAAGTCGAATAGGGCTGATTTTCTACCTCGGACCAGGAACCTCCACCTTCGGCTGCGCCCCATGCAGGGCTGGAGGGTAGATTTCATTACGGCGTATGGATACCACAGCTCACGTGTCCAGAAATCAGATGCATTAATTCCACCACCCGCCACAAGGTGTGATCTCCGTTTGAGAGTAAGGGGAAACCAGTGCGTACTGAGCAATTTTCCGAACAACACGGCGTAGGCACCCAATTGGGAGACGCCTCCCAGCCTGCGCTGAACGAGGCAGAGCGAGAGGAGCTTCGAGCCCTGGTGTCACAGGCGGCCGAGGTCATTCCTCCGAACTGGCCGCTTCGGACGTTCGCCTATCGCAATCCCTTGATCGGGTTCGAACATTTGCCCTTTGATGAAGCTGTCTCGCAAGCGAAGCAAGTGCTTGGAGGAGAAGGCTATCTGTCCACTGCGGAGTACCGAGCCTGCTACGCCGAGGGACGGATTTCTGAGAAGGAGCTGTTGAGCACCCTGCGATCGCGGGTGCCGGAGCTCGCATCGCAGGATAGTGTCCGTGCCGGTGAGCGGAGTCTCCATCCTGAAGAGATCCTCCTATTCCACTTTGTGTACGGCATCGATCCGCTCGACCCAAAATTATTGCCATGGCAACTCACGGAGGAAGACGCCACCCACCGTATCCGGCCTGATGTTCCCCAGTCCATCAAAGATCGGCTGAGATCGCACGCGGCGGGGCGCGACCCTGAAGCGGTCTACATCCGTTCGCTGTGGTCCGGGGCCTTGAAGGCGCTCGACCTCTCCGAAGATGGATCGACTGGCAACCACGGGCATTCCCCCACAACGGCCAAGGCTGGAGGGTCTGTGCACGCCGAGCATGGACCGACGCAGCAGCGCATCCGCACCGCAGCCGAGATCATCGACGATCTCACCGGCTCTGATCTGAAACGAGAGATCAACGAACATATGATCAAGTGGTGCGCCGCATTCGTGGATGAAGGCATGGCGGATTGGTCGATGCCCTCGCGCACGCACGGATTTTATCGTGCCTGGCGGGATCTCGCGCCGCGCGAGGCTTCCCGATGGACCCTCGGGATCTCCGACTGGGCTCGAAGGGTGGAAGCGCTCCCTGACCGCCCTGAAGACGCCCTCGCGGCGAGCCTTCACCGCTTGCAGGTCCCCGACCGGCAACGGGAAGATTACCTGCGTCGGCACCTCAGCCAGTTGCCAGGCTGGGCCGGCTATATTCGCTGGCGAGACAAGAACCCGGATTATCCTGAACAGGGCCGTCACCCAATCGATCCGCTGGAATACCTGTCCCTGCGCGTGTTTTACGAGGCTGAGCTGACCGAGAAAGTCTGTCGGAGCACGTTGAGCATCAACCCGGCACTTCCCGATCTCCTCGAACGCGCACGATCCCATGATCTGGAGGACGTCGACTCCCATGCCCACGCGCACGACGCGTACACGGAAACTGTCTGCCGGGACGTCTGGCGCCTCTTCCATATGGCACAATTCCTCGAGTTTCGCCCGGAGGATCTTCAACACCTGCCACCAGCGGATGCCAGGTCGTTGCTGTCCTGGCTCGATCGGTTCCCTTCTGACGCGCTCCGTCCTGTGTGGCACGAGGCCTACGAGAAAGAATATCGAAACTCGCTGATTACGAAGCTGGTAAGTGAGAGGCAGAGATCCGCAGACTACACAAGTAACGAGCGTCCGAGACCCCAAGCGCAAGCCGTGTTCTGTATCGATGCCCGCTCCAAGCCTTTCCGCCGTCATCTGGAAGCCCAGGGCGAGTACGATACGCTCGGATTCGCTGGATTCTTCGGCACGCCGATCGACTACCGAATACTCGATCGGGAGGAAGATCTCCTACTCTGTCCTGTGCTGATCAAGCCAAAATATGTGGTGAAGGAGAAACCGCGGTGGGCTCATAACCCCGTGGTCCAACGCCACAGGCTTGGAGACCGCTGGAACCAGTTCGGCCGGCACCTGTTTCACCAGGTCAAGGCAAACCCCGCCAGTTCCTATCTCACGTTCGACCTGTTCGGGTTTGTGTTCGGACTGGCGATGCTGGGAAAGACCGTGTTCTTGAAGGCCTATGAGCCTGTGCGCACGGGGTTGCGTCACTGGCTCACCCCACCTATCTCAACTCGAATCCCGGTGGAGAAATTCCCTGAACGGGAGCGTGACGCCTTCATTGCCGGCAACGAGCGGACTTGCATCGCCGAGGTGCTCAAGCAGTGGCTCGACCGTCGGAACGACGCGGTAAACCTCTCGCAGGAGGTACTCGAAGAATTCCGGCTCGCCGCCCTTCGGGAGCCGGAGGATCGCAGTCACGCGATGCGACAGACCAAAGCGTCCGAGCGGCTCGGTCTTTCCGTAGAGCAAGAGCATGCCGTTCTGGAGGAACTCCGATACCAGTACGGGCTCAATGCCCACAACCACCATGAGTCGATCGAACGCTTCACTGCGCGCAGGTTCTCCCTGGCAGAAAAATCAGCGGTGGTCGAAAACGCGCTCCGTGTCATGAGCCTGACCAGAGGTTTCGCGCGGCTGGTACTGCTCTGCGCCCATGGGAGCACCACAGAGAACAACCCGTACGCATCCGCGTACCACTGCGGGGCGTGCGGAGGGAATCCTGGTGGACCCAATGCCAGGGTCTTGGCAGCCTTGGCCAATAGGGCGAATGTCCGCCAGGAGCTACGGAACGTGGGAATCGAGATTCCAGAGGACACGTGGTTTATAGCCGGTGAGCACAATACGACTACGGACCACGTCACCTTATTCGATCTGGAAGAATTGCCCGAGACGTACCGTCCGGAGGTGCTCCAGTTGCAACATGACCTGGAAGCGGCAAGATTCCTGAACGCTCACGAGCGCGTTGGTCGATTGCCGGGGGCTCCCAGCCGGCCCTCGCCACTGGCTGCCGCCCGCCATGTAGGGCAAGTCAGCCGTGACTGGGCACAAGTCCGACCGGAATGGGGACTCTCCAGCAATGCGGCGTTTATTATTGGTCGCCGGTCGCTGACACGAGGCCTCAAGCTTGACGGTCGGGCCTTTCTCCACAATTACGACCAGCCTCAGGACGAAACAGGCAGGGCGCTGGAGGCCATCATGACCGCCCCGCTGGTCGTGTGCCAAATGATCAATTTTCAATATTATTTCTCCGCGACGGACAGCTGGGCCTACGGGAGCGGGACCAAAGTCTTGCACAACGTCGTCAGCGGAGTCGGCGTGATGCTTGGGAGGCACAGCGATCTGCAAACAGGGTTTCCTTTTCAAGCCCTGACCACGGGCACTCGCCGGTTTCATGAGCCGCTTCGTCTGCTCACCGTGATCGAGGCGGACCCGGGAAGAATTTCCCAAACCATTTCCCGCCATGTGGTGCTTCAGAATTTTTTCAACAATCAGTGGATCTATCTCGTCTCCTGCCATCCCACCACGGGAGAGTTTTCGGAGTATCAGCCAGGAGGAACCTGGAAGGCGATTTCATCACCGATATCATGATGATGAACACGGCCTATATTCTGATCCCGGCCCTTCCTTTTGCCGCCTTCCTGATCATCGCGCTGGGCAGCCGGTGGGTCGGCGAGGCGAGCCATCGGCTGGCAATCCCGGCGGTCTTCGCCTCTTTCATCCTCTCGGTCCTTGCCTGTGTCGACGTGTACCAAAACGGAGCCAGGTCGATCCCGTTGTATACCATTATCAAATCAGGCAGTCTGACCGTCGAAGCAGGTCTCTACGTCGACGCGATCACGGTGCTGCTGCTGTTCCTCGTCACGGGGGTCAGCAGCCTGGTCCATGTCTTTTCCAGCCGATACATGCAGGCGGACCCGCGCTACGCACGCTTCTTCGCACTGATCGCACTCTTTACCTCTGCCATGGTCATGCTGGTCATGGGCGCGAATCTGTTTATGTTATTCATGTTCTGGGAAATCATGGGGTTGTGCTCGTACCTGCTGATTTCCCATTGGTCACGCCGTCCGTCGGCCTGCGACGCCGCGACGAAAGCTTTTCTCGTGAATGGGGTGGCGGATATTGGCCTCGCATTCGGAATCTACCTGACGTGGGCCACCTTCGGCACACTCGACATCCAGGCGATCTTGTCGGCTGCGCCAAACTACGCCGATCAGACAGTGAACCTCCTTGGATGGCTCGGTCTTGAGTGGCAGGCCCCCATCCTCCCCGTGATTGCGTTGCTGTTGTTCATGGGCCCGATCGGCAAGTCCGCGCAGATTCCCCTCCACGTCTGGCTCCCATTTGCGATGGAAGCCCCGACCCCGGTCTCCGCGCTGATCCACGCCGCGACCATGGTCAACGCGGGCGTGTACCTCCTGATCCGCATGGGGCCGCTGTATGTTCTGGCCCCGACCATCATGACCGTGGTGGCGATCATCGGCGGCGTGACCGCCCTCTTTGCCGCCGTGGTAGCCCTCACCGCATTCGACATCAAGCGCATTCTGGCTTACTCGACGATCAGCCAACTTGGGTTCATGGTTCTGGCCTGCGGAGTCGGCGCATATGGCGCCGCAATCTTTCACCTCCTCACCCATGGCGCCATGAAGAGTTTCCTGTTTCTTTCCGCAGGCAGCGCCCTTCACAATCTCGGGGGAACCCACCATGGCGAACAGGCCGAACATGAGGGCCCATCACGAACACGCGTTTCACGACAACAGGTCCCCCTGTACGTCGGCGCCCTTATCATGGCGTTGATTCCTCCGATCATCATTTTCTGGGGGCCCTATGAACAGTTGTGGGTCATGTCGCACCTCGCCCAGGCACGCGTTGTCTTCTGGATCTTGGGGCTAGCAACCGTGTTTTTCACAGCGTTCTATCTGTTCCAGGGGACCATGGACATCTTCACGCCATCCGGTCGCGTCGACTGGTCCGAGGGATTTCGACCGGGGATGATGCGGCCGCAACTGTTTTCGGCATCGCTGCTCCTGGGACTCATTCCCATCACGGCAGGACTCGCCGTGTTCCGCATTCTGATCTGGAGCGGCTTTCTCGAATTCATCTTTCCGGCACTCCCAGGGGCAACCGCTGCTTCGGCGAAGATTCCGCTTGCGGACTGGTCCCCCGCGAGCCTTATTCCTGGCGTCGGCGTCGCGATAGCCGGCTGGGCCACGGCGTTCTATTTCCATATCTTTCCGGCCCATCCCTCGGCATGGTGGTCAGAGCGCAAAAAAACATTCTACGTGTTCCTTTTGAACAGAGGGTACTTCGATGAAGTATACGCAACCCTGATTGTTCGTCCTACCTTACGGGTCGCCTCGTGGCTCTGGAGAGTTGTCGATGGGGGGATCGACCGGGCGTACATGGCAGCAGCCGGCGCCTCAGCCGGTATGGCCCGCACGCTATGGGAAGGTGTGGATGTGTGGATCATCGATCGGCCTGCCAACGGGCTTGCCGCCGCATCGCTCAGAATGGCAACGGGACTCTCGAAATTCGTTACCCACAACAAGTCCGATGAACCTCTGGTGACGTTTGTTCTTCTGAGGCTTCTGGTGTTTGTCATTCTCTTGCTGGTTTTGGCCGAGCAGATAGAGCATTATTTCTTAGGGTGAGCATGGAAAATCCTGCAAGCTTGTTCGGGATCCCCCATCTGGTCAGTTGGATTGTGTTGACCCCGCTCATCGGGCTGGTGATCGTTGGATTCCTCCCTGTCCGCGCAGGCGGGCGCCATATCGAGGCCATTCGCTGGGTGACCCTCGGCGTCACCTTGCTCACGTTGGGGCTCGCGGTGGGGCTGTGGGCGAGCTTTGACCACACGGCCGGCGGGCCGCAATTCGTGGACCGCGTGGAGCAGATACCGACCTTGGGCATCCACTACGCGGTGGGTGTGGACGGTATTAGCTTGCCGCTGGTCCTGCTCACTGCGTTTCTCGCCCCCTTGTGCGTGCTGGGCTCCTGGCGCAGCATCGCCACGAACGTGAAGGCCTTCATGATGCTCATCCTCCTGGCGGAAGGGGCCGTGATGGGCGTGTTCACCGCCCTGGACGCCTTTCTCTTCTTTATCTTCTGGGAAATCACGGTGATTCCCACGTATTGCATGATTGCGTTCTGGGGAGGCCCCCAGCGGACCCAGGCGGCGATCAAGTTCCTCTTGTTCAACTTTACGGGGAGCCTACTATTGCCCGCCGGGATTCTGGCCCTGCACCACGTCGGGGGCACATACGACATGCTGGCTCTGATGCAGGTGGAGTATGCGCCGAAGGTCCAGTTCTGGATCTTCCTGGCGCTGTTTCTCGGGTTTGGCATCAAGGTGCCCATGCTCCTCGTTCATGGCTGGCTCGCCGACGCGCATGGGGAGGCGCCCACCGCGGGCAGCGTCATCCTTTCCGGGCTCCTGCTGAAGATGGGGGCCTACGGGTTGCTCCGGTTCTGTCTCCCCATCCTCCCCGAGGCCTCGGCGGCGTTCGCCCCGCTCATCCAGTGGCTCTCCGTGCTGGCCATTTTGTACGGCGGCGCCATGGCCCTCGCGCAACAGGACTTCAAACGACTCATTGCCTATTCTTCCATCGCGCATATGGGGTTCGTCACCCTGGGTATTTTTGGGCTCAACACTCAAAGCGTCGAGGGCGCCATCCTCCAAATGGTCAATCACGGGATCACCACCGGCGCCCTGTTCCTCGTCGCCGGGATGTTGTACGACCGCACGCATGACCGGACGATCAACAACTATGGGGGGCT